>CP065006.1:1983187-2644249 GCA_016699695.1 Bacteroidota bacterium
AAAATCAAAGCAATGAAAATGAAAAACTACACCCCGATTTTGTCCCTTCTGTTTCTTTTCGTCCTTCAGCTTAGTTTGTTCGCACAAACTGAACGATCTGCCATTGACGATAAGTACAAATGGGATCTTAGTCCGATTTTTACCAGCGACCAAGAATGGATGGAAGCCAAAGAAAAAATGATGGTTGAACTGCCAAAAATCGAAAGCTTTAAAGGCACGATTACCCAATCGGCTGCTAATTTATTAGCTTGTTTAGAGTACAATACCAACCTGAACAAAGAAGCCGTAAAACTCTACATTTATGCCAGCATGAACGCCGACCTTGATACGCGCGATATGAAATATGCCGGCATGGAAAAAGAATTGCAACAGCTTTTTTCTGAGTTTTCCTCAAAGGGAGCCTATATCAATCCAGAAATTCTTACCTCTGAGTGGAGCGTGATAGAAGGCTTTATCAAGAACGAACCCAAACTGAAAGTGTACGAAAAAGGATTGAAAGACCTCTTCGATCAGCAAAAGCATACATTGAGCGAACCCGAAGAACGTATCCTCGCCTTGTCAGGAATGGCCACAGGAACCGGAGCTTCGGTTTATTCTACCTTTAGCAATGCCGAAATGCCAGCACCGGAAGTGACCCTCAGCAATGGCGAAACAGTAAAACTTAATTCTTCTACCTATGGTAAATATCGCGCTACTCCAGTACGTGCCGACCGCGAATTGGTATTTACCGAATTCTGGAACAACTACAAAAACTTCGAAGCTACTTTTGGCGAAATGCTTTACGGACAGGTGAAAGCCTCGCTTTACCGCTCAAAAGCACGCAATTACGAGTCAACCCTCGAGGCAGCCCTCTCACCCAACTACATTCCGGTGGAAGTGTATTATTCGTTGGTAGAAAATGTAAACAAAAACCTGCCTGCTTTTCATCGTTACCTGCAAATTAAAAAGCGCATGATGGGTCTCGATACTTTGAAATACCTCGATTTATATGCTCCTGCAGTATCAGGCGTTGATTTGAAATATTCTTATGACGAGGCTCAGAAATTGATTCTAGAGTCCCTTAAACCTCTGGGCGAAGAATATACCAGCACTGTAAAAAAAGCATTTGACGAGCGTTGGATTGATGTATATCCAACACCCGGAAAACGTTCAGGCGCCTATTCGAATGGTGCTTTTTACGATGGTCATCCTTATATTTTGTTAAACTATACCGATTTATACGAAGATGTAAGCACTGTGGCACACGAACTGGGGCATACCATGCAAAGTTATTTTTCGAATAAATCCCAACCATATCCACTTGCCGATTATACCATTTTTGTAGCCGAGGTGGCATCGACTTTTAACGAGGTATTGCTATTCGAGCACATGATGAAAACCATTGACAACGATGAGGTTAAACTCTCCCTATTGATGGAACGCCTCGATGGATTTAAAGGAACACTATTCCGTCAGACACAATTTGCCGAATTTGAACTGAAAATGCACCAGGCAGCGCAGGAAGGAAAAGCTCTTACCGGCGATGTGTTATCGGGAATGTATTCCGATATTGTAAACAGATACTATGGCCATGCAGAAGGTGTGTGTAAGGTAGACGATTACATCAGCATGGAATGGGCCTATATACCTCATTTTTACTACAACTTCTATGTCTATCAGTACAGCACTTCTTTTGTAGCATCAAATACTTTGGCCGAAAGAGTTTTGCGTCAGGAGCCGGGAGCCATTGATGCCTATATAGCTTTCTTAAGCTCTGGTGGTTCAGATTATCCAATTAACCAGTTAAAAAGCGCCGGTGTAGATATGACCAGTTCCGAAGCTTTTGATAAAACCATTGAAGCCATGAATCGTGTCATGGACGAGATTGAGAAAATACTCGATAAAAAAGGTATCTAATACTTTGGTCATTAATTAAAAATCCCTTACCCGGGTGTTTGCCAGGGTAAGGGATTTTCTGTTTCGTTTTTTAAAACAAGTGTAGAAAAGTCTATAAAAAATAAATAGACTGAATATTCCGGGTTTCGATTTTTTGCTCGTATACCTTTTGGTTTAGTGGATTGATTAATTGAATGCTGATTTGGTTGAACATATCTCCTGAACTGTAGCATGACTGACTAATATCGGCTTCTTTTAGTTCTACCGTTATTCCATCTTTGCGGTAAAAGGTAATGGTTGCTTTTTCGTTGCCTACAGAAGGTGCTGGTTCTGCCACGAAACCGGTAAAATCAATTTTTTTAAAATCCTGATAGGTTTTGATCTCGGTGGGTGTATCCATGTATTTTCCACGAATCAATACATAACTATCAACAAATTGTGCATTGCCACACGATAGTTGCCCAAGGTGCTTGGCTACAATCTCTTCGCCCGATTTAAGAATAATCTTTACGGGCACATCGGTTTGCTGGGCTAATAAAGCCTGCGAAAAGGCAAAAAGCAAGGCAATAAATATAGTTTTCATGGTATTCTATTTAGTTCGTTTTGTGTTTTTGGTCTGACTAAATTATAAATTTTTATCTGGCTTTTACTATTTGAAACTTTCTTAAGGAAAGGTTTATTGCCTCAATCGCTGCTCAATGATCTCTTTTATCTCAACAGGCAATGCAGCCAGGCGCCTTGAAGCATAATCGAAGAAACACATACCTGTTTTTATTTTGGCTACCGACTTCCCTTCTGCCGAACGAAAGTGATAGTATAAATTAAATCCCCTTTGCGACAAATCGTTTAAGGAAATCTCGATTGTAAGGGATTCTCCCCGGAAGACCTCAGCCATAAACTGAATCCCGGCGTCGATCATGATAAGGCCATATCCTTCAAAATCCATTTCGCTCCAGCTAAAATTTTGCAGCATTTGTAAACGGGCTTCGTGTGCCAGTCGAAGGTAGGCATCGTTGGCCAAATGGCCGCCATAGTTAATGTCCCCAATTTGTATGCGAATTTGGGTTTTGAAATGAAAGTCTTCCGGTATCGGAATTTTTATTCTGTCCACAATCGAAATATTTCGCTGGTTTCCATTCCTGGCTGCAGATGAAATGCATGAAGCCCTGCTTTTACTGCACCATTCACATGTTGTTCGGAGTCATCGATAAACAGCGTTTCCTCTTTAATCAAGCCATTCTCCTTCACTACCAAATCAAAAATAGCTGTATGGGGTTTGCGCATACCTACTCTATGTGAGAGATAAACCTTTTCAAAGAGCGAAAAAAACTCAAAGCCAAGTGCAGCATTCAAACCCTCCATCAGCTGGTCCTCATGGATCTGGTTGGTGTTACTCAGCAGAAATATCCGGTATTTTTTCCGCAAAGCCTTCAAGGTTTCTATTCTGTGCGATGGTATATCCAGCAACATGGCTCCCCAGGCAGCATCCATTTGCTGGTCGGTAATAAAATCTCCAAATTCCTCGCGGATACCTTTTCTAAAGGCATCGGGACTAATGGCTCCTGTTTCAAGTTGGTCGAAAAGTTCTCGCTGCTGCGCCTGAGCAAAATGCTGATCGAAGTTGTCAACACCTAAAGCCTTGAAGGCATTTACGGTGGCTTGGTAATCGATGTTAATGAGCACCCCACCCCAATCGAATACAATGTTTTTAATTTTTTGTGGGCTAAGTTCTGCCGGATCGGTTATTTTCACTTTTTGTTTCTTTGGTGCAAAGGTAAAACTGCCAGCGTAAAATGCCAAATCGCTATAGTAAAACATACTGACCAGAAAAAAAACTAAAATGGAGAATTATTGCAAATTACTTGGCAATTGTTTAATATTGCACCCGCTTTTAGCCAAGCTTCAAAACGGATTGTGTAACCAGACACTGTCAGTGAATTGATTAAAACGGATAGCAAAAGAGATTAAGCAAAAAATATTGGTCCCATAGCTCAGCTGGTTAGAGCATCTGACTCATAATCAGAGGGTCGCTGGATCGTGCCCAGCTGGGACCACTCGAAGGGAAGGAGAAATTCTTCCCTTCTTTTTTTATACTTTCTCCTAGTTTCTAGCCATACTTTTTACTCCATTCTTTGAATTAATTATCAATATATCAGGCAATTATAATTTTCAGTTACTGTCTGTAGCCATATCAGGCCTATATATTTTTCTATTCGTAGAACAGAGAGTTTACTTTGTAGTGTACCTATAAAATATACTATTATGAAAAGGTTGATTTATTTAATAGCTCTCTTACCCTTCTTTGTGGCATGTGAAAAGAACAATGAAAATCTGCCTCCTGTGGATGAACCCGGAGAGCCTGTCGATACCACTGATATAATTTCTTATACTCATCATCAGGAATGGAGTTACAACAAGGGTCTTTACGAAGTGAATATCCGGCAATACACTCCTGAAGGTACTTTTGATGCTTTCGCTGCTCATCTTCCCCGGTTAAAAGAAATGGGTGTTGGCATTCTCTGGCTCATGCCCATAAATCCGATTGGGGTTGAAAAAAGACTGGGAAGCCTGGGTAGTTATTATTCAATTTCTAACTACCAGGCAATTAATCCTGAGTTTGGCAATATGACTGATTTTAAGGAGCTGGTTGAGGCTATTCATGATGCGGGTATGTATGTGGTCATCGACTGGGTGGCTAACCATACTTCCTGGGACAACGTGCTGACCACTGCGCATCCGGAATTTTATGTCACCAATACTTCCGGTGAGTTTATACCACCACCCGGAACCAATTGGTCGGATGTGATTGAGTTGAACTATGCCAACCGCGATTTACGTGCTTACATGATTGAATCGATGGAATTTTGGGTAAAAGAAGCCGGTATCGATGGCTTCCGTTGCGATGCAGTGGATTTTGTTCCACTCGATTTCTGGAAAGCAGCCAACGATTCGCTTAAAAAACTTCGCCCCGATTTATTGATGTTGGCCGAAGGAGAAGGCACCAAATACCATAATAATGGCTTCGATATGACTTATGCCTGGAGCCTTCATGGTTTCGAGGGTGGCATTTTAACCGGCATTTATGAGGGCACAAAGAATGTTTCGGCACTCGATAATTTTTTAACCACAGAGCTCACAAATTATTCTGGAGAGTACAGACTGTATTTTACTTCTAACCACGACGAGAATTCTTGGGTAGGAACCGACGCAGAACAATACGGGGTTTCGGCACCTACTTTTGCATCACTTACACATACGCTCTTTGGTATGCCCATGATTTACAGCGGGCAGGAAGCCGGCTTAAACAAAAGGTTCCAATTTTTTGAGAAAGACCTTATACCCTGGAACGAACATAGCAACAAGAGCTTATATACTTCGCTGCTTGATCTCAAGAAAAATAACAAAGCTCTCTGGAATGGTACCGAAGGTGGAGATCCACAACGTATCAACACCACAGCCAATACGAAGGTTTTTGCCATTTATCGTCAGAAAGATGAGCATAAAGTCTTTGCCTATTTCAATCTTTCTGCACAGCAAGTAAGTTTTGAATTTACCGGAACTGGTTTCGAAGGAAGTTATACCGAGCTTTTTTCCGATACGGTGGTTGAAGTGGCTCCTTCTGTTAGCATTACACTAGCTCAATGGGAATACCGTGTGTTGCATGTGACCCCTGAAAATTGAGGTTTTGTAAACTTCAGGTTTTGTACTGCCTTAAAAGTACAAACTTATTTGATGAAGTATTGTTTTCGTAAACCTTGCGCAGCCTAATGGGTAAGAATACTCATTAGGCTGTTCTTTAAATACCTAATTTGCACCTTGTCTAAAGTTTTGTAGGTGTATAATCGGAACTATTTTTTAATCTTTACGTTCTGAAAAACAATTCCAATCAGGTAGCAAATAAAATGAGTTTGTTTCGGCTTATCTTTTTCTTCTCTTTATTTTTCTTCTCAATACCATTTAGTGTATTTACACTTTCAATGGAGGATGAAAATTCAGTTAATCCCGAAGGAAACACCCGCGAAAAATCCAAGCCTAAAGTTGGTTACAATCTGGCACCCTTTCCCGAATTCAGAGTGGACCCGGTGGTAGGAATTTACCTGGGCATCAATGCCACATTGTTCGATTATGGCACCGGCGAAAAATATCCGGATTACAAGCAATTTTTTAATCTGAACCTGGCGCATGGTACCAAGGGAAAAACAAATTTGTCCTTGCGCTACAAGCGATATGGTAACCTTAATTATTCTGGTAAAATGGGTTATAGCCTTTCACAACTTTATCCTTTTTATGGCTATAATGGTTACCAGACTCAATACAACCAGGCCTTTGAAGATCCAAATTCCAATGTTTTTAATACCTCGGCATTTTATTATTACCAGCAATCGCGCAGCCACTTCGAGTTTCAATTGCAGGATCAGTTTGGTTTATCAGATTTCAAGTGGAATTTGGGATTCAATTTAGCTTACTATCAGATTAACCGCGTTGATTTCGATCAGCTCAATAAAAACAATAAACCCAATGGCATTTATGTCGATGCTCCTACACTTTACGACAAGTATATTGAATGGCAGCTGATTGCTGAAGAGGAGAAAGAGGGCGGATGGGCCAATTCTATTCAGGCAGGTTTGTCATACGATACACGCGACCGCCTTACAAACCCGATGAAGGGAACATGGGTAGAAACCACATTGCGTTTCTCGCCCGAACAGGCTGGTAATCCTACTACTGCGCTGCAATTATCCATAAAGCATCATCAATTCTTTACACTTTTACCCGATCGCGTATCCTTTGCATACCGCTTGCGATACGATGCAAGTTTTGGAAACCTCCCTTTTTACACCCGTCAGGTGTTGGCCGATGGAATTGAAGGTTATGGCGGTGCTTTTGGGGTAGTAGGCGAGGGCTTTGGGACGATTTGGGGTATATTGCAAAATAGAGCTGTGGGCCGAAAAATGGCATTGAGCAATTTCGAACTACGTGCCAGATTATTTGAATTTAGGTTTTTGAATCAGAATTGGCACATTTCCCTGGTGCCTATTTTCCATACAGGACTTATTCTCGAACCATACCCAATCGATTTTTCTTCCGTTACCGCATCAGATCGGGAAAAATATTTCCGCGACTCTTATCAAGGCTGGTATTCTGCCGGTGGCATTGGAGGCAAACTGGTGATGAACGAAAACATTGTAATTGGCATTGACTATGCCGCACCGCTTAATCAGGAAGCCGGAAACCAATCGGTTTATGTAGGATTTGGATATACTTTCTAACGAAATGCTTTTTTTCTTTAAGGTCGAAACGTGATGTTTTACGAAATTTGTATCTTGCCTGTCGCACAGAAAATTAAGTTTTTGTGCCTATCCCTTTCGTTATGCAGGTTTCTTCCGATCAAATAGTTCAAGTGGCAGCGAGGTTTGTGAATCAGACAAGCCGCACCATCTTTCTTACCGGAAAAGCCGGAACCGGAAAAACAACTTTTATTCGCGATATTGTCAGTCGCACGCACAAAAATGCCATAGTTGCTGCTCCAACGGGAATTGCCGCTATCAATGCAGGAGGTGTGACGCTTCACTCACTTTTTCAGTTGCCCTTTGCCAGTTTTATTCCCCTCGACAAAACCCTTTCCGATTCACATTCTTCAATAGCATTGCATACGCCAAAATCTTTGCTTCAGTCGTTTCAGATGAACAAAGCCAAGCGCAATATGCTGCGCGAACTGGAGCTACTTATTATCGATGAAGTAAGTATGCTTCGTGCCGATTTGCTCGATGCCATCGATGTTATTCTCCGGCATGTGCGCTACAACCGCAACCAGGCTTTTGGCGGCGTTCAGGTATTGTTCATTGGCGACCTGCTTCAGCTTCCGCCAGTTGTAAAAGACGAAGAGTGGCGACATTTATCGTTATATTACAAAGGCATGCATTTTTTTAATGCGAAGGTTTTGCAGCAACAGCCCCCTTTGTATATCGAACTCGATAAAATATACAGGCAATCCGATCCGGTTTTTATTCAGCTTCTCAATAACCTGCGTGATAATTGTTGTACTAATGTCGATTTTGAATTGCTTAACACGCATTTTATTCCGGATTTTGGCCAGAGCGAATTCGATGGTTATGTCTTGCTTACCACCCATAACCGTATTGCCGATGCCAAAAATCTCGAGACCCTTCAAAAACTAAAAGCGACTTCCTTTCAGTTCGAAGCAGAAGTAGAAGGCGATTTCAGTGAGTACCTCTATCCGGTGGATAAAAAACTGGTATTGAAACAAGGGGCTCAGGTAATGATGCTTAAAAACGATTACTCCGGCGAGCAGCGTTTTTTTAATGGTAAAATTGGCCGCGTAAGTTCGCTTAAAAAAGACGAAATAATCGTGAGTTTTAGCGATGGAACAGACCCCGTAATGATAGAGCCCTACACCTGGGAAAATAAAAAATTTTCTCTCAACAAAGAAACCAATGCCATCGACGAAACGGTAGTGGGAAGGTTTAAACATTTTCCGATCAAACTGGCCTGGGCTATTACCGTGCATAAAAGTCAGGGACTTACCTTCGAGAAAGCCATTATCGATGTGGAGAACGCCTTTGCTCCGGGTCAGATTTATGTTGCCCTCTCGCGCCTTACCTCACTCGATGGACTGGTATTGTCTTCTCCTATACCCCGAAACCTTCTTCAGCCTGATAGTGCATTAAGTGAGTTCTCCATCTTAAAATCCGAACCCGGGCACTTGCAAACTATCTTTGTACAGGAAACCAGAAAATACCTGCAAAGTGTTATTTCTCAAGCTTTCGATTTTAGTTATCTGAGTAGGGAATTATCCTTTCACCTGGCAAGCTACAACAAAGAAGAAAACCGTTCGCTAAAACAGCAATACAAAGAATGGGCTTCGGGAATTCTTCAGATTGCGATGCCTTTGCAACAAACAGCACAGTCATTTACCCGACAGATACATACTATTCTTACTGACGAAGAAGCGCAGTATTCTTATTTGCTCGAACGCCTCAATGCGGCAAAAACGTATTTCGAACCTCGTTTGCAGGCAATATCAGACAAGGTTTATGAGCATATAATGGAATTAGGAAACGAAAAGGGCATTAAAAAGTATCGAAACGATCTCTACGAACTCGATGCCCTTTTTCAGCGTCAGATTCAGCATATTTATAAAGCTGTTTCGCTTCTGGAGGCTTCCATGGCAAAAAGCGAATTCACAAAAGATAAGCTGCAAAGGTCCGTGCCGGAAAGGAAAATCAAAAGAGAAAAGGTAACCAAGCCACCGCGAAAGGCAAAACTTAAAAAAGACAAAAAAGAAAAAATCGATAGCAAAGCTGTGAGTTTTGAACTTTATCAAAAAGGGAAATCGATAAATGAAATTGCCATCGAACGAGGTTTTTCGCAAACAACCATCGAAGGGCATCTGGCACATTATGTAAGGCTCGGAACTATCGGGGTGCAAAATTTTATCAGTCCGCAGCGTTTGCAGGCAGTTCGAAAAATGGTTGACGAGCTTGAAACAGTGAACCTGGCACCCCTGAAAGAAGAACTTGACAGCAGCTATTCTTATACCGAACTGCGCATGGCGGTGGCAGCCATCATGGCCGAACGGGAACAGGCATTGAATTAAAAGCTCTGACCCATGATAAAAGTAGCAAGGACAGTTCTATCTTTGCAGCATGAAATTCGAAGACTACCATATTGCCCCCCGCATAAAAAGTAACCTGGTCGAAGCAGGTTTTCGCCGGCCTACCGACATACAATTCAAAGCAATACCGCACATCCTAAACGGCGAAGACGTTTTGGCCATTGCCCAAACCGGCACTGGAAAAACAGCTGCTTTTGCCATTCCGGTAATTAACAACATCGAAGGAAAAAAGAATGCCCGAAGGCCCGATGGCATCAGGTGCATTGTAATGGTCCCTACCCACGAGCTTGCCTTACAAATAGCAAGTGTTTTCGATCAGGTGGCAAAGGGAACTGCAGTTAAAACATTTTGTATCCATGGTGGTGTCGACCAGCAACCGCAGATTGACATGTTGGAAAAAGGCTTTGATATTCTGGTAGCAACTCCTGGCCGCATGTTCGACCTGGTGAGCCAGGGTCACTTGAAACTGAACAGGGTTGAAGTACTGGTATTGGATGAGGCCGATCATATGCTCGACCTGGGTTTTATTAACGATATACGGCAACTCGTAAAAATGTTACCAAAGGGCCGGCAAACGCTTTTCTTTTCAGCTACCATCGACGAATCCATAAAAAAATTGGCTTACTCACTTGTAACCAACCCCATTCGTATCCAGATATCGCCTAAAGACCCGGTAGCACGCAACATCGACCATTTTGTGACATTCATAAAAATGGACGATAAACGATTTTTTCTCGAGAGGCTCATCAACGAAAATCCCGAAACTAAAATATTGGTTTTTGTGCGCACCAAAGTAAGGGCCGAACGTGTTTGTGCTGCCATGGAGCGTATAGGTGTTGTTTCGAAAACCATACATGGCGATAAAGAGCAGGAACAGCGGGCACAGATAATGGCCGATTTCCGCACCGGAAAAACCAAGGTGCTCATTGCTACCGATGTTAGTGCGCGCGGTATCGATATTTCGGAGGTAGATTATGTGGTGAATTATGACTTGCCGGAACAAACCGAAAACTATGTGCACAGGGTTGGCCGAACGGGACGGGGCAGTCGAAGGGGCAGGGCCATCTCGTTTTGCAGCGAAGAAGAAAAATCCCTGTTACTGGAAATAGAGAATTACCTGGGCCATTCGGTCGCTGTGCTCGAAATCGATACCATGACTTACCACGATACCATCGCTGCCAGTCAGGACAGTCACGCCGACTGGAAAACCCTCATGCGCGAAGCGGAGGAAGAGAAAGGCAACAGAAGGAAAAAGAAAAAGAAGTAATCTACTGGGTTTTCCGAATGCCAAATAGTTTCTTTGAAAGAATGATTTCGGCCACAGGAGCAGGTATTTTTTCTTGCCACGAAGGGTCGCCCGAAGACATTGCTGCACGCAGATCGTGGGTATAAATGTTTATTAGCTTAGGGTTATATTGTTTTAATGCGATTAACCTGTTTGTGGTAAAAAAATATTGGAAAAGATGTTCAACCTGGTCGTCGAATACCATCTGATCCAGTTCTCTGATTTCTTCTGTTTTAAGCCGCTTCGGATAAACGTACAGATTCGAACCATTTGAGAAAAGCTTTCCGAGGCCTTCTACCATACCCCCTGCCAGTTCGGTATAATTCTGTTCAGAAAATATTTCGGAGACATTTTTTATGCCTATGGCCAAAGAGATGCGTTCAGTAGAAAACTGTGCCAGGTGCACTTTCAGCGAATGAAAATTGGCAAAATCGCTGATCTGCACAGCCATTCCCATGGCATTGAGCGTATCCACACGACCCAGAAAATCGTCTATATCAAGGGTTCCAAAGGCCAACAGGTGCGACATAGACAATTCGGGTAATACCACAATTTCATCTTCTCCAAAACCGTTACGTTGCATAAAGGCTTGTTTGGCACAAGCAATCATGTTTTCGTGCACAAGTGTAAAAGGTCGGTAACTACCCCGTAATACAAGTATATTCTTTCGGTATAAAAGATCGGCTCCCTGAATTGGTTTTCCCTGTCGGGTAAAAAATACCGACCGGGTGAGTCCCGATTTTACGAGGTGAAGCGCCATCAGCCTATTGTCTGTTTTTTTGAAAACAGGCCCAAGAAACTCAATCATATCAATTTCTATGCTTCCTTCGGCAATGTTCTCGAGCAGTGTATCGATGCATTGTGTGGGTTGTTGGCTTAAAAAATAGGCTGCATAAATGAGGTTGATACCTAATACACCGAGAATTTGCTGTTGTTGTACATTCGAGTTTTCGTGCAAGCGGATGTGCAGGATTATTTTATTGGGTTCCGACATAGGGTCGGTCTGAAATTTGATTCCCATCCAGCCATGCCCATCGCGCTGGTTTTTCTGACTTTTTGTGGTAACAGTGTCTGCAAAGGAAAAAAAGGTTGTATTCTCGGGCCTATGATTCTCAAGGCGTTCCAGCACAAGCTTGTATTCGCAGTCGAGCATTTTGTTTACCCGCGAATAGCAGACATAACGCCCGTCGGGTTCGGCTCCATATATGGCATCGCTGAACTGCATGTCGTAGGCCGACATGGTTTTGGCTATGGTTCCTGAAGCTGCTCCAGCCAAAAAAAGATTACGTGCAACTTCCTGGCCGGCACCTATTTCTGCCAGAGTGCCATAAATACGGGGATCGAGGTTTATTTTCAGGGCTTTTTCGAGTGTTCCTGCCATTGGGTTGAGACATTTAAAAAACTAAAGAAATATATTCCATCAAAAGTTTCAGGTGTTATTATTACCATACTAAGTTACAATCATCGACCCTAATATCCTTGCAAGAATGCAGCTATTTCAGTAACAAAGGCACGATATAAATTCAATGGATCTATTTAAGCAAGAATTAAAAAACTTATCTTCGAAGGCTTGAATAATTAATATGCATCAAACCGTAATTGTTGTAGCAGGAGGGGTCGGAAACCGCATGCAAAGCGAGCTTCCGAAACAGTTTATCGAAGTAGCCGGATTGCCTGTGCTTATGCATACCCTCAAGCGTTTTTATACTTTCAATCCGCAAATCGAAATTCGGTTGGTGCTACCAGGCAACCAGATTCAATTGTGGAACAAGCTGCAGCAAAATCACAATTTTACAATCGATCACAAGGTTTACGAAGGGGGAGATACCCGCTTTGCCTCGGTAAAGAATGGCTTGTACGATTTGCTGCCAGGCAGCCTGGTTGCCATACACGATGGGGTAAGGCCTTTTGTAAGCCCCGAAACCATAAAACGTGGTTTTGACCTGGCGATAACAAAGGGTGCCGTAGTGCCAGTGATTGATCTGCACGATACTTTGCGCGAGATTAAGGGATCGCAATCTATTACTGTATGGAGGCAAAATTACCGACTGGTGCAAACACCACAGGTTTTTCAAACGGATATTCTGCTTAAAGCTTATGAACAAAACTACCGCGAAAGCTTTACCGATGATGCTTCGGTGGTGGAATCGGCTGGTTTTTTAGTGAGTTTGTTTGAGGGCAACCGCGAGAATATTAAAATTACTACTCCGCAAGATTTACTGATGGCAAATGTCTTTGCAGGTTTGTTTACTTAATTTTCGTCTACAACTTTTCCGCCCATGCTTTGTTTAATGTCAACCTGGGGTTTTCCTTTGTAGGCAATATGTCCGCCTGAAGAACTAGTGCCTGTAAGGCTTTTTTCGATGTTCACTTTGGCAATTCCACCGGTGGCTGTTTTTACCTCTGCAGTGGTACCCTCGAGTTCAAATCCATTAAAAGTAGCTTTTCCGTTTGCCTGTATCTGTTGTTCTACGGCATAACCTTTTATGGTAAGAAGCGATCCTTCTATGATATTGGCATGGAGGTATTTTATATCACAATCGGCATAAAACACCGAGCCATTCTTTAATTCAATCCTTAGGCTATCTGATTTAATGAGGTTCAGGGTACTGATATCGGCTTTGGAGTAGCCTTCTATAGTATTTAAGGTAGTAAAGATAATTTTCAGGTTAGGTTGCTTTTCGTATTTTTTTCCCGAAATCCGGCTAATTCGCAAGGTATTCCCGCTAATGCTTATCTGAAGGTCGGACGGATTGGTGCCTGCAAGCCCGCATATTTGAGCTTCCTCACCCCTTTCGAGACTTATGCTAATGTTGCCGGTTACAACAAGTTTAGTAAAGGAATTCGATTTTTCGCAACTTGTTTCAATTTGTCCCTCAAGAAGCAGTGGAAAAAGACACAATATGAAGGCAAAAGAATAAACGATAATTTTTCGAAACAGGACTTTAATATAAGTTGTGTTCATAATATCATTTTTTAGTAGAAACAAATATACAACAGTGTTTATTGCTTTAGAACAGAAAAACTGCTGCCAGGCATGTAGTGAAAACGATAAAGTAGCGATATGCTTTTTCGGGAAAAAGTTTTATAAGCTTTATACCGGCGATAACGCCTAATCCAATGGCCGGTAAAACCATCAGATTGATTTGAAGGGTTTCGGGAGTAATGGTATGCCAGGCAAACACATGAAAAGGTACCTTTATTAAATTGATTATAAAAAAGAACCATGCTGCTGTGCCAATGTAGCTGTTTTTTTGTAGGTGCATCGAGAGTAGGTAGAGTGCCATGATAGGTCCTGATGCGTTGCCTACCATAGTGGCGAAACCACCAATTAAACCCAGCAGGGCACCAAACCACCAGGTATCAGGTATAGTAGGCTGCTTACTTCTGAAATCCAGCCAAAGCATTAATCCAATGGATGTGAGAATAATTATAGCCAGAATGTTTTTAAAAAGATCATCGTTCACCGAGGCACCAAATAGAGTTCCTAGTATAACGCCTGCTACTGCCCAGGGAAGGGCGATAAAAATGTAACGCCACTGTGCATGCCGGTGGTAATAATACACTGCAAACACATCGGCCATAATAAGTATGGGTAAAAGAATGCCGGTAGAGGTTTTACCACCAAAGAGGCTTGCCATGATGGGAACCACCAATAATCCGGCTCCCGATAACCCGGTCTTTGACATACCAATGAGAATGCCACAAGTGAAATACAGAAAAATCTGAAATGAAGAGAAGCTGGTACCTAATAACTCCATTTTGGCTTTTTGCAAAGGTAGATACAATTTTCTACTGATTGCCCTTGATTTCGGGCACATTTTGCGAAACAGGAATACACAAGGGGGTTTAATCCACTTCTTTCAATACCAAAGGAATGGTGGTGATTGAACGAAATAATTCGCCGGTAGTAAGCATGGATTCGTCGTCGCTGTCGTATTTCCAGGTAATCTCTATCTGTCCGCCTTTTTCTTTGAGCATAGCCTCAAGGTATTGCAGCACAAACAGCAACCATTTCGAAGAACCGGTATTGACATAATCGAAGTGAAAGTCGAGAAATAAATTGTAGTTGAATTCCGTAAACAGGTCCGATAAGGTATTGGCAAATTCATTGTAATATTCGCCAGGATCAGACATATGAGAGCGCCCGGTTACTACCACCCGTTTTAGTTTCTTTTTAACTTCAACCGCGGGTAGCCACATGGTGGCAGCCTTTATTTTTGGTTTTGAAAACATAAAACAGAGTTAAATTCCCAATCCGAGAACAATCAGGCAGCAATCAGATTTACAGGTACTTTGGCATTGAGTTTTACACGTTCGCCACTAAGCTGAACCAGTACATTTCTTTTTTCGTAATACCAGTTGATTGTAATCAATTGGTCGGGAAACAGGCTGCGTAGTTTTTTCATAATTAACGTTATCCATTTTACCGATTCTTCGTTAATTTTTTCGAGCCTGATGTTGATGGTGGTGAACTTTTCTGAACGGGCATTGAATGCAATAACCCATTTCATGACATTGCTATAAAACCAGCTTGTATTTTTAAGTGTCGATGACCCTGAGATTTCGATAAGCTGGTTGGTTTTGTCGATGAAAACCTCTGGAGAATACCTCTTCGCATCAATCCTGTAAGTTAACATTGCCTTCTCTCTTTTGGTATGGCTAAATATAGAATATTGTGCTTGCTTATGCAGGCTGCCGGTAAGTGATTTACATTAAATAGAATGGGTGATATTCATCAACTGGCTTTTTCAGGTGAGGTTTATCCCGACTTACCGATAGAAGCTTGTTGTTTACCGAAATATATTTCTGTTTTTACTGCAGAATGAACTATTTTCGTTTTGAATTTTTACTATAGTAATTCAGTTTTAATCCCCAGGTAATTTATTTGCTCCTTATGGTTTTTGGAGTAATTTTTTGATTTGGGGTAAACTATAAAAACTACTAACGAGTTATAAGTTTACTTTGCCATGTTCATGATGACGCAGCAACTACTTCACGATAAAGTCGGAAAACTCTTTCGAAACTATGGGATAAAAAGTGTTTCGATGGACGACATTGCCCGTGAATTAGGTATGTCGAAGAAAACCCTCTATCAGCAGGTAAGTGATAAAAGCGAACTCATAGGGCAGGTATTACAAGCCGAATTTCAGCAATACAAAAAAGTTTTTCTCGGCATTCTTGCCGAACCCGGCGATGCGGTACTGCAGTTGATCAGACTCAACACTTTTCTCTACAGTTTCCTGAACGACCTGAGTCAGCCATTTAATTACGACCTGCAAAAGTATTATCCTGCACTATTTGACCAAATCAGAGACGAATACGAAAGGCTTTTTTTACCGGGTATCCGACAGAACCTGATCAAAGGCAAATCCGAGGGGGTGTTTCGTTCCGATTTAAACGAAGATATAATCAGCCGGGTGATCTTTTCCAGACTGGAACACATACCTCATTCTGGTGTGTTTAGTCCGGAGGAATACAAATCAGCCGTTATCACCTGCATGGCATCATTAACAAGACAGGGGAGAAGCTATTGGAAAAGTACAGTGAACAAATTGAAAATAACATAAAGCTATAAAACAATGAATTTGAACAGAATTATTGGAATACTGGGTTTTAGCCTGCTGCTGGGGAACCTTTCGGCGCAAAGCGATTCCATCATGAGCTTTTCTCTGGTGGAGGCCCAGAATTATGCTATCGAGAATTACTTCCTGAGTGTCAATGCAAAGAAGGATATTGAAATTGCGCGAAAGAAGATACTGGAAACTACCGCCATTGGGCTTCCGCAAGTAACTGCCACGAGCGACTACCAATTCATTCCCAATGCGCCAAGCATTTCCATACCCATGGGACCCAACCCCGAAGACATGATAAGTTTTTCCATCGCGCCGGAGCATACTTTAAAATATGGTGCTACAGTTTCGCAGCTTATTTTCAGTGGCGAATACATTGTAGGCTTACAAGCAGCAAAGGTTTACCGCACTTTTTCAGAAGAAAATTATGAAAAGGTAAAGATAGATTTACGCGAAAATGTTGCCGGCACTTATTATGGAATCCTTGTACTTCAGGCTAACCGCGAGGTACTTTCAAAGACCCTTGACAACCTTAAGGATAATTTAAGCCAGATCGAAAAAACTTATCAGGCCGGACTGGTCGAAGATACCGAGGTCGATCAGCTTAGCCTTACGGTGAAAAGAACTGAAAACGATCTTACTTCCATTGACAATCAGATACAATACATGCAGCGTCTTTTCAAATATTTGCTGGGGCTCACGGATCAGGATGAGGTTGTGCTGACAGAAAAGCTGGAATACCTCATTCAAACGAATATCATTTCCGACAGCACTTACAATTTTGTACTCGAAGAAAATATCGAGTTCAATATTTTGCAAACCGCCGAGGATCTTCAAAAGCTTAATATGGACCGCCAAAAGTCGACTTACTTGCCTACCCTTGCAGGCTTTTATGCCTATTCCGATCAAACAGAAGTTTCTGATTTTAGTCCCAACATTAACCATGTATTGGGTGTATCGGCAAGCTGGCCAATTCTTCAGAGCGGACAACGGGCTGCCAGAGTTTCTCAGGCTAGGATTGAGTATGAGAAGGCACAGATATTAAAAGAGCAAAATTCTGAAGGACTAAGATTGACAGCCGAACAAGCGAAATTTGATTACCAGACAGCTTTAAGAAAATACGAAAACGAGAAACTTAATTTTGAACTTTCTGCCAAAGTATTGAATAAAACAAACGAGAAATTCAAGCTGGGCATGGTATCGAGTCTGGAGCAATCTTTGATCAATATTCAGTTTTTAACTGCCCAGATCAGTTATGCAGCCTCCATACAAGAATTGCTCACCGCAAAAGTAGCCCTCGACAAAGCATACAGCAAATTGTAAAAAAAGAATAATCAGAAAAATAAAAAATATGAAAAAGTTAATACCCTTTGTTGCAGTGATTTTACTAATGAGCTGCAATACAAAAAGTCCTGAAGCGATTAAAAAACAAATTGAAAGTAAAAAAGCCAAAATTTCGGCCATCGAAGAGGAGATTTCAAAACTCGAGATTGAACTTGCAACGCTTGATACGAATAAGAAGAATAAGGACTCACAACTTATTGCTGTTGAAGAAGTAAAAGCTGAAACCTTCGAACATTTTATCGAAGTGCAGGGTTCGCTAGATGGCGATAACAATGTGGCCGTTTTTCCTGAAGGAATGGGCGTGATAGATGCGATATATGTAAAAATTGGTCAAAAAGTTTCGAAAGGCCAGATATTGGCAAAAATGAACGATGCTGCCTATGTTGAACAGATAAAAGGTTTAAAAACAAACCTCGAACTGGCAACAACCATGTACGAAAGACAAAAAAGTTTATGGGATCAGAACATCGGTTCAGAGGTTCAGTATTTACAGGCAAAAAGTACCAAGGAAACACTCGAATCGCAACTTGCAGCTGCTGAACGTCAGCTCGAAATGATGCAGATTAAGTCGCCTATTTCCGGCACAATAGAAGATTTGTCCATTAAAATTGGTCAGTCGGCTTCACCTCAATTTCCTGCTTGCCGTGTTGTTAACTTCGGACAGATTAAAGTGGTAACCGATGTAGCCGAAGCCTATGCTTCAAAAATAAAAGTCGGTGATAATATAGATGTGTATCTGCCCGATATCGATAAAACTTTAAAGGCGAATGTAAATTTTGCCAGCAATTTTATTAACCAGGTAAACCGCACTTTCCGTGTTGAAGCTATGCTTCGTGAGTCAGATCCCGGAATGAAAGCCAATATGATTGTTGTGCTTAAAATTAACGACTACAAAAAGGAAAATGCCATAATCCTGCCTGTGAACTACGTGCAGAAAGATCAAAACAGCAATTTTGTATATGTCGCAAGGCAAAATGGCGACGAGCTTAAAGCTGTAAAGCAAGTTGTAATTACTGGTCAAATTTATAATGGTATGGCCGAAATAACATCCGGATTGAATGTGGGCGATAAGTTAATTACACTTGGCTATCTCGAAGTTGAAGATGGTGAAAATGTACGCTTATAAACCTTTTCACAATTATTCTAACAGAAAAAACAATGGAAAAGAAATTTAAAGAATTTTGGCCAACCAGCTGGGCAATTGATAATAAGGTGAGTATTTACATGCTTACTATCATTATCGCCATTTTTGGTGCACTTAGTTATAAAAACATACCCAAGGAACAGATTCCGGAGATTATAATACCTACCGTATTTGTTACAACAATCTATCCTGGAGCTTCGCCCGTTGATATTGAGAACCTGGTTACCCGCCCACTTGAGAAGGAATTGAAGTCGATACGCGATGTGAAAAAGGTGTCGAGCAAATCGGTGCAGGACTTTTCGATGATTTCGGTGGAGTTTACTACTAAAGTTGAAATTACTGAGGCTAAACAAAGGGTGAAAGATGCAATAGACAAAGCTGCAGACGACCTTCCCAACGATTTACCTGCCGACCCAGAGGCTGCAGAAATAAATTTTGCCGATATGCCCATTCAGTATATTAACCTTTCAGGAGACTATTCTCTTTCTAAGATAAAGGAATATGCCGAAATGCTTCAGGATCAGATCGAAGAACTTCCGGAAATTACAAGGGTGGACATAGTAGGTGCCCTCGACCGCGAAATTCAGGTCGATGTGGATATGTATAAAATGCAGGCAGCCAGCGTAACATTTTATGAAATCCAAAATGCCATTAGTTACGAAAATATGACCATCTCCGGTGGTAACATCGATATGCAGGGATTAACCCGCAGCGTGAGGGTTGTAGGAGAATTTAACGATATCGAAACCATTAAAAATATTTCCTTTATCTCTTCAAGTGGCGCTATTGTGAAGCTGAAAGATATTGCCGAGGTTAAAGACAGCCATAAAAAGCAGGAAAGTTATTCACGCATGAACGGTAAAAATGTAATTACACTCAATGTAATTAAAAAGAGTGGTGAGAACCTTCTTGATGCTTCTGAGAAAATTGCCGCCATTTTAAAGGATGCCCGCGATACTAAAATACCTAACGACTTGAATGTAGATATCACAGGTGATCAATCGAAATACACACGCCTGTTACTTTTCGACCTCAACAACACCATAATTTTCGGATTCATTCTTGTATTTATTGTGTTGATGTTTTTTATGGGTGTTACCAATGCATTTTTCGTAGGCTTATCTATTCCACTTGCAATGGCCCTGAGTTATATCTTACTTCCGGGTCTCGACTTTACCATGAACATGCTGGTAATGTTCTCCTTTATTTTTGCCTTGGGCATTGTGGTTGACGATGCCATTGTAGTCATCGAGAATACTCACCGAATTTTTAAAGCCGAAAAGCTCGATATAAAAACAGCAGCTAAGAAAGCTGCAGGCGAAGTGTTTATGCCCATTCTTTCGGGTACTCTCACTACCCTTGCTCCTTTCTTCCCACTTACATTCTGGCCTGGAGTAGTTGGCGATTTTATGTTCTACATTCCCATCACAATTATTCTTGCCCTCTTAATGTCATTGGTAGTTGCATATATTATCAACCCTGTATTTGCGGTAGATTTTATGGCTCACCAGGATGAAACACAACAAGTGCCTAATCGCAAGATCTATAGAACAGGATTAATAGTTGCAGGTGCTGGAGTCTTTCTTCATCTTTTCCGCTTGCCATTCCTGGCGAATTTAACCTTGTTTTTTGCCCTTTCCTATGTCTTGCACAATAAGTGGGGGTACAAAGTATTACTAAAGTTTCAGCATAAAATTATACCAGGAATACTCAATGAGTATGAAAAAGTGCTGAGATGGATTCTCCAAAAACGAAGACCTAAGATGCTGGTTTGGTCACTGGTAGTTTTATTGATACTATCATTTATAATTTATGGTGCTTCCAAACCCCAATTGGTTTTTTTTCCCGACAATGAACCCAATATAGTGCATACCTATATTAAATTGCCTGTAGGTACCGATGTTAAATACACCGATTCTATTGCCTCTATCGTGGAGAATAAGATCATGAAAGTAATTGGTCCTGACAATAAAATTGTAGAAAGTGTGATAACCAACGTGGCTATCAATGCTTCGAGCGACTGGTTCGATGCAGGAACAAAATCGCACCTTGCAAAGGTTACAGTGAATTTTGTTGAATTTGCCAAACGTCACGGTGAATCGACTAACAAATACCTCGAAGATTTCCGGGTAGCTGTGAAAGATATTCCTGGCGCTGAAATATCAGTGGAAAAGGAAGCAAAAGGGCCACCAACAGGCGCACCGGTAAATCTCGAAATTAGCGGGGAAGATATGGAACTGATTTTAGCCACTACCGATAAACTCATTCAAGCAATCGATTCAGCAGAGATCCCAGGTCTTGATAAAATGCAGTCGAAATTTGAAAACAACAAGCCTGAACTGGTTATTAATATTGACCGGGACAGGGCCAATCGCGAAGGAATATCTACTGCTCAGATTGGAAATGAGATACGCACAGCAATTAATGGTGTGGAGGTTTCTAAATACCGCGATGGCGAAGATCAATACCCTATACAATTGCGCTATAATGAGTATCAACGTGAGAATATCGATCGCCTGATGAACCTGAAAATCACCTATCGCGATATGAATACCGGCTTGCTGCGTCAGATACCGCTTTCGTCGGTAGCTTCTGTTGAATATGTCAGTACCTATGGGGGTATTAACCGTATCAGCTCGAAACGGGTAGTGACAGTGGTTTCGAATATTTTTACCGGACATTCTTCGCCTGAGGTGAATATTAAGATTCAAAAGCTGCTTAATAAAATTGACCTTCCTGAAGGAATTGAAGTTTCGTTAACCGGTGAAACAGAAGATCAGAAAGAAACGGGTGCATTTCTCGGAAAGGCCTTCCTGTTTGCAATGTTTCTGGTATTGTTTATACTAATAACGCAGTTTAACTCAACCAGTAAACCTTTTATAATTCTTACCGAAGTTATTTTCAGTGTAAGTGGGGTTTTACTTGGCCTTGCGATTTTTAGAATGCCTTTTTCCATGATTATGAACGGTATGGGTCTTGTTGCCCTCTCGGGAATAGTCGTTCGAAATGGAATTCTTCTCGTAGAATTTACCGATGTACTGAAAGAACGGGGAATGAAAACCCGCGAGGCAATTATCATGGGAGGTAAAACCCGTATCACACCGGTAATTTTAACAGCTGTTGCTACGATATTGGGTCTGATACCTTTGTGTATTGGACTTAATGTTGACTTTGTTGGATTATTCCGCGATTTCTCGCCAAATATCCATTTGGGTAGCGACAGTAGCTTGTTTTTCAAATCGCTGGGTTGGACCATAATTTTTGGATTATCCTTTGCAACCTTCCTTACTCTGATATTTATTCCGGTAATGTACTATATGTTTTACATCTGGAAATTGAGAATAAAACGCCGTAAATTTTTACGAAAACTCAGAACCAGAGAAGTAGTCAATTATTAGAACAAAAGCTATGGTGTTGAGCTAGTACACAAAAATTTCTTTTGAACATGAATAAAGGCTGTCTGATTCATTTTAGACAGCCTTTTATTTAGATGGATTATTACTGTGCTATACTGCATCAGCTTTTTAAATTGGCAAATAAGTTGAAATAATCAGTTCGGGGAAATGAAAAACCTTTATCCTTTTGGCTTGTTTACTCTCTAAATATACCTCCATGGATTTACAAATAAAAGACAAATATTACATTGTATGTGGTGCTACCAGCGGTTTCGGTTTGGCCATTACAAAGTTGTTAATTGCCGAAGGTGCAAAAGTATTGGCTATCGCAAGGCAAGAGGAAAAGCTGATTGAATTGAATGATGCTTTTGCAGATTCAATCGATGTTTTAGCCGGCGACATTACTCAAAGCACTACCATTGAAAAACTCTTAAGACAGAGCGCTAACAAAACTATATCCGGTGTGGTAGTCAATGCGGGAGGACCGCCAGCCATGAAATTTGTCGAAACCAAACTCACCGATTGGGACGAAGCCTACCATAAAATTCTACGCTGGAAAGTGGAGCTTACACAGGCTTTTTTGCCCATTCTCCTAAAAAATGGTTTTGGACGCATGCTTTACATCGAAAGCGCTTCGGTAAAACAGCCGCTCGAGAACCTGGTATTGAGCACCTCCATGCGCCTTTCGGTGGTTGGATTTGTGAAAACCCTCTCTCAGGAAATGCCTGATAAAGGAGTTACATTCAATGTGCTGGCTCCGGGCTACCATTATACTCCTGCCGTAGAACGTCTCATTGATAAGAAAGCCAAAGACGAAAATATTTCGAAAAAACAGGCACGTTTGCTGCTTGAAGAACGGATTCCCATGCACAAAACGGGTTCTACTGAGCATTTTGCCTCCCTGGCGGCCTGGCTGCTTTCGCCTTTATCTGACTATATCACCGGGCAGGTGTATGCGGTCGATGGGGGTGTAATCAGAGGTGTCTTTTAATACCTTGGTATTGCATATAAAAAAAGCCGGTTCTGAAAAACCGGCTTTTCAATTATTTGCTCTCTTATTTTTTATACCAACACCTTTCCTGTCATCTCTTTCGGAATGGGAAGCCCCATTATGGTTAAAAGGGTAGGGGCCACATCGGCCAGAATTCCACTTTTTATTGTTTTATAATGGTTGTTAACCAGGATACATGGCACAGGGTTTAACGAGTGCGCTGTATTGGGCGATCCATCTTCGTTTAGGGCATTGTCGGCATTGCCGTGGTCGGCTATAATCATGGCGGTATAACCACCTTTTTGGGCCGCTTCTACAACCGCTCCAACGCATTGGTCTACTGTTTCAATTGCTTTTTTTATGGCCTCATACACACCGGTATGTCCAACCATGTCGCCATTGGCAAAGTTCAGGGCCACAAAATCCACTTCACCTTTGTTTAGTTCAGCTACAATCGCGTCACGCACTTCCGGGGCACTCATCTCAGGTTGCAGGTCGTAAGTGGCAACTTTGGGCGATTGAATTAAAATTCGTTTTTCACCGGGGAATTCTTCCTCGCGGCCCCCGTTCATAAAAAAGGTAACGTGGGCATATTTTTCGGTTTCGGCAATACGTATTTGTTTCAGCCCGGCTTTCGACACTACTTCACCAATTGTATTTTCTACATTGTCTTTTTCAAAAATCACGTTCACCCCTTTAAAACTCTCGTCGTAGGTGCACATGGTGACATAATGCAGCGGTATGGTTTTCATTCCGTGTTCGGGCATGTTTTTTTGTGTCAGCACGGTGGTAATCTGGCGCAAGCGGTCGGTACGGAAATTAAAGCAGATTACTACATCACCTTCCTGAATGGTGGCCAGAGGCTTACCCTTTTCATCGACCATCACAAGGGGTTTGATAAATTCGTCGGTAACACCTTCAGCATAAGAATCTTCAATTGACTTAATCACATCGGTAGAAGGAGTTCCCGTTCCATACACCATCAGGTCGTAACCCAGTTTCACGCGCTCCCAGCGTTTGTCGCGGTCCATCGAAAAATAGCGGCCAATGAGCGAGGCAATTTTTACCTTCGAATGTTTAAGATGATTCACCACTTCAGTCATATAACCCAATCCGCTCCTGGGATCGGTATCGCGGCCATCGGTGAGGCAATGCACATATACTTTTTCAAGGCCATAATCGGCTGTTAAATCGGCCAGTTTAAAAAGATGATGGCTCATGGCATGCACACCGCCAGGGCCTATTAGTCCGATAAAGTGAACCGATTTGTTATTCTTTTGAGCATATTGATAGGCTTCTACCAAAACAGGGTTAGAGGCAATGGTATTTTCTTTAATCTCTTTGTTAATGCGAACCAGATCCTGGTAAACTACACGTCCGGCACCAATGTTCAGGTGCCCCACTTCGGAGTTTCCCATTTGTCCATCGGGCAAACCCACATTTTCGCCCGAAGTGAGCAATTGTGAGGTGGGGTAATTTTTCATCAGTTTGTCGATGTTGGGAGTATTAGCCTGGTATACAATGTCGCCTTTACCATGGTTACCATTTCCCCATCCGTCGAGGATCATCAATATTGCTTTGTTCATTCTATCTGTTTATTTGATTGTTTATTGTCGAATTGTATGCATCGTTGAAACGAGGCGCAAATATAACGATAACAAATTACATGCGGTAAAGTTTTCTATTATTCCAGGTTTATAGATACTTAAAGGCTTTTTTCGAAGGGAAACTATCGATTCAATCTCCTATTTTTGGCTTTTTTATTTACCTTCGATTGATACACTTTTTTCTATGCGCACAATTTTTCTGTTTACACTTCTTGTTCTTCGAATGATTGGCACATCACAGGAGCTTACTGAAGGCTGGACATTAATGGCCAAAAATCGTCAGCCCTATTATGCACCTACCCTTGCTAATGGAATGATTGGAATTACTCCTGCTTCAATTCCGCTTCAGCTGAATTATGTATTGCATAATGGAGTATACGATTGTTATGGAAGGGGCGAAGGGGTTACCAATATTGTCATGGGAATTAATTCGGGCGAAATTGAAATTTTAACCGGTAATTATGCTTTGTCGCAGGTGCCTGATACCATGATTCATAATTGGGAGCAGGTGTTGGACATGAAAAATGCCACGCTTATTACTCGTTTTGATTTTGGAAATCTTTATCGGGTAGAATACCATCAACTGGCTCTCAGACATCTTCCCTTTACTTTTTTCACACAGGTAAAACTTACTGCTCTAAGAAGCCTGGAGAATTTGCAAATAAGCAATACTTTTTCATCTTCTGAATCGGCCGAACTTACAGAAGTTGTTTTCGATAAAATAAAGCACATTTCACTTTATTCGGCTAAAGCCAGGTCTCCGTTGGGCAAGATTAATTTGGCTGCTTCGAATGCATTTTTCACTGATCAGGGTATTGAGGTAGCAGAAATAAAACAAAGCGATTCGTCCTTTTCCAAATTTGGATTTACCACAAACCTTACTAAGGGGGAAGAAATCAGGTTTAGCTTACTGAGCTCAGTTACATCTTCGGTGGGGCACCCTGATCCGTTTAACGAGGCAAAAAGGCTTACCCTGTTTGCCTATCTGGCAGGGCAGGAAAAATTGGTCCAACTCCATCAACAGGAGTGGCATCAGCTTTGGCAGAGCGATATTTTTATCGAAGGCGATGTCAATGCCCAAAGAGATGTGCGGTTTGCAATCTATAACCTTTATTCCTCCATCAGGTCAGAATCGGGATTAAGTATACCTCCGATGGGATTGTCGTCGAATGGTTATAATGGGCATATTTTCTGGGATGCAGAGTTATGGATGTTTCCGCCACTGCTGCTTCTGCAACCGGAAATGGCAAAATCTATGCTCGACTATCGAATCCATCGTTTGGAAATAGCCAGGCAAAATGCTCAAAGTCATGGTTACAAAGGAGCTATGTTTCCCTGGGAATCGGCCTTTGAAGGTACCGAGGAAACACCGGTTTGGGCGCTCACCGGTCCATTCGAACACCACGTAACTGCCGATGTGGGCATAGCGTTTTGGAATTATTTCCTGGTTACCTCAGACACAGTCTGGCTAAGAGAGAAAGGTTTTTTGGTGTTGAAGGAAGTGGCCGATTTTTGGATTAGCCGTGCAGAGGTGAATGATAAGGGTGAATATGAAATACGAAATGTGGTTTGTGCTGATGAGTATGCCGAAAATGTCGACAACAACTCCTTCACAAATGGTGCAGCAAAAATTGTCCTCGAAGCAGCGTATAAAGCTGCTGAGATTTTAAATTATCCCTCCAACAGTCAATGGGTAGAAATTGCTAATAAGCTTGTAATACCCACCTTTGCCGATGGCACTACAAGGGAACACGCTACTTACAAAGGTGAGCTGATTAAACAGGCCGATGCCAATCTTTTAAGTTATCCCTTAGGACTGGTATCGGACCCGGTGATTATGAAAAAGGACCTTGATTATTATTCAGAGAGGGTAGACATGGGTCCTGCCATGACGCACAGTATATTTTCGGTGATTGCTAACCGATTGGGTCAATGCGATCAGGCTTATCGATATTTTCTGTTGGGTTATACCGAAAACCAGCGACCTCCTTTTGGAGTGCTTGCCGAATGCCAAAGCTGCGATAACCCTTATTTTGTTACCGGAGCAGGCGGCATGCTTCAAGCAGTTATGAATGGTTTTGGTGGTATGGAAATTACTGACCAAGGTATTGTTCAGAAAACCTCTTGTTTACCAAAAGATTGGAAATCGATTACCATTACTGGTGTAGGCCCTGAAAAAGTTACTTTCAGAGTGCTAAACCAAAAACAATAGCGTGCTGGTTCTAATCATACTTATTTTTTAATATGAATAGGCATTATCATACCAGTAAGAAAAAAAAGCCTGTATTAATAGTAATATCAAGCTTTATTCTTTTTTTGCCAACAGGCACTTTTTACTTCCCTACGAGGAACAGCGCGTGGGCCATCCCCTTTAGGGGAAAGAGGGGTGAGCGTGGGCAAGATATAATAATAAGGTTGTAACTGGTATAATCGAGGCTAATCATATTTTTTAATTTGTAATAACACTCGAACGGATCAATTTTGGTCTAACTCACAATAATAGTATTGACAATGATGAAATTTCTTCTTTCTTTTTTTATGCTTGTGTTACTCACTTGCTGCAAGCCTGATCCAACACCTGCCTTGCCAGTAACCCAAAGTATAACAATTTCTTGCAACAAAGCCAGTTACTTGCCCGGCAGCGAGGTTAAATTTGAATTGAGCCGCACCTTCGAGGGTATTTGCAGGATCAGACAACTGGGTGTGATGATTCAGGAGATAGCAGTATCGGGTAAATCATTTACCTGGACATGTTCATCAAAGGATTTTCAGGGCTATATGGCCGAATTATATACCAATAGTAGCGAAGGAGAAAAGCTAATGGCCACTATTGGCATCGATGTATCCTCGTCGTGGTCGAAATTCCCACGCTATGGTTTTTTATCCGATTTTGGAAACCTCGATCAATCAGAGATGCAGGAAGTCATTAAATTTCTTAACAGACATCACATCAATGGGCTGCAGTTTTACGATTGGCAATTCAAGCATCATTTCCCACTTGCCGGAACAACTCAAAATCCATTGCCTGTCTGGAATGACATCATCAATAAGCCTGTATATTTTGCTACTCTCGAAAGCTATATTGATCTGGCTCATACCCATCGCATGCAAGCAATGTTTTATAATCTGGCCTTTGGAGCATTGGACGATGCAGCCAGCGATGGAGTGCTGCCCGAATGGTATTTGTTTTCCGATGCTCAGCATACAAATATCGACTACCACCCTTTACCAAAGCCACCCTTTAAAAGCGACATTTTTTTAATTAATCCTGCCAACACAGGATGGCAGCAATACCTGGCCGAAAAAAATACAGGGGTCTATCAGGCCCTCGAGTTCGATGGCTTTCACATCGATCAGCTGGGCGATAGGGGAGCACGTTACGATTACTGGGGCAATTCCGTAAATCTTCCTCAGGCTTATGCATCGTTTATTGCTGCCATGAAAACCGGTTCTCCCACCAAAGAGTTAATTATGAATGCTGTGAACCAGTATGGTCAGGCTGATATTGCCAATTCGCAGATAGAGTTTTTGTATACAGAAGTTTGGGGACCCAACGAAAATTATTCTAGTCTGGCACAGCTAATTAAAAACAACAATGGGTACAGTAATAATAAGCTAAGTACCGTGTTGGCTGCTTATATGAATTATGAACTGGCTAACAATGCAGGATATTTTAATACTCCGGGCGTATTGCTGACCAATGCGGTGATTTTTTCTCACGGAGGGGCCCATCTCGAACTGGGTGAGCACATGCTCGGGAAAGAATATTTCCCCAATAAAAACCTAACAATGAAGGATGACCTGAAAAAGCCTCTAATGCAGTATTATGATTTTCTCGTGGCTTATCAGAATCTTCTTCGCGATGGAGGCAGTTTTAATATGCCAGAGCTAAGCTCTAACGAGAGCCGTGTGGTTTTGCAAAACTGGCCACCGGCAATAGGGAAAGTGGCTACTTTTGGAAAAGATTTTGAACATTGCCAGGTGATACATTTAATTAATTTTACCAATGCCATACATCTCGAATGGAGAGATAAATTGGGTGCTCAAAGCTATCCGGAGGTAATAAATAACATAGAGGTCTCCTTTACTGAGAGCAAACCGGTGAAAAATATTTGGTTTGCATCGCCCGATTATCTCTATGGTGCGGCACAGGTGTTGGAATTTGAACAATCTGGTAATACCTATACTTTCAATCTTCCTATTCTTCAGTATTGGAGCATGGTAGTGGCAGAATACGAATAACAAAATAATCAAGGTTAAACCAGTTCAACCTGTCGTATTCAATAAAAAAATGAGGCTGCCTTTATTAAGACAGCCTCATACAACAATATCAGGAATTATTTGCTATTTCAATTCAATTGACCCAGTGCCAATTTCATAACCTTCGGCATAAAGGGTTATTTTGTAGGTTCCAGCCATCAGTTCCTCCGATTTGTCCCAATAGATGCACATGTCAATATCGAGATTGTCATATTCCAGTTCGCGCTTGGCTGTGTAAACCACACTTTGTTTCTGGTACTCAAACATGCCTGCATCAGATGAGGAAAGCACCACTTCGTCGGGGCGCTGGATACGCAGGTAAATCATTTTCTTACCTGGTTCGGCCACCGTGTTTTCACGAATGGTAAAACAAACGCGGATTTTTGCAATTTTATCGACATCGTTTTTAGGTTTCGAACGGCTGTTGAGTCCTTCTACAAGAATTCCCTTAGCACTTAGTTTTTGGGCTTCGGCTACCTTTTTTGTAAGGAGCTCTTTGGTTTCAGAAAGTTCCTGGTATTGAACTTCTTTTTCGCGCAGCTCTGTTTTTACAGCGATGTTTTCTTCTGTAAGTTCGCGGTTGCGTGTATTTAGCGAATCGATCTGGATGATGTAGCTACGCATAACCTGGCGTAAGGTGCCCAGCTCTTTCTCGTACATCCTGATTTTTTCGGCATTTGAGGCATTCACTTTTAATAGTCGGCGTATTTTATCTTGTTCAATAACTAGTCTTTCGTTGATGCTGTCGTTCTCAGTTTTAAGTGAGTCGTAGCCGACAATGAGATCGGTGAGTTCTCCTTCGAGACTTGAGCGCTGTTCTTCAACAAAAGCACGGTCTTCTTCAGAGAGAGTAAGAGCCTGGCTTTTCTGATAAAGCACAATGCCCAGCACAATAGCCAGTACGCTGAGGGTAATTAGTATAACCACCAGAAACATGGGTACTTTTTGCTGGGGTTTACTGTAAGGCGAATAAGATTTGGTGTTGTTAGTGGGTTCCATAATTTATTGTAGTTTTTGTTAGTAACTGATTCAGATGGGTTTTATTGCGTGCAAAAATAAAAAAACCGGGAATGATATAAAACCCGGTTATGTAAAAAAGAGGATATCTTATTCATTTCCTGCTACAATATACTCACGTAGCCTTTTTATCTGATCCGAAATGGCTTTAAGTTCAGCATTTGGTATGAAAACATCTTCGGGGCTGTACTTAGGATGCTCGCTGTTTTTGAGTGTGATAAATAGTTCAGCCAGCTTGGCCAGTTCAATGGTTAGCACCGGATTGTGCCCGTATTTCCGGGTCAGTTCAGTTAGGTAAAGTATGGCATCGCTCTCAGAAAATAAAATGCGGTAAACAAATTTAGCTTCATCGCTAATATCTTTAATTTTTCTTCCTTCGAAGCCTGTCAATGCCGCATCAATAAGGTACATTTTTTCGATGAGGTTACCTATGAGGTATGAGGCAATTATTTTAAAGCGTTCTTCTTCGGTAAAAGTGGTATCTATTTCAGACAGGAAGTTGTCAAGCTTAAACAAAACCGAATCAGACTCGCTGAGTCCATCATTGCGTCGTTGTATCAGTGTTTCAACATAAAATGGGCCAAAGCCAACGTGATTGGCCAAAACCTGTGCCGAAGTATAACTCTCAAAAGCCGCATCGCTGTTCGAAAAAGCAGCATGATACAATGCATCGGCGCTATATACACCGCATATAAGTGCTGCATATTGGGGCGTGCTGGTATAACTTGCTTTTATAGCGGTATCAAGGGTTAACTGGGGGGTGTATTCAATGCCCGAGAATTTCATAATGCTTGCCACCTGCTGAAGGTTACCCTTTTCACCAAACATGGTGGTAAATTGCATTAAATGCACATCAATTTCACTCTCATTTTGTTGTGGTTTATTCTGGCAGCTTGAAAAGGCCAGAAAAAGCAAGCAAAAGGCGGACATTAAACTTATTTTTCTCATACCTATTTTTGTTTTATATTGGATATTTTTCGATTCTTAAGTTAGCAAAACGGGATTTTATGCCCGATATTGCCTGATTTTATTCAATAAGTAGGCGACCCTTTATAAACTTTCGATAACTCAATTGGCACCAGCTTACCATAATAGCGAAGCTGGCCCGAGGTATTGCTTCGAATGGTGGCATCGGTAGAACCTACATCATTTATCATCAGCATAATATCATAATTCCCTGTACTGGACATAACCATGATGGTCAGATTATAAGATTTACCCTTTTTTCCTTCAATTATTTTCAGGTCGTATTTTGTAACTCTGCCATCTATTGTAATACCACCAACACCATTGTATCCAACACCATAATTCGACCCCAGTTGCATCACTAACTTCAGCGAATCGATTTTAATAAAATTAATGGTGCTATTTACAGCTACACGTTTTCCACTTTTGTCCGATAAATAATCAGCCTCCAACACGAAACGGCGCATCTGAAGCATGCTTTCTGTTTGAAACCGGAGCAATTCATTTTCAGCTTCTTTTGCAGCCAGGCGCTCTTCTTTTTGAATCTGTTTTTGTTCTTTCTTCGAATAAACCTCTTCCTGACTTAAAATAGATAAACTAATGCTGCAAAAAAGTGTTGCCAATATTAGCTTTTGCATAGTGCTTCTAATCAATGGTAAAGTTATAATGCTGAAAGTTATTAAAATCTTTGTTCAAAACCTACATAGCTGCCGAAGCTGCCATCGGCAAAAGCAAAATCAAGCTTGAGGTTATAATCTGGTTGATAACGAAACCGGTAACCCACCACAAAGTTGAAAATGGTATAACTCACGGAGGCATCGCTGTATACTGTGCCTCCTCCAAACCGCACAATTGCTTCGTGCCTGTGTACAGTTTGATTGATTTGGCTATTAAAAACATAATTGTATTGCAACCAGGCTTGTACCAGGTTTTTCTCGCGATACTTTCCTTCTGCCAGCCCCATCATCTGTCGTGCGCCACCAAGCATGGCCATATCGGTCCATGGTACATCGCCAAAATTATTTTCTACATTCAGATTCCAGTTCAAACGGCTCGAGAGTATTTCTAAAGGGATAGAATGCAGGTAGGAGATTATTAGTTTCTGGTAGGTAAAATCGCCCTGCTTTGAGTCAGAATATAAATTGAATGTGCTCTTAAATTGAAGGTTGTGGTTAGGTTTGTTTCCTATATCTTCTATTTTATAATCCAGTAGAAATCCTATTCCTGTATTGAGTATTTGCGAACCTTGCGAAATAATATAAGTATCCTCGGAAAGCGCAGGACTTAAATTCGTGGCTTTGGTTTGATTAAAATTGTAGCCAATGCCTGCATAGAGGTTCTCAATCAGGCGCACTCCTATTGCTGGGCATATCTGCCCGTAGTTTTTGTAATATTGAGTGGTAGATTCGTTTTTTGCTTCATTCATGGCATCGGTCATACCCACACCCCAATAATGATCCTGTCGGTTTTGGAGGTTAGCTTCTACTTCAAATTTTATCAGGTTATCGTACCAAAAGCTGTTTAATTGACCCCAGAATGAGTGATTTTGATTGAAATTGGTTACATACTCTAAAGGAAGGCTTGAATGGTTTAAGTAGTTGTTATTGCGTTTGGTTTTAAAACTAATTAACAGTGCCGTTGCTGCGCTGAATTGATGTTCTGGGGTGTATGCAGGCATAGCAGCAATACTGACGCGGGGCATTCCTGCCTGGTATTTCTCATTCCAGGTAGTTAGTTTTTCTGGCTGCTTTGTTAGCTGGGCACTAACAGGCACTAAACCAATTATAAAAACTGGTATCAGTAATGGAAGTTTTAAAAGCTGAAGATGTTTTAGAGATGAAATATTTCGAAGAATGAACATGGATGGCTTTCTTAATCCACTATTTCTTCATATTCCTTGTAGCTAAACTTGATGCGAGGGAAAAGTTCCTGGTATATTTCGCCTGACTCAAGCATTTCATCATCACCCTCCTCGAAAAACCAGATTACCTGAACCTCGCAATCGTTGGGCTTGGCATCGAGTACATTCAAAAAATCGTGCAATTGTTTGGAGACACTCGTATTGAAATACTCCAGGTTTATTTCTACAACAATTGACTTACCGTGAAATTCACCTGCCCAGGCTAAAATGGGCTTGAAGAACCTCACTGCATCTTCAGGAAGTGCTCTGCCTTCGAGTTTTATTCTCCCTTCGGTAGACATAAAAACACTGGGCAATGTAGCAGTACCTTCAATTTGCAGGTTTTCCATTTGAGAGCATGTTGGTGTTCTAGTACAAAAATATAAACTTATCGATGGAATAAAAACCTATTCATTAACAATTTCAAGCTTATTACCTTCTTATGCAGTATTTATCATGGGTTTAAAAGGTTTGGGGTTCAAAGCCGGCATTGCTTATTTGAGTAGCTTTCTTTCTTCTATTGCCTTTAGGATAATAGAGGCAATTTCGTCAATCGAAAGGGTCATGCAATTAAAGGTAATGTCAAATTGAGTATAGTCGGTGTTTTTTCCTTGGAAGTATTCTCTTAATTCCTTCCGGCTTTTGTCAATATCATGTATGGTTTTTTCAGCTTCGATGAAGGAGAGCTTGTATTTTTCAGCAACACGCAACTTACGCCAATCGAGGGGTGCTTCAAGGTTAATATGCAAAGAGCGGGGCATGTCGCGGGTAATAGCAACCCCACCCCGGCCAACAATGATCACATGGCCTTCTATTGCCATGTTCCGAATAACTTTAGCTACGGTATTGCGTATTTTTCGGTCGCTTTTATAGTATTTTTGAGTGTGCGATGTAATAATTTCCTCAATCAGACTTTTTTTCTCCGAGTCGAATATGTATTCAATTTTCACGGGATCCATTTCAAGCTCACGGGCCGCTTCATTCAGTATTTCTTTGGTTACAAAGTGCCATTCGATGTCTTTAAATCCCTTGGCCGCAAGTTTACAGTTGAGTAATTCGGAGAGTTTTTGGGAAACAGCTTTCGCAGGACAACCATAAAGCCTGGAAATAGTAATAACGGGACCCGATTCACGATAATCTTCTGAGTCATCCTGAAGTCGCTCCGACATATATTTCAGTAAATCTAATTTCATTCAAGTGGGTTTATGCCTGATTGGATTAAATATACAAATTATAAGCAATATATTCAAACTGCCATCCAAGTAATCGTCTGGTATTTTAAAGTTTCTTTTTTTTGAACCATCTTTTTGTTATCTTCAAATAAAAAAGTTTGTCATGAACAAAGCCGAATACTGGATACAACATTTACAGTTAAAACCACATCCTGAGGGGGGATTCTTTAAAGAAGTTTATCGTTCCAGCATCGAAGTAAGCAACAAGCATTTGCCTGTTGGCTATAAATCGTCAAGAAGACTTCTTACCAATATCTATTATTTGCTCCGATCGGAAGATATTTCGAGGTTACACCGGCTAAAATCCGATGAGATATGGTTTTTTCATGCTGGCAGCCCATTGAAACTAATTTATATAGATACAGAAGGGAAAAAGCATACCCATTTTCTTGGAAATAACCACGAGAAGGCCGAGCAATTCTCGTTACTAGTGCCAGGCGGTAGTGTTTTTTGTGCCGAAGTGCATGAACAAAATTCCTATACCCTGGTGAGCTGTGTTGTATCTCCCGGATTTGAGTTTGAAGATTTTGAAGTTTTTGATAAAGAGGATCTTATTCAGGCTTATCCAAAGCACATCGACCTGATCGAAAAATACTGCTGAGTTGGAAGTTGGGCTTTATAACTTTCCGGAATTCATTCCATTCTGATTTCAAAACCAGGGAGTTTCTCTGGGGATTTTCCGACAGCCGTTCGTCAGAGAATCGACCTTTTTTCTCGGCATTTACCACCATCATTTAGGTATTTAACATCATGCATCGGCATATCGTGTTGTAGTATCTTTGTTTTAGTTAAAACACTGTTATATGATAGATACCTTTAAAGTTAAAGCCGATGTGGCATCAAACAGCCTGCTGATTCAGTTGCGGGGATTTTTCATGAAATCGGAAGTGGAACTTGCATTTTACCTGGCACGAAAAGAAATCACTAAACTGAGCAAAGGCTTTAAAGTTGTGCTCGACCTGGATGGTATGCACACCGATAAAAGTTTACAACGCAACCTTCAAACTAGAGCCAGACATACCTTCGAATCACTTGGGGCTTCGAGCGTAAAATCCATTGGCGCAATTAGCCGCATGGCTGCACCAAAAATAAAGGAATTTGAATATTTCGCTTTTGAAAGTGTCGGTTTTTACCCAAATTAATCTAGGGGTATTTACCTAGCAATTGAGCAGTAATACTTATAAATTCCATCACACTGTAAGCTATCTTTGAAAAGACAAATAGAGAATCAAAACAGTAATCATGTCGAAATAATGATTAGTCTTTTGATGTAGGGTTTGGTTGGATTTAGGTAGACGACAGGGTGGCAGTTTTATATTTGTCACCCTGTTTTTTTTTGACGGTTTTTACTTATAGAGTTGTAAGTGAATTTGTTTGAATTATTGGTGTTTATGCTATTAAATTGTATTTGAGAAAGAAGTAGTTTTGGTCATAATTTATATCCGGTGGAACAAGCATAATTCTTTAATCACACAAACGGATTTAAGTCCATTATGCAAGTTTCAAATGACCTTATCTTAAAAATATTTACAGATGAAAAAGCAGAAAGTACTCATCGCCGACGATAACCCACATTTTGCCAAGGCATTGAAGTTTATGCTGCTTGATTCTTTTCAGGATCAAATCGAAGAAATCAATATTGTAAAAGACGGCAATCAATGCCTTAGCGAGCTTAATAATAAATTATACGATACCGTTTTCATGGACATCAATATGCCCTCACTCAATGGTATCGAAGCCACCCGCGAAGCGACTCAGATTTATCGTAACCTTGTTATTATTGCTGTTTCCTTTCATTCAGAAATGAAATACATTGTTCAAATGATAGAAGCTGGTGCGCGTTCATACATTATCAAAGACGAAATCAGTAAAGAAACACTGGACAAAGCTCTGGCCATCGAATATTCATTTTGATTTCTATGATGAGGCATATCACTTCCATTGAATGATGCCTCACACTTTATAAACCTTTACTTTAGATATTGGTTTTTTGTACCTTACCTGAGGGATTTGGGTTTGGTTACAAACAATTATTCTTTAGGAGACGGATTGGTGTAGATGAATTAATGATTGTTTCTAATTTTGTTAGTCCTGTCAAAACCTGGCAGGACTAATTTATTTTGTATGTACTGCAGTAATTTATACCATTTCCAGAGAAGAAGTAGCAACGAAGTTAAGGTTGGAAAGATATCCATTGGAGGAATTGCACCCCTGGTGGTTCAAACCATGACAAGCACCCCTACCAGCAACATATCCTTAACGGTAGAGCAGATTATCCGGTCGATAAAGGCGGGTGCCAAATTGGTTCGGATTACGGTACCCTCTATGAACGATGTGAATTACCTGGCCGAAATAAAAAAACAACTGCGCGCAAAGGGCTTTGACACACCCCTTGTTGCTGATGTGCATTTTAACCAGAAAATAGCATTCGAAGCTGCACGGGTGGTAGAAAAAGTACGAATCAATCCCGGAAATTTTGCCGACAGTAAAAAGTTTAATCAAGTTGATTATACCGAAGAACAATATCAAAATGAACTGGCGCGCATTCGCAGCGAATTCAATCCATTGCTTAAAATATGCCGCCAACATCAAACGGCCCTGCGCATTGGCACCAATCATGGTTCATTGTCCGACAGGATCATGAGCCGCTTTGGCGATACTCCGGAAGGAATGGCGGAATCGGCAATGGAGTTTTTGCGCATTTGCCACGAAGCCAATTTTAACGATGTGGTGGTTTCGATGAAAGCCAGCAACACCCTTGTGATGGTGCAGGCTGTGCGTCTGCTGGTGCACTCCATGGAGGCTGAAAATATGCATTATCCCCTGCACCTAGGGGTTACCGAAGCTGGTGAGGGAGAAGATGGGAGGATAAAATCGGCTATTGGAATAGGTGCTTTGTTGGCCGACGGAATTGGGGACACCATTCGTGTATCGCTAACTGAAGAACCAGAATGTGAGATTCCGGTTGCGGAAAAACTTCTCAGTCTCTTTGAGGGCATGGAAAATCATTCCAAAATTCAGGCTCCCTTGAGCTATCCGCTGAATCCCTATCAGTTTAGCCGCCGGAAAACTTCGAAAGTTCTCAACATTGGAGCCGAAATGCCTCCAATAGTGGTAATTTTGCGAAGTGCAGAATTCTTACAAGACCTTAACCCTGATTATTTGTTAAACGAAATTACTTCAGAGGGTCTTAGTTTTAGTACAACTGTTTCAATACCCTTACAGGAAAGAGAACGGCTGCTATCAAAAACAGGAGTTCCATACCCCATTGTCGATGCTCAACACCCGGATCTAGGGAAACACACCGGTGTAGCTTTTTTGAGAGTTTATGCCGAAGATTTAACGGAAGAAATCCTGAATCGATTATCTGGATTAGAAGAAAAAGTGATTGTGCTTTTTACCTCTAATATAAATGTTACGGCAGCCTTGCGGGCAGCTATCCTGCGCATGTGGGAGGCTTCGGTTCGATTGCCTGTAATTGTTTCTTTTAAAATGGATGATGCGGATCTAGAGCGCTTTCAGCTTCATGCTGCTGCCAGTTTGGGAGCCTTGTTGCTCGATGGTTTGTGCGATGGAATTTGGCTTGAAAACAGTCTTATCAATCCGCTAGATATAGCCTCCACTGCATTCGGAATTTTGCAGGCAAGCCGATTACGGGTGAGTCGACCCGAGTATATTTCATGCCCATCTTGTGGTCGTACACAATTCAATATCCAAAAAACCACCCGACAAATTCGTGAAAAAACTGCTCACCTCAAAGGCTTGAAGATTGGCATTATGGGCTGTATTGTGAATGGCCTGGGCGAAATGGCCGATGCAGATTATGGATATATTGGCGGTGCTCCTGGTAAGGTAAACCTTTATCATCGTAAAGAACTCATAAAGAAAGGGGTGCCCGAAGAAAGCGCTCTGGATGAATTAATAGAACTGATAAAGCAAAATAACGATTGGATTGAACCTTAAAAGGCAAACAAAGTTTAATGAATAGCCTGCTTTTCAGCATACCATCTGTGAAGATTATTTATCCAAAATACCTAAACCATGCTATCACCTGAAATTTACCGCTTCATTTCCGATCTTAGCAAGAACAATTACCGCGAATGGTTTCAAGAGAACAAAACCCGCTACCAAAATTGCAAAGAGAATTTTTTGCAAAACCTGGAAATTATAATTCACGAAGTGGGGAAATTTGATAAATCGATTCCTGGCATTGCGCCAGGAGATTGCATCTTTCGGATTAACCGCGATATAAGGTTCTCGAATAACAAGGAACCCTATAAAACCAATTTCGGTGCATTTATTGCACCGGGCGGACGAAATAATGGCAAAGCCGGCTATTATATACACATCGAACCAGGCAATTCGTTTCTTGCCGGTGGAATTTATATGCCTTCCTCTCCGGTATTAAAGGCAATCAGAAGAGAGGTATTCGAAAATTATGCTGAGTTTTTGGCTATAGTTAAGAAAAAGGAGTTTATCCAACATTTCGGAGGTTTATCTGGCGATAAGCTAAAAATGCGCCCAGCTGGTTTTCCAGAAAATTTTGAGGGAATGGAGTACCTTAAATTTAAACACTATACTGTAATGAAGGTTTGTTCCGAATCGGACTTTACTTCGGAGCATTTTATAGCAGATGCAGTAAATGTTTTTAAAGCCCTTTTCCCACTCAACCGGTTTTTAAATGAGGCTATTGAAAAGGTTGAGGAATAGTCTGGATTTAGCAAAGAAAATCACCCAGTATTTTATACATCTCTTCGAAATTGAGGGGTTTTAAGATGTAATTGTTGCATCCGGCTTTGGTAAATTTATGCAGCAATTCGGGATCGCTGAATGCTGTTTGGGCAACGATTGGAATCTTGGTATCGATTTCGCGGATTTTCTTTGTAGTTTCAATGCCGCTCATAAAAGGCAGCTGAAGATCCATCAGAACCATGCTGATGTTTTTATCTTTTTTGATTTTGTCAATGGCTTGCATGCCCGATTCGGCCCAGATGGCTGTTCCGTTACAAAGCTCAATAATGTCTCTTATCAGGAGCCAGTTGCGTTCTTCGTCTTCGACAACAAGAATACATTTTTTTTGCAGGTTTGGAGGGGTCATGGTTTTCTGGCTATTTACATTGCAATGTTACGAAGACTATACCAAAATGTTCATAAATGGGCCTACAATTCTATGCGATTGATTCATGCTTAAAAAACGGCAGGACTAATGCTTTTGAGTATTATAGTTGGCCTAATTTCTGAAGTTCCCTCCAGGCAAGCGCACTAGCACCCAGCACAGCCGCATTCACATCCTGTAATTGCGAGGGTTTGATTTCAATTTTTCCTTTATAAATCGGAAGGAGATTTTCTTCCATATAGCGCTTTGTAGGCTCAAAAATCAGATCGCCGGCTTTGGCAAGGCCACCAAAAATAAATATCACTTTCGGACTTGAAAAGGCCACCGCATCGGCTAGTTTGATGCCTAAGATACGACCTGTAATTTCAAAAGCTTCGAGGGCAATTTTATCACCTTTTTTGGCTGCTTCTGATATCATTTTCGAAGTAAGATCGTTGAAGCTGATATCGCGCAACTCGCTTTTATCAATCCGCTCGGCGAGTAATTTAAAAGCTGTACGTTTGATACCTGTTGCAGAAACATAGGTTTCGAGGCATCCGAATTTTCCACATCCACATGCTCTTCCGCGATGCCTCACATTCAAGTGTCCCATTTCACCAGCAAAACCGTCGTGGCCGTAAACGACGTTTCCGTTTACCACAATACCACTACCGAGGCCTGTTCCGAGTGTGATGACAATAAAATCTTTTAAACCAATTGCACCCCCGTAAATCATTTCGCCAATAGCAGCAGCGTTTGCATCGTTGGTAAGTCTTATGGGTATACCAGGAAAGTAATCCTGAAATTTCTCTACAAAGGGTATTATTCCTTTCCAGTTGAGGTTAGGTGCCATTTCGATGGTGCCCTGGTAGTAATTGCCGTTAGGTGCACCAATGCCTATACCTCTGATTTTAATTTCCTCGTTAATTGTACTGATGAGCTCAACAATTTCGGTATGAAGATGTTCGAGATAAACCTCAAAATCGACAAACTTGTCGGTACTGGTAAAATTATCTTTCAGGCAGTTCCCATTTCTGTCAACCACGCCAAACTTGGTAAATGTTCCGCCAATATCAATTCCAATTACTACTTCCTTCATGGTACTTTCTTCGAGGTAAGGGCTTAATGCTTAACAAAAATACAAGTTTATATCTAATTGTGCCGAAACTTATTCACAACTTGATTTAAAAAATGGCTGGCAATCGAATATTCATCACATTTTTTTAAAATGAGGTTTGAATTGTCCGTGTTTTTTACCAATTGTGTCTAATTTCCGGTAGGTTTAGAAGGGCGAAAGCAATGAAAATATCTGATTTCGAAAAGTGAGATATGCTAGTTTAGTCCTTTGAACAGTCTTTTTTGAAAAATCAAAACAATGAATACACCTATTGTAATGGAAGAATCGGCGATATTGAATATGGGGCGGAAGAAAATAAAATGTTCCCCTGCATGAAAAGGGAACCAACTTGGGTAATTGCCTTCGAATAAAGGGAAATAGAGCATATCTACCACACAACCTTTAAAGAGTGGGGCGTATCCCGGAAAGTCAAATAAAGCCTGCCCGGCATACCCAAACCAGCGTCTGTATTCAGGATCGTAAGTGGTGCCTTTATCGAAAATCAAACCATAAAAGCTGCTGTCAAGCAGGTTGCCAATGGCACCTGCCAAAATCATTGCTATACTCAATAGCAAAAGAGCCGGGGCATTCTGCCTGATAAGTTTTCGTAAATACCAGATAATGCCAATTATGGCTGCCAGTCGGAATAAGCTTAAAAGAATTTTACCAAATTGACCCGGAATGTCCCAGCCAAATGCCATTCCGGGATTTTCGATGTATCGAATAATAAACCAATTGCCCAGCACAGGAATTGAATCGCCAAGCTCCATTTGAGTTTTTACTACTATTTTCGAAACCTGGTCGATGACCAGAATAACAATTACAATGAGTGCTGCTTTGTACGATTTCGACATGATTTGTTTATTATAGTTGGCCAAAAATAAAAAAATGATTGGGAAAACACCCAATCATTTTATTTTCAGGGGTACTATTTTATTTACTTCTGTTTCTGTTTGGCATCAATAGATAGAGTGGCATGCGGTACAGCGCGCAGACGCTCTTTGGCAATCAGCTTTCCTGTTTCGCGGCATATGCCATAGGTTTTATTTTCAATCCGAACAAGAGCAGCCTGTAAGTGTTGAATGAACTTTTGCTGGCGTTGCGCCAATTTGCCCGATTCTTCTTTCGAAAGTGTGGCTGCACCTTCTTCCAGCACTTTAAATGTGGGGGAGGTGTCCTGGGTATCGTTGCTGCCACTCTGGGTAATGGCGCTCTTAAGCAATTCGAAGTCTTTTTTTGCCTTATCAAGTTTCTCGAGAATAATTTGCTTAAACTCGCCCAGTTCTTCGTCGGAGTATCTTGTTTTTTCTGACATAACAGTATGTTTAACAATTTTAAATATAACAAAAAATATCACACGTGATAAACGTGTATCCTAAATCTTACTAATTGAAAGAGACGTTTGAGTTTCTTCGTCAATTTCAATTAGGATGGCATTTTCGCCATGAAGGGTTGGCAGAAGGTCAATTCTCTCAGCAAGTGTTTGGGTGCGAATATAATGTCCAAATTTGTTTACAGCCTCATTAACTGATAATATTTCGCCTATTCGGATGTTTATTTTATCTGTCACCTCAAAACCACTCTCTTTTCGCAAATTTTGAATACGGTTTACAAGTTCGCGGGCAATTCCTTCCTGTTTTAATTCGTCGGTAAGGGTTACATCCAGTGCAACTGTATGGATACCCTGGTTGGCCACAAGCCAGCCAGGAATGTCTTCGGAACTTATTTCTACATCTTCAAGACTTATTTCCATGCTTTGATTTTCCAGGGTAATGGAATATTTTCCATCGCGCTCAATAGCTGAAATGTCAGATTGGGTAAAGCCATTCACCGCATCGGCAACCGTTTTCATGAGTTTGCCAAACCTTGGCCCAAGGGTTTTGAAGTTGGGTTTTATTTTTTTTACCAAAATACCGGCAGTGTCGGTAAGGTATTCGATTTCCTTTACGTTCACTTCGGATAAAATCAGTTCTGCTACGTTTCTAAGTTGTTTGCCATAATGCTCGTTAAGAACCGGAACCATAATCTTACTCAATGGTTGTCTTACTTTAAGGCTTACTTTGCGCCGAAGGCCAAGCACCATGGATGATATTTCCTGGGCCATTTCCATTCTCTGCTCCAGGTCTTTGTCGATATAGTTACTGGAGAATACCGGAAAATCTGAGAGGTGTACCGAGTTCACCTTGTGTTTTTTCGATACTGCATTCAGGTCGCAAAAGAGCTTGTCGGAATAAAAGGGTGCCAGAGGCGCCATCAGCATTGCAATTGTTTCAAGACAGGTATATAGGGTTTGATAAGCTGCAAGCTTGTCTTGGTTAAATTCGCCACCCCAATAGCGTTTGCGGTTTAGGCGCACATACCAGTTGCTAAGGTTTTCGTTCACAAAGTCTTGAATGGCCCTTCCTGCTTTAGTAGGTTCGTAATTGGCATAGTTTTCATCAACCTCCTTTATCAGGGTGTTGAGCAAGGAAATTATCCAACGGTCAATTTCTGGGCGTTTCACTACCGGAATTTCCTGTTCCTGGGCTTTGAACCCATCGACATTGGCATAAAGTGCAAAAAAGGAATAGGTATTGTAAAGGGTACCAAAAAACTTCCTTCTTACTTCTTCTATTCCTTCTATATCGAATTTTAGGTTGTCCCAGGGCTGTGCATTGGTAATCATGTACCAGCGCAGAGGATCGGAACCATATTTTTCGATGGTTTGGAATGGATCCACCGCATTGCCTAGTCGTTTCGACATTTTATTTCCATTTTTGTCGAGGACCAAGCCGTTGCTGATAATGTTTTTGAACGATACCGAATCGAAAAGCATGGTTGCAAGGGCATGAAGGGTAAAAAACCATCCACGCGTCTGGTCTACCCCTTCGGCAATAAAATCGGCCGGAAACATTTTTTCTTTAAAATCTTTATCGCTTACCGAAAATGGATAATGCACCTGTGCATAGGGCATGGCTCCTGAGTCGAACCACACATCGATCAAATCGTCTTCGCGGTGCATTGGTTTACCACGGTCAGAGATCAATACAATGCTGTCGACAGTGTGGCGGTGCAAATCGATTTTTGAATAGTTTTCGCTACTGTAATCGCCTGGCGTAAAATCTTTAAAAGGATGCTGCTTCATTACACCAGCAGAAAGTGCTTTTTCAATTTCATGGCAAAGCTCTTTCACCGAACCAATGCATTTTTCTTCGCTGCCATCTTCCGTGCGCCAGATAGGAAGAGGGGTTCCCCAATAGCGCGAACGCGATAAGTTCCAATCGACCAGGTTTTCGAGCCATTTACCAAAGCGCCCGGTACCGGTCGATTCGGGTTTCCAGTTGATGGTGTTGTTCAGCGCAAGAAGTCTGTCCTTCACTGCAGTGGTTTTAATAAACCACGAATCGAGTGGATAATAAAGAACAGGTTTGTCGGTACGCCAGCAGTGCGGATAGTTGTGCACCTGTTTTTCGATTTTAAAGGCCTTACCCGCTTGTTTCAGATGTACGGAAATATCGATGTCGACTGTGGGTGCATTCTCGGGAAGGCTCTCGTCATAAGCATTTTTTACATACCTGCCGGCAAATTCCTGATAAGTTTCAATGTTTACTTGTTGTTTCAGGAAATTACTTTCGATATCGACTAGCCTGATAAAACGTCCTTTTTTATCAACCAGTGGTCCCTTGTTGCCTTCTTTATCGGTAACTAAAAGCGGCACAACGTTATTTTTAATGGCAACACGGTAGTCGTCGGCACCAAAGGTAGGGGCTATGTGCACAATTCCGGTACCATCTTCGGTAGTCACAAAATCACCCAGCAATACTTCAAAGGCTTTTCCTTCGGGGCGAATCCAGTTAAGAAGTTGTTCGTACTGAATAGCTTCCAGTTCTTTGCCCTGGAATTCTGCCATTTTTTTAAAGGGCAGTTCTTTTCCTCCGGCAGTAAATTCTTCGAAAGCTATTTCGGAATTTTTTTCATTGAAGTAGGCCCACATCAGGTCTTTGGCCAATACCACTGAAATAGTTTCTGCGGTGTAGGGGTTGCAGGTTTTAACCAATACATAACGAATCTGACTTCCAACTGCCAGTGCGGTGTTCGATGGCAATGTCCAGGGGGTAGTAGTCCATGCAAGGAAGTAAACCGGGGTATCGGTGGCTTGAAAAAGAAATTCTGATTTTGAATTTCTGATTGCCTCAAATTGAGCCACACAGGTAGTATCTTTTACATCGCGGTAGCAACCTGGCTGATTCAATTCGTGAGAGCTTAAGCCGGTGCCTGCAGCAGGTGAATAGGGTTGTATGGTATATCCTTTATACAACAGTTTTTTCCGGTATAATTCGCTCAAGAGGTACCAAAGAGTTTCGATGTATTTGCTGTCGTAGGTGATATAGGGATTCTCCATATCAACCCAATAGCCCATAATTCGGGTTAGCTCTTCCCATTCAGAGGTGTATTTCATGACATCCTCCTTGCAGGCCTGATTATAGTCGGTAATAGCAATTTTAATGCCTATATCTTCCTTGGTAATTCCAAGTCGTTTTTCCACACTTAATTCTACTGGCAGCCCGTGCGTGTCCCATCCGGCTTTGCGCTCTACCATATGACCTTTTTGAGTTTTGTAGCGGCATACAAAGTCTTTTAAGGTACGTGAAATTACATGATGTATGCCCGGCATGCCATTGGCAGAAGGGGGACCTTCGTAAAAAATGTAAGGTTTTTCAGGACTATTTTTTCTTAGCCGGATACTTTCTTGAAAAGTTTTTTCATGCACCCATTTCTGGGCGTATTCCTTGTTTATTTCTGAAAGGTTGAAATTCTTGTATTCTGCGAATTTACCGCTCATTGAACTAGGTTTTATCGGTTTTAAAAAGTGTACAAAGATAGATTTATGATCACAAAAAACCAATTTTGAGAGTAAAAGAATAGCGTGCTGAAAATCAACAGGTTGTTGCTAGAATTAAGCCCGGCTGAGAGTAAATGTGAAGGAGGTTCCCTGGTTTATTTCGCTACGTACATTGATGGTCTGGTTGTGTGCTTCGATGATATGTTTTACAATAGCCAGTCCAAGTCCAGTTCCACCCATTTCGCGTGAGCGGCTTTTATCGGTGCGGTAAAAGCGCTCGAAAATACGAGGAAGGTCTTTTTCTGAAATGCCCATACCATCGTCCGATACCTCTACCAACACACTGTCTTCCATATCCATAAATTCCACCTTAGTGGTTCCTTTGTTATGGCCGTATTTTATAGAGTTGATAACCAAATTGTTCAATACTTCCGTTAGTCGTTTTTTATCTCCCATCACGTAGATGGGTTTTTCGCTCGCATGGACTAGTTTAAGTTTAATATTTCGCTCTTTTGCAAGAATATCGTGTTCTTCGAATACATCTTCTACCAGTCGGACAATGTTAAGCTTTTTAATGTCGAGTTTAAGTTCGCCCGATTCCAAACGAGAAATAGATTCCAGGTCATTCACGATGGAAATGAGCCTGTTAACACTCTTGTCGGTGCGCTCGAGGTAATAGCGGTTTACCGATTCATCTTCCAAACCTCCATCAAGCAAGGTGGAAACATACCCCTGAATATTAAAGATAGGTGTTTTAAGTTCGTGCGATACGTTGCCCAGAAACTCCCGTCGGTATTTTTCGAGTTGCCTTAGCTGAGCAATTTCCCTGGTTTTGCGCTTAGCCCAAACTAAAACATCGTTCTGCACATCCTGGATCATGTCGTTGTCCATTTCGTCGAAGTTGTTTTTGAGCTGCCCCTCGGTGTATTTGATGCTTTGAATGGTTTTGTAGATTGGTTTTAATTTCTTGTATATAAAGTTATTAAGCGAATAAAATACGATGAGAAAAATGCTAAAAAACACCAACAAGCCAACAAACAGAAGGATGACCAGATAGTGGGCATCGACAAACAAAAACCAGAGCAATCCGGCCAGTACATTAATAATGGCCGAAATTATAGCGATTATAATTGCTTGTTGTTTGGGCGAAATACTTCGCATTCAGTGTATTTTTTAGTGGGGCAAAAATAGTTAAGGCTATGAGACTTAGCTTACAACTTGTGTTAAGTTTATGCTAACATTAAGTTACTAAACTTTAATCACAAATCGGTTTAGAGTTGTAAACAAGTGTTCGAAAGCGTTCATTTTATTTTAAAATTGATACTTGAATCAAGGGTTCTTAATAAAGTCTTGACTGGCATTAATTGATTATAAAACAAATACATATAAGGTTTTGGCACACTTCCTGTAAATTTACTGATCAAACCACAAAATAGCACACCATGAAAACAATGAACGTTAACTCAGAACCCAAGACTCTACAACTAGTCTTTACATTACTTCTTATCCTTGTTGCTCATAGCTTTCTGGCAGGTCAGCCTACCTGTAATCAAAAACAAACTAACGATAGTCTTACTACGGTGATGGCAAGTTTGGTAAAATCTTCAGATAACCAATTATCCAAAATTTTTTCAGCAAATTATTCAGTTTCTGTTTCTGGTAGTTCAGAATTTGCCAGCTACGAGTTCATGGAAGAAAAGTTAGTGCTCGAAGACTGGATGCTTGATCCGCATCATATCTCTTGGACAGTTGCAATGGAAACCGAAAAAGAAGAAGACATCGAACTTGAGCCCTGGATGTTGGATTTATCGGCCTGGTAAGATATTTTTCATGAAAAGTTCAAAAAAACTACCGATCGGCAGAACGGTAGTTTTTTTGGCATGAAATTGGGTTGATGGCTTTCGGATTCCACAAAAATGGATATAGACAGGTAAACAATTGGTTGAGTTAATTGTTGCAATTATTATATTTGAGGCTTTATCTTTAAATCGAATAATTATTCTAAAATTAAAATGTATATGAAGAAGAATGTTGTATTGTTTTTATTGCTTGCCATGTTTGTGACCAAGCTTTCGGCACAAACCATCGAAGAGGCTACTCAGGCCTATAATGCGGGTGTTACTGCCAACAACGAAGGGAATTTGGAAGAAGCAATTGTACAGTTTACTGCCTGTCTGGAAATGAGCCAGAAAATTTTTGCAGAATCGGCCGATGAGCAAGCCGATAACTATGTAATGACCATTAAACCTATATTGCCCGACCTTTATTATAAACTCGGATCAAGCCAGATTAAAAATAGCGAAATCGATAAGGGAATAGCTACTTTGAATAAGTGCATTGAAGTGAGCAAGTCATTTGGAAATGAAGCCACAGTAGCCAAGACCGAAAAAGCCCTTTTGCAGGTTTATTACAAAAGGGGAGTAGCCAGTTTTAAAGAGAAGAATTACGAAAGTGCTCTCACCGACATGGATCAGGTATTGGTTTATGATCCTAATTATGTTTCGGCATATTATTTAAAATCTGTTGTTTACAGTACTACCGAAAACGATGAGCTTTTAAGGCTTACAGCTAACAAAGGAATAGAGGTGGCCCTTGAAGCAAATGATACAAGCAACGAACAGAAGATACGCTCGAATGCTAAAAAATACTTTCTGAAAAAAGGAAATGCAGCCAAGAGTGCGAAAAACTATAGCGAAGCTATTTTGGCTTTAAACTCTTCGCTCGAATACGATGCCACCGATGCCACTACCCTGTATCTTCTTTCATCGACCTATTTCGATAAATCGGATTATGTAAAAGCTATCGAGTTTGGAGAGAAAGCAATTGCAAACGAAAAAGGAGGTAACGAGGACAAAGCTAAAATTTACATGGTTATTGCTGAGTCGAATGCCAAAAATGGTAATGTTGAAGCTGCCTGTGCCGCTTACAAAAAAGCAGCTTATGGACAATATACCGAACTTGCCAATTACAGGATTGAGCACGAATTGAAGTGTCAATAAACTCTTTGTAATTTTTTTATGCCTGAAGGCTTTCTAAGACTGGGTAAGACCCTTTTGTCTGAAAAGCTTTCAGGTTTTTTATTTTACCAAGAATCATATTTCATATCTGGTATTTGCATTGATAATTGATTGAATTAACTTACAGACTTGTTATCAATTCATTCCCCGATGGATCATCTGAGTATCAAGCAATGGGCGCTCGAAGACCGTCCACGTGAAAAATTACTTCAAAACGGCCCCAGAGTTTTATCCGATGCCGAATTAATAGCCATTCTCATAGGCAGTGGTACCCGTGAACTTTCTGCAGTTGAACTGGCAAGAAAAATTCTAGCAATCACCGGCAACAATCTTACTGATTTGGGACGATTAAATGTTGCAGAACTTACCCGCATCAAAGGCATTGGACAGGCCAGGGCTGTTTCGGTAGTTGCTGCGCTGGAGCTAGGTCGTCGAAGACGCGAATCGGAACCCTCGCAAAGGGAAAAGATTACTACCAGCCAGCAAGCATATAATGTTTTTGGCGATTTACTGAAAGATCTTCATCATGAAGAATTCTGGATTGCATGCCTGAACCAGGCCAATCAGCTTATCGAAAAATCGATTCTTAGCAGTGGGGGCATTTCAGGCACCGTAATCGATGTTAGAATGATTATGAAAAAAGCTGTGGACTTGCGGGCTGCATCCCTTATCCTTTGCCATAATCATCCTTCGGGAAATATTCAATATAGTCAGCAAGACCTTCAGATTACCCAAAAAGTAAAAGAAGCTGCAAAGTATTTTGATATCACATTGCTCGATCATCTTATTGTGGCTGGCAATAAATATTTTAGCTTTGCCGACGAAGGTTTAATCGTTTAAAACAATATACATGCGCTTTGCAAATCTAATTATTGGTTTTTGTTTGCTTGCTCTGGTGCTTGCTTGCCAAAAGGGGCCTGACACAAAAAGTATTCCCCACGAAAAGTTGGTAAACCTGCTTGTCGATTTGCATTTAGCCGATGCATTGGCTACCGATTACCAGTTGCCCCATCAGCTGCGGACAGTCGATTCTCTGAACCTTTATTCTTCGGTTTTGAAAAAGCATGGCACCGATAAGGCTAGTTTCGATTCCACCATGAAGTGGTATGCCTACCACCCTAAAAAACTCGATGCCCTTTACGACGAGGTATTTGGCGCTCTCGATAAACAAAATGAGGAATATCAAAAACTGATTGGCTATTTCGCCTCTTCGGATGTAGAACAAGTATTTACCATGAACCGTTTCATGAAAATTGAAGGCGATACTGCAAGCTATCCGCCAACTTATCGCATGGAGAGCAAAGGAATGGGTGTTTATTTGTTCGAAGTAAAAGTGCGTCTTTTTGCCAACGACCTTTCGGAGAATCCGGAATTGTTGATTTATTTTTATAAAGATATTGCGGACAGCGATGTAAATCAGCGGCTTGAAGTGGCAAAGGCTCCTTTGTACAAGTCGAACTTTGTGAGAGATTATCAGTTTGTTTTTCATCTCACCGAAGACTATTCCTATATTGCTGTTGTTCTTCCTCAGCTCGAATCTGGTGAGGCGAATTTCTTTAAAAGTATGGAGTTATCAAGCATAAAGGTGAAAAAATACAATGGTTCCCTGGAGGCTACAAATCAGAAAGATAAAAGATAATGCCAACCTTCTTATTCGATCAGATAATTTTTGGACCTGTAAAAAGTCGTCGCCTGGGCGTTTCATTAGGCATTAATCTGTTGCCTTCGACGAGTAAGGTGTGTAATTTCGATTGTATATATTGCGAATGTGGACTTACAAAGAGTACTGTCGGCAAACTGCCTGAAAGGAAAGAGGTGATTCAGAAGCTCGAGTCTTTTTTAAAGCAATCGAACCAGGAAGGTAAAACCATCGATGCCATTACTTTTGCCGGAAACGGTGAACCTACTATGCATGCAGATTTTGCGGGAATCATTGACGATACTTACAAGCTTCGAAACCTTTATTACCCAAAGGCAGAAATAGCGCTGCTGAGCAATGCCACTACCCTGGGGAGCAGCAAGGTGCTTAGGGCATTCGAAAAGATCGATCAGTGCATCCTAAAACTCGATTCGGTCAATCCTTCTACGGTAAAACTTTTAAATTGTCCACTTGGGAATTTCAGCATAGAACAAACTATTCAAAGACTCAGGCAACTTAAAGGAATTATCATTCAAACTATGTTTGTAAAAGGTAGTTTCAAAGGCATTGCTGTGGACAATACTACGGAAGAAGAATTGGTTCCCTGGCTCGAAACACTTTCAGCCATTCATCCTTCTATGGTTATGATTTATACCATTGCGCGCGATACCCCTTTCGATACACTCGAAAAAGTGCCTTTGAAACAATTAGAAGACATTGGAAAAAGGGTTGAAGCTCTCGGGATTCAGGTTCAAATATCGGGCTAAATTATGGTAAGCCTTGTAGCCGCGCTCGATTGGGGGCTTGGTCATACTACCCGTATGTTACCGCTTATCGGACAATTGTTGGACGAGGGTCACGAAGTTTTGGTAACGGCAACGCCTCAGCAGAAAAGTATTTACAAAGAAGCCTTTTCGAATATTATTGTGCTGGATATTCCTTCTTCTGGTCCGGTGTTTTCAAAGCGTCAGAATCAGTTATGGTCTCTTTTAATCTATCTGCCTCAGTTTTTTGTTACCATTGTTCTTGATGGTTGGCGGGCAAGAAAATGGGTGAAACAGCACCATGTGGAAAGAATTATTTCCGATAACCGTTATGGTTTCAGGAGTAAGCTGGCTTTGAATATTATTGTGACCCACCAGTTGAATATTATACCCCCAAGGGCTTTGCAATGGAGCAACATTGTTCTAAAAAAGTTGAATTCCTGGGCCATTGACCAGTTCGACGAATGCTGGGTTCCGGATTATTCCGATAACCAGATGGCTGGACGTTTGTCGGAAAGAAATGCCGACATTAAAATTCCGCTGCTTTATCTTGGTATCCTCTCCCGCTTTAAAATGGTCACTGCTATTCAACCTGCAAATAAACCATGGGTATTGATTCTTATTTCAGGTCCGGAAAAGCAACGTACGGTTTTTGAACAGCTCATGCGGAGTCTGGTGGAATCAAGTTCCAAACCCTCTTCCTGTTTGATAGTGCGCGGATTGCCCGATTCTGCTGCTCCCTCTTTTCCATTTTCAATCAATCATTGCCCGGCCGGGTTGTTAAAAGGACTTATTGAAAATGCTGAAGTAATAATCTGCCGTGCAGGTTACACCACACTCATGGATCTTGAATGCCTTCGTCGAAGAGCCATTCTGGTCCCTACACCAGGACAGCCAGAGCAGGAATACCTTGCTGCTTTCCATGCACAGTCCGGGAGACATGCCACGATATTGCAAAAAGACCTGGCTGGAAATTCTCTGGAGGGCTTGATCAAATTACTTTTACCCAGTTAAATCAATTAATTTGGTTTCCCGCAAGGCTGGACAGGCAATCCTTCGCCTTTTATTGGTTAATTCGGGTTAAATTGTCTGTAGCTTATTCTTGCATTTTAAAGGCAAAGCCAATACTTTTCCACTTAAATATTTTTTTCGAAATAAGTAGGTAGAGTATGGCAAACACTACAAAAAAAATGAGCATCGCATTGGCATTGTAATGGTTCATTTTAATAAGCGATGGTGTTTGCAGCACAGAGCCTGAATAACCTACCAGGGTTGCTCCGAAAAAATTATTTATCGTGTGAATGGCAATGGGCATTTCAAGACCTCCGTCTAGTAAAACCAGAATGCCCATAAATAATCCAAAGCCAACATAGTAAGTCATCGAAGGTAGAAATCCGAATTGTTTTACTTCAGGGTTGCTGAAATGAAGTAATCCAAAAGCCAGGGAGGTTACCAGCAAGGCAATTATTTTCGACCGGCTAAGAATACCTAGGCCTTGAAAAAGATTTCCCCGGAAATACAACTCTTCAGCTCCAGCCTGCAAGGGGATCATGAGTATAGAAATAACTAGCAAAACATAAAATTCGGAGGCCTTGTAGTTAAAGGAGTATTGTTCCGGAGTAAATCCATAGGTAATAATTTCGGCTACTATCAACATAACACCCCAGGTGATGAGAGCAAAGAAAAAATTCTTCCAGCGTATTCTTGAGGCCGAGGTGAATATCTCCCGAAGGCTTTGACCGTGTATGTAGCGCATAGCCAGAAGCAAGGCAAAAAAGGTCAGCACCATGGGCAACATAATTAAAAACAAGCCCATGTTTTGGCTGATTCCAATGATTTCAGGGTTAAGTGAGGCCTTGTAGTCGAGAGCTTCGCCCGATGAAAGGTTTTTTAAAATGATTACCAGCGACAAGGGAAGCGACCCTATAAACTGGGCAGCACCCACGATAAAGAAAGTAATCAGGTACCGCCACCACTGGTTCTCGTTTTTAAGGGCTTGTTCAATATACATTTTTATAGTAGTTGAAGGGTTAATTTATTTTAATTTTTCGGTAAGCTTTAATTTACTTCCGGGTTTGACTGGAAAAACCTAATATTCCATTGCATGAGGCAAGCAGGATAACATAGAGCTAAAATTGTAAAATCAGGTCTTTCATAATGGTGGCCATTCTGGGTTCCGCTTTCGAAGCGGCAATTTGTACCTGTTCATGTGTGATGGTCTCAATTTTACCTGATATTCCTAAATCGGTAATTACTGAAATGGCAAAACATTTCATGCCCATCTGGTTTGCAACAATTGCTTCGGGTACGGTCGACATTCCAACTGCATCGCCACCAATAATACGGAAATATCTATATTCAGCAGGGGTTTCATAAGTTGGTCCGGTAGTGGCCACATATACACCCTGGTGTACTTGAATTTTTTTCGATGCAGCAAGCTTTAGGGCATGATTGATAAGTTCTTTACTGTATGCCTGGCTCATATCCGGAAAGCGGGCACCGAACTCGGCACTGTGCGCACCAATAAGCGGATTGGGCATTAAGTTAATATGGTCAGTTATAATCATCAGATCTCCGATGTTGTATTCAGGGTTCATGCCGCCGCTGGCATTGGAAAGAAAAAGATATTCCACTCCCAGATATTTTAATACCCTTACCGGATAGGCCAGTTGCTCCATCGAATAGCCTTCGTAATAGTGAATTCGACCCTGCATGATCAGTATTTCTTTATCGCCGATTCGGGCGTGAATCAGATTGCCCGAATGGCCTTCCACAGTTGTTTGCGGAAAGTCTGGAATTGAACGATATGGAATTTCATGCAGAATTTCCACATCTCTAATAAAACCTCCCAGACCCGATCCGAGAATTAGGGCTTTATTGGGTTTGCTTTCTATAATTTTATGGATGTATTCGGCCGATCTTTTTATTTTTTGTAACATAATTCACAATTAGTTTATCAAATTCTGTATGGCTCTTTTCCAAAAAATTAATCCTGATTGGCAGGTAATAAGTTTTATCCCTTAAACTTCTTGGGAACCTTTTTAGAGTTTTCAACCTTACGGCATCTTTTTCAGTTGTAAGTATAATTTTTTTTCTTCCCGGAATCAGGTCGAACTGAATTCGAATACGTTCAAGGTCAGATTCGTTAAATAGATGATGATCAGCAAATTCAAGATGCTGAAAAGTAATTTCGTTTGACTCTAAATAATTTTTTAATGGGGTAGGGTTGGCAATCCCTGTTACCAACAAAACGATTCCATTTTCCTTTTTAATTTTTTCTACCGAAAGTTTTTCGCTGGTTTCTTTAAACAGAGGGATGGCATTCTTATAGACCAGAGAAGTAAAGAAAAGTTTTTGATAGGGAAATAGTTTCAGCTCGTTCATCCACAGTCTTTTTTCGAGTGGACTAAAAGTGTCGGGCACTTTGGTCACAAGCACAATATCGGCTCTTTTTAACTGATTGCGGCTATCGCGAAGGTTGCCTGCCGGAAGCATGATGTCTTTGAAAACAGGACGGTTGTAATCGATAAGTACAATATTTAATCCGGCATCGACGTAGCGGTGTTGAAAGGCATCGTCGAGTAAAATCACTTTAATCTTGCGATTGGTTTCGAGAAGGTTTTTTATTCCTTTTACACGTTTCTCGCAAACAGCCACCAGAATGTTATTGTATTTTCTGAAAATCTGATAGGATTCGTCACCTATGCTTATTGGTGTTGATTTTTTTCCTGCCAGCACAAAACCCTTTGTGCGCCTGCCATAACCCCGGCTAAGCACTGCAATAGGTAGTGACTTATGTAAAAGATCAACCAGGTATTCGATATGGGGAGTTTTTCCCGTTCCACCCACGGTAATGTTTCCAACACAAATAGTAGCGACTTCAAACCTAACCGATTTTAGAATTTTCCAATCGAATAGTTTATGCCTTATTCGAACTACCAGTCCGTAGAGGGGTGTGAATGGAATTAGTAGCCAGCGCATCCGAAAATTTGTTGAAGAATTGGGTAGTTTGGCCTTTTCATAAAAGCAAAAATACCTAAAATAAATTGAACCCTTTCGTGAGATTCATTCGATTCGAAATATTTAAACGGGCAGATTTCATATTTTGAGGACGTACGAAAACGTACATTAATTTTCCGATTTCGTTCGAAGATTGAAACGGTAACGATAATACAAGCAACATAAATAGTACTAATTCAATATATTACAACTATTGGCATGCGATTGGATAATCAAGCATCAAACTTTAAAAAACAAAAACATGAAACGTAATTTAACTATAAGCCTTAGTATTCTTGCAATGCTTTTTCTTTTCTCAGTAATTGTTTTAAATGCCAACAGCGGAGCGCCTGCATCAAGCGAAAAATTTTATGAAGAAGAAATCATACTTGAAAACTGGATGTTTGAATTATCAGCATGGTATCTGGAAACCATGGATACGAAAACAGAATTAAAAGAAAATAGTGAAAGTAACACTTCCGAAGAAATTTTAATTTCCGATTCACTTCTAAAAGTGTTAACCGAACCTTCTGACGAAGAAGAAATAAAACTAGAAAGCTGGATGAACGATCTGTCGCAATGGTAATGGACTTTGTGTCACGCTATAATTCCGCAAAGGTCGCAGGCTAATTGTCTGCGGGTTTTTTTTCAATTGAACCTATCCATAAAATATTAATGAATAGGCATTATCATACTAGTACGATAGAAAAGATTGTATTAATATTAATTTCAAGCATTTGTTCTTTTTTTGCTTACAGGCACTTTTTACCTCCCTACCGGGAAAAGCGCGGGGGTCATCCCCTTTAGGGGAAAGAGGGGTGAGCGTGGGCAAAATTTAAAATATGGTAGTAACTGGCATAATAGAGGCTAATCATTAAATATGATTAAAAAAAACCCGGAATAATGCATTCCGGGTTGTATGTTATACAAGAGGCTGGTTTATTTTAACTGTATAATAAAAGGCATGAGGGCTACAATACCTTGTGTTTGCATGAGGTCTTTTGCCTGCTGGTAGGTATCGGCGCTTATACCAAGCTCCTGAAGCATGGTTTTAACCCTTGCCTCGCCGGTTATTTCTTTTACAAATTGTTCGATGGGGTCTGGTTGTTTAGGCAGATCCACCACGCGGTACTTTTCGCCTAGTTTGGCCATGCGGTGGGCCACAGCAATAGCATCCTTTAATCCACCATAATTGTCAATCAGGTTAATGTCTTTGGCATCCGAACCGCTATACACATGTCCGCGTCCGATTTCATTAACCTTTTCTTTCGTCATGCTGCGTCCTTCAGCCACATGGCTGATAAACTGGTCGTAAGTGATTTCGATAAAATGTTGCAGAAAGGCTTTTTCTTCAGGTTGAAGGGGTTTTGTTTGTGACGCAAAATCGGCATAAGGATGTGATTTACTCACATCGAAGGTTAGGCCCAATCGGTTAAAGAAGCCTTCGGCATTTAAAAATACTCCCAGAACTCCAATGGATCCGGTGATGGTATTTTTTCCTGCCAGAATGGTATCGGCTGCACAGGCAATGTAATAGCCGCCCGATCCGGCTACATCGCCCATGGAAACAACTATGGGTTTTACGCCTTTGGTTTCTAGCAATTCCACAAGTATGTCTTCGGAGGCCATGGCGCTGCCACCTCCCGAGTTGATACGCAATACAATGGCTTTTATGGTCGAATCGCGACGGGCTTCGCGTATGGCGCGGGCAAAATTCTGACCCCCAATGTTGTTGACTTCACCCTCGCCATCGACAATGCTGCCAGAGGCATAGATTACAGCAATTTTTTCGCGGGCAATGCCTTTAAAGTTTTTCTTGCCAGGTACATTGGAATATTTTGACAGCTCTACTGTATTCAGGTCGTCCTTATCGTCAATTTGTGTTAGGCTTTTTAGGTATTTGATCACATCGCCTTTATAAATAAGGCTATCTACAAGCCCGTATTTTAGTGCATAAGTCGGATCTTTAATCCCCAGAGAACTCACTAGGTAGTTGAGTGTATCTTTGGAAATACCTCTTGATTCACAAATGCCATCGGCCATATTATCCCAAATGGTGGTTACTATCCGATCGAGCTGTGCCTGGTTAGCCGGGCTCATTTCATCGAATTCGAACATCTCGCCAGCACCCTTGTATTCGCCTATTTTTATTACTTCCGATTCGATATCGAGTTTGTCTAGAGCATTTTTTACGTGCATGGTCTGAAGGCTCAAGCCATTGAGCAATAGCATGCCCACCGGGTTTAAAAACACCTTGTCCGATACCGATGATAAATAAAGACCTGGTTGCGAAAGCAGGTCGTTGCTGTAGCTTACCACAAATTTTCCGGAGCTTCGGAAATCAATGAGTGCGCTGCGAATTTCGTCGATGGTAGCCATTCCGGCAAACGAATAGCCAGGTTCGATGTAAATGCCTGCAATTTTTTCGTCGGTTTTAGCTTTTTCAATGCATTCGAGCAAATCGTTGAGCCCGATTTGTTCGTTTTTACTGAAGCGGGCAAAATCAAAAGGCGAGCTTGGTTTACGATCTACAATGGGTTGATCAATTTTCAGGTATAAAATAGTATTGTCTTTCAGCTCTACTGCTTTATCCTTACTTGCCGAAAGGGCACTTACAATGCCAACGAAAATTAATACAAGTATAAAAGTGGAAAGAATGATACCTACCACGGTAGCTAACAGGGAAGTAAAAAAGTTTTTCATAACGATGTGTTTTTTTATTTGGAGGATATTTTTGGTTGAACCTAATTCAGCCCGAATAAAATTAAGTAATTTTCTGCGGAATGCTGCAAAGCTTTTTTCAGTTATATTGAATAGAATCGAAATGGATGACAAGCAACGTGTATTGCCTTCTGGGAAGTAACTTAGGAAATCGCAAGGAGAGCCTTGCAATGGCTTGCCGGGAAATTGATTTAAAGGCGGGTACTATTATACAGATGAGTGCCCTTTACGAGTCCGAAGCATGGGGTTATGCCGATGTGAGCCACTATTATAACCAGGCCATTCAGCTTCGAACCGAACTTTCAGCCCAGGAATTACTGCAAGTATTGCTTGAAATAGAACAATCAATGGGACGAATCCGGTCCGAAAAAGGGTACACTGCCAGACCCATTGATATTGATATTCTTCTCTACAACCAAAGCATTATTCAAACCCCATCGCTCACAGTGCCACATCCCAGAATGTTAGAGCGCAGGTTTGTATTGGTTCCCCTGGCCGAAATAGCGGATGATTTTCTGCATCCCATAGAGAAAAAACCCATTGCTACCTTATTGCATGAATGCCAGGATTCTCTCTGGGTGGAAAAGGTGATCTGATTGATATTCAAACTCTCCGACGAGCATTTCGAAAAGAAGAATCCCCCGGAAGGTAGTCTATAACGGGGGATTCAACTATAAAAACTATTTGAGTAGTTGCTAAAGTTCCTGGAAATTGTTGAAGCGGAATGTAATCATTAGTTCATGCGAGCCTGAGTTATAAGGGCTCAATTTGTTAATGCCGATATCGTACGAATACCCTACCTCAATTTTACGTTGGTAAATAACGCCCACAAGAATGGTTACAGCATCTTCTGAACGGTACGAAAGACCACCCCAGAGTTGGGTGCCATCCCAGTTACGCTGTCCGTACCATGCACGCACATTAAAGTCGAGCTGGGGAGAGGTGCCTTTTACTTTCCTCAGAATGAGGGTGGGTTCGATGGCCAAATCGCGGTTGACATAATATTTATAACCACCGTGCAAATAAAAGTGTTGGTTCAATTTTGCGATAGTGCTGCGCGGAACAGTATCGAATTCGCCGGGTGTATCGAACTGGAATTTATTTCCAAATAGATTGGTTACCGACAATCCACCGTTGTAAGTTGAAGAAAACAAGTAAAACCCTACCGTAGCATCAGGTTTAATGTTGGTATAAACCTGTCCGGGCGTAAAATAGGGATCATATTCAGCAATGCGTAGTTTCGAACCGTCAATTTTATGTTGCATCACTCCAAGCATCAACCCCATGCTAATTTTCAGGTCTTCGGCAATGGAGTAGTTGTAGCCATAGGAACCATTGATGCTAATGCGTGTTTCGGCCGGACCCACGTTATCGCTCATGATGTAACCCCCAACCCCCATGGGCTGCGATTTGAAAGGTCCGTACATGCTAAGCGTATTGGTTATTGGGCCACCTTCCATTCCTGTCCATTGTATCCGGTTATTGGAAATAATCTGATAATATGGATAGGTACCGGTAAGGGCTGGGTTAATCAGATAGGGATTGGTCATAAATTGCGTATACAAAGGGTCTTGAGCCGCTTTTCCGCAAAGGCCCGCTAAGGCAAGCAATCCGATGAGGGTTATTTTTTTCATGTCTGCTTTTTTCTTTTCAGTTTACTAACTTACCTGATTATGGTGACTGTACCGGTAAGTGTTTCGGTTTGGCCATCGTTCGGTTTGATGATAAAGAAATAGGTGCCTAATGGCAGTTCTTTTCCATTTTTCATCGATTTGCCGTCCCACTCGTTCGAGGTATCCGATCCATAACCTTTGCGGTAATACACCAGCTGACCCCAGCGATTAAAGATTTCTACTTCAGCATCGGTGTATAAATGTACATGCGGAATTACCCAGGTATCGTTATGTCCATCACCGTTGGGGGTAAACACATTGTAGAGGCTATCGCTTTCAATCACCGGTCGCACATCAATAATAATAGTATCGGTTTCAGAGCAACCATCTTCGGTAATCATAATGGCAAAAAATGCCGTAGAATCATTTGGAGCAAAAATGGTGTACTCATGTGGCGCATTGGGTGGGTTGAACACAGGATTAACCTTATTTCCTTTTACCAGGGAGTCGGGTAATACCTCGAGTATATCCGTATGCCAATAGGCAGAATCCATGCTTACATTAATTTGTGCCCCTACTGTAGCCAGAATTTCACCGGTTTCAGAATCGATTCCGAAGCCGGCACTTTGTCCGAGTGAGTATGGAATATCCACCGCCTCAAAGGTTTTAATTTTGATGCTGTCTATTAGCATACATTCTGCCACTTCTGTTTGCTCGAGGCGGAGGGTAATGGTGATCGAATCCTCTAAAATCAAGGCTGTGGCCGATGGAGTGCGGTTATCGTTGTTGAAATCGATAAAAGCTGTATCAGGTGCCCAGGTTGCGCTTACGCTGTATTTCTGTGTCGGGAATGCTGTCGGATAACTGTAACCGGCAAACAACTCAAGCTGGTTGTATTTACAAACTGTGGTATCGTTGTAAAGACCAGATACCTGTACATAGCGGGCATACATCATTTGTATATCGCGGTACGAGATTGAATCCTGACAAAGCTGATCATCCACAACCACCACATTGTACCAATTGTATTGGCCCAAATCAGTAAAGATCCCTGTGTGGTTGTTTTGGTAACCTATAATTGGCACACCACTCGGGTTGTGCACATCGAGTCTGTAAAACTTGTTGGCTGTGCCTCCATTCACTACTACCTCAGCTGCACCGTCCCATGTAGGATTGCCATCGAAACCTAATGCCGAACAGGTTTTGGGAGTTATCAACACAGTATCGATAATTGGATAGGTCACATAGAGGGTCGTATCGAAATAGAGGAATGCATCGCTTACCCGTATTTTGTGCCATCCGGTATCGACAGCCATGTAATAGGGGTTGTCGAAGATATTGGTGTAGAGGTTGACAACCGAAGTAGACAGGTTGCTGTCTAAAACTGCAATGGGTGCCGAACCATTGAGAATACTGATTTCAATCAGTGGACCATTAATATAGGCACAGGTAAATTCCAGTTCTACTTGTAAGCTTACCAGGCTAATGGTAGCTACATCTTCATCGGTACATCCGTTGGCATCGCGCACAGCCACAAAGTAGGTGCCTGCGTTCAGGCTGTCGAACAGTGGGTCTGACACATAAGTTCGCAATGAATCAGGAAGGTAGGTGGCACCTATCCAATAAGTGTAAGGCGGAGTACCTCCCATCGACATAAAGGTAATGCTTCCGGGGGTTTCGCCCACCGCATCCTGCACAATGGCGTTGGCTACCAGCGGCGAAGGCCCGCTAATTGTCTGTATGGTGCTGGTGATGCTGCATCCCAAACTGTCGGTAACATAAATGGTGTAGTTGCCCTGAGTAAGTTTGATAAAAGTATTAGAGGGGGTGTAGATTGTTCCATCTCTCGAATACTGATAAGCACCCCAGCCACCTGAAACATAGGCACGAATGGTACCATTGGCACTATCGGAGCAACCGGTAACAGGTGTTGTAAGAATGCTATCGAATATCAACGCTGAAGCTGGCTCAAGAATCAGTATAGAGTCTTCTGCAGAACAGCCAGCGGCATCGACCACTCTTATGTAATTCATGCCTGCAAAACCTGTAAATAAAGCAGTATCGCCAGAGTTGAAACCACTTTGAGTAGTTGTAAATCCAATTAAAGTAAGACTTATATCGTAAGGTTCGCTGCCACCTGAAGCCACAGCCGACAATGGTGTATTGTCGCCGAAACATGCGATAGGCATAGCCATAAGGGTATCGATTACCAATGGCGATGGAACAGTCAGTGACAATGGGCTGCTTGTGAGGGTATCGCAACCACGGGCATCGTATACCTTCACAAAGTAAGTATTGGCTCCAAGGTTATTGAAGATACCGGTGTTGTTGGTATCCAGATTGGGGAATAAAACATAAGTATAAGGCAAAGTTCCTCCGGAAGCTATTGCCGTAATTTCACCCACTGTATCGCCAAAACATGAAATACCAGCTGAGATATAAGTTGTATCAAGCTCCAGAATTGAAGGACCCCAGATTTGTACAATGCTGTCGGCCAGGCATCCGAGGCTATCGATTACCTGAGCAGTATATATGTTAGCTCCCAGGTTGATAAACAATCCGGAATCGGCCGAAGCAGAAGGTATATTGCCCGGTTGCAGAAGATAAGTCAACGATCCTGTGCCGCCTGTAGCTTTTACCACAATTGTTCCATTGGTATCTGCGCTGCAAAGAAGGCTATCGGTATAGTTGAGGCTTGTAATTTGAATGGCGGTTGGTTCAGTAATTATTACAGTACCTGTAGAATCGCTGCATCCATTGGCATCGCGCAGGTAGATGTAATAGTTACCCGCGGTTAGACCTCCGAATACGGCTGTATCGTTAGTAGGAATCCATGTGTTCATGCTGTCGACAGAGACTTCATAAGCGGGTGTACCTTCTTGCACCACCACGCGGATGGTGGCCAGTTCGCCAAAACATGCTATGGGTTCAATCAGTATGGTATCTGCTTCCAGATCGGAAGGCTGGGTAATGCTTATTGCAGCGGTATCGCCCTGGCATCCAAACTGGTCGGTAACCCTTACTACATAGTTACCGGCACTCAGGTTTACAAATATTCCTGAATCGTTGCTTACCATGGCTGGTTCAAGAAGGTAGGTATAAGGTGCTCTGCCACCAATAGCCGATACAACTATGCTTGCAGTGGTATCGCCAAAGCAGTTTATCGGATCCCTTATATAAGCAGTGTCAATGCTGATGGCATTGGGCTGGGCTATGACAAGGTTGCTGTCTATCTGGCATCCGGAAGCATCCGTAACCTGTAGCGTATAACTGCCTGCCGGTAGGGCATTGAACAAACCGCTATCGGCGGAAGCAGAAGGTATGTTGCCCGGTTGCAGGGTGTAAGTAAGTAGTCCTGTTCCTCCGGAAGCTTTCACTACCACTACTCCGGTCGAATCGCCATTACATTGAAGGCTGTCCGGATAGCTAAGACTGGTAATCGAAATTTGTGGTGGTTCCAGTACGTTTACGCTGGTGCTGCCGCTACATCCCAATGCATCGGTAACAGTAAGGTTATAGGTTCCGGCACAAAGATTTACGGTATCGGCACCGTTGCCACTTGCTGGCAGGGGTGACCAACTATAAGTCACATAAGGCTGGGTTCCTCCGAGAACAGTTACAATGGCTTGTGCATCGCATTCGCCAAAACAGCTTACGGTTAAATCGCGCACCAACATAACTTTGTTATTTGTCAGCTCGATAATAGGTACATTTATCGCGCCTGAATTATGATCGACCGTCTTAAGAAGTCCGGTTGCCAGTGCAATGTCGGCAAAGGATACAGAAGCTTCGATAATGGCGCCATCGTCAATGGTGGGCCTGTTGTTGGCAGTGTCTTTAATCATTACAGTCCAACCGCCTTGTGCCGGATTGAGGCCATACAGTGCAGACCAGTTTCCTTCGGCCAAATGGTCTCCGGTAAGCGGACGGGGGTCGGCACATATATTCAGTAACGGATCGGCAGGATTGTTTGTAAAGCAAAGGTCAATGGCATCGCCAGGGTTGCCGGTTGAGGCAGGAACGCAAGGCGTAGTAAAATTGATCTCCATGGGAGCAGTAGCCAGGGTTATCGTGGTTAATCCATCGGGAGCAATAAGGTAATAGCCCATGTCGATGTTTCGCTGGTGACCGCTGGTAGTAATACATACCTCCATGGCTGTGGAAGGGGCAATATAGAAAGGCGCAGGTTCGCCAATGGCAGGCTGAACCGGACTGGGGATGGTTACCAACAAGGAATCGGTAAACAATCCGCAGGTTCCAAATCCGTTCACATCGAGGTAAAGTGTTACCGATCCTGCTGCTCTGTCAAGTATACCCGGAGTATAAACCGGATTAAGGATGTTGGCGTTGTCGAAAGTACCGTCGCCTGATGTTCTCCAGCGATCGAGGGTTCCACCGACGATGGAGGCTCCGTTCACTGTTACTATATCGCTGTTACAAATGGCAGTATCATTGCCCGCGTCTACAAGTGGCGCCGGATCAACTACTACACTTGTTGTGGCATTGTTGGTGCAACTATTTAGATCGGTTACAGTGACTGTATAATCGCCACTCATGCTGGTGGTGGCAGACAACGAAACCAATGGGTTTTGATCGGTTGAGCTAAAACCAAGAGGTCCGCTCCAGCTATAAGAATTAGCCGGATTGACGCCACCAAATAGACTAAGGGTGTTGCCTTCGCATACTGGGCCATTGTTAGAGGCTGTTGCAGCAGGCAAGGGGTTAATAGAGATAATGGTACTTCCATTCATCAGGGCGCTGCAACCTGTTGTGGCATTTATAGCGCCAATGGTATAGGTGCCAGGTAAAAGCTGATCGCCAAAACTAATCGCAAAGCCGGTTCCACTAATGGGGAATCCGGTGGCAATGCCATCGAGGTAAAGTTGGTAATTCACTCCCGCTTCGCTTCCGTCTAAATCTACCGGAAGACCAAAACCACCTGAGCAATAGCCGCCACCGCCAGTTACGTTAAAGGCAATGGGTAGCGGATCGATGGTAATCACCGCACTTCCGGTCATATTAGATGTACAACCGGTGGCTGTGATAGTAGCAATCACCGTATAGGTTCCGGTCAAAGATTGGTCGCCAAAGCTAAGTACACCTCCTGTGCCAGGCACTGCTGGTCCAACGGGTACACCATCAAGATAAAGCTGATAATCGGTTCCCAAGTCGCTGTTTGTGAGTCCAACAGGCACACCAATTCCACCCGAGCAATAACTTCCTCCACCGCTTACATTATAGGCAGTTGGCAAAGGGTTGATACTCACGATGGCATTACCGCCCATGTTGGCAATACAAGTAGTAGTGCCATTGGTGGCTACTGCGGTGTAAGTACCTGCTGCTGTCTGGCTTCCAAAGCTGATGGCTGCACCGTTACCGGCAACAGGACTTCCTGTGGGCGCAGCACCCAGGTAAAGCTGATAATTTACGCCTGCTTCACTGCCATCGAGGCCAACAAGCACGCCTGCTCCGCCTAAGCAATAGCTTCCACCGCCAGTTACATTAAATACAAGGGGCAGAGGGTCTATGGTTACCACGGCTGTGCCGCTCATATTCGAAATACAGCCTGTTAAAGCGTTTGTAGCTACAGCGGTATAAGTTCCTGCTGTTGTTTGGTTGCCAAAGCTAATGGCCACACCGCTGCCGGGTACACTACCACCAACCGGGTTGCCATCGACATAAAGCTGGTAATTAACCCCATTCTGGCTGCTGCTGAGTCCTACATTCACTCCAGCTCCTCCAGAGCAATAGCTTCCACCACCTGTCATACTGAATACAGTGGGCAAAGGATTGATGGATATTACAGCATTGCCTGTCATGGTAGCAAGACAAGAGGTAAGTGCGTTGGTTGCCCTTACAGTATAAGTACCAGCAAGGGTCTGGTTTCCGAAATTAAGGGCTGCTCCGGTACCAGCCAAAGGAGCACCAATTGCAGCTGCCCCTCTGTAGAGTTGGTAATTGACACCGGCTTCACTGCCACTGAGTCCTACGGGTACTCCGGCACCACCTGAACAATAACTGCCACCACCGGTAAGGTTGAAGGCTAATGGCAGAGGATCGATTGTTACAGCTACACTTCCATTCATGTTGCTGGTACAACTGGTAACAGAGTTAGTGGCTACAACGGTATAATTTCCAGCTGTAGTCTGGTTGCCAAAGCTGATGGCCAGGCCGGTTCCGCTCACTACACTTCCGACGGGTATGCCATCGCGGTAGAGTTGGTAATTCACACTGGCTTCACTGCCACTCAAACCAACGGCTACGCCGGTTCCTCCGGAGCAATAGCTACCTCCTCCAGTTACATTAAAGATAGTAGGAAGCGGATTGATACTTATGACGGCACTGCCCGACATGGGGCTTGTGCATGATGTAGCTGTGATGGTTGCAGTAACAGTGTAGGTTCCGGCTGTAGTTTGAAGGCCAAAACTGAGGCTGGCTCCTGTTCCTGCTATGGCAGCTCCAGAGGCTATGCCATCGATGTAAAGCTGGTAGTCGGTTCCTAAATCGCTGCCATTAAGTCCCACGTTTACACCAGTTCCACCGGAGCAATAGCTTCCTCCACCGGTAACAGCATACACAGTTGGATTGGGATTGATGCTTACAACCGCATTACCGTTCATGTTGGCAATACAACTTGTAGTGCCGTTTGTGGCTACTACGGTGTAAGTACCTGCTGATGTCTGGTTTCCAAAACTGATGGCTGCACCTGTACCGGCAACAGGACTTCCTGTGGGGGCGGCACCAAGGTAAAGCTGATAGTTTACACTTGCTTCACTGCCATCGAGGCCAACAAGCACGCCTGCTCCGCCTGAGCAATAGGCACCACCTCCGGTGACATTAAATGCAGTTGGCAATGGATTGATGCTTACCACGGCACTGCCATTCATGTTGGCTACACAAGTAGTAATTGTATTTGTTGCAATTACCGTATAGGTTCCTGCAAGGGTTTGATTTCCAAAGCTGATGGCAAGACCCGTTCCTGGTATTGTTCCTCCAACCGGATTGCCATCGAGGTATAACTGGTAATTAATGTTGATTTCGCTTCCACTTAAACCAACGGCCACTCCTGTTCCACCGGAGCAATAGGCGCCTCCACCGGTAACATTAAAAGCAGTTGGCAAGGGGTTGATGCTCACTATGGCACTGCCACTCATTATGGAAGTACAGCTGGTAAGTGTATTTGTTGCCTGCACGGTGTAGGTACCAGCAGTGGTCTGATTTCCAAAATTTAGAGCAGCACCAGTTCCTGATACTGGAGTTCCAATGGCTGCTGCACCAAGGTACAATTGGTAATCGATTCCGGCATCGCTTCCGCTAAGACCAACGATTACCCCTGCACCACCGGAGCAGAAACTTCCACCACCGGTAACATTATACGATGTAGGTAAAGGGTCGATACTAACAACGGCACTGCCGTTCATATTAGAAGTACAAGTAGTGGTGGCATTGGTTGCTACCACAGTATATGTGCCTGCTGTTGTCTGGTTGCCAAAACTGATGGCAGCACCGGTTCCGCTAACCGGAGAACCCACCGCGACAGCACCTCGGTAAAGTTGATAGTTTATTCCATTTTCGCTGTTGCTTAATCCAACAGGCATGCCTGCTCCACCGGAACAATAACTTCCTCCTCCGGTTACATCAAAAACTGCTGGCAAGGGGTTAATGCTTATAATCGCACTTCCAGTCATAGGGCCTGAACATCCCGTTGCTGTGATGGTGGCAGTGATGGTATAAGTACCTGCTACAGTTTGCAGGCCATAGCTAAGAGCTCCACCTGTTCCTGCAAGGGGCGCTCCAACCGGGGTTCCATCCCGCAAAAGTTGGTAATCTGTTCCTATGGCGCTGTTGGCAAGACCAACGTTCACGCCTGTTCCGCCTGTGCAGTAGCTTCCACCACCGGTAACGTTATAAGCTGTGGGTAATGGGTTGACGATTACATCTACCGTTCCGTTCATAAACAAAATACAACCGGTTGTTGGGTTGATAGCCCTTACACGGTAAGTGCCTGCTACGGTTTGGTTCGGGAAGGTGATGGGCAAACCGGTTCCTGCGCGGGCTGGACCTACTTGCGATGCTCCGCGATATAGCCTGTAGTTTACTCCAATCTGGCTTCCGTCAATGCCAATAGGTACGCCTGCTCCACCGCTACAATAAGAACCCCCTCCGGTTATGTTGAAAAGATTAGGTAGAGGATTTATGGTTACTGCCACACTTCCATTCATGTTGGCCACGCAGGTTGTGGTTGGATTTGTTGCCACGGCGGTATAAGTACCTGCCACTGTCTGGCTACCGAAGCCAAGTGCTGAACCGGTTCCGGGTACAGCACCACCTACTGGCAAACCATCGCGATAGAGCTGATAATTTACTCCCGACTGACTCCCGCTTAGTCCCACTGCTACACCGGCACCACCGCTGCAATAGGCTCCACCACCGGTCATATCAAATGCGGTGGGCAAGGGATTAATGCTTATGATTGCACTACCTGTCATGGTAGCAACACAACTTGTGATGGTATTGGTTGAGGTAACAGTATAAGTTCCTGCAGCAGTTTGCAAGCCAAAATCAAGGGCGGCTCCTGTACCTGCAATAGCGGCTCCAACCGGAGCGGCTCCTACAAAAAGTTGATAGTTCATGCCGGCTTCGCTTCCGCTTAGTCCAACTGAGATACCTGTGCCACCCGAACAATAACTTCCACCGCCAGTCACATTGAATGCTGTTGGTAGAGGATCGATGGTGATGGTAGCACTGCCGTTCATGGTGGCAGTACAAGAAGTTGTACCGTTTGTTCCGGTAACTGTATAGGTTCCTGCTACGGTTTGATTACCAAAGCTGATGGCTGACCCCGCTCCGCTTACCGGACTTCCGACTGCCACAGCGCCTCTGTAAAGCTGGTAATTGATTCCACTCTGACTGTTACTAAGACCCACCGGTACTCCTGCTCCGCCGGAACAGTAATTTCCACCTCCGGACACATCATACAGAATTGGTAGCGGATTTACAGTAATCGATAATATGTTGGAATATACTGTACCGCAGCCTTCTCCTGAAATAGCTGCCCTGCGGTATTGGGTATTTTCTGTTAAAGGGATGGATTCGGTAAAAGTGGCTGAAGTGGCTCCGGGTACGTCGGTCCATGTGCCTAAAGTGGCAGAGTTTCTTTGCCACTGGTAGGTGAAAGTCCATCCTCCTGAAGCGGCTACACTGCTGGTGAAGGGTGCAGGGGTAGAGTTTATGCAAACCTGTAGTGAGGCTATGGCGATCGTACCGGATACTAAGGTTGTAGGAAAGCTGTCGTGCAGTTCGTCGAAAATAAGGTCGTATTTGGTGGCCAGGGTACCGCAATTGTAGGAATCGTTTACGATTACCGTATAGGTGCCACGGCCTACGCCGTTTTTATTTGGGGTAGTTTCTCCCCCGGGCGACCACAAATATGTATAAGGTGGGTTGCCACCTCTTACTTGTGCCAACAGATTGGCATCGCTGCCTTCGGGACAGGAAAGTTTTTTGGTTACAATGGTTTCGAGTACGGTAAGGGCAACAGTTTTAACTTCAGTAACGGTAATACTACCGCCAGTTAGAGAACCATTATCTATGGCAACATAATAGGTTCCGGCAGGTATATTATCGAAATTATGTACAGGGTTTGGATCGTTTAATGATTGTTGAAGAATAGGACCTCCAAGAAATCCCTGAAACAATGTATAATTGAAAGGTCCAGTTCCGGATGTCACTGTAGCCACAATTCTGGCCCTATTTACTGTGCAGGAAACAGTATCATCATCAATGGTGCCCGTAATTTGACCACTTACTTGAAGCAACGAAATAAAAACCAACGCTATCGAAAGTAGTGCGGACTTTGTGGTAAATATCATTTTCATAGGTTCGGCTTTTTATTTTTCTTTGTTCTGGATGTTTTCGCAACTTATTACCTGGTTTTTATCCATAGCACAAACCATGTAATTAGCCTGTTTTAGACCAGTAAACATGTATTGGTTCTGATTTGTTGGTTCTGAAGATTCTATGACAACACCACCCTTCCAGGGTGCAACATCGTATACCAGAAATGTAAAAGGAGAATTGTCACTATCTGCTTTTACCAGTATATTCAGGGTATTATCTAATTCATTCAATTGTACCGTTACTTCAATTTGTAAATTGAGTTCAATAACCTGTGCATTTAAACCTTTTAAGCTGGTAAGGCTTAAAAAGAATAATATTAAAAGAACTCTCATTATCATATTATTTAGTTTCATGGTTTTCATTGTTTCTGGTTGAATTTTTCAATTTCGTCTTCGAATAAAAAGAAGGTGGCCGATTTGGGACCACAGTTGTTATTGTCGGTCACGGTAAAGGTATAAATACCAAATTCCAGATTTTTGGCATATTCGCCAGTCTGATTGCCTGTATTTTCTGACCACTTGATTGAATAGGGCGGTGTGCCTCCAAAACAGTTTGCCTTTAGGTCGGCGGAGACGGATTCTCCCTTGCCTTTCACATCGGTAATTTCAATGCTGCGGGCTTCGAGAGCTTCTGGTTCGGGAAGCACCAGGCTGTGCTCTTCGGCAGTATCTGGTAAAACAAGTTGTATCAGGTAATTTCCTGCTTTCAGATTTTTGTAGGAAATGGTTGTGTCGGATAAAGAAGTGCACGATTGCAATTGTTTGTAATTATGAGCTTCCATGAGTCTTAACTGAGCAGGAGCTTTGATGGCAGTTAGCTTCACTGTAATTATTCCCTCTTCCGATCCATAGCAAAGGGGTGACTTGGGTTCAATGATGGTATGTTGGCTAAAAAGGCCAACTCCATGCATTGTGCATGCTATGAAAAGAGTGAGAAATCGAATTATCATGTGTCCGGACATGAATATGTTGATAAGTGTTACGTTGTGTTGATAAGTAAAGTTTCAAAGAGAAACCCTTCTTTTTCACTACAACCCGCTAAAAATAAGGGAAATTGCGAAGCAAGGAAATGATCGGTAATGAATGGTTCAATTCAATTCATCCAAGTTTTGAGTCATAAATGCCAGAAGACCAAGTAAATAGAAAAGAATTTATTTTTTTTTGCTTGTTGATAAATAGTTGATTTACAAGCCTTGCAACTGATAAACAATTACTTTTATACAGCGTTTACCGTATTTTTGAGCAGAAACCTTACCGGATACCAGGCAGCTATTGTACCAATTGCTACTACTGTGCCAACAACAATTAACACATCACCTCTCTGAAGTTCTACCGGATAGGCATCGATAATAAATCCGCCATGGAGTTTTACTATCTCATATTTTTCCTGGATCCACACCAGTAAGATACCCATAGCCAGCCCAATCAAAACGCCCAACATGGTAATGATAAGTCCTTCGCGGTAAAAAATTTTGCGGATAAGTTTTTGACTGGCACCCAGCGAGTGAAGGATTTTAATGTCGTTCTTTTTTTCAATGATCAGCATACTCAGCGAGCCCACCAGGCTAAAGAGCAAAATGATCAGTACCAGCGCCAGAATGGCAAAGATGGCCCATTTTTCGGTTCGCATGGTTTTGTACAACAATTCGTTTTGCTCGTATTTATTTTTAACCATGAATTTTTCACCTAAAAGTTTTTGTAAATTCTTTTGTGTGGCTGAAGGGGGTACTTTGCTGTTGAGTTTAATTTCGAGCGAAGTAAGACCAATGGGATAATCGAAAAGTTCGCGGGCAAAGGAAATGGGCACCAGAGTATATTTTCCGTCAATGTCGGGTTGAGAAGAGAAGATGCCCGATACCAGAATAAGTTTTCGGGTGAGGGATTTGTTGGGATCCATTGATAAACTTGCCGATCGTTTGGGAACAAAAACCTTGAGGGGTTCGTACATATCGGGGTTAAGATTCAGGTGATAAGCTAATCCTCTGCCCATTACAGCCATTGGAATGTTATTATAATAAAGGCTGAAATCACCTCTCCACAGAAGTGAATCGACAGAATTTACGCGTTGGTAATTGCTACTAACTCCGCGTATGGTGCTTACAGTTTGTTTTTCGTTGTATACCAGTAGCCCATTGTCTTCGAGTATTTCAGCGAATTCCTCCACTCCCTCGACCTTACTAATCAATGCAAGGGTATCGGTAGAAAGCACAAAGATTTTTCCCTGGGCTGGGGTTATAGCAATATCGGGATAGAATGAATTGTACATGCTTTGCACCAGCTTGTCGAAACCGTTAAACACCGAAAGAATAAGGATAAATGCCATGGTACCCACCACTACTCCGAGTGTAGAAAGCCCCGAAACAATGTTAATGGCATTGTGCGATTTTTTTCCAAGAATGTAGCGTCGGGCTATGAAAAACGAGAGGTTCAAGGCCTTCAGGGTTTAAGCAGTTGATTAATGTTGTCGATATAGTCGAGCGAGTCGTCGAGATAAAATTTCAGGTCGGGAATTTTTCTTAGCTGATTACGCATCCGGTTTCCGAGTTCATGGCGCAACGGGGCATAATGTTCATTCAAGTGATTGACCACTTCGCTTGCCTTTTCCGAAGGAAAGACACTGATATTGATTTTTGCAAGTCCCAGGTCAGGTGTAATGCGTACACGTGTAATGGTGAGCATTTTACCCGGAGCCAGGCTACTTGTATGATGTAGGAGTATATCCGACAGATCTTTCTGAATTTGCTTGGATATGCGAGTTTGTCTTGTTGAATCCATCCGAATTGCTTATAGACGCAAAGGTATTAAAAACTAGCTGAATTGTTTAGCTTTGATTCAGTATATCAGTCTGCAAGAATTTATTTTGAATTTTTTCGGTTTTTAAAGTTAAAAGCCCTTTTTAGATTAACTTCCTTTTTCGATAACATTTCTTAGTTTTGTGGCTCAAATAGCCAACAACCTATTCTTCGCATGAGCAAAAAAAGAGTTTTATCGTGTATTCAGCCAACGGGCGAAATTCATTTGGGTAATTATTTTGGTGCTGTAAAAAACTGGGTCGGGTTGCAGGATCAGTATAGTTGTGTGTATGGTGTTGTCGATTTGCATGCCATGACCATGCCTTACGATCCGAAAGTTTTACGCGAAAACACTTATCGCATGGTAGTGGAATTGCTGGCTTGCGGAATTGACCCTGAAAAATCAGTGCTATTTGTTCAGTCGCTGGTACCTCAACATACCGAGCTGGCATGGATATTTAATTGTGTGACATCGTACGGAGAATTGTCGCGCATGACCCAGTTTAAAGACAAGTCGGAAATGTTGCAAAGCAAATCGGGCAAAACTATAATTTCTACCGGGTTATTTACTTACCCTGTTTTACAGGCTGCCGATATTCTGGTTTACAATGCCGATTTTGTTCCCGTAGGCAAAGACCAGGAACAACACCTCGAACTAACCCGCAACATTGCCATACGTTTTAACAAGCAATTCGGACATTATTTTAAAGAGCCGGCACCCTTGTTCACAGAAATACCCAAGCTGATGTCGCTGGCCGATCCTACCAAAAAAATGAGTAAAAGTCTCGGCGAAAAGCATTATATAGGTTTGTTCGAAGAAGAAGAGAGGATACGCAAAAAAGTGCGTTCAGCAGTTACCGATACCGGCACTCCATCTGAGGGAACGATGAGTGAGGGTGTGGCCAATCTTTTCAACCTTTTAAAAGCTTGTGGCAAAGAGGATGCTGTGAATTCCTTTACACACGATTTTGAATCTGGAACCTTAAAGTACAAAGATTTAAAAGAAGCTACTGCAGAAGCACTCATTGAATTAACGACCCCTTTCAGAATAAAAAAAGCCGAATTGATGAGTGACCGTGCCTTTGTCGAAAATCTGATGAAGGAGCATTCGCTAAAAGCGGTTGAACTGGCGAGTGAAACCCTGCACCAGGTAAAAAAACTTACAGGCATTTTTGATATTCGCTAAGCCTGAATTTAGTGGGCTAAAAAATAAAATCCCGCCGGAAAATTCTGCGGCGGGACTGCCCTGTTTTATCAGGTATATTTTGGTACGATTCTGTATAATTGGTATTACAAAAGATATGCCAAATTACTTTTTGTCGATGGTAATTTCTTATCCTACAAGAAATAATTAAGCTTTAATGGTCTCGGGAATTTTTAACCTAACCAGTGCTCCACGGCTAGGGCGGTTGTCGATATCGATGCTTCCTTTAATCAGATCCAGTATGAGTTTTGCAGTGGCCAGCCCTACGCCGAAGCCGTAAGATTGTTGTTGCAGGTTATCTGCAGCAAAGAAACTAAAAAGCTCTTCCTTGGCCTTATCAGAAAAACCAGGCCCTTCGTCGAGAATAATTATATCAATATACTCGTGGTAGCGTTTGATGGAAATGAGAACCTTACCCTTCTGCGGCGAATACTTAATGGCATTGTCAATTACAATCGATAAGCAGGATTGAAGCAATTTAGGCTCGGCAAGTGCATAAAGCGTATCGAAAGGATTTTCAATTTCAATTTCAATTTCTTTCTTTTCGATTTCGCGCATATCCAAGGCATGCGAAAGACTTTCATTGAAATCGACCGGCCTTCTTTCTATCTTGCTTTCGATGGTTTTAAGTTCTGTAAAAAGCAGCGACAACTCCGATACTTTAATTAGTCTGTTTGTAAGGTCTTTGATGTTGTTGATGCTTTCGATTTGCGATTGGTCGGTGAGTTGTTCAGCCAGGATGGAGGTATATCCCTGAATGCCGTTTAGGGGTGTGCGCAGCTCGTGGTTGATGTGCAGCACAAACTCTGTTTTAGTCTTATCGAGTTTCGAAAGTTCCTCGTTGAAGTGTGTGAGCTTTTCGTTGGCTAGTTGAAGTTCTTTATTTGTAAGGCGCAATTCTTCGGTCCGCCTTTCCACAATCGATTCAAGTTCGAGGTTTAGCGTCTGGAGTTTTTCCGTTTTTTGTTTCAGATCGATGTGTGTGCGTACCCTCGAGATAAGCTCGTTAAAATTAAAAGGTTTAATGATGTAATCTACTGCACCCAGCTCAAATCCTTTAATAATATCTTCTTTTTGAACCCGTGCGGTTAGAAAAATTACCGGAATATCTTTCGTTCTGGGTTGCGATTTTAATTGTTCGCACACCTCGTAACCATCCATATCGGGCATAGAAATGTCGAGTAGGATAATATCGGGTTGTTCCCCAAAGGCCATCTCCAGAGCGCTTTTTCCGCTCGAGGCGCCTATTATGTTCAGGTTCTCCAGTTCGAGCACGTCGGTCACAAAATCGATGTTGCTCTGAATATCATCCACCACCAGTACTTTTGCTAAATTTTCCTGCTCTGCCATTTATGTACTTTCTCTATTCCCTTAATTTAAATATTATTTACGAAAGAAGATCATTTTGTGCTCTATTTTTTTGAACACCAACGTACTAAGCCATTCTTTGAAGTCGCTCGGTAATAATTGCTATTTTAGTCAAATAATTGGTAGGATTTTATGATACTTGTTACCGGAAGTACTGGCTTAGTGGGCAGTCATCTGCTTTATCTACTTTTAAAGGAAGGATATGCTGTTCGTGCCCTGGTGCGCAACCTGCGGTCGATCGAAAAAGCCCGTAAAGTTTTCAGCTATTATACTTCCGATCCTGAGAAGTTTATTCAGCAGGCTGATTGGTTTGTTGGCGATGTGAATGATCCCGAATCGCTTGTAAGGAGCCTCGAGGGAATTAAGCAGGTCTATCATTGTGCGGCTGTGGTGTCTTTCAATAATAGGGATCTGGATTCCATGTGGCAGGTGAATGTGAATGGTACTGCCAACCTGGTAAATGCATGTCTTGAAATGAAAGTCGGAAAATTTTTGCATGTTAGTTCAATTGCTACCCTTGGGCATACAAATGATGGAAAACCACTTACTGAAAATTGCCCTTGGCCAGCAGGAAAAATATCGCCCTATTCGCGCACAAAAATGCTTGCTGAACAGGAAGTACAGAGAGCCATGGCGGAAGGATTGACTGCAGTAATTCTTAATCCCTCGGTGATTTTAGGGCCAGGTGACTGGGAAAATGGCAGCGGCAGGTTATTTTGGAAGGTTTACCGGGGAATGAATTTTTTTACCCGCGGTATCACCGGATTTGTCGATGTGCGCGATGTTACAAAAGTTATGGTTGCATTAATGAACAGCACGCAACCAAATGAAAGATACATTGTAAGTGCACAAAATAAAAGTTACGAAGAAGTTCTCAGGGAGATTGCTCTGAGGCTGGGTTTAAAACCACCACGCTATTTTGCCAAGCCATGGATGACAGAAATGGCCTGGCTGGTAGGGAGTATTATTTCAGTTTTTTTCGGCAGGCCTGCCACCCTTTCGCGTTGGACGGCCCGAACCGCACATCGCAAGCAGAATTATTCTTCGGAGAAACTAATTCGGGCACTCGACTTTCAGTTTACTCCCTTTGAAGAAACTATCCGGCATACTGTTGCTTGTTTCAGGAGGGATTATCCTGCTTAACCTGGCCAAACCCTGATGCTGTATTTTTAGCTGTACCGTTGGTTGTACCCCCGGGGCGTTGCCCGCGGGTAGAAGTGAGCTGCCCCTTCGGGGCGCTGCAGCAGAAGTCATTTGGGGCTGCGGGCAACGCCCCAGCCGGCTTGTGGGGTGGGCATCGCCCTGTAAGGGCAGCTTAATAGTTAAATAGATATTGCTCGTTGTATTCTATCTGGTAGTTTTCTAAGGATTTAATTAATTCATCGCGGTAGGGTTCTTTTCGGTGATGTTCTTCCTGGTTCTCGATATATTTTTTAACCCTATCATAGCCGCTATAACTCACTGAAAAACCAGCATAACCTTTTTGCCAGGCAAAGTTCTTATAATAGTCATCGAGAGTTTTTATCCAGCGGCTGCTATGTCTTTTAATTTCTTCAGTGAGTTTAGCAAGAGTAATAGTTTTTGACATCACACATAAGATGTGCACATGGTTTTCGACTCCGTTAATGATAATCGGAATAGATTGATTGTCTTTTATGATTGAACCCATGTAGGCATAGAGCATTTTTTTATCCTGATAGCGGATGGGTACACTATTGTATTTGATATGAAATACAAGGTGAATGTAAAGTTTGGTTAAGGATTGCGACATAATGATTTAAGACCTTTTACCTGTTTTCTATAGCATTGTTGCAAATACCTATCACACATATTAATAGTGATAGTAGGGAGGGAGACTTAAGGATGATAAAGTTTTGTCTACAATTTATAATTATTTTTTGATAGGCATATTATCTTATTACAATTTTCGGGCCAGGTGGGCCCCTGTTCGGGGTTGTACCCCCGGGGCGCTGCCCGCGGGTAGAAGTGAGCTGCCCCTTCGGGGCGCTGCAGCAGGGGCCATGTTAGGTTTCGGGCTGAAGGCCCGGCTAACTTGGGCTGCGGGCAACGCCCCAGCCGGCTTGTGGGGTGAGGGATTTTATATTGAAATTCTCTAATTTATATAAATCTTTATGCAGAATATTTCCTTGCAATTCTTATTTTTATACCCACAACCAAAACATCCCTTAAGTTAGTGGAAGTGCAATTGAAAACTGCTATACCCCGCAGTTGGTATGCAGTTTACACCCGTTCGAGAGCTGAAAAAAAAGTGTTTTGCCATCTCAGCTGGCAGGGCATCGATGCCTTTCTTCCCATACAGAAAACACTACGGCAATGGAGCGACCGCAAAAAAATGGTGCACCTTCCACTGATCCGCTCCTATGTGTTTGTGAAAACTTATTTTCACGAATATCATAAGATAATTCAAACTGAAGGAGTTGTTAATTTGGTTTGCTTCGAAGGAAAACCAATGGAAATTACACAGAGGCAAATCGATAACCTCGTTCTTTTGGTGAACAGCGATGCAGAAATAGAAACTTCCTGCGGTATTTTTCTACCAGGACAAAGGGTTGAAGTAATGGTTGGTTCGCTTGCAGGTCTCACAGGCGAGCTCATTGAAACCGCCAGAGGCAGGCGGGTAAGGGTATGCCTCGATCACTTCGAACAAAATTTACTGGTGAACATTCCAACCAGCCACCTGAAATGTGAGCTTGCCGAAAGGGCCTCTTAACTCACAAATTGAGTTCGAAAGATCTACTTTCTGTGCACCTGTTTCGATTGAAATAAGTGTGAGATAAGCAGGATACGCTTAGCTGAATTCAGATCGTTTCTAAGCTGTTGCATGTCAGAAAGAGCAAATTGCTAAAAAAGTAGTAAATTCAACCCCTAAATCGTTTGCTTCTTTCCATGAACCTGAGAAAAGCCCCTTTATATTTTATTCTGCTGGTAGCTGCCATAGCCTCCTGTACGCGCTACAAAGACCTGGTGCTATTGCAGGAAAATGAAGCCCTGAAGGCCGATTCTTTAGGTTATTATCCTTACCAGGTGCCGGCCTACCGGATTCAGCAACGCGACATACTCTATGTGCGCATCATCTCCATGAACCGAGAAGTGAGCGAAGTGATGAATGCCACACCTACCACTGCAGCAAATATCTTTAACAACGAGGCCAGCTTTTATCTGTATGGTTACAATGTGTCCGATTCGGGATATGTAGAAATACCGATAGTGGGCAAAGTTCATGTGGTGGGCAAAACACTCGAAGAAGCTAAAAAACTTATCGAGCAGCAAACTTATTTGTACCTCAAGGATCCGACGGTCATCGTAAAGCTGATTTCGTTTAAATACTCGGTGTTGGGCGAGGTGAACCGCCCCGGGATCTATACCAATTTCAACAATCAGCTTACCGTGCTGGAAGCCATCAGCCAGGCCGGCGATATTTCTCCATTTGGCGAACGACGGAAAGTAATGGTAATTCGTCCGGGGGTGGATGGCACCCAAACCCACCGTCTCGACCTTACTGATAAAGCCATTCTGGTTTCCGACGGTTTTTTTCTGTTGCCTAACGACATTGTGTATGTGGAACCCGTGAAGAGTCAGAATTTCAGAAACAACATTCCCGTCTGGTCCCTGTTTCTCACCAGCATCACTACCTTTATATTGGTGCTGAATTACATTCAACCTAAATAGTTAACCCGAGAATGGAAAGCCCGCAAGGAAATATCACATTACCCGAAGAAGAAGGCATAGACATTAAGAAGTATATCTTTCTGGTGCTGAGTCATTGGTGGTGGTTTGCCATTACGCTCTTTATTTCCCTCACCATTGCCTACCTGGTAAATCGCTATGCCCAGAATGTTTACAGCGTGAGTAGTTCCATCATTATTGGCGAGCAGCAATCGGCAGCCGGTAGTGTAGAGAATATGCTCGACGAGCTTTCGCGGGTGCGGAACCGCAACCGCAAGGCAGTGGTTGAAAACGAGATTACCATCCTTAAATCATACAAAATGGCGCGCCAGGCACTCGAAGAGCTTAACTTTGGTGTTACCTATACCGCAGTGGGCCGCCGTAACATTGCCGAAACACAATTGTATCTTTCGTCTCCCTTTGTGGTAGTGCCCGACTCGGCAACCCAGCAAAAGGGTACAGGCCGCATCGATATAACCCTTCTCTCATCGCAAAAATACAAACTAAACCTGGGTGATCAGTTTGAGAAAACCTACTACTTCGGTGAGACCGTTACAATAGGCGAAAGTGTTTTCACCCTATACCTGCGCGATGCTGCGAACTATGTGCATGACCGGCAACATTCGAACAAGTATTATTTTGTGGTGAACAACTTAAACAAGATGGCTCTTGGTTACAGCCGCCGGCTGAATGTTACGGTTAACGATGACAAGGGCTCCATTCTTTTTCTAAGCATTTCAGGTTTTGTGCCGCAGCAAATGGCCGATTACCTGAACAAGCTGGGAGAAGTCTATGTACGCGCCAACCTCGAGACTAAAAACCTTACTTCGGAAAATACCATGCGCTTTATCGACGACCAACTGCAGGGTGTGGTGGATTCCCTCGAAGTAACCGGTCTTCGTTTGCAGAATTTTCGCTCGGCCAACAAGGTGATGGACCTGAGCCAGGAAGCCAACTTTCTTTTTAGCCAGGTGCAGAGTCTGCAAAGCGAAAAAGTTACCCTCGACATGAACGACCGCTATTTCCGCTACCTTCTCGAGTACATCGACAACAAAACCGATTTTTCCGATGTGGTGGCTCCTTCGGTCATTGGCATACACGACCAACTGCTTAATTCGCTGGTAGCCTCGCTCAACGAGCAGAACATGAAAAAACGTACCCTCGAGTTCAGCCTTCAGGACGATTCGCCCCAAAACATGCAACTGGCCAGTCAAATTGCTGATACCCGCAAGGTATTGCGCGAAAACCTTCAGAACCTGGTAGAGAGCAACCGCCTGGCCATGCAAGCCCTCGAAGAGCGCATCGCCCGCATCGACACCCAGGTACAAAAACTGCCTGGCACCGAGCGGCAGTTAATAAACATACAACGTAAATTTACCATCAACGACCAGATCTATACCTTTCTACTGCAAAAACGTGCCGAAGCAGGCATTACCAAAGCTTCGAACAATTCCGACCATAAACCACTCGACCTTGCCCGCGCCGAAAATGTGGTGATGGTGAAACCAAAAACCTCTGCCAACTACATGTTGGCATTGGCATTGGGTGGAGGTTTGCCCTTAAGCCTGCTGCTGATTATCGGATTTTTCAATACAAAAATTACCGACCGCCGTACGCTCGAAACTAACCTGCGTGTGCCAGTAATGGGCAACATAGGCCATCTTGACGGCGGCGGAGAATTACCGGTTTACGAAAAGCCTGGCTCCTCGCTGGCCGAATCGTTCCGGGCCATGCGCACCAACTTGCAATACCTGTTAAAAGAACCCGGTGAAAAAGTAATTGCCGTTACCTCAGCAGTGAGTGGCGAAGGAAAAACCTTCTGCTCAGTGAACCTGGCCACCATTTTTGCCATGGCAGGCCGTAAAACACTGCTGTTAAGTCTCGATTTACGCCGCCCGAAAATACACAAAGTGTTTAACCTCACCAACGAGACCGGCCTGAGTACCTACCTGATTAACCGGAGCAGCTATAAAGAGGTGATAAACCCTACCAACATTGCTAACCTGTGGGTAGCCACTTCGGGCCCCATACCCCCTAACCCTGCTGAGCTCATCGATTCGGCACAAATGCAGCAGTTTCTGGAGCAGGCCAAGAAAGACTATGATTTTATCATTATCGATACTCCGCCAGTGGCCATTGTGTCGGATACAATGACCCTCAAACACCTGATCGATGCATTTCTCTTTGTGATTCGCCACAATTATTCCGATAGGCAGGTAGTCGAACTCATTAACCACATTTCCAAAACGCGCAGCATTAAAAACGTGGGTGTGGTGGTAAACGACATACAGCTAAAAGGTTACTATGGCTATTCGTACCGCTACGACTATGGTTATGGCTACACTTATAGCTACAGGCATAATTATTACGATGAGGAGATCAAAACCCCAAAAATATGGCAAAGATTGTTTCAGAAGAAAAACTGAAACAAGGGGTGTAAGAGGGAGAAGGTTGTGGTTTTATAATAACAGAAAAGCATGCTAAACAAAAAATCTGTTTTAATTACAGGAGGTACAGGGTCTTTTGGAAAGAAATTCACCGAAACGATTCTTAACCGGTACCCCGACATTAAACGCTTGGTTATATTTTCGCGCGATGAACTGAAGCAGTTTGAAATGGCTCAGGTTTTTTCGCATGATAAATACCCCGGAATACGATACTTTTTGGGCGATGTGCGCGATTTGAACCGCTTCAAGAGGGCTTGCGAGGGAATAGATGTCATTATTCATGCTGCCGCATTGAAGCAGGTGCCCATGGCAGAATACAATCCGGACGAATTTATTAAAACAAATATCGGAGGGGCACAAAATATCATTGAAGCAGCATTAAGTAGCGATGTAAAAGTGGTAATCGCACTTTCCACTGATAAGGCTGCAGCACCAATCAACCTTTACGGTGCCACAAAACTGGTTTCTGATAAGCTGTTTATTGCCGCCAACAACATTAAGGGATGGCGCGATTTACGTTTCTCTGTGGTACGTTACGGCAATGTAATGGGGTCAAGAGGTTCTGTGATTCCGTTTTTTATGGAAAAAGCCAAAACAGGGGTTTTACCCATCACCCATACTGAAATGACCCGCTTTAATATCTCACTCGAAGATGGGGTGGATATGGTGCTTTGGGCCATCGAAAATGCGATTGGTGGCGAAATATTTGTACCAAAAATTGCCTCCTATAAGATTGAAACAGTTGCCAGAGCCATTGCCCCCAATGCTGAACTCCGCGATATTGGAATACGGCCTGGTGAAAAGCTTCACGAGGAAATGATTACCGAGAGCGACTCCTACTATACAATTGACATAGGCAAGTACTATGCAATTCTCCCCGCCGGATGCAATATGCAGACTTACCTCGACTACTATAAGGGAACAAGGGTTCCTGGGGGGTTTAAGTACAATTCCGGACAAAACAAGCAATGGGTGGGTGTGGAAGAAATGCGCGAACTTATTGTGAAATATGTCGATTCTGATTTTATACCGCTTGTATGAAACCTATACCCTACGGAAAGCAGGATATTACTGAACAGGATATAAAGGAAGTGATAAGGGTATTAAAAGGAGAATTGATTACCCAGGGGCCTGAAATATTTAAATTTGAAGAGACATTTGCATCCTATATTGGAAGTAAATATGCTGTAGCAGTTTCGAACGGAACAGCAGCCCTGCACCTTTGTGCCCTGGCGCTCGATGTAAAACCAGGCGATAAAGTAATCACCACACCAATTACTTTTGCTGCAAGTGCAAACTGTGTGCGCTACTGTGGGGGAGAAGTTGTTTTTGCCGACATCGACCCGGAGACTTACCTGATCGACATCCATCAGGTTCGCCGGATATTGGAGCAAGCGCCCCGGGGAACCATTAAGGGAATTATACCCGTTGATTTTGCTGGCCGGCCGTTGGATATGGAAAAATTCAGGCAACTGGCAGATGAATATGGCCTATGGATTATTGAAGATGCCTGCCACGCACCCGGAGGTTACTTTACAGACTCCAAAGGAACCACACAGTTTTGCGGAAACGGAACCTATGCTGATTTATCCATTTTTTCCTTTCATCCGGTAAAGCACATTGCCTGTGGAGAGGGGGGTATGATTACCACCAATAGCGAAGCCCTATACAACAAACTTCTGATGTTACGAACCCATGGTATTACGAGGGAGCCCGCATTGTTGAATGAGAACCATGGTGGCTGGTACTACGAAATGCAGGAGCTGGGGTTTAATTATCGAATGACCGATTTTCAGGCAGCTTTAGGTTTAAGCCAGCTGCAAAGAGCGCAGCAAGGCTTGCACCGACGTAGGCAAATAGCCGAAAAGTATAACCAGGCTTTTTCTAACAAGCCATACATAAAAGGGCACTCAGGCTTAATCGACGGGCATGCCTATCACCTCTACATCATTGAAGTTGAAAACCGCAAAGGGCTTTACGATTACCTCCGCGAACAGCGTATTTTTGCCCAGGTACACTATATCCCGGTGCACCTGATGCCCTATTACCAGCAGTTGGGTGGCAAAGCAGGCGATATGCCCCATGCCGAGAAGTACTATAGCCAATGCCTTAGTATCCCGATGTTTCCGACAATGACGGAAGAACAACAACTACATGTTATAAAATCGGTTAAAAATTTTTATAATGAAATGTGATTATAGCGATGAGTTTATTCTTGCATTATTAACCAAGCAATTATCCTTTTTTAGTATTACCCAAGAAGAAACAAAATACTTACACGTTGCATATCTTGAAGCAAAAAAAAGGACTGAATATTGTTTTTCTGCATCAACAAACAAATATTACAAGAAGGATGGAGAAACTGTTTTTAATCCATTTCATTCGGGACAATGGTGTATTTTTTTATATTATTTGAGCAACACAATTTATACTACTAAAATATTAACCCCCCTATGTGATAAAATTTATTATCTAAACCGAATGTTAAATGCAGTAGACTTATTTTATGAAGTGAATTTGCCGCCAATTTTTGAATTAGATCACCCTCTAGGTACTGTAATTGGGAGAGGAACATTTGGCAATTATTTTTTCTTTTCACAGGGTTGTACAGTTGGAAACAACAAAGGAATCTTTCCTGTATTTGGCGAAAATGTAAAAATGATGTCCAATAGTAAAGTTATTGGGAATACTTTTATTGGTGATAATGTAATTATTGCAGCAAATACTTTTATTAAGGATCAGAATGTGGATTCTAACTTAATTGTATTTGGAACTAGCCCTAACCTAATTTTTAAAACAAATAAAAACAAATAGTTTTTATCAATATTATGAAAAAGCCTAAATATATTATTGAAGTAGCAAATACACATGGAGGTAATTTTGAGTATATAATAGCTCTAATTAATAAATTTTCGGAATATAAAGAAGGTTTTGGCATTAAATTCCAACCATTTAAACCCGATACAATTGCAACCAATGATTATGCTTATTTTGATGTATATAAAGAGTTATATTTTAATAATATTCAGTGGAGCACAATAATAAGCAAGGCTTTTGAATCAAAAGAGATTTGGTTAGATATTTTTGACTTGTATGGAATTGAAGTTTTAAGTGAAAATACAGAAAAAATAGTTGGCATTAAATTTCAATCCTCGGTTTTATATAATTACGAAGTTTTTAATAAGCTCAAAACATTTGATTTAAGCAAGAAAAAAATAATAATTAATGTTGCAGCACAACCTATTGAAGACATTCAGCAAATAATTAATTATTTAGAAGAAGGATTGAAACCCGAGGAAATATTATTGGAATTTGGTTATCAAGCCTATCCTACTTCACTCGAAGATTCTGGTTTGTGTAAACTCGATATTATTAAAGCAAAATTTAATAAAAGAATTGTTTTTGCCGATCATGTTGAAGGAAGATCAGATGATGCAATTATCCTACCCTTAGTGATTTCCACTTTAGGAGTTGATTACATCGAAAAGCATGTTATGCTCGAAGAAATGGAGACTAAGTATGATCACTATTCGAGCCTTACCCCTTCGAGGTTTGAGCAAATGGTATCTCAAATTAATAGATATACTTCTTTAAATGAAAAACCATTTATTAACGATAAAGAAAAAGTGTATTTAAAAAACACAATGATGATTCCAATTTTAAAAAAAGATATTGAGGCGGGTTCATTAATTAATTTTAATGAGGATGTTATATTTAGAAGAAGTAATAAAAGCGGACTTACTTCAAAGGAGATTAAAGAGCTGCAAAATAGTTTTAATATTATTGCTATTGACAAAAAAGAGGGAGACACCTTATCAATAGATGATTTTAAAAAAGCAACAATAGCAACGATAGTAGCTTGTAGGTTAAAATCAACAAGGTTACCAAATAAAGCATTACTCCCAATCGGTGGTTTACCATCAGTTGAGAGATGTTTAAAAAGTTGCCTTGAATTTAAAGATGTTAATCACACAATACTTGCCACATCTGATTTACTAGATGATGATGATCTAAAGAATTACACATATAATTCTAGTGTGGTTTTTCATAAAGGGGATCCAGAGGATGTTATAAAAAGATATTTGGGTATTGTTGAAAAGCTAAAAATTGATATCATAATAAGAGTAACCGCCGACATGCCATTTGTTTCAAGTATTATTGTTGAAAAATTATTAAAATCGCATTTTAGCGAAGGCGCAGATTATACGATATCAAAAAATGTAGCAGTTGGTACTGGAGTTGAAATTATTAATGCCACTTCACTAAAAAAGATCAAAAACTACTTTAAAAGCGCGAAATATTCTGAATACATGACATGGTATTTTCAAAACAATCCTGAATATTTCAAGCTGAATTTTTTCGATTTACCAGATGAACTTGTGCGGAATTATCGCTTAACACTTGATTATCCTGAAGATTTAGAGATGTTTAATCAATTGCACGATAATTTAATAAATAGCAAATTAGATTTAAATATTTTAAATATATTTTCATTCCTTGATACTCATCCCGAGATAAATAGTATAAATTCTCATCTAACGCTAAGATATAAAACGGATAATGTATTAATAGACACGCTTAACAAGTACACAAAAATTACTAGTGATATGATCAAAGGTCAATAGTTTTATTTTTTTATGAAAAGGGTGGTATATATTAGAGTAGACGGAAATGCAAGGATTGGCTTAGGGCACTTAATTAGATGCGTTTCATTGGCTCTAATGTTGAAGAAAAAATTTACAGTAAAATTTATTTGCAAAGAAATTCCGGATGACTTAAAGGATAATATTTTTAAACAAGGGATTGAGAGTATTATAATTAAAGAAGAAGAAGAATTCTTTGAACTATTAAGTTATGGGCAAATTATTGTAATAGATGGGTACTCCTTTGATTATGAGTATCAAAGAAGGATTAAGGAAATAGAAGTTAAGTTAGTTTGTATTGATGATGTACATAAAAGCAGGTTCAATTGTGATATACTTCTAAACTATACACCTGGAGTTGAAATTAAAGAGTATAATGCAGCACCATATACAATTTTTGCTCTTGGCATGAATTATATCCTGTTACGACCATCATTTCTCAAGCAAGCAAAAAAACCCAAAGAAGTTAATAAAATGGAAACCGTTTTTATCTGCTTTGGTGGATCTGACCCACTTAATTTAACTCAAAAAACACTTGAGATAACTTTGTGTCAATTGATATTTAAAAAAATAATCATTGTAACAGGTCATGCTAATCAGAACAAAGCATATATTGAGAGCATATCGAAAAACGATAGTAGAATAATACATAAACATGCAGTGAATGAGCAAGAAATGCTGAAATTAATGATTAAGTCTGATGTTGCAATTGTGCCCGCAAGCAGTATGCTTTATGAAGTTTTATCTGTTGGATGTATTCCAGTTACAGGAAAATATGTTGATAATCAAGATTTAGTATATGAATATTTTAAAAAATCAGGGTGCATTGTGGATGCAGGTACATTTTCATCTGATGAAATTAAATTGGCATTAAAAAAGATAGCCACAGACCAGAATAAAATAAAATTAATAGATGGGATATCGCCTATAAGAATTTTAAAACTGTTTACTATTTTAGATAAAGAGTTTAGAATAAAATTACAAAAAGCTAGTATTAGTGATTTGAACATAACATTTGAATGGGCTAATAATGAAATCATACGCCAATTTGCTTTTAATAAGCATATTATTAGTATTGAAGAACATACTAATTGGTTTATTAGTAAAATTAATAATCCTCAGTGCTTTTATTATTTAGCATTCCAAAACAGTATACCATTAGGTTCAATACGCTTTGATGTTATCGAGGGCGAGGCAATAATAAGTTATTTAGTTGATCCTAAATACCATGGACAGGGTTATGGAAAAACAATCCTCAAAATGGGTATAGAAATTCTTATGAAAGAGTTGAGTAATATTTGCGTTAAAGTTTTTGTTGGTAAAGTTTTTTTACAAAATATTCAATCGATTAGAGCTTTTGAAAGCCTTGGTTTTGAGAAAAAGGATAATAAGGACTACTATAAGTATGTGAAATGGGTAACGACGGATCTATTAAAATAGGAAAGCACCTATTCGAAAGAAATAGCAGAGTATTCATAATTGCGGAATTATCTGCAAATCATAATGGTTCTTTGCAAGTTGCAATTGATACTATAAAAGCCGCTAAAAGAGCAGGGGCAGATGCAATAAAGTTGCAAACATATACCCCTGATACGATTACATTAAATTCTAGAAATAAGGATTTTAGAATAAACGAGGATACAATTTGGGATGGCAAATATCTTTATGATCTTTACAAAGAAGCATATACACCTTGGGATTGGCATCCAATTCTATTTGAAGAAGCGAGGAAGCATGATTTAATTTGTTTTTCTTCACCGTTTGATTTCTCGGCAGTTGATTTTCTGGAATCTTTAAATACTCCAGCCTATAAAATTGCTTCATTCGAAATAACTGATATACCTCTAATTGAATACGCTGCATCAAAAGGAAAACCAATGATAATATCTACAGGCATTGCTGATATTGAAGATATTGAATTGGCAATTGAAACCTGTAGAAAGATTAATAATCATCAAATTATATTATTAAAATGCACCTCAAGTTATCCTGCACCCATTGATGAAGCAAACTTACTAATGATACCTGATTTTATGAAGCGTTTCGGTGTTTATGCGGGCCTCTCAGATCATACTATGGGTATAACTGTTCCAATTGTTGCAACCTCTCTTGGAGCAAAAGTAATTGAAAAACATTTTATTATAGATCGTTCAATCGGAGGTCCAGATTCTTCATTTTCTTTAGATGAAAAGGAGTTTACGCAAATGGTAAAAGCAGTAAGAGAAGCTGAAAAGGCCATCGGGATAGTTGATTATGAACTTACCCAAAAGCAAAAAAGGGGAAGGTCTTTTTCACGCTCACTTTATATTGTTGAGGATATTAAAAAAGGTGACCTTTTCTCGTCTCAAAACATTCGTTCTATTAGACCTGGTTTTGGTTTACACCCAAAACATTTTAAGGATGTGATTAATAAAAAAGCAAAGTCAAATATTAAAAAAGGCAATGCTTTAAAATGGGATGATATAGAGTAATATGAAAACTAAGAATATTGAAAAAGGTAATTAACGTTATAAATATTTATAAAAAGCACTTTAAAGCTGGTTTTTTTTATACTGTAACCTCTTTATTTTCAACTTTTACAAGCCTTTTAGCAGGATTTTTAGTTCTGCGTTGGGTAGGTCCTGAAGAAATGGGAATTTGGCAACTTCTATTAATAATTAATAATTATGCAATAATTGGAAATTTAGGTGTTAATACCGGATTAGGTAGAGAATTACCTTTCCTGCTCGGTAAAGGAGAAGAAGAAAAAGCCTTTAGCTTAGCTTCTACAGCAAAGGCTTACTGTTTGTTTAGCTCAATAATTACTTTATTAATAACAATTTGCGCCGCAGTTATTTTTTATTTAAGGGGATCTAGCTATTTATTTATTATTACACTAATTGTTGTTGGTGTAATACTTTCTGTAAATTACTATAAAGAATATATTTTAACTCTTTTTAGAACAAACAAAGCGTTTAATAATTTATCCTATGCTTTTTTATTTCAAGGTGCAGTTAACATATTTTTAGTTCCAATTATTTATTTCAATAAGTTTCAAGGATTTCTTTTATATAATCTCATTACAATTATTATTTCCTTATTGGTATTATTAGCAATAAACCCAATAAGAGTAAAAAGTAGATATAGCAAACAGGAGTTTAAAATATTAATTAAAACTGGCATGCCATTGTTTGTAATGTCATACATGTATGGTGTATCTAAAACGTTTATTAAGTTTGCTATTCTAAAGTTTGGTGGTGTAGAAATGTTAGGTTTGTTTTCACCCGTTTTGACTATTAGAAACAGTATTAATACATTGCCAAAAATAATTTCGCAATATATTTATCCGAAATTTACATATAAGATTGGTGTATCAGGTGATTCATCTCAACTTTGGAAGCCAGTAAAACACATCTCCTTTATGCTCCTTGCTGGCCTAGGTTTAATAGTTTTGCCTATATATTATTATATGCCAGAATTACTTGAATTATTTTTTCCTAAGTATATAGATAGTTTATTCCCAAGCAGAATGGCTTTGTTATCTGGCATTATTTTTAGTTCTTTCATTGGGGTTATTACTCTAAATAGTATAAAGGGTTATAAAGAAAGGTTGATAATATCAGTGATTTATTTATTAGTTTCTGCATTAATTCCATTTCTGCTCCCTGTATATTTTACAAATAAAATAGAAGGCTTAGCGTATTCTATTCTTATTATCGACATAATTTATTTTGCAGTTGCATATTTTATTACAAAAAGGAAACTACTAAATACCTATTAAAATAGATGAATCATTCGGACGTAATAAAAAGAAAGAATAGGAAGTTCCTAAAAAAAACATATTATCTAAAACTAATATTCTATCCTTTAATAGCTTTTATAGGTAACTCCGAAATAATTCTTTTTTTTGAGAAACCAATAGATTGGATAATAAGGTTATTTGGTGTCAATAAGAGTGTTCATACATTTATAAAACATAGAGATTTTGCTAAATGGTTCAAAGGTGAGTTTACTAAAAATACAGGAGACAAAATACTTTTAATACCAACACAAGTAGGTGCCAATAGTAATTTTATTCTTCTAAATCTTTTATTCTCAAAATACTTTCAGCAAAAAGGTTTTAAGCCTATATTGTTTGTTTGTAATTCTTCTGTCGAAATTTGCATGAAAGAGACCTACTTCAAAAATCGCTCAAAGAATCCCAATTTTTGTAGAGAGTGTTTTCATGGTTATAATAAAATCCGTAAAAGCACTGGAATTGAAATTCTGATGATGAATGATTTTTTTGATGATTATTTAAAAGTCTATTGGATTGAACAAATTGCTATAATTGAAAAAATAGAGTCATTAACTGATTGCAAGAATTTTGAGTATTCCGGTTTTGGAATTGGGGTTGTTGCTGAGAAAAACGTCTTACGTTATTTATTGCAAGGTAAATTTTATAATGTTCCGTATGAAATTGATATATACAAAAAAATACTAAAAGCCAGTGTTAAGCATTTTCTAATTATAAAGAAGCTATTTGAAACAAGGCTAATTAATAATTCAATCTTAGCAAATGGCACTCTTGCATTCGAGTCAATATATAGGGAGTTCTGCCACAGAAATAATGTAAATTACATTACTTATGAGACATTTACAGGAAGCAATAGTGTTATTTACAAAAAAAACGATGAGGTTATGAATTTATCCTGGCCTAATGAGTGGTCCGTTTTTAAAAAAAATACAATACTAAATAAACAAATAATAGATGCTGTAGAAAAATTTTTCTCCAGTTTGCAATCAGGAAATGGTATATATACCAAATGGAATGCTGAACACGAAACGGACAAGCTTAAAGGAGTAAAACGTTACGCTTGCCTATTTACAAATCTTAATATTGATACTGCTGTATTAAGCAAGCACAACATTTTTATTGATATGGAGGATTGGATTATTTCAGTTATTGATTTTTGGGAAAGAAGTGTCAATGGTTTAACGCTTGTTATAAGAGTCCATCCTGCAGAGGTTAAGCATAGAACAGCAACTGCTGAATTTATGGGCGATAGAATAAAAAAACACATTAAGACAAATGACATTATTCTTCTCGATTCAACCGATAAAGTCAATTCATATGTTTTATTAAAGGGTATGGAATTTTCAATGGTTTACTCAAGCACAATTGGATTAGAAACAGCTTTTTTAGGTAAACCTTGTTTAGTTGCAGGCATGCCATATTATAGGAATCATTCCTTCATATTGTCTCCATCCAGTAATGAAGAATATTTTCAAACTTTAGGAAAGTTAATTTCTGGTCAATTCGTTTTCAAAATCGACCGAAATGAACTATTTAAATTGGTTTATTTCACTTTTTTTGAGCGAACTAAGATGCTTAAGGGAATTAAGCTGTCAACTCCTAATGGTGAGTGTAATTCAATATATTCAGCCCCTGAAATAATGATCAATGAAAATAGGAAGTTTTTTGAAGACTTTTACAATGAACTTATTAATAAAGACACATTTGAAATGCAGTAAATTTACTTTTGATTTTTTTGAATCAAAAGTAAATTTACTTGGAAAAATTTCTACTCTTACTATTGAAGAAATTATTGTAAAACAAGGCATTAATAAATACTTTGTGTTGGACTAAAATATGGGAGAAATTATTCTATATGCATTTTTTCTTTTTCTCCTTTATTGGGTCATTACTAAACGTGCTGATTTTATATATTTCATTCCATTTTTCGGACTTGGCATGGATATGTCATTTAACGTCTTTGTTGGATTTGGTATCCCAGCCTATGTAAGGGGCGTTGTCTTTTTTATTTACTTTTTTTCCGCACACAAATACATAACCACCAACCGCTTTTTTCTGCCTTTTTACCTCTTTTTCTTCTGGATATCTTTTCTGCTTACACAGTCCGCCGAGTTATTATACTCTTTTAAGGCCGTGATACAGGTTGTGTTTTCAATGCTCACTTTTATTGTAGCCTATAATTATTTTAATACACAGCAAAAATTGTTTCGCCTTCTGCACAGTTTGTTTTGGGTGGTTGTAGTAGCCATTGTAGCTACTTCATTGGGCTATTTGTTTGGCATCGGGAGATCGTTTGATTACCTTGGTAAAAATGATGTAGAGGAGGATGTTATCGGTTTGCTTGGCAGTAGCGGCTTGTATGGGCCGGGTATTGTAATTGCCCTGGTGCCTCTGATTTTAAAAACTAAGCCGCCAAAGTACCAGAAAATATTGTTGCCCATACTAAGCATTGTGCTTTATATTTTTATGTTGCTTACCATTCGTCGAACAGTGATTATGATACCCATAATTGGTTTGTTTGGGTTACTTTTTTTTCATCGTCATAAGGCGCAAATAATTAAGGTTTTTATTTTATTAATAGCCTTTTTGTTAGTTACTTATCCATTGTACGAACAGGTTTTGCTGCAACGATTTGAGATGAGAAAAAAGCAAGGACGCTTTGAAGAAGATTTTTATAAAACAGAAGGGCGATACCTCGAAAATGTCGAAATATGGGAACAAATAACCAGCTTTGAAGAACCCGCCAGGATTCTATTTGGATTAGGGAATAAAATTTTTGCCGAAAACATCAGCGACAAGGCTATTGCAGGCCGAATGTACCACACCGATTTTGCAAAATTGTTTTATGGAGTAGGTATTTTTGGAATAATCTTGTATGTTTTTATTTATTTAACTTTATTTCTCTGGCTTTACAGGGTGCCCGATGAGGCCCGGTATGCTGAATACAAAGCAGCGATGTTTGCCATTTTTCTCATATTGGTGTTTGTGTCCATCAATGGCAGCATCAATATTATCACTTACCGTTCCATTGCTTTTTTGCTTTTAGGAGCGCTTATGGGTTTTGTGCGTTCTGAACGCTTACGGGAGGTAAGGGGTAAATTATTGTACCAAAAAGAAAATACGTAAAACAGATGCATTTTTTTCTTAGCAAAACAGGGAAGAGCAATCACAGTCATCATTTTTTTCTTGAAGGGTATTATTTGCATTACACACCGGATGCAAAAAACCTTCACCGCGAAGTTCTGATCGAAACCGATGAACGCTTAATTATAGGCGATGTAAACCAAACATTCTATGCAGCTGTATCGGCAGATCCTACACGACAAAACATTGAAATCCACATTAAAAGCCTGAGCAATGGATACCTTTTACTGGCGGATAAAAAGGAAAAGTCTTTCTACGTTTATACCGATATTTTTGGGTTCTATTCTCTGTTTTTACTCGAAAAGGATAATGGGATTTATCTATCCTCAGAATTTCGAGATCTGATAGAACATTCAAGCAAAAAAGAAAATGTTTTTGCCCTGCTCGATATTCTGTTGTTTAACTATACGCTCCTGGATCGCACATTATTGGTAGATGTGAAACGACTGCCGGGTGGTTCAAGGGTAGTATTATCAGGCGGGTCAGAAACCGAATGGAGTGTGCCTTATAATTATGCCGGCAATTTTCAACTAACTGCAAAGAGTTATAAAATCAATAGTCAGTTGTTTGCACAAAAATTGCAGCAAGCTGTTTTACAAGAAATTTCAACAGAAATCCCCAATTTTATTTCCATGACAGGAGGCTTCGATTCAAGGGCTATCCTGGCGAGTTTGGTACATAACAAACAGGATATTAATACAATAACCTATGGTCAGCCTGGAAATATTGAATCAGAAACACTCAAGTCCTTTATTGGACAATTTGCCAAAGGGCAGCTCTCGCTTTTACTCGATGAGCACTATTTAGAACAATTACCCGTGATATTTGAGCACTTTCTGGAGAAAAACCTCGATAATCCTGTTTTTTTTAACCTTGTCGAATACGAACAGTATTCAGCGCACATGCCTCCCGCGAATTTGATTATAGGTTTTATGGGGGGTGAAATTATTAATGGCCAGGCACTGGGTGCAGAAGTTACTTTTACTCGTTTTGCAGCACGTCTTTTACAGGCTAAAGACTACCGCGAACTATTACCTGATTTCGAAGAAGCCATTCATTCAACAGGAATGCTTAATACAGATTATATCAACTCATTTTCTGAGGCTTATTTAAAAACACTTAGTCCCTATTTTGTGCAGGAAAACAATTTAAATATTCTGCAATTTGTAATTAACGAAGAATATGCGAAGTTCTTTGGTGCGGCAAATAAAGTGTTTAAAGCTTCCTTTAATGTAACAGTTCCGTTTATACAAGCTGATTTTCTTAATTTTTTGCTCAACTCGCAGATAAGTTTCTTGCGAAAAGCTCTCTTTAAGCAAAATCCATTGCGGAATGTGAAGTCAAAAATTCTCTTTGCCAGGGCAATTGCTTATTTGTGCCCTGCCTTAAAGCCAACCCGTTTCGACCGCTTATACAGGGTAAAGGACCTTTCCAGTATTTTTTTGTGGCCTCTGGCAGCCTATTACTATTTTTTGGTACATGCCTTTCGGAAAAGTAACAAGCAGTATACACGCACAACAGATTATTTGTTGTGGTACAAAAATATTCTTTGGCCAGCATTAGAAAAACCATGCCCGTATTTAAACAAGGATATGGATAAAATAATCGATAAGTCATTTACGGTTCGTCAGAAACATCAATTATACCGGTTGGCTGCTCTTATCCTATCACTTGATAAAATTAAGGCAATGGGTAAGTGAATTGGCTTTAAGGCTAGCTGTTTCAGCATTTAAGGGGGTTAACTCCTTGCGATTCAACAGCTGATAGGGTCAAACTATTTCTCATAATGATACCGACAGCTATAGATTAAAATTTCTTCATCCCGATATTGATAAACCAGTCTGTGATCCAAATCAATCCTACGCGACCAATAACCAGCCAAATCATATTTTAATGCTTCAGGTTTCCCTTTCCCATCAAAAGGAGTTCTTTGAATATCTTTTACAAGTTCATTGATTTTTCGGTATCCCTACTACCAAGTAGGTATATAAAAATATATAGCCAGGGTATACTTTTGGGGCATGAGAAAGAACCAGAAGTATACACAGGAAGAGATGTACATGGCAATAGAGCTATGGAAAGAAAGCGGGATATCGCAGAAAAACTATTGTAATCAAAACCATCTTTCCTATAGTACCTTCAAGTACTGGTTTAATAAATACCAGAAGGATAGACATGGTAAAAAACCAGGATCAACAAAGTCATTTATACCTGTACATATACCTCAAACTATCACTACCCACCTGCCGGAATCCAATACCGGGATGATATCTATAAGCTATCCAAATGGGGTTGTTGTAAATTGCCCTACCACTACGAGCATCGAGCAATTACGGGGACTAATAAAGCTATAAGCAAATGTTTACCCTCTCATCCACCAATAAGTTCCACCTGTTCAGCCAGTAAGCCGATATGCGCAAGAGTTTTGATGGCCTGGCCGGACTGGTGCAAAACAACCTGGAAAACAACCCATGTAGTGGGGATGTTTTTATATTCATCAATAAGCAGCGAAATAAGATAAAGCTATTGCACTGGCAGGGCATTAGTTTTACACTTTATTACAAAAGGCTTGAGAAAGGCACATTCGAACTTCCAAGCTACGATGCCAACGTTGGCAGCATAACCATAGGCTATACCCAAATGGTAATGATAGTGGATGGGTTAAGTATAAAAAACATCCAACGAAGAAAGCAATACCAGCCAAGCCTGGTTTCCTGATATTTATTAACAAAGCCTTGAAACATAGTGAATAACAAAGGTGGGCAAAAACCTTTACTGCAAAGCTATTTGCATACTTTTGGGGCATGACTTTGACACCCGAAAATATAAGCTTTCAAGAGCTTGTTGAGATAAACAAAAAACAAGAATCTCAGATAAACCATTTGGAGTCACAAATCAGCCAAATGCAGTTCCAGATTGATCAGATGAACCGCTTGCTTTTCGGGGCAAAGAGAGAAAGGTTCATCCGCAACGCCGACGAAGCCCAACTTACCTTGCCCTTTGATGTGAAAGTGGAAGAAGCCCCTGAAAAAGAGCAGGAGGTTATCAGTTATGTACGGTCGAAAAATACCCACAGGGAACATCCGGGAAGGTTGCCCCTGCCATCACATTTACCAGTTGAAGAGATAGTTATAGAGCCTAAAGAAGATACAACAGGGTTAAAGTGCATTGGCAAAGAGGTAACCGACCAACTGGAACTTGTCCCGGCCAAACTGTACATCAAACGGTTTATCCGTCCAAGATACATAAAGCCAACCGATGAAACTGCTTTAAACCATGTAGGCATTATAGCCGACCTGCCAACCTTTCCTATCGAAAAAGGCATAGCAGGCCCTGGTTTACTGGCACAGATCATGGTTGATAAGTTTGTAGACCACCTGCCTATTTACAGGCAAATAGAACGGTTTAAAAGAGAAGGCATTCACATGCCATCCTCGACCCTTAATGGCTGGCAGGAATCGATATGTAATTTACTGGAACCACTTTATGATACCTTAAAACACAGGGTGCTCTCGCAAGGCTACTTACAGGTCGATGAAACCCCTATTCAGGTATTAGATAAAACGAAAAAGGGGAAAACACACCGTGGTTACCACTGGATATATTACAGCCCGCTTGAAAAGACTGTATTCTTCGACTATAACAATGGGCGCTCCCGGGAAGGACCAACAAGGCTCCTGAAAAACTTCAAAGGTTATTTGCAAACCGATGGCTATAACGTATATGACATTTTCGGGAAGAAAGAACATATTACCCTGCTAAATTGCATGGCGCATGCCCGGCGTGGGTTCGAAAAAGCATTGGATTATGATAAACCCAAGGCTGAATATGCAATGGACATGTTCCAAAAACTTTATACCATAGAACAAAAAGCCAGAGATGAAAACCTTACCCAGCAGCAAAGGCATGAACTCAGGCTTGACCAGTCGCTGCCCATACTCAACGAATTGGGCAAGTGGATAGTTGAAACATATAAAACCGAATTGCCAAAATCGGCCTTAGGCAAAGCACTGGCATATTGCATACCTCGTTGGGATAATTTATTGGCATACTTAAATGACGGTTCATTGGAAATAGACAATAACCTGGCTGAAAATGCTATTCGACCAATAGCCCTTGGCAGAAAGAATTACCTGTTTGCCGGTTCCGAAAGAGGAGCTGAAAGGGCTGCCATGTTCTATTCTTTCTTCGGCACCTGTAAAAAGAACAATATAAACCCTTTTGAATGGCTAAGAAAAGTATTGGAAGTTATACCCAACTATAAAGTAAACCAACTAACCGATTTGTTGCCGCAAAATTTTAAGCTGTAGTTACCCAAGCTAACACAAAGTAAACTTATCTGCAACATCTAACCATGACCTACTTGGTAGTAGGGATACATTTTTCGGAGTATCTTTTTATCCTCTCTCTGCCATGATAGATAATCTTCCCAGGCATTTTTAGAAAACGTAATCCGCGTCATTCTTCAATCAAATCACTTACAACAGTCTTTCCCTCTTTCATCTGACGTATCGATTCATACAATCTGTCAGCATTGCTTTTGGAGCTTAACAGATGAACCGTCTCCATGATGGAGTTATACTCATCCAGGGATATCATGACAGTACCTTTACCTGTTTTTCTTTTTACAATCAGAGTCTCATTATTATCCTCGATATCATCAAGGTATTTTTTTAATTGAGTCCTAAACTCAGAAAAATTTGCCGCAATCATGCCTTTTGCTTTTGTTGATTATTAATTAGGTACAAATAGATGTACTTTATATTCGAATTGCAACTTTTGTTCCCTAACACCAATTTACATTTTAGCCAATTTTGTGGTGCTTTTTTAACTATTTGTCAGGTTGTATTTTTGCATGCGGCTATTTATAACATGCTATCCACATTAGCAGCGTAGAAGCTTTTCATTACCTTAGTATCCGGTTTTATATCTATTGTTTATGATACCCATTTATTGCCTCACCGATTATAAAGGCATCTTCGGTTCGAAGTTCGATGCAGTGCCTTACCGCTCAGGTTTCGACAAGGAACTGATAAAAGTTCTATTTGAGAAAGAGGGCTATACCGCCGTATTCCTAAAGGCATCCGAGGTGTCGTTTTCCGGTATCGACTGGAAAGGAAAGATAGTTCTGTATTCCTCTTCGGAAGAATACAAGCTCTTGTATAAAAGTTTCATCGAAGATATAGTGTATGGCCTCCATCTGGCAGGAGCAATATTATTCCCGCAACCGGGTTTCCTTCGGGCCAACAACAATAAGGTGTTTATGGAAGTGCTGAGTCAGACTGTGTTGCCTGCTACTTTGCAGACCTTGCCCGGTCATTGTTTTGGTACTTTTCACGAACTGGAACAGGCCGTTGGAAAGGGACTGATTTCTTTTCCTTGCGTATTTAAAATGGCTGCGGGGGCCAAAAGCCGCGGTGTGTTTAAAGCCAGCCATGCGCAGGAGTTGCTTAAAAAGGCGAAAAAGTCCAGTAGCAGTTTCATCCTTCCTGTTCAATTAAAAGAATGGATACGGACCAAAATACATAAAGGGTATGGCCACGAATCGGCCTATCAAAATAAATTTATTATTCAGCCTTTTGTGCCGGAACTTAAAAACGATTGGAAAATTCTCATTTATGGCGAAAAGTATTTCATTCTTAAGCGCAGTGTGCGGGTGAATGATTTCAGGGCCAGTGGCAGTGGAATAGATTACCGGAGTGGTAGTAAAGCAGAGTTTCCGTCTGAAATGTTTCCATTTGTGCGTGATTATTACAGGGCTCTCGAAGTGCCCAATCTTTCCATCGATTTCGGTTACGATGGGTCGAAGGGTTATGTATTCGAATACCAGGCCATCCATTACGGTACCTATACCCAGCAGAAGAGCAAAGATTACTATGAATACATCAATGGAAACTGGGAAATTAAAGAGAACAATCTTTCGGTTGAAGAAGTATATGTGCACAGCATAGTTGAATTCATGAAGCGAAAAAATGTTGCTGGAGCCTAAGCTCCTTTGTGTCTTGGAGCCCTTGGTGGCAAAATAGGATAGCCACTAAGACACCAAGAACACCAAGGTAGAACAAAGAAAATAGCATTTCTTGGAGCCTTGGTGGCGAAAAGACTAGCCACCGCTTATATTAAAAAATACATCGGTTAATTTTAAAGTTATGCAAACAAATTCATATTCTCCGGTGCCTGAACATATAGATCGAATTGGTAAAATAGTGGTTGATGCTGCTTTTAATGTTCATAAGAATCTGGGTCCTGGTTTGTTGGAAAAGGTGTATGAGGTGTGTTTCTGTCATGAACTTGCCAAACGAGGTTTAAAGTTTCAACGACAAGTTAGCATTCCAATCGAATATGATAATATTGTTTTTGATGAAGGCCTTCGTTTAGATGTATTGGTTGAAGATTGCATTATATGCGAGCTCAAAGCAATGGATAATGTTAATCCTGTATGGGAAGCCCAACTGCTAAGTCATCTAAAACTTACAGGGAAAAGATTAGGATACCTGATTAATTTTAATGTTGTAAAAATGAAAGAAGGGATAAGAAGATTTATTGTTTAGAAATTATAAGGCTCAAGAGGTAAAAGATTGCCACCAAGACACCAAGAACACCAAGGGAGAACAAAGAAAATAGCATTTCTTGGAGCCTTGGAGCCTTGGTGGCGAAATAAGAATAGCCACTAAGCCACCAAGAACACCAAGGGGGGAACACCACGAATAGGTTCTCTTGGTGCCTTGGAGCCTTGGTGGCAGAAAAAGGATAGCCACTAAGACACCAAGAACACCAAGGAAGAACAAAGACAATAAAATTTTTTGGAGCTTAGGTGGCTGAGAAACTGACATGTAAATGAGAAAAAAAAAGATCCTCATCCTGGTTCCTTCTCCCCGCTCTCCGGGTGGGGTAGGTCATTATTACCAGACAATAAAGCCCTATTATACCATTAACATAAGGTATTTTGTCCGCGGGGTGCGCAACCAGCAGTCGCTACTTAGCCGAATGCTTTATCCCTTGGTGCAGCTATTCGACTACCTTTGCTTTGTTTTTCAACTTCTATTTTATCGCTACCAGCTTATACATGTCAATACTTCGTTTGGTTTCACCGGCATCTTGCGCGATGCGGGTTTTATTCTTTTGGCAAAACATTTTCGCAAAAAATACCTGGTTTTCTTTCGGGGTATCGACGAAGCTGTAATGCTTAAAGTCGAAAAGAAGTTGTGGAAATTGTTTCGTAACACATTTCTGAAAGCCGACATGATCTGGGTATTGTCGCATAAGCTCGAGGCTCAATTACGTGAGTGGGGTTACCAGGGCCCTGTGGAGGTTGAAACTACTTTGGTGGATGAGGCCTTGTTGAATGGATTTGACTTCGAAAGCAGCCTGGCAAAGTATAATTCAAATCACCAGTTTGAAATCTTGTTTATGTCGCGTCTCGAAAAAACAAAAGGTATTTACGAGGCCATCGAAGCGTTCAGAATTTTGCAACAGACACACCCATGGGTGCGTATGCGTATTTGCGGATCGGGCTCAGAAAGGAGCAAAGTGGAGCAATTTATCGGCGAACAACTAAACCGCGAGATCTTTCTCGAAGGGCATGTGTCGGGTACCGGAAAGATCAAGGCCTTTACCCAAGCCCATCTGTTTCTTTTTCCCTCGTATTTCGAAGGAATGCCCAATGCAGTGCTCGAAGCCCTGGCTTTCGGTCTGCCCGTGGTAACAAGCAAGGTAGGAGGGATTCCCGATATTTTTATCGACCACAAAATGGGTTATCTTACCACCGATATTTCTGCCCCCAACCTGGCCAGGCTCATGGCAATGCTCATCGATAAACCAGAACATTGCAAAGCAATCAGTCAGTTTAATTATGAATATGCCCGTGGGCGCTTTTATGCCGGCGAAGTATGCCGACGAGTTGAGCAGCATTATAAAAAATTATTGGATGATTCAAACAGCCATCGATAAACTGGCAGATTACTGCATAGCACAGGGTTTTCAGGGTTACGACCCCTACGACACTCTTAATTCGCCCATACCCTTTCGCTGGTTTGGAAAGTGGGGTCCACCGGTGGCCATTCAGATACAAAAGCGCAACCCTTATCATATTCGACCTTTTATGGGTATCAAAAAGGGTATCAATCCAAAGGGAGCAGGGCTTTTTCTTAAAGCTTTTTGTCTTCTTTATAGAAAAATAAAAAACGAAAAATACTTAGATCAAGCTAAGTGGCTGTTCAATTGGCTAAAGCAAAACTATTCCAAGGGTTATTCAGGCTATGCCTGGGGTTATAATTTCGACTGGGCATCGCCGGGCAGCTACCTCAAAGCCTATACTCCTTCGGTGGTGGTAACCTCCTTTGTAGTAGACGGCATTTATGAATATTACCTGCTTACGGGTGATCCGGAAGCGGCTGCTTCTATAACCAGTGCAGCTCATTACATCGAGAAGGACATTCCGGTCACTGTTTTCGAAACGGGAATAGCCTATTCTTACACCCACCTGCAGGCCGATTGTTGCTACAATGCCAGTTTGCTCGCTGCTGAGGTATTAGCAAAAGCAGACAAGGTAGCAGGCAAAATGCGCTACCATGAAAATATACAAAAAGCAGCAAATTTTGTGCTGTCGAAGCAAAAACCTGGTGGGGAATGGTATTATAGTATGAACCTTACTTCTGGTGAAGAACGCAAGCAGATCGATTTTCATCAGGGTTTTGTGTTGGTCTCACTGCATAACCTGGCTACCTTGGCCGGACTTCAATCACCCGAAATGCAAACGGCAATTATTAAAGGATTAGCCTATTATCGGCATTACCAGTTTCTGGAAAATGGGCAAAGCCTTTGGCGTGTACCTGATAAATGGCCAGTGGAAATTCACAACCAGAGCCAGGGTATCATTACTTTCTCACGCTTACAGCATTTCAACCCGGGTTATGCAGCTTTTGCGCATCAAATTGCTCGGTATACCCTCGAAAACATGCAGTCAGAAAAGGGTTATTTTTACTACCGGAAGTATGCTTGGTATACTAATAAAATTCCTTTTATGCGCTGGGCGCAGGCATGGATGCTGCTTGCACTTGCTGAAATTTTAGAAACAGATGAAAAGGATTAAAACAGGAGCCCTCGTTCTCGAAGGCCATGTGCAGGGTCTTTCGAATACCAGAGCTTTGGGCGAAGCAGGGATCCCCGTTTATGTGGTCGATACAAACAACTGCCTGGCAAGGTATTCGCGCCATTGCAAGAAGTTTTTTTTGTGTCCCGATTTTCGGTCGCCCGACTTTATTCAGTTTCTGGTTGACTTGGCACAAAAAGAAAATCTTGCAGGTTGGGTGCTTATCCCAAGCAACGACCATATTGTCGAAAACCTTTCGAACAACCTCAGTATTATTCAAACTTATTATAAAACCGTGGTGCCCGCTCCTGATCAACTTACAGATATCATCGATAAAGGCCGGTTAATTGAGATAGCCCGCAGCTGCAAGGTTCCGGTTCCGGAAACCATTTTTTATTCCAATGTCGATCAGGCTGGCAGTAGACTTCGTTACCCGGTATTGGTAAAAGGAAGGGCGGGGTTAAGTTTTTACAAAAACCTGCGTGCAAAGGCCATACAAGCTGAGTCTTTGGCCGAACTGAAGGCCATTCTGCCTGATATTGCTTCCAGGGTTCCACCGGAAAATATTCTGATACAGGAACTGATTCCTTCTCATCCGGCCCATAAGGTTATTTCGTTTACTGCCTTTTGCATTGGGGGCGAAATCAAAGCCCACTGGTCGGGCATTAAAATACGTGAACATCCGGTAAAATATGGTACCGGCACCTTTGCAAAAAGTGTGTACAATGAACAATGCCATCGCCAGAGTATTGTTCTTTTAAAACAACTGGGCTATACCGGAGTGTGCGAAGTGGAATATTTATTCGATGAACGAGACCAGCAGTATAAACTAATTGAAATCAACCCACGAACCTGGCTGTGGGTGGGGCTTGCCAAAGCCTGCGGAGTGAACCACACCCTGATGGTGTATAATTACCTGCAGGGCATTGCCATGGATTACCCAAAAAGTTATACCCTTAACCTGGGATGGATGAATTACTTTACCGATACTGTTTTTGCCCTCAAAGCGCTAATGAAAAGGCAACTTCGCTTGAAAGATTACCTAAGGTCGATGTGGATGCGCAAAAAGAATGCGGTGTTTTCGTGGAGCGATCCCTTGCCCGGGCTGGTTTTTCCCTTCATGGTATTTTATATTGCCCATAAAAGGGGTTGATATGGACTGACTTACCCACCCCTAACCCCTCCCGGGAGGGGAATGGTTAAGCGGATATAAAGGAAAAAACAGCTTGTATTTTATTGACGAAGAAATAGGTGTAACAGCAACCGGGTATTTTTTACATCGTCTGAACTCCCCTCCTTGGAGGGGCCGGGGGTGGGTTGTTTTAACAACAAAACGCAGGATAAAAGTAAAACGAGATTTGTTTGATACTATAGATTAACAAAACCCACCCCTAACCCCTCCCGGGAGGGGAATGGAAAGGCGGTTATGAATGAAAAAACAGCTTGTATTTTATTGACGAAGAAATAGGTGTAACAGCAACCGGGTATTTTTTACATCGTCTTGACTCCCCTCCCCGGAGGGGCCGGGGGTGGGTTGTTTTAACAACAAAATGCAATACATGTAAACCGAGTTTTGTTTAATACTATAAATTAGCAAAACCCCCCCTAACCCCTCCTAAGAGGGGAATGGCTGATCGGATATAAATGAAAATAGTGCTTGTATTTTACGGATGAAAAAACGGATGAAACACCAGCCGGATAATTTTTCTTTGTCTTGACTCCCCTCCCTGGAGGGGCCGGGGGTGGGTGATGCTTGGAATAATTTTTTAAACTCACTACTTCATTACTAACCATAATATGTAAGTGCTGCTTTTCCCCCAAAACAGTTAACTTTGGTGAACGAAAAACAAAAATTATTCTTACGATGGAACAAATAATCATTGTTCTTACAACCATCTTGCTTTCAACCTCCATGTTTATCTTTTGGGTAGCCAAAGGTGGATTTAACCGCAAATTCCTATATACCGACAATGTGTGGCTTGGCCTTGTTTCATCGGTTGTTAATCTGCTAATTTACAAGTACATTTCAATGCCTCTTTGGCTGATGACTCCTTTTGTGAGCGGTTTTGTGGTGCTGGTGCTTTTTATCGCCCTCTTTCTGTACCGTTTTTTCCGAAACCCGGTACGTATTATTCCTGGCGAGCGCAACGACATTGTTTCCCCTGCCGATGGACGCGTTATTTACATTAAAGAATTGGAGACGAATCAGATACCTGTTACAATAAAGAAAAAGCGGGTTGCCCACATCAGCGAGATAACCAAAACCGATATTTTAGAACAACCCTGCTACCTGATTGGTATTGCCATGACTCTTTTCGATGTCCATTTCAACCGTGCCCCCATCGATGGGAAGGTGATTATGGTGAAACATACCCCCGGCACCTCCATAGGGCTCAACACACCCGAATCGACCCTTACCAACGAACGCAATACTACTGTTTTTGAGCGAGAAGACGGCGTAAAAGCTGGCGTAGTGCAAATTGCAGCCCGCGGCGTAAACCGTTGTATTGTAATGTCGAAAGAAGGGGAGGTGCTTAGCCGTGGCCAGATTTTTGGAAAAATCCGCTGGGGTTCGCAGGCCGACCTTATTATTCCGCGCAATTGTGAGATAATGGTAAGAGAAGGCGAACAGGTGCATGCAGGGTCTACCATCGTGGCTAAAATTCTTTAATTCTCAACACTTTCTTTATGAAACTCTGGTTCGACTTTACCAATCCGCCACACGTTAATTTTTATTACCCTCTGATACAGCACTACAGCCAACCCGAAAATAGCGTGCTAATAACTGCCCGTGAATTTGTCGAAACGGTGAAACTGGCAGAAGTCAAAGGCTTACATCCAAAAGTATTAGGAAAACATGGGGGCAAAAACAGGGTTTCAAAACTTTACAGTTTGCTTTCACGCGAAATGCTATTGCTCAACCAGATATCTGACTTCGATGTCAGTCTTTCTTCGAATTACGAAGCCCCGCTGGCTAGTTGGTTGAAGCGGAAAATGTCGCTGGTTTTCGATGACAACGACATCTCGCCCAATTGGCTTTACAGCAAATTTGCAAGCTTTGTGATCTCTCCTGAATTTATCGACCGCGAAGCCATGTACAGGATGGGTATTAAAAAAGAGCAATTGATTACCTATCCGGGCTTCAAGGAAAACATTTATGCAGCTGGCTATGAGCCTGATCCTTCTTTCCTCGATAATTTACCTTTTAAAGAGTTTGTGACCGTAAGGCCAGAAAATCTACAGGCATCTTATGTTCCCGATGGTGCGGTGAGCATTGTTCCGGAGTTAATCGATAAGCTGGTAAAGTCGGGGTTTAATGTACTATACCTACCCCGCTATGCTGCCGATAAGGCATATTATAATGAGAACAAGCAGGTTTTTATTCCCCCGGCCCCCCTTAATGGCCTGGATGTATGCTATTATTCCAATGCAGTGCTAACCGGGGCGGGTACCTTTTCGCGCGAAGCGGCTGTCATGGGCACACCTTCGGTTTCATTTTTCTCGGGTAAAACGTTTCTTGGTGTCGACAAGCAGATGTTTTCGGAAAAGATGGTTCTTCACTCGCGCGATAGCGATGAAATTGTCCGCTTTGTGCGCACCTCGTCCAAAAAGGGATTTGATCAGCAAAAATCCCTGGCAGTGCAGCAGGAACTTTTTGGTGTAGTCGATACCCTGCTGAGTAAAATTTGATGAAGCCACCAGTAAATTCGACTAGCGCTTTGTTTTCTCTTTCTTGCTGATTTATTTTTGCATTGGCAATGAGTTGCAATTCTGCCAATTCATATTAGCTGTTCCAACCTTTTCCCTCGCGAATTGTTACTCACAAGATTGGAAATTTTATGATTATGAAACATCTTTTAAAAGTAATGGTTTTTTTCCTTGGCCTTCAGGCCTTTGGACAGAAAGAGCAGACGCATATAAAATGTGAAGAATATCCGGCCCATATCGATTCGATGTTCTACAATAAATGGAATGCTGCCGACAGTACCTGGGTCACTGAAAATCTCAGGCACTATTTCTACGAACAGGATGATTTATCGAAATTATTGTTGCTCAATGGGAGTACCCGCGATTCTGTCTGGCAATGGAACTACTTTTACAATGAACAGGGCATTAACGATTTTGATTTGCTGGTAGAGTGGGAGGAAGGAATTCTTGTAAATAGCCAGAAAAAGGAATCGGACTACAATGAGCAGGGCAAAATCATCAACGAACTGATAAGCAGCTGGAGTTCTGAGCAATGGAACCCTGGATCGTATTGGATTTATGAATACCAAAATGGAATTCTCTCGCGCGTGATCTGGCAATTAAGACGCAAAGACGGTATTTTCTACGATTATCAGTACAGGCATTACAGCTATCAGAACGGATTGATCAGTCAGCTGCGGTTCGAAAGGGTTTCCGACGGGCTGATAACCAATATTCAGGACTACTCCTACAATGCTCAGAATAAGGTGTCGCAGATTATTTACACCAAAATCGATCCGGCTTCGGATAAAGCCAATCCGGTTTATATCAACGACTCGCGCCGGAGCTATTTCTATAATAACTATGGTCTGTGGAGCAATGTGTTGTTCGAAATCTGTACCCCGACAGGCTGGACAAATAATTACAATTACCTCTATTTCTACAGGATAGATCAGGCTAAAAAAGTAGCGGTTTGCCATAATGGTAACAGTATTTGTGTGTCGAAAAATGCCGTGCCTGCTTTGCTGGCAAAAGGAGCTACACTCGGTCGTTGCGAGCCTGAAAAATCAAGGTTTAAGGCGGCAGATGCATCAGTTACAGATTCTGAGACAAGCCAGTCATTTAAAGTATACCCCAACCCGGTTTCGGAAGTATTTTCGCTTAGCGGTAGTTCGCAAGCTGCGGTTCATCTTCAGCTGTATAATTCGCAGGGTGCACTGGTAATGACGAAGGTTATTGTACCTTCAGACGACATGGAAATCAGTCGCGAAGACTTGCCAGCCGGTATTTATACCCTGGTAATAAGCGGGGATGATTTCCGGCAGACAGAACGGCTTTTGTTAAAATAATCGAAAGCTCATTAGTTGAAAACCCTACCCTGTATGGTGGGGTTTTTATATTTTTAGAGGTTTATGAATGTAACATTTATTTATGCGCGACTTCACCCTTAAAACCTATAAAGATCTTCTTTACGCCCTCCAGGCTCAGGGTTACGCCTTTCAACCCTATGCAGAATTTTTAAAAACACCACAGAACAATGCAATCATCCTTCGGCACGATGTGGATTTATTGCCCGCCAATTCGCTGGTCTTTGCACAGATGCAAAATCAATTAGGGATTAGGGGCAGTTACTATTTTCGTGCGGTGCCCGAAAGCTGGGATGAAGAAATCATTAAAGCGATAGCAGCCCTGGGTCACGAAATAGGATATCATTACGAATGCCTTACTACCTGCAAAGGAAATTTAGATAGGGCCCTTGATGACTTTAAAACCAACCTCGAAGCTTTGCGAAAGCTGGTGCCCGTTGAAACTATCTGCATGCATGGCAGTCCGCGTTCGGAATTCGATAGCAAGGATTTATGGAAAAGCCACAATTACAGGGATTTTGGAATTATTGGCGAGCCCTATTTTGATACCGATTTTTCACAGGTTATGTACCTGACCGATACCGGCCGCCGATGGGATGGCGATAAGGTGAGTGTGAGGGACAAAGTTCAAAGTTCAAAGTTCGAAGTTTCTGGTTGGAGGTTTAAATGTACGATTGACATTATAAATGCGGCGAATAGGGGGGATTTACCCGATCAGATTATGTTTACCTTTCATCCGCAACGCTGGACTGAAAAATCACTTCCCTGGGTAAAAGAGCTGGTGTTGCAGAACATAAAGAATGTTATTAAATTCTACCTGATTAAAACCCGAACACGCAAATGAAAATATTATCGGTGGTAGGTGCCCGGCCCAATTTTATGAAAATAGCTCCTTTTATCAGAGCTATTGAGAAACACAATGCCGGCACACAATCAAAAATTCAACACACCTTGGTGCATACCGGCCAGCATTATGACGATCGCATGTCGCGTCTTTTTTTTGAGGAATTGGCCATACCGGAGGCTGACATTAACCTGGGAATCGGCTCAGGCTCCCATGCCGAGCAACTGGGCTATACCATGATTGAATTTGAAAAGGTACTTCTGAGCGAAAAACCCGATTGGGTGGTGGTGATTGGCGATGTCAATGCCACGCTTTCGTGCTCGATAGTGGCCAAGCGACTTCAGATCAAGTGTTGCCATATCGAAGCAGGCCTTCGTTCGGGCGATATGAGTATGCCCGAAGAAATTAACCGCCTGGTCACCGACCGCTTGTGCGACCTGCTGCTTACCCCCGACCGCCTGTCGTCGGCTAACCTGATTGGCGAAGGTGTATCACCAAAGAAAATAGGCTTTGTAGGCAACATTATGATCGACACCCTCGATGCCAATTACCAGAAAGCTTCTCAACTCAGTTTCGAAAAAATCATTGGAGAGAACACTTTATTCGCTCTGCATAAGCATTCTATTATTGAGGATGCCTTTGCAGTAATGACTCTTCACAGGCCATCGAATGTAGATGATAAAAAAGTGCTATCGCCGTTGTTGTCATTCTTAATCGATGAGGCAGGCAAAGATATGCCCTTGGTGTGGCCCATCCATCCCCGGGCAGCCAGGCAACTGGAAGCATTTGATTTGTGGGACAAGGTTAAAAATGCACCGAACCTGATACTGCTGCATCCCTTGGGTTATTTCGAGATGTTACGCCTTACAATGAGTGCCCGCATTATGCTTACCGATAGCGGTGGTTTGCAGGAAGAATGTACTGTACTCGGAACGCCCTGCCTTACTCTGCGCTGGAATACCGAACGGCCGGTTACTCTAAAGGAGCATGGAGGTGTGAGCGTGCTGGTTGGCAATAATATTGAGCGGATTAAAACAGAATACCTGCTTGCCCGGGAGCAAGCAAGAAAACCTGTTCGGCCCGAACTGTGGGATGGTCAGACTGCCGGACGTTGTCTGGCTGCAATTCTGGCTTATTCAGAATAGGGCTCAGTAGTGGAGTTCGTTGTATCAGAATTCGTTGTTGTTGCAGAATAAGTTTCTGGTTCTGAATAAATCGTGGGTTCGATGGTTGTTTCTTTATCCCTTTGGTTCGAATCGCTTTCAATGATTTGAGCCGGGTAAACAGTAATTTTCTTAACGTTCGAATGGTGGGTACAGTCATTGTAGTCTGTTACTTCAACAGAAAGCTGTTCGGTATAAATTTTGTCTGTTTCTTTCGCAAAGAATAAAATCTGGCTTCTTTCCCCACTACTCCAATAATAATTGGCATACCCTGCACCGGCATCAATTTCTACTGTTTCGCCCGATTGAAGCACAATATCTTCGCCAAGCTGAATTTGTAGGACCTGCACTTCTGGTATTTCAACATGTATATCGATGCGGCAAAGCTTGGAATCGTTTATTTTCAAAGCGTAATTACCTGGTTTAAGCGAGTAAAATGCTCCATTGCTCACAAGGGTATCGAGGTAAACCAGGTAAGGTTCCGTTCCGCCTTTTATCTGGAGATCAATGGAGGCATCGTCCCTGTCGGCACAAGTGGGTGGTTGAATCTGTATTTCGCTTATCTGCAAATGATTCTCAGGTTCGCTTACAACAAATACTGCACTTTGGCGGCAGGCGCTGCTTTTCACTAAAACGCTGTAGCTTCCTGCTTCGAGCTGGTACACATCCTCAGTTGTTTCTCCATGGCTCCAGGTGATTGTCTCAAGTCCTGTACCACTCACATTTAAGTCTATTTTGCCATCCTTGCCAGCTTTGCAATTTACATTGCTTACTAATCCCTCAATGACAATATCGCAAGCGGCAGAATCCATCGAACCAGATTCTGCCAGATTGTTCAATTGAGCAGCATTCGCAGACATTATTGTTATTGAAATGAAAGGAAGGACCAGGAATAAGTGCTTCATTCTTTATAAGGTTATCAATTAAGGTGCCCAATCATTACTGATGTGATATTGTGGTCCGGTTTCGGGTACCAGGTAAGTCACAATTTGTATAGTATTGGAATAAGTTGTACCACAACCCGTAGCATTAGCCTGGCGCACAAACAAGGTAGTGTCGCTAATTACACCATAGTCAAGTGCAAGTACATTCGAAGCAGGTATATCGGTCCAGTTTGCATCGCCCGGCACAGCAGTGAGCACATTGGTTTCCTGCCAGGTGTAGGTATAGCCTGACCCACCGGTAGGAGAAACATAATTGATAAATGGTACCAGGTCTTCGCCGGCGCAAACGGTATCAATGTCACCAATGGCACCTCCTATACAGGTGATTACACCAATACAAAAATCGGAATTTGTTGTAGCTATGCTCGTCAGTGTATGCCGGTAGGCTGTTGTTCCCACGGCATTGACATGGGTGCCTTCCACTCCCCAATCCGAACCGTTGGTACGTTTAAGTATACGGTTTGTAGGTTCGAAGGTCTGGCTGGTAAAGCCACTGCCATTGACCGATAAATTGTAGTCATCGGAACTTAAACTGTTTCTTGCAACAAGGCGCCAATACCCTTCGGTAAATACATCGTCAATGGGTATCAGTCCGTCGTTTACCGGAAGGCCAGATGTGCCAGGGTTGGCAGCAACAAACTCACCAGCCAGTGAACCCGCTGTAAGGTTGCTGATAAACCTTACTACAAACGGATTTTGATTGGTTGAGGTTCCCAATGGGAATAAATAGTCGGTTTCGATAGCATTTACCCACCTTTCGAATACTCCGGCAATGCCTCCAGAAATATAGTTCAGTATTCCAATGCTAAGGGTGCTGGTTCCTAATGTAAGCAGATTAGTCTGTGCATTGATAAAGCCCGAATTCAAATTAAAAACGTTGGTGATTTGTACATTGTTATTCAATACCAGATTAGCACTTGTGCTGGTAAAATTATAGAATGTCTCGGTTCCGGAGGTTGTAATTGTCTGGTTGGTACCATCGAACACAACGATACCGGTTCTTTCTTCGAAAGCTGAATTATTCACCCAATTGCCTCCGAGGTTAATTGAATAAGAAGGGGAGGAACCTACATCCAGCGTACCTGCGTTGAGGTTTAAGTTATTGTTTACATCCATGTTGCTCGAAAGCCTGAAAATGGCTGTGCCATCGGTTTGCAGGTTGTAAAAAGCATTACTTGCTCTGGGTGTGAGGGTGCGTGTACCTGAGTTGGATACAAGCCTCACAGTGCTTGTGCCTGCCTGAAACACAGAAGTAGAACCGGCAATCCAGTTTTCGCCTACTGTAATAATGCCTCCGCGGGCATTAAAAGTTCCAGCCGTATTTACCCAACGGTTATTCACAGTAAGGTTATAACTGGTTACACCTGCATCGGGCGAGAGGTCGAACGATCCGGCTGTGAGTGTAAAGTTATTGCTTATTGTTGTATTGGCTGCAAGCTGATAGGCAGCAGTGCCTGTACTATTGATGGTAAGGTTATAGAGGGTAGTCCCTCCTGCATTTATTGTATGCGAACCTGCTGTACCATTAAAAGTAATTGTGCGGGTACCAACAACCAATTGATCGCTATTGATCAGACTACCTCCGATGTTCAGGTTATACCCACTCAGGTTCAATGTTCCATTGGCAATGGTGAGGTTATTGTTAATAGTCAGTACGTTATTTAAATCGTAACCGGCACCAGGGGCATCGATTTCGAGATTATAAAACGTACCGTTAATGAGGCTTATATCCAATGTCCCGGATGGAGTTGTCATGCGCACGGTGGATGTTGCAGGTACAAAGCTGCCTCCATTTTCGCTCCAGTTACCGCCTACTTCAATTACCGGACTGCCTACTACAGCTACTGCTGCCTGGTAGAAGAAGTCCTCGGCAATGGTCAGGTTCTGCGATATAGTGAGCGATGCACCCGTATTTACTGTGACCATTTTTGCAAATGCCGGAGCTGCTGATATGTTGGGGAAGAAGGTAGCGGTTGCCGGTATAATGGCATTGCGTGTAATATCCGGCACGGTACCTGCTGACCAGTTGGCGCTGTTATGCCAATCGGTATTGGTGGCCCCGGTCCATATGTTGGTATTCAGATAGGGCCATCGGATATAACCTGTCAGCGCATCGGGACCACCCAGGTCGTTTTCAAAATCGTAAGTGCCTAATGGGCCGGCTGCATCTTCAAAGTAATAGACAGTAGTACCACTTAAACGACTTACATTGAAAAGCGGACCCGTATTGAAGGTTACGTTGCGAATGGTATCGTCCTCAGCCATTTCATTTTCAAGTCTGATATATATTCCGGAAGCTGGAAAACCATTTGAAAAGATACCATCGGATAAATTATAGACCGGATTAAGGATGGAAGAGTTGCGTAAATACAATCCATCGGCATTGGTATAGGCTACCTGGTAATATTGTGCGGAAAGGTTACCGCCTGCGTTGATGTTAAAGGTGTACCTTCCACTTGTAAGACTGGTAACAGTAGCCAGGTTGGATATGCTTGTTCCGAGAAGGCTGAGTGTACCTCCACTGTTTACATTCAATCGCGAATTGTTGGCCATATTCAGCACAGCACCTTCGTCAACCATTAGTGTGCCTGTTACTGTAAGGTTATCGACACCTCCGTCACCTATGTTCAGTGTTTGTCCCTGCAAATCGAGGATACCACTGATAAGGTTTAGGTTGCGTGCCATCGACATGGCATTGCTAAGAGTGTAGGTAACACCCGGAGCATTGATATCGAGGTCGTATAATGCCGATGCCCCTGCATCAATGCTGCGTGCACCTGAAGAAGCATTGAAGGTCACTTTCCCCGTATTGGGCAGAAAGGTTCCGTTGTTTAACCAGTTACCAGCCACGTTGAGTGCATAATTGGTTGGGCTAAGACTAAAGGTCGAACCACTGGCAATGGTAAGGTTTCCGTTTACGGAAGTAGCCCATCCAAGCTGATATTGGCTTGTGCCTGCAATGGTAAGGTTAGCAAAGGCAATACCCCGGTTATTGATAATCTTGGCACCCCCGCTTCCATCGAAAGTGACATTACCATTCATGGTCACAGAGCCTGTAACATTTCTTGTCCAGCTTCCCTCGCATGTAATATAGTCGTTTGCCGAATTGGCCTGTAAACCACCTGAGATAGTCAGGTCGCCATTGATATCAAGGTCAGTGGCTCCGCCGTCAGCAGGAGTGTTGAGTATTACAAAGGCCCCAGACTGGATGGTCAGGTTTCCGGTTATGGCACCCAAGGAATCAATTAATGGCTGATTGGTTGCCGGAACTATAAATACGTTTTCGTTGCCTGTTGGTACAATGGGAGGGCCAAAGTTGGCTGTCCAGTTGAGCGAATCGAACCAGTCGGTACTCACCGACCCATTCCAGGTAAGCACAATAGGGCCGGTCCAGTTGATGATGTTAAATGGATCGTTGTCGTATGTTTCGCCTGCAAAAAGCCCTGTAGCATTATAGAACTCCAATATGCCAGTCGAAGTACCCGTTTTTGTTACGTTGGCAGCACTACCGCCCGGGTTGACGGGGAAGGCCACATCGTGAATGTAAGTAGGATCGACAAAAGTCTGGTTGTTTTCGATGCGAAGCAATTGCCCGCTATTGGCCCCCAGAGTAAAGCTACCATCGCTGAAGTTATTTACAGGGTCGATGAGTGCAGTGCTGCTAAGGTTAATACCACCGGAAGACATGTATTCGAACAAATAATAGCGGGCCGCAATAGCTCCATCGACATTGAAGTTATATCTATTGCCTGAAGTATTACGAGATACACGGGCAATGGAAGAGGCATTACCCACTACTTCTATACTTCCCCCTACAGCTACGGTTAAAGTGGTTCCATCGCCAATTCCTAAAGATCCACCCGGTCCGATGCGATAATTACCCAAAATGTTGATGACATCGCTGTTACCATTGCCCAGATTAATTGTTTGGCCATTACCATCGAAGGTACCGGCAAGCAAATTAAAGTCGCCGATAAGGTTAAAGGCATCGACAGCAGTATAAGTTGCACCACTGTTAATAGTAAGGTTAAAAAGGCTTGACCCATTCACTCCAATTTGAGCACTGCCTGCTGTTCTGTTCAGGTAATAGGTCCCCGTATTGTTGGTGAAGCTTCCAGCTCCACTTGCCAGCATATCGCCACCTATATAGATTGTGCGCCCGTTGGCGTTAAAATAACCTGAAGGTACAAGTAGGTTATTTTGTACTTCAAAATCATTGGCGGTGTTGTTGTTGGCTGCTGCCCCAAAACCGGTATTGTTAATGGTTAGGTTATAAAATTCGTTCGTATTAAGGGCCGCAAAAGTAATATTTTGGGCTACAGTGCCATTCAATATTACCTCGCCCTGGCGACAAATAAAGTTCCCTGTACCGCCATTGTTCCACGCGCTCGAAAGCGTAATGGCGTAATTGTTATTGCTCACATCGAGGGTGGCATTATTAAAGGTAAGTGAACCTTTTACTTCCATATCTCCCTGAAGAGTTTTAACTGTATTATTGTTAATTATCAGGTTGCCATACGACAAACCATCGACATTCTGGTCAATACTACCCCAATAATATACTGTGCTGGTAGCCGGCATATTGTAGCTGGCAAATCCTTTCGGAAAGTTATTGGTACCCGACACGTACAAACGTGTGGTATTTTCCAGGGTAAAACTGCCTGTGCCTGCAGGGTGGTTGATGAGCATGTCGTATAGAAAAGCATACTGCGTACCCTGGCGGAGAATAAAACTGCCGTTTACGGTGATGTTGTTCCGCAAGCGCCAGATAAGTCCTGGGCAATTAATATCGAGGTTATAGAAAGTACCGGCAAAAACCGACTGATCGTTTACCGTGCGGTCGAAAATAATTGTGCCATTGCCTGTGTAGGTTCCCAAACCATCCCAGCGTAAGCCAGCAAAAGTATGCGTTTCGTTGCCATCGTTGAAGCTTCCGGCTGCATCGAGGTAGAAGTTACCGTTAAAATCGATGTTACAACCTGCAGCAGCTACCATGGATGAATTAATGGTTGCTACACCGTCAACCCTGGTTGCATTGTTAAATGTTTTAGTTCCTGTACCAGCCACCACAAGATCGAAAAATGATCCACTGGTTACTGCCTGGTTTGCTCCATTGAGGGTAACCCTACCCAGTGTAACGGCTCCTTGCGTAGGATAGAACAATCCGCCATTGATGTTGAAATCTCCTTCGACATTGTAAAAATAGTTGTTGGTAGTAGGGATTACATTGCCGTTGAGCACTTCAAATTTACCCCTGAAATTGATGGGAGTTCCTGAAAGGTAGAAACTGGTAATGGCATTGTCGAAAACAACATTGTAAAAATCTGATGTGCGAGGCAGAATGGTAGCAGACCCGGCACCTGAGTTGAATACTACAGTACCGTTCCCGTGAAGGAATAATCCGTTTGTTCCCCGGGTCCATAAACCACCAGCATAGATAGCACTGTTCGCTGTAGCCACAGAAAGAATACCTACACTAACGCCAGTGCCGATAGAAATGTCGCCGGTTGCTGTAATGTTTCGGTTATTATCCAATACTAGTGTACCTGTGGTGATGGTGAGGTTTTTACACTCTGCATCGGCATTGGAAATAATGGGGTCATTCGACCTGTCGGGAATGATGGCATCGATGGTGAGGGTCGGTACTCCATTATCCCAGTTTCCATCCAGATGCCAGTTGGTATTCACAGCGCCGGTCCAGTTGGTAAGTATAACAGAGGGCCAGCGAATTAAACCGGTAGTGGCCGAAGGAGTGGCTTCTTCATCATCTTCATAAAGATAGCCACCAAGGTTACCCCCTACAATGCTGAATTCGACTGGTGTGGCTGCAGCTTCGCGACGTACATTGAAATGGCTGCCTTGCACCGGAGTTCCTGTATAATTAAAGGTTATGTTAGAGATAATACCTCCGCTATAGTCCGATTCGATGGTAAGGTAACGCACACCTGCCACAGTTCTTATGTTGCTCCAGGTACCATCCGAAAAGTTGTTGGTGGCATCTAAAACAGAACCTACCTGGAGGTTCATTCCGGCATCCTGCAGGTATTCGATAAGGTAATAGCGTGCAGCTATGGTACCACCGGGCAGTACATTAATTTGTGTTTCTGCACCTGCTACACCTGCCACTTCGCGTGAAAGTGTGGCAATATCCGAACTTGAACTGCCTACCAGGTTAATGCGTCCACCAGCGTTCACATTCATCACACTCTGTGAGCCTTGGTTGTTAAAAAGCATATTAGCATTCTCGTTCACGGTAAGTATTCCGTTGATGGTAAAAGTTTTTCCTGCGCCAAGGTTGCTTCCGAGTATTAGGGTGTTGGAGTTTAAACTTAAAGTGGCATTGTTGCCTAAAATAAGCGATCTTCTGAAACGGGTCGATGGCGATTGTAACAAATACGATACGCCGGCTGTGGGTGCCATTACTACGTCGTAAAAATTCGATCCACCGCTGGTGATATCCACAGGTCCTGCAGCTCCATCAAAGGTAACAGTAGAAGTATTGGCTGTAAAGCCGCCCTGGTTGGTCCAGTTACCTTTTATAAAGATATTATAATAGGCAGTATATGGATTGTCTGAAGTGTTAAGGGTGGTACCTGTCTGAATGAGCAGGTTACCGTTGATGGTCCAGTTCGAAAACATATACTTCGTACCGGTTCCCTGGCAAGTGATATCATTGATCTGGAAAGCCGGTGTATTGATATTCTGGCCACCACCATTGAGAATCAGATTCGCATTGCTGCTAAGCAGAGTGCCGCCAGCTGTATTTATAAGAGAGCCTTGAAGATAGTGTGTCAGCGAACCCATATCTACCGTTCCTGCATTAATGGTAAAGCTGCCATTGATATCGGCACCATATGTTGTGAATGTTTTTATAGTGGCGTTGCTGAAAGCTATATTGTTGAAATAGTTCAGTGCATTTGCAGGGCCCGGATTAATCGATTGGTCGGTGGTTCCACTAAAGGTAAGGGTACCTCCTGTGTGGGTAAAAATGCCATTGTTATTCCAGTTAGTTCCGTTGAATGCAATATTTCGTGCCGAAGCACCGGTAATGCCGGCTGAGTTGGTAAAGTTGCCGTCGACGTTTACAGCATCGTTACCATCGCCAATGGTTTTTACTCCCGACCCTGAGAGCGTAAGGGCGGGTAACAGTAGAATGTTCTCCTGGTCATCGCGCAAATACTGGTTGCCAAAACCATCGAGATTCACTACTATGGATGAAGATGATGGCGTATAGAAAGTAAGGTAAATATTCGGACCAGCTACATTGATGTTCCTTCCGTTATCGAAGTAAACCGAAGTGTTCATGGTAAAGTCGCCGTTAACATCCAGGTTAGCCAGGCCATCGGAAGTTACATTTTTAACATTGTTGAAGGTAAGGTTACCATAGACGATAGAATTGCCTGTAAAAAGAGTCTGGTCAACACCAGCAGGACTGCTCAGGTAATAAGAGCTGTTTGCGGCAATATTATAGGTTCCAAAACCTTGCGGTATGGCAGGGGCCGTAGCAGAAGGGGTTGCATTAAAGACCCGTCCGCCACTTTCGATAATAAACGACCTGCTTGCCTGCCCTTGCATGGTACGGAAAATTGTATTGTTCCAGTATTGGTACATGACAAAATCAATGTCGGTTTTAACCGTTACATTGCCCCCAATCAGCAGGTTGCCCATCAGCCATTTATCGCCACTACCACCCAATATCAGATGATTTAAGCTATCGAGGTCAGCATCAATGGCCCAGTCACCACCCACATGTTCGAGGGTCGCATTGCCGGTTCCCCAGATAATGTCGCAGGCCGGGCGAATGCCCAGGTTACCGGTAAGGGTAATATAGGCCTGATTGGTGGCTACATCGAAGACAGTGAAATCCACATCGTCTATATCCAGCGAACCTGAAATAACCAGGTTGCCAAGTGCTCTTTTGGTGGTGGGTACTGCTGTAATTCCCCTTAAAAGCAAATTGCCATAAGTGGTGGCATATACATCCTGATTGATATTGGCCTGGTAGTAAACCCAGCTGGTAGGAGCCATGCTGATGGTTTCGAAAGATACCGGAAAGTTGCTGGCACCTCGTAACTCAAGAACTCCGAAATTGGTAAGCACATTGGAAGTACCTGTGCCGGTAATTAGATAGGTGTTAAGGTTTACAGTACCTGAACCTCCATTAATAGTAAAGCTTTCGGCTACATTCGAATTGTTGAAGAAGGTCTTGCCGCCCGCATTAAAGAAACTAATGTGGTTAAAGCTCGTGGCATTGCTTCCCTGGTCGATATTCTGCCCGGCAGTACCATCGAAAATTACCGTTCCTAATCCGGTCTGAGTAAAAGCGCCATTGTTTACCCAGTTTCGGCCTACATAAACATTATTGAGCTGGGCATTGAAGCTTGTACCTCCACCGATGGTAAGGTTGTTGTCGATGTCGATATTCGAATTAATTGTTTTAGTAGCACTTCCTGCAGTTAGTAAATTGTAAAACGTACCATTGGTAATGCTCTGGTTGGTTCCATCGAAAGTTACATCGGCAGTGGCATGTTGAAAAATAGCTCCGTTGGCCTGGTCGATAAACCAATTGCCACCCACGGTAATGTCATTGGCTCCTGAGGCCAGATTGAAGGTACCTTCAGTGACTGTTAAGTTGTTGTCGATGTCACTTGGGTTGCTCAGGTTGTAATTGGTTCCGGGGGCATTGATAACCAGGTTGTAAAATGCCTTTCCGGCAGTTATTCCACCACTGTTGATAGTGTTGTTTCCTCCTGTACCAATAAAATTAACCGTAGAACTGCCATGGTTAAAGGTGCCACTGTTCGCCCAGTTTCCTCCAAGCGATAATTGAGTGGTATTGTCGGTAAGGCTGTAGGTAGTATTGATCCCAATTTGTAAGTGCTCTGTAATGTTCATATCAAAGCCATTTTCCTGTACCAGGCTTATGGCGTTTCCTCCCTGTGCATCAAGCAAAATACGCAAAGCTTCGGCATTGGCCGATGTCACTCTTACTGCATAGGGTCCGGGAACAAAGGTATGGTCGAGGTAAGCAATATCTGTTGGTCCGGGAACAAGGTTACCCGACCAGTTGTTGGCATCGTGCCAGTTTTCGGTAAGTGCACCGCCATCCCAGAAAAATCCTGCCGGGAAAGTCCATTCGATCAACGTGCCAGGGTTACCGTTATCCTGGTCGTAGTTTTCGCCGGCAAGAGATCCCGAGGCATCCTGGAAAGTTATTACGCCTAGGCCCGAAGTACGGGATACATTGTAGGTTGGCCCGGCGGTGAAAACAACATTTTGCAGATTAAAATCTGCAAAATCAAGCCCCGTCAGGGTTAGGTAAGCATTGCCGGCACCCATCAGGAAAAATCCGTTGCTGAAGTTGTTGGTTGCATCAATGGTACCCCCGGTTAGGGTGATGTTTCCGTTGCGCACATTGTAGTATTGGGCTTCGAAAATACCCGCCGATTGGTTGATGGCAAAAGTTCCGGTATTTCGGGTTACTGTCGCAGGTTCGGCAGTTGTACCAACTAAACGGAAGGTGCCACCACTATTCACAACAGACTGGGTATTGCCATTGAAGTTCAGTGTCGAAGCTGTATCGACAAAGAAGGTGCCTCCATTGATGACGATGTTGCGGTTGTTGCTGTTTACCGTCATGGTGTTGCGGTTCAATACAAAGTCGCCGGCAGTAAGCACAAAATTTACATTGGTAATGGAAAAATTGCTTTGAACCCTGTATTCTGCTCCGGGAGCATTGACTACAATTCCTCTTAAAGCTGCCAGGTTCGGATTGAAGGAATAATTTCCAGCAGATCCATCGAGGGTGATTATACTTGCATCGTTGTTGTGCGAGAAGGTGCCGGCCTGATTGTCCAGGTCGCCTGCCAGCCATAAATCAAAGGCATTTGTTTGAAAAATTCCGGAAGTGATCACAAGATTATGGTTCACATCGAGGTCGCCAGCCAGATTGGCTGTATTGGTGTTTTTTCCGATTTCCACATCGTAGAAGCTTTTCCCTGCCAATGGGCCTGTAGTGGTACCGGTAGAAATGGTTCCGTTTCCACCCTGGAAGATAACGCTTGCAGTGCGTGGCAGAAATACGGCACCAGCGGCTGTATTATCCCAGTTTCGGTAAACTGTAATGTCGTTGTCGTTGGCATCGAGGGTAGCTGTGCCTGAAATAATTAAATCCTGGTTGGCGGTAATATTCCCTAAAAGGGTTTTGGTGCCAGAATTCGTAAAATTCACATTGTAAAAGCTCGATGCGCTGATGTTTTGGTCCGTTCCATCGAAATAAACAGTGCGGTTGTGCTGAAAAGTGCCTGTATTATCCCAATCGCCCCTAATATAAAGGTCTACGTTGGCCCAGTTTCCGCCGGAAGCGCTTACTGTGGATCCACTGATAGTAAAGTTTCCATTTACCTCTACATTGATCGATCCGAGGTTTTGCCTGCCAAATGCCTTATCGCCTGCACCCGAAAATACCATGTTGTTAAAGATCAAGGGTAGCGGATGCTCGTTATAAATGTATTGTGCATCGGCTCCATCGAAATAAAGATTGCTGCCTGCAGCAAGAAAGGTTTGGCCTAATTCAACGTAATTTGTGTCACGCCTAAGGCTTCCAGATAAGTAAATATTTTGGTTGCTGATATCCAGCACGCCGGCATTACCTAAAATGCGGGTATTTAGGTTCACATGCAACTCGCTTAATACAGCGAGGGTTTGCAAGCCTGCTGCATTGGGCTTATTGATAGTAAGATTACCCAGGTAACTGCTGCTGTTAGAAGTAAGTGTTTGATTTGTGGAGCCTCTAAAGGTAGTTGTTCCGGTGGTTTGTGTGAATAATCCGTTGCCCAGCACTGCGAAATTACCATACATATTCAGGTTTCGTACCGAAAAATCAATGGTGGCAGCCGGGTTTACGGTGAGGTTTCCATAGATATTCAGGTCGGTAACCACATCCAAAATGCCCGTATTGCTTACTACTACATTGTTGAAATTAACACCCTGAATGGACTGGCTGGATCCATCGAATGTAATGGTTCCGGTTGCGGATGCTGCTGTATAGTATGCAGTGTTGTTAAGCAGCCAGTTACCGGCCAGGGTATGGTTAAAGCCTGCATCGAAAAATACCGGAGTGCCGCCTGTTACTGTGATATTGCCATTAATGTCAAGCGGCCCGCGGGCTGTTTTATTACCACCATTAAAGGTGATATTTCCATAAGTAAAGCCATCGGCCAGGGTTTGTGCTCCGTTTAGTGAATAGTAAACGGTACTGTTCACATCCAGACTACGGGTGCCACCAAAATTATCCATCACCCCGGCTCCGAAATCGGCCAGACTAGTGTTTAGTTGACAATATTCGCCAAGTGTAAAGTTGTTGGGAGTGCCTCCTATGGCATTGTTGTTCAGGTTCACAATGAGCAGGGTAGCAATACTGCCACCGCTGTTTGTAATATTCAGGTTGCCATCGAGAATGAGGGTACTTCCGGCTTGGAAAGTTTTTGTGCGTGTTGCCGAAGGTCCGTTAAGTGTAATAGTCAGGTTGTTAAATGAATAGTTCCCGGTTCCTGTTGGCTCAATAATCTGGTCGAGATCATCGGCATCGAGGCTTACGGTAGCCAGGTTCCCTGCGATTGAACTGTTGGTACCGTTTTGTATGTTGCCGGCAAAAGTATGGCTGTAATTCTGAAGGTCAAGGTTGGTGGCCCCGTTTAGATCGAGGTTGCCATTTACATCCAATGGTCCGTCAGCAGTTTTGATTGTACCTGTACCATTGGTTTCGAGGTTACCATAAGAAAGGGATCTGATTGTTTGGTTCAGAGCAGCATCATACCGCACCCACGAAGTTGGATTTAAATTATAGCTTCCAAAGCCGGTAGGGAAGTTATTGCTTCCTCGTATATAAATGCTTATACCTGCTGCAGCACTTAGGCTGAAACCTGGCTGACCAACAATTGCAGTGTTGTTGTTGAATAACAGATAACCACTATTGATGAATACATTGTTGTTGATATTTGCGGTTAATGAAGTAGCAGGCAGTGCTTGCGTTAAGCCAACATTACCAGCAATAACGAGGCTGCTTGTACCAAGTGTTAAGCTGTTGGAAGCATTGGCTGTAGAAAGGTTGCCGCCTCTTAAAGTCACTGAACCAGACCAGTTGCAGGTACCATCGATTCGCAGTCCACCATTAATTATGTGGTCACCATTGCCGTCGGTTGTGGCGGTAGATGAAATGGTAACCAATCCAGTGGCCAGGAGGTTCCCATTTATAGTTTTTACATTAGCACCCCCGTTGCTTAAAGTAAGGTTCAGAAAGTTTACAGTACCTTCGAAGTCAATGGATTGTGCATTGGTTCCATTAAATGTAGTGGTGTTGCCTGTATGGTTGTAAGTCGATCCGGTTTCGACTAAAAAATTACCTCCTATACCCACTGTTAAGGTTGTGGGATTAAGGTTGGTGTTGTTGGTTACAGTAAGGTTTCCGTTAATCTGTACATTTTCCTGAAAGGAGCCAGCTCCGCCACCACCGAAGATGAGGTTATTGAAATTAATGATTAAAGTCGATGGATTATCGTTAATGGTATTCACAAGACCATCGAAATAAATGGTGCCTGTGCCGGTCATGGCTCCCGTTCCGGTGGCCGACCAGTTTCCAGCCACTGTGTGGGTTAATCCTCCATCCTGAAATACCGATCCTGTTTCGAAAAACACATTTCCATTGATATCAAGAGGAACAGAAGCGGTAGTATTGCTTCCGGTTTTAAAGGTGATGTTATTGAGCACAGGGCTGTTTGAACCGGAAATTATACTGTTTCCGAATAGTTCAAGATTCACCACATCTGAAGCAGAAGGCCGTAAATTGGTATTTCCGTTGTTTACAATGTTGCCATAAACCAACAGGGTATGTGCCGGAGCACCCGACGAACCTGCATTAAGGGTAGCACCAGCACGTACATCAAGCAATTCCTGCACAATTACACTTCTTTGTGTAGCCGTCGATCCAATTCGTAAGGTACCAGAGCTACCCTGCCCAATTTGTAGTTTTAATACGTTCAGGTTCCCGTTGTTGTCCACAATCAGGGTATGCCCGTCTTGTACAATCAAGGTGTTTAAGCCGTTTGTCACACTCGATGGATTGGGCCCTGTGCCGTTGGAGTTGCGTGTCCAGCTGGTAACCAGTCCTGCTTCGGGGTTGCCGTTCGAATAATAAGTATTCGATGGGTTGGTCCAGTTAATCAGGGTGCCCGGGTTTCCATTGTCGTTGTCGAAATTTTCTCCTGCCCTTGCCCCGCTGGCATCTACAAAGTTAATGGCACCAGTGCCAGAAGTACGGGAAACATTATAGGTAGGCCCTGCATTGAAAGTTACATTGCTTACATCGGGCAGTCCAGTAAGGTCGATGCCTGTTAGTTGAATGGACTGAGCTCCTGTGCCGGCTGTAAACGCACCATCGCTCAGGTTGTTGGTACCATCGATACTTCCGGCAGTGATGTTTAAGCCGCTGTTAAGATTTCCGATAAGGTAATAGCGTGCCCTTAATAGTGCTGTGGCGCCTGGCTGATTGTAGAACCAGCTGCCTGCACCGTTGTTATTGACTTCGGCCACATTGCCTGCCGATCCGTTTACACTGAAAGTGCCATTGTTGGTGATGATGCGTGTGTTGGCCATTAATAAGCGTGCGTTGCTATTTAATAGCAATTCGGCCCCTGTTTCTATAAAAACATGTTGATTGACTGTAAGTGTGTTGGAGTTAAGGCTGAGGGTTCCCCCAACAACTCTTATGGTATCTGCAGTTGTAATGTTGCCAGACATGCTTTTTGTTCCAGTACCCGCTATCGACAAACGCCTGTAATTGGCTGAGGCCAGCATGCTTTGACTTCCATTTCTGTTGTAATGGATACGGTGAGAATAGGCATCGGTAGTAAATGCCGTAAGGCTATTGGTGGCGCCTCCTAAATAAATCTGGTGCAGCACTAATGCACTTCCCGAACTAATGGCCATGGTGCCAGTTCCGGTGAGGTTGCCGGACATATTTATTGTTTTTGCCGTGGTACCTGGTATGGTAAAGGTTCCATTAATAGTCGAATTTCCGCTTACATCGAGTGTGGTGGCAACTATTCCCATGCTGAAGTTTACAGGGGAAACCACATTCAGGTCGCCAGCGATAGTTGTGTTAGCCAATAGTGTTTTAGTGTTGGCTCCGCTCAGGGTGAGGTTAAAGTAATCAGTGGCAATCACATTCTGGTTTCCGGCTCCATTATAATTTATGGTATTGGCAATAGCAATGGCAGTAAGATTTGCAATTGTTGGAGTTGCCGAAAGGTTTAGGGTGGCTCCAATACCTTGTATCAGAGTACCAGTTCCGGCCAGCGTTGCCAGGTTAGCTATGGTATTGTTTGTAAATGTTCCGGGGTTAGTTACTGTGGAGGTACCTGTTACTGTCAGCGTAGCGATATTGTTGCTCAGGCTGCCGTTTACTGCCATTTGTGCTAAACTAATGCTGGCAATGGTGCCATTAATTTCTCTTGTGGCGCCCGAGAAAGAATAAGTTCCGGTTCCGGCAGTGAATGTTGCTCCGGTGTTAACAGTGAGGTTTCCGGCTATTGAGGGAGAGGCATTGCCGGTGTTCGACCAACTTCCGGTTCCCTGCACCAAAATATCGCTAAAAGTGAGCGATGGTGCCGCGGTGAATGATGCAATCCCTGCTATATCGAAAAGACCATTAAATATTTTTGCCCCTGCAGCATTGTTTATGGTGATGGTTCTGCCTGCCGGCACTGTAGTAGTGCCGCTTACTGTGAGCGCCACATTGCCGATAATAGCATTTGCAGTGGGTAAGGTAAGGGTTCCTGATATGTTTACTACGCCGCTGGCGGGTCCCGCAATGGTACCGCCCGAAAGGTTTACATTCGCAAAGGAAGTGGTTCCGGGCAAAGTTGCATCGGCATAGGTGCCTGCCAACGTAGTAGCACCGATAACAGAAAAATTAAAATCAGCGGGGTTGAAAAAGGTGAGAGTTACCAGGGTAAAATCTCCATTTAAAACGCTATTGCCAAGAAGTGTTTTTGTGACCGACCCGCCTCCACTGCATGTAAGGTGATGGTAAGTATTGGACCGGATGTTTTGGGCTCCGGCAGAACTGTAGGCAAAGGTATTGGGAGTAAATCCTGTGGTATTAAGCGTGCCATTGGCCATAGGCTGGGTACCGTTGCGATAATTTGTGAGAGTTCTGTTGATGTAAACCGAACTGTTGTCGGCATTGCCATTTAGTGTACCTAGTAGAATTAACCCGGTGGTGGCTTCTGATATGTTATTGTCGAGGGTAACTCCTGAACCCAGCGTTACCGCACTGTTTAAACTGATTACTCCGCTTCCGGCAAGTAAGGTATTTACATTTACTGCCATCGTACCGTTAATAGTCATGGTCGATGCACTATTGTTGGTAAGGGTTAATGGGTTGGTTTGTAAAGTAACTGTTCCAGCACCAGTTTTACTAAATAATCCTGTATTGATGATGTTTCCCTCGAAAATAAATGTTCCAGTTGCAGCTGGATTAAATTGACCGGCATTGGTAATGTTTCCCTGAAAAATATGATTGGAATTACTTCCAGTCGAGAAATCACCATTAGCTTCGATATCAACATTACCCTGAAAAGAGTTTATGCCGCCGTTATTTCCATCTTCAAGTCTTCCACGGGCCCTGATAAGTGTATTGCCGGCTACCGTAATGTTCCAACCACCTGCATTGAGCGAGATTGTATTGATGGGGTGAAGGCTTTCGATGAGCAGGTTGCCGTTTATGGTTAATGCAGCACCCGATGTTTTTATGCGGCTGGCTGCAGCAGCTGCTGGCAGTTCAAGAGTCAGGTGATGGTAAACTATACTTCGGAAAGCTGTGTTGTCGCCAAACCAGCGCACGGTACTTCCTGCGGCGGTGGTGAAGGTTCCGCCCGTAAAAGTTCCAGCAAGGTTTAAGGTACCAGCTCCTGTAATGCTTACAAAGTTTTCATTGACTGCTCCATTGGTGGTGATGTTCCCGTTAATTGTAGCCGATCCTGTGGAAATTATGAGGTTGTTGGTTTCGGTGGCACCAGAGGTGTTCGCAAGAGTCAGGGAACCACAATTTAAAATGCTTGTTCCATCCACTGCAATGGTTTGGCTTACGCCACCAACTGTGGGGTCTGTGCATGTAATGGCGCCGCTTACGTCAAGCTGGCCCCCCGTATTAATTTGCAAGAGGGTGTTGGCGCTGTTAGCCGAAAAGGTAATTGAGGCACAGGAATAATTGCCATTGTCAACAACAACTGTAAATCCCGAACCAATAGTAACTGTATTTCCGGCAACCGGCACACCGTCTGGATTCCAGTTAGCTGCATCGCCCCAGTTGGTGGTTGCTGCGCCACCGTCCCAGCTTACCTGGCTTGTTGCTATATAGGGTACAAATGAAAATAATACAACCGAGATAAGAAGTAAAGCTTTTTTCATAGAAAGCTATTTTATTTGTTTCACATCAATCTTTTCAGCCATTTTTCTATTACTCATGGCAGCAGTTCTGATAGTCTTTTTAGTATAATAACCTCAGGTTTCTTTAATAAAGAGTTTTTCAAATTCTATTTATATGTTTGCCAACTATTTAAAGTTACAATTATCTCCGAATTTTTGTGACATTTAAATCTAAAAAAGTAGGTGGTATCAGTTGTTCAGATTAATAAAACCCAAAATTCAATCCTACACTCAAATTGAGCAGGTTTCCTCTGAAATAGGGAGCCAGGTATTGGTCGCTGTTACCGGAAGTATTTTGCACTTCTGCCTGGGCAAATGCGAAAAAGTCGTTCATCAGCTGGGTACTCAGGCGAATACCCAACAACTGTTGCTGCCATTCTACACTTTCCATATAGGGCACACCAAGCACTTCTCCTGCTTCGCGAATGTAGGGGTAATCGGGTCCTTTCTGGTGGAGCACAAACCATGCTTTTGCCTGTAACCGGGCAGAGAATTTATAGTCGGAGGAAAGGTAGATTCCCCGCGCATTGTCGTTTAAATAGTGCCCCATGTTGTACCAGTTCGAATTATAGAGTGTGGTTGTAACATCGTTTTTATAGGTAAGCGGATTGGTGCGGGTGTATTCGGCCGTAAAAACCGTGTTGGGCAAGAGGTTGGTAAGCCGGAAACCACCCTGCATGCTCCAGTGGTTGGCATGCGTTTCGGAGTCAAAGACCGAACCGAACGACAATACATCGACAAACATGGTGTAATATAAATGCAATTTTGGAACCATACGAAAACTGATATCGAAGAACATCTGCGAGTTCTGACCTGCTTCGTTGGTATTGCCGTTATAGCTGTGGTCGACCGATTTGTAAAAAAACACCGGTATCAGGTAGGCAGGGTGAACGCCTATGTCGGAGTAAATCACCGAATTACCTAGGCTAAAATTAATTTTTTGCCAGGGCTTAAAGGTAAACAGGTTGGCAGCCATGTATTTCCCATGAAACACATCGCGCTGCACCCCGTTGTAGTTGTAACTGCGCGAACTGTCTACCACTTCCGATACCAGCCAGCCATGAATGTAATTAAACTCAAACCATTTTGCAGGGTAAAGGTGCAGTTTCAGGTGGGCAAAAGAAGGTGCCTTTGTAGAAATGATATTCGGATAATTGTAACTGGTTCCCCATTCCATACGGTCTTTAACCAGACCTACCGTGCCCCATTTCCAACTCAGCGTAATTCCTCCGCGCATTTCGCTGTAATCGCCACTACGGTATTTGCCACCCGGCCGGGTAGTTATCATGCCGGTATCAGAAATAACCAGCTTTTCCGTGTTGTCGCGCAAACTGGCATAGACCCCCAGGGTTTTTCCTGCATAGGCAAATACCTCTCCGCCATACCATCGGTGATAGTTAAAGCCGTTTTCGTTGTTCCAGAATTGGGCGCCAAGAATTCCGTTCAGACTGAAAGTAAAAACAGAATCGTTGTAATAAAGCACATCGAATCGCTTGTGCTCAAATTTGCCGCCATAAACTTCCTTGCCAAAATCGCGCAGGTAGAAGTGCAATTCTTTTATTTGCCTCGTATTTAGCTGGCTGGTATGCTTTTCGGCTTCCTGTAGTTTTTCTGCTATGAAGCGCCGCGAATAGGGTTTTACAACCGTACTGGTTTGAATTATTCCTTCGTTGCTAAGCTCATCGAGGAATTCATATATCGCCCTGTTGCTTGCATCGTGGTATACGGTCTGGCTTTGCACAGGCAGGACCACAAGTATGAAAAACGTAATTAAGAATATAGCAGCACAGGGGATTCTTTTTTTCATACTTCAATTGTAACTATGCGCTTCTGGCATGTTTAAAGAGGATATTATAAAGTGCTCTGAAAAAATAACTCAGATCGGTACGCAGAGGGTGTTTATCGTACAAATCGAAATATTTTTTCTCCGAGGCAGTAATTTCTTCCAGGGTTTTTGGGTTATCGACATAAAATGGAGGGATTAATCCGGGGCGGTATTTTATCCTTCTCTCACGATGTTCTTCGCTGTAAAGTTTAAAATAATGTTCACTTAATGGGCGCACCCCAACAATTTTTAATTCGCCCTTTACCACATTCAACAACATGGGCAGTTCATCAAGCCAAAGTGCCCTGAAAAATCGACCAAGAGTCGAGACCCTGAAGTCTGATTTAAACTTTCCACCCTCATTCAACCCTTCCTTTTTGTAGACATATTCCTGAATAAATTCTGAATAGGGGTGCATGGTACGAATTTTATACACTTCGATAATTTTTCCTTTTTTACCTACGCGCTTAAGTTTAATCAGAGGCCCATAAGTAGGCTGAACCGGATAAAGGGGTTTTTTGGTTTTTATAGCTGCAAACAAAGTTATTTCTCGGGTTTCAAGCTCTTCAATGAGTTCGAATCCACAGCTGTATAACCGGCCAAATGCCTCAGCTTTGGTGAGCACGCGGTTATTGCCCCGGGTAAGGATAAAATATATCTGTTTGGTTAACATAAACTTAGGAAATACCCTTTTTATCAGATAATCGAAACTGTAATAAATGTAGTTGATTACGGGGGGGAATTTCTTGAGTATCCGTCGTTTTCGTTGATTCTTTTCTTCGAAATAGTCGATAAAAATGCCGCCTTTTGGTAGTTGGTGATTGACTGCTTCGAAAAATTTGTTGATATACCGAAAGTCATTTACCCGTTCGAGGTTTACAAAAGCATTCATGCCAGGGGCATTCATAAGCTGAATAGTGCGGTAGGTAATGGTGCTTAATACCAGGGTTGAATTTTCTTTAATCGGAGCGTAGGTTTCTACGAAAGCAAGGCCTTCTTTTCCGAGACTTTCCAAAATCGCCTGACTTCGCTGATGGGCAATTCCTTCAGGTAGTGTAATGTCCAGGGTCGATGCTCCTTCGCGGAATAGTTTACTGTGCTCTTTGTTTTTAAAGGCCTTATAATGTTTTCTGTAAACCGGAGGTTCGGTCGAACTAGCATTTTTAAATGAATAATAGATGGCAGTAAGCAAAAGTTCGGCAAGGCTAAGAGTGAACAGTGTGCCAAACACCACAAAACGCGAAAAATAGTCGACTCTGAAAAGGTACATTAAGGTAGATATGATACCTAAAACAATCAGGCTGGTAATTGCAATGCGAAAGGAGCTTATCCAAATATTTCTTCGCTGATTACCAGGAGAAATGTATTTCTTGCTAACAAATGATACAAGAATCCAGATAAGCATAAACAAAAGCAGAGACTCTTGATAGCGTTCCAGAATGCCTGTCAGTGATCGATCGTTAATCTCAATAACGAAAAGCAAGGACAGGCACAGTAGAATAAGGTCGCCCAGAAATATAAAAATGGTTTTTACTTTCAAACTTATTGGGAGTTTACTGACACAGCAATTGCATTTGTTTACGCGCTTTTCTAGTTTGAAGTTAATATTTTTTCGAAGAGCGTAAAAATCGAAGGTGTTAAATAATTGGGCACAATGGTTCAGCCTTTTACAATGAATGCCTAATCGAACAGTATTTTTTCTAATTCATCGAGGCACTTATCCACAGTTTTATGGCTTGTATCGATGCTGAGCAAGGGGTTCAGCGGTGGTTCGTAGAGAGAATCAATACCAGTGAAGTTACTTATCTCTCCAGCACGGGCCTTTTTGTATAATCCCTTTCGGTCTCTTTTCTCGCATACTTCAAGAGGAGTACACAAGTAGATCTCGATGTAATTTTCCGAACCTATAATTTCGCGTGCCATGGATCGGATTTCGATAGTAGGAGAAATAAAAGCTGCGATCACCGTTTTTCCTTCTTTGCGCAATCGGCTCGCCTCCCGGGCTACCCTTCGGATGTTTTCGCAGCGATCTTCTATGCTGTATCCAAGATCGCTGCATAGGGTTTTTCTTACTTCATCGCCATCGAGCAAGATCCAGGCAATGCCAATGCTCTCCAAACGTGCACCAAAGCCTTTTGCCAGAGTGGTTTTGCCTGCCCCGGATAGACCTGTCAGCCAGATTACTTTTGCAGGTTTTTGTTTGATCGGAAAATGCATACGTGCTGTTGGTGAATAAGTAATTTTGTTGAAAGGTAGATGCTTGTGTAACTTTTTGTATTATTGGTCAGTAAAACAAGCCAAAATATCAAAAAATACCAAATACTTTCTGCCAATAAAAAATAAAATTTCATGGATGTACGTAAACTACTGCTATTATTTATGACTGCAAGTCTCATTTTTGGATTAAATTCTTGCCAGAACGAATTAAACTCTTCTGACGATGCCTATGCCGATTATCCTGTTTACAAACAAAACGATTTGTGGCCAGAGTATTCTCCGCGTAAAACCGTTTTGAAAATTTGGGCCCCTAAAGCAGAAAAGGTTAGAGTGAATATTTACGAAAAGGGATATGGTGAAAACATGATTGAATCTCACCTCATGGCACCCTACCGGAAGGGAAGCTGGATAATTACTCTCGAGGGCGACTACCTTGGTAAGTACTATACTTTCCAGACTCAATACGATGGAAAAATGCTCGACCATACCCCCGGCATTTACGCTACTGCAGTGGGTGTAAATGGAAAGAGGGCTATGGTTGTTGATCTGAAGCAAACCAACCCGGATGGATGGGATAGCTATGAACGACCTGCTTTTCAAACACCCAATGACATTGTACTCTATGAGTTGCATGTGCGCGATATGACTTCTCATCCCAGCTCTGGAAGCAGTTTTCCAGGGAAATATACCGGACTTACCAGGCAGGGTACCAAAAATCCACAGGGCAAGGCTACAGGGATTGATCACATGAAAGAACTTGGCATTACTCATGTGCACTTGCTCCCGGTGTTTGACTACCGTACCGTCGACGAAACACAGCTCAACCGGCCACAGTTTAACTGGGGATACGACCCTGTGAATTTCAATGTGCCAGAGGGTTCCTATGCAACAAATCCCTTCGAGGCTGAGGTCCGCATCCGCGAATTCAAGGAAATGGTTATGGCATTTCACACAAATGGTATTCGGGTAATCATGGATGTGGTGTATAACCATACCCACAATGAAGGTAATTCCAATTTCGACCTCGAAGTTCCGGGTTATTATTACCGCACTACAGCCGATGGAAAGCTATCCGATGCCTCTGGTTGTGGTAACGAAACTGCTTCAGAACGTGCCATGATGCGCAAGTATATTATTGAATCATGCAAATACTGGGCTACGGAATACCATATCGATGGATTCAGGATCGACCTGATGGGTATACACGATATCGAAACTATTAATCAGTTGAGGGCTGACCTTACCGAAATGGACCCCAATATTTTTATTTATGGCGAAGGATGGACAGCGGGCTCCAGTCCCCTTCCTGATAGTCTCAGGGCTTTGAAAAAGAACATGTTGCATATGCCTGGCGTTGCTGCTTTTAGCGACGATATCCGAGATGGAGTAAAGGGCCATGTGTTTAACCTCAAAAGCAAGGGTTTTGTGAGTGGTGATACTACTCTGGCAGAAACTGTAAAATTTGGTGTAGTGGCATCAACCGACCATCCACAGATAGATTACACAAAAATTATGTATTCAAAAGCGGCGTGGGCTTCAGAGCCGGCCCAATCGATCGGATACGTATCAAGTCACGATAACAACACTCTATTCGATAAGCTTACCTTAGCCTGCCCCGATGCCAGCCTGGCAGATATCAAACGCATGCACAAATTGGCCAATGCCATTGTACTTACCTCGCAAAATGTACCTTTTCTGCATGCCGGGGTTGAATTGATGCGCACCAAAAAAGGGATTGAAAATTCTTACAATCAGCCCGACTCAGTGAACCAGATTAACTGGAACTGGAAAACCGAAAATGAAGATATTTTTTCCTATTACAAAAGCCTCATTGAACTTCGCAAGGCTCATCCTGCATTTCGCATGCATACACGCGACCAGATTGTCAAACACCTTCGTTTCATTGAAACACAATCGAACTCTGTGGTAGCTTTTAGTATAAACGATTACGCCAATGGCGACAGCTGGAAGAATATCTTTGTCGTTTACAATGCTTTGCCCGGTGAGTATAAACTACAGCTTCCTTCCGGTAACTGGTCGGTTATTGCCAAGGGCCAATGGATTGTACCTGAGGGCATTGAGCAGGTGACGGACAGTGTGCAGGTACCTGCCATCTCCATGATGGTACTCTTTCAGTAATAAAAAGCGAAAGTCCCGGTCTGCATCAATTTGTATGCAGCCGGGACTTTGTCTGAAAACTGAACCGATCAAACGGTTCAAGCCAAAACCCAAACCTCAAACCATTTTTTTTATTTTTTGCTTTTTGTTATTTTTAATGACAAGATTTGCTTTAGGGAGTTGCTTTGATCTGTTTTGAATTGGTTTTTTAATAAATAATTAACCCATCGAATATGAAACTTGACTTTTATCCTGCCTCGATTTATCAAGCCCATGAAGTATTTATCGATAACGAAAATGTAACAGCCATTTATTATTTCGACCAAAAGTTAGCACATTTTGTGTGGAAGCAGCCTGCAAAAGGAGATGCATACAGGAATCCTTTTCTTGAAGCACTGGAATACCAAAAGACGCATCCGACACATTATTTTGTATCTGATATAAGGCAACAAGGTGTAATCAATCCTGAGGATAGAAAATGGTTCGAAACAGATGCTGTTCCAAAAGCCATTGCCGGAGGTGTAAAAAAAGCAGGTGTAATATTTGAGGGTAATGTGTTTAAATTATACTATATTAATATTTTGCTTAAGAATTTCGGAAAACACGGGGTACCCATGAAGTTCTTTAATTCACCCGAAGAGGCTGCTAAATGGTTTGTGGCATAAAATGATAAAAATTCTTTTTCTGAAAAAAATAAAGCCACCAGCAATTAAGCTGGTGGCTCCCCTTTTGCCATGAAATCAAAACAATGAAAACTACAAGTTGCTTCTTTTTATCATTCTATTTTTTTTCGAAATGAATGAGTGATTATATTGTATAAATATACAGTCTGCTTGCAAACATATAAATTAATTTTCATCCGGCAAAGCAAACTGCAAGCTTTTTTTCAGCACAAAATCAAAAAACATTGCTGTAGAAACTAAACAGAATGTTAAACCAGAAAAAAATCATATTTTTTATATTTCAATCATGTTTTGCCATTAAAAAAAAGTTATACATTTAGTGCCGTGATGTGGAAGCACTGACAGGGTCAGATAATTCACTGAAGAAGAATAATATCTAGGAACATTCAATTTGTTGTAGAAACGTGGCTAAGCAAAAAATTATCAAGAAATTCGAGACACTGGCACCTGAGTTAATCAAGCTGGTTCAGGAAACCTACCCCGATGGGTACGATGAAAAACTAATTTCCTTTCTTTCTCCCAAAGGTGAGTTGGAGTTTGCCTTACCCCTCGAAACAGAGGAGATATCTTATTTAATAAAAATGCCAAAGAACCATCTTCCAGCCCCAGAGGAAGAGGAAGAAGAAACCCCAGCCGAAAATCTGGACGATTTTGATGGACTGGAGGCAGCGGAAGACATTGCCGACGAGGATTAGCATTAAACTTTAATCCCTGCAGGTGTTTAAAATTATCGACCTGACACATATTTTAGAGGAGAACATGCCCGTTTACCCTGGCACTGATTCTCCTCGTTTTATTTCTAATTGTACCCATGAAAAAGATGGTTTTGCCGAACTGTTAATTCAAATGCAGAGCCATACAGGTACGCATCTCGATGCCCCAGCTCATATTTTACCGGAAGGTAAAAGCCTGAGCGATTTTGATGCAGGTTTTTTTTGTGGGCTTGGGTTGGTTTTCCCTCTTTCGCATCAGGAGGAGATGAATTCAAAAACTCTCGAAAAAAACAGGGAACTTATTGCTCAGGCCGATTTTATCCTACTGCATACCCAATGGGATAGCCATTGGGGAACACCAAAATATTTTGAAGGATTTCCGGCTCCTTCTCAGAAGCTATTGCTTAATCTGTTGAAATTTAATTTGAAAGGACTTGGAATCGATGCTATTTCCATCGATCCTGTCGGAAGCAGCAATTTGCCAAATCATCATATTTGGTTAGGCAGTAACAGGGTAATCATCGAAAATCTCACTAATTTGCAGCAATTGCCCAATCAACTGTTTGAGTTTTTCTGTCTGCCTCTTCCAATCAAACTTGGCGACGGATCGCCTGTAAGAGCAATAGCACGCACAATTGATTAAAAACAAGGCCATGCAACAAACTGATCCTTTTGGAATTGCTATCAAAGACTATTATCAAGCCCGGTTTCGGTGGGGCAAAAAGTTGGTTATGCGCTCGAGCCTTTCAGGAATTGAGAAAACTCCCGTATCGTATTATTTCAGAAGCTTCAGAAAAATGCCCCTTCTCGAGCGGCAGGCCCTGGATTTATGCGAAGGTTCAGTTCTCGATGTAGGGGCCTGTGCCGGAAGTCATGCACTTTTGCTACAAAACAGAGGTTTCGATGTTACTGCCCTCGACATCTCTAAAGCCTGCTGCGAGGTGATGCTAAGCAGAGGTATAAAATCAGTTGTTTGTTCCGATATAAATAACTACAAATCGAGAAAATTCAATACTATTTTATTGCTCATGAATGGCATTGGAATGGCTGGCACATTAAAAGAATTGCCTCATTTTCTTAATCACTTAAAAAATCTTTTGTTGCCCGGGGGACAAATTCTGTTTGATTCTTGCGATATCGATTATGCCTACTACGAACCTGATGGTAGCAAATGGGTAGACCTGAACAATGCCTACTACGGTCAGGTAAAATACACTCCCGTATTCAAACATTCCGAGGGACAGGATTTCAATTGGCTGTTTGTTGACTCCAATAAAATGAAAGCAGTAGCACGCCTTTGCGGCTTCAATTTTACAATACTTGCCGAGGGCTCTCAATCGGCCTACCTTGGGAAACTGATAATTCAGGGATAAGCCTGTAAATTAATGGGCGACATGGCTAAATATTAGCTATCAGTCATAATTTTGATGCCCGAATCATTATCTTTGCGCCCTAAATATTCAGCATCCATGAGCCATCGCGAAGTTATACTGGTAAACATTACCGGGGCCGACAAACCCGGAGTTACTTCAGCGCTTACTACCATATTAGCCCAATATAAGGTGAATATCCTCGACATTGGGCAGGCTGTAATTCACGATTACCTTTCCCTGGGTATTTTGTTCGAATTGCCACACGAAGCTGAATCATCGCCTGTGCTCAAAGACCTTTTATTTAAAGCCTACGAGATGGGCATTAAGGTAAGGTTTACGCCTATAACGGTGGAGGATTATAATCACTGGGTTTCCTTGCAGGGTAAAAACAGATACATTGTTACTTTAATTGCACGAAAGATTTCATCCTATCAGCTTGCCATGGTTACCGAAGTTATTTACGAGCAAGGGCTCAACATCGATAGCATTACCCGTTTAACTGGTCGGGTGGCCCTTGAAGATTTTCAGAATGATTCGGGTTCCAAAGCCAGCATACAATTTTCGGTTCGGGGTACACCCCGCGATGAGTCGCGCATGCGAAGCGATTTTCTCGAAGTGGCCAAAAGCATCGGGGCCGATATTGCCTTTCAGAACGACAACATCTACCGGCGAAATCGTCGCCTGGTGTGCTTTGATATGGATAGCACCCTTATTCAAACAGAAGTAATTGTGGAACTTGCAAAAAGGGCTGGTGTGGGCGAAGAAGTCGACCGCATTACAGAAGCAGCCATGCGGGGTGAAATTGATTTCAGTGAAAGCTTTAAACAAAGGGTTGCCCTGCTGAAAGGTTTGGATGTGAGTGTGATGCAGGAAATAGCTGAGAACTTGCCTATCACAGAAGGAACTCAACGTGTTTTCCATACCTTGAAAAAATTCGGTTTTAAAACAGCTATCCTGTCCGGTGGATTTACTTATTTTGGCAAGCACCTTCAACGCATGTTCGAAATTGATTATGTTTTTGCCAACGACCTCGAAATTGTCGACGGTAAACTTACAGGTAAAAACCTTGGCGAAATTGTCGATGGGAACTTGAAGGCTGAATTGCTAAAAAAAATTGCTTTTAAGGAAGATATCCATCTCGAACAGGTAATTGCTGTGGGCGATGGTGCCAATGATCTGCCTATGATTAACATTGCCGGATTGGGAATCGCCTTTCATGCCAAACCAAAAGTGCAGGAAAATGCCCGTCATGCTATTTCTACCATTGGTCTCGATGCGATTTTATACCTGATGGGTTTCAGAGACCGCGAAATAGGGTAGTTAAAGTAACCTAACTAGAGGTTACTTTAACTGTATTGGCTTTAGCGGTTCGAGTATTGTTTGCTGTAATATTTCTCATAATCCCCCGAAAGAATATGCTCAAGCCAGGCTTCGTTGGACAGATACCATTCTACGGTTTTTTCCAGACCCTGTTCGAACGTTACTGAGGGTTTCCATCCCAATTCTTTTTCAAGTTTCGAGGCATCGATGGCGTAACGCATATCGTGTCCAGCCCGGTCGGTTACAAAGCTGATGAGCTTTTCCGATTCTCCTTTTTCACGGTTTAGTTTTTTGTCCATTATCTGGCAGAAAAGCCTTACCAGGTCAATATTTTTCCATTCATTGTCGCCGCCTATGTTGTAAGTATCACCATTTTTCCCTTTGTGAAAAATTACATCGATAGCCCGAGCATGGTCGATTACGTAAAGCCAGTCGCGAATATTCTCTCCTTTCCCGTAAACCGGAATGGGTTTTTTCTTTAAAATATTGTTGAAAACAAGGGGTATCAGTTTCTCAGGAAATTGATTTGGTCCGTAATTGTTCGAGCAATTGGAAATTACTACCGGCAGTTTGTAGGTATTGTGATAGGCTCTCACAAAATGGTCGGAGCTGGCTTTCGAAGCTGAATAAGGGCTTTGTGGATCGTAAGAAGTAGTCTCTACAAAAAATCCATCCTGGCCCAGCGATCCATAAACTTCGTCGGTAGAAACGTGGTAAAAGAGTTTACCTTCCATCTGATTTTTCCAGAATTTCACAGCGGCATTCAGCAAGGTGGCTGTTCCTACAACGTTGGTAAAAATAAATTCATTGGGGTTGGTGATGGAACGATCGACATGCGATTCTGCTGCCAGGTGGATTACTCCATCGACCTGGTATTTCTCAAACAAAGCCTCAATCGCAGTTTTATCGGTAATATCGGCCTTCTCGAAAACATAGTTGGGCGCGTTTTCTATGTCCTTCAGGTTTTCGAGGTTTCCTGCATAGGTAAGCTTATCGACATTGATAATACGGTATTGAGGATACTGGTTTACAAAGAGCCTTACTACATGAGAGCCAATAAATCCTGCACCTCCCGTGATAATAATATTTCTATTCATGTGTATAATGATTAATCAATGTTACGAATATTTTTTTCCCATGCCCAGGCAGAGGCCAGGGTTTCTTCGAGTGTTTTTTCGGCCTTCCAGCCAAGCACCTTGTTTGCAAGGTGGGTATCGGACCAAACTTTTTCCACATCGCCGGGTCGCCGGTCTACAATTTTATAATTTACTCTTTCCCCGGTTGCTTTTTCAAATGCCTGTATCACCTCCATCACCGAACTTCCTTTGCCAGTTCCCAGGTTGAACACTTCGTAGGATTCGCGCTGGCTTGCTGTTAGAATCCGCTCTACGGCTTTAATGTGTGCGTTGGCCAGGTCTACCACATGAATGTAGTCGCGAATGGCAGTGCCATCGGGCGTGTTGTAATCGTTCCCGTAAACTTTCAGCTGGTCGCGCAACCCTGCAGCGGTTTGCGTAACAAAAGGCACCAGGTTAAGGGGTATTCCTTTTGGTAATTCACCAATTAATGCTGAAGAGTGGGCACCTACCGGATTGAAATAGCGAAGCGATATTGCTTTTAGTTTGTTATGTGCATTTACGCTGTCCTCGATAATGGTTTCAGACGCTTGTTTTGTAAATCCATAAGGTGAAGTGGCTTTTTTAACCGGAGCTTGCTCGGTAACCGGCAGTTCATCGGGCTGGCCATATACGGTACAGGAAGAAGAAAACACAAGAGCGGCTTTCCCATGCGTGGTCATGGCTTCCAGTAGGTTAATGAGCGATAATAAGTTGTTGCGGTAATATTCCAGCGGCATTTCAACCGATTCGCCCACAGCTTTTAAGGCTGCAAAATGAATGACAGCAGCTATATCCGGGTTTTTTTCAAATAGCTTATTTGTTTTTTCCCGCTCGCAAAGGTCGAATTGTTCAAAGACAGGGCGTTTCCCTGTGATACGTTCAATGCCATCAAGTACTTCAATTTCTGAATTTGAAAGATTATCGACGATAATTACCTCATAACCTTTTTCAATCAGTTCTACAGTTGTATGTGAGCCAATATAACCAGTTCCGCCAGTGACGAGAATTTTTGTCATTATTTTATCCGGGTTACCCGGTTATTTTTTAGTTCGTATTTTTGATGGCTTTCTGAGCAAACAGCCTTGCCTTCGGTATCGAAATGAAGACGATGGCCGTATTCGCTTACCCAACCTATTTGCCGGGCAGGGTTGCCTACTACCAGGGCATAATCCGGCACCTCTTTTGTAACTACTGCCCCGGCTCCTATAAACGCATAACATCCGATATCATTACCGCAGACTATGGTGGCATTGGCTCCAATCGAAGCACCTGTTTTTACAGTGGTACGCATGTATTCATCTTTCCGGACAATAGCACTTCGCGGGTTGATGACGTTAGTAAAAACCATCGAGGGACCCAGGAAAACATCATCTTCGCAAATTACTCCGGTATAAATAGAAACATTGTTCTGTACTTTCACATTTTTGCCCAGCACTACTCCTGGTGAAATTACCACATTCTGTCCGATGTTGCACTTTTCTCCGAGAATACATTGTGGCATGATATGCGAAAAGTGCCATATTTTGGTGCCTTCACCAATCTGGCAACCTTCGTCGATTACCGCAGTGTGGTGTGCAAAGTATTTAGCAGGCATAGGCATTTTTATTCGTAAAACGATTTAATTGCACCGGCAATGTATTCTTGTTGACCGACACTTAATTCTGTGTGCATGGGCAATGAAAGTACCGATTGGCATAGTTTGTCAGATACCGGAAGCACATCGTTTGTTTTATAGGCTTTTTGATGGTGCATGCCGACCGGGTAATAAATCATTGTAGGGATACCTTTCGAAGCCAAAAAGGACTGAAGTTCTGCTCGTCGTTCCACAATCAGGGTATATTGATGAAAAACGTGAGTGGAATGCTTTACCCGCGTGGGTGTTTTAATTTGGGGTATTCCAGAGAGCAAAACATCATAGCGGTCAGCAGCATTGCGTCGGGCCTTTCCAAAGGAGTCGAGGTGGTTGAGTTTTACATTCAGAATAGCAGCTTGCAGGGTATCGAGCCTGGAGTTGATGCCTACCATATCGTGGTAGTATTTCACTTTAGCTCCATGATTGGCAATACAGGCTATTTCTTCGCCAAGTAAAGGGTCGTTGGTATATAGAGCGCCACCATCGCCATAGCAGCCAAGGTTTTTTGATGGAAAAAAACTGGTGCAACCGATATGACCTATGGTTCCGGCTTTTTGCCATTTACCCTTGATTTGGATATCGGCACCAATGGCCTGGGCATTGTCTTCGATTACATAAAGCTTATGCTTTTCGGCTAAATCCATAATTTCTTCCATATTGGCGCATTGACCATAAAGATGCACCGGAATGATTACCTTGGTTTTGGGGCTAATGGCTTTGTTTAGTTTTTCAGTATCAAGAAGAAAAGTTTGCTCATCCACGTCGACAAAAACCGGTTTTAAACCTAACAGGGCAATAACCTCTGCTGTGGCGATAAAAGTAAAATCGGGCACTATTACTTCATCTCCGGGTTGAAGTTTCAGCGCCATGAGGGCTATCTGAAGTGCATCTGTGCCGTTGGCACAGGGTATTACTTTTTTACACCGAAGGTAGTTTTCCAGCTTGGCAGCAAATTCTTTTACTTGTGGGCCATTAATGAAGGCTGCTGACTGAATCACTTCGCCGATTGCCTGGTCAATATCTTTTTTTAACCTTAAATATTGCCCTTGCAGGTCGACCATGTGCAATTTTTCCATGTATAAAATTTTGGCGAAAATAGTGAATTTACCTTTTTATTTATGCATAAAATGTCATTGTCCGGAATTTATAGATTTTAAATGTTAAAAAAACAAATCGGTTCGAAGCACATATTATTAGGGCAAATACTACTTTAGCAGATAATTCTATTTGGTTTGGATTTAGCACCCTTTATACGAGAGCTTATACTGCTTAACGAGTGTGTCATTCTGCCTGGTTTTGGTGGTTTCGAAACGAGCTATCAGCCTGCGCACTACGATACGCTCAGAAAGTGCATGCTTCCACCCACCAAAAGGCTTCGTTTCAGGCCAGATTTTGTGAAAGGGGGAGGCACCCTGGAACAGTACCTGGTAACTCGTCTGAAGATAAGTGAAGATGAAGCGAAAAAGCTTGTTGTAACTTATGTTGAAGAACTGGTGAAGCGTATTGACGCTCAACGCGAAGCCATTATCAGTGGTGTTGGGCTTTTTACCAAGGGCTTGGGAAATGGGCTTAATTTTACTGCTTTCGAAGAAGAGAACTACCTGGCTGAATCATTTGGCCTGGAAGCATTTAGTCTGGAAAAACCTCTTACAAAACCCGCCGAACCGGTAGCAAAGGAACTTATTCTTCAGCCTCGCCGAAATACCCTAACTCTTGTGGTTATTGGCATTGTGGTAATTTGTGTGCTGATGGCTTTTACAGCTATTCTTTCGGCCCGTTTCGACATTTATCTGTTTAATTTTGGCAATAAACAGTCTGAAAACGACTTAATTATTCTTGGCCCAAAAGCTGATGTCGATACCAGTCTGCGCCGAATCAATCAGCAAATCAATGAATCGACCCACATAAAAAATGCCTTGTTATATTCCGAGACTCAGACAGAGGAAGATAAATCAGAACAAAAATATTATTTGGTAGCGGGTAGTTTTAAAACTGAAAAGAATGCCAAGGCCATTGAACACGATTTATTCAAAGAAGGATATTTGCCCCAGGTGTTTTTTTACCAGGGTTATTACCGGGTGAGCATCGCCATGTATACCGATAAAATTCAGGCTCTTAATGAGCTTCAGCGTTTACGACGTCAGACAAACCGCACCGTCTGGCTGTTGGTGGTTGAGGAATAATCCAGCCGAAATTTAACGTACCTTTTTTGCTGCCTGTTCAACCAAAGCAAAATCGAGTTGTTTGCGCACCAGATTGGCACGAAGAATTTCTACCACTACTTTTTGTCCTAACTGATACACTTTCCCTGAGTGTCTCCCAATCAGCCAGTAGTTTTCGTCGTCGTACTCGTAAAAATCATCCACGAGCTCGCGAATGGCCACAAGGCCTTCGCATTTGTTTTCGATAATCTCTACAAAGATGCCATATTCCGAAACGCCCGAGATAATACCGTCAAATTCGCTACCAACCTTGTCCTGCATAAATTCGACCTGTTTGTATTTGATTGAGGCTCTTTCGGCTTCAGCTGCCAGCTGTTCCATTTCTGAGGATTGCTTACAGTATCCTTCGTATTCTATTTTATTTTTCGAATGCGCTCCTTGCATGTATTGATGCAGCAAGCGGTGAACCATCATGTCGGGGTAACGTCGAATGGGGGAGGTAAAATGGGTGTAATACTCGAACGACAAGCCGTAATGACCTACATTGGATGTTGAATACACTGCCTTCGCCATCGAACGTATAGCCAGGGTTTCAACAAGATCTTTTTCAGGCTTGTCTTTTACATCCAATAAAACCTGGTTTAGCGTGCGCGAAATATTCGCTGCATTGTTCATTAAAATACGGTGTCCGAACCGACTTAAGATACGGTTAAACTTTTCGAGCTTTTCCGGATCGGGCTTATCGTGTATCCGGTATACAAATGTCTTTTTATCCTTTTTATCGCTTGGGTTACCAATTAAATTGGCTACCTGTTTGTTGGCCAGAAGCATAAATTCTTCGACTAGTTCATTGGAAAGGCCATGTTGGCGGAACATAATCCGGATTGGTTTTCCGTTTTGGTCAATTTCGAATTTAACCTCGTCGCGTTCGAAGGAGATCGAACCATTCATGAATCGCTTTTTGCGCAAAGTTTGAGCCAGGCGGTTTAATTGAAGCATTTCTTCTGCAAAATCACCTTTTTTGGTATCGATAATTTCCTGCGCTTCGGCATAGGTAAAACGGCGGTCGGAATAAATAATGGTTTTTCCAAACCATTCGTCGAGTATATTGGCATCCTCATCGATTTCGAACACAGCAGAGAAACATAGCTTTTCTTCTTTTGGCCTTAAGGAACATAAATGGTTCGATAAACGCTCCGGTAGCATGGGCACCACGCGGTCGACAAGATAAACCGAAGTGGCTCGACGCAGCGCTTCTTCGTCGAGCAATGTTTTTGGTTTTATATAATGTGTTACATCGGCTATATGAATTCCTACCTCCCAGCAGTTATTCGGTAGTTTTTCAATCGAAAGGGCATCGTCAAAATCTTTGGCATCGTCGGGGTCTATTGTAAAAGTGGTTATTCTTCTGAAATCGCGGCGCTCCTGAATATCTTTTTCACTGATGGTATCGGGTATCGAAGCGGCGGCCGATTCAATTTCTTCGGTAAACGAATAAGGAAGGCCATATTCAGAGAGTATAGCGTGCATTTCTGTTTCGTGCTCTCCCGGATTACCAAGCACTTCTTCGACTTTACCAATCGGATTTTTTGCTTTTTTAGGCCAGTCGGTAATCTTTGCTACTACCTTTTGGCCATTGAGGGCACCATTTAATTGTTCGAGGGGAATAAATACATCGTAAGGCATTTTTCGAGAATCGGCTACGAAAAAGGCATATCTATCCAATATTTCTATGTTACCAACAAAGGTTAATCGTCCGCGTTCGAGTATTTCAATTACTTCGCCTTCGGGTCGCGATTGTTTTTTTCTGGCATATAGCAGCACGCTTACCAAATCGCCGTTAAGTGCCCTGTTCAGATTCCGTTGCGACACAAATACATCCTCCTCAAGAGCATCGGTAACAACGAATCCATATCCCCCCTGGGTGATTTCAATTTTTCCGGTAATTTCTCTTCGGGTAGGTTTCAGCCGATAGCGTCCATGGGTAACTTCTTCTAATAGATTCTGATAATTTAATTCGTTTAAAATTTCAGCAATTACCAGCTTTTCTTCTGAATTTTTTGCAAGCATGGCACTGGCAACCTGCTTGTAATTAAATAGTTTTCGGGGTTCGTGGTTAAAAACGGCCAGAATCTGATTCGTAACAGTTTTTTTATCTAATATATTCTTCTTAACTTTTTTATTCATTAGAGGTTTATTTGCGGGCATATTGAATTACCTGGGTGGAGTATGCTAAATTAAGCTTTTATCGGCTGCGAAGGGAAAAAAATTTAGCAAAGACATTGGTCTTCTTGCTAAAAAGAAAGTTTACCGATAAGTTTTCAATACATAGTTTTAACAGAAAATGAAATACTTTATCTAGATATGGTAGAGGCTCCTAAGAAAAGTTGCCTAGAATATATTAAATGTAAATACAATAAAATCAGTAATTTATAAAATCGCAGCGTAGGATAAATGTCTGAGTCTGTATTATTGAACGATTTATTATTATTTTTGCAGCCGTTCAGGTGAGATGGTATAAATTACTTTTATAAAAGGATGTTAAAGAAACTGTCTATTCTAATACCACCAGGGCTGAATTTTTCTCTCAACTTTCGCAATCACTTTCACTCAATAGATTCAAATGGATATAAACGGTAAACTATACAAGAAATTTCTCGAAAGAAATAAGTCATACGAGTCTCAGCATGGTGAAGTAGCTGCCGAGAAGCAACACTCGAAAGGTAAGCTTACAGCCCGCGAGCGTATTGCCTTGTTGTTCGATGAAGGTACTTTTGATGAGATTGATGCTTTTTCCCGCACAGCACCCTCCGAATCGAACTTTGGTAAGGTGGTCACTGCATTTGGCGATGGAGTGATTATTGGACATGGAAAGATTAGCGGAAGGCTTGCATTTGTTTATTCGCAGGATTTTACGGTGATGGGAGGCTCATTGGGCTCAGTACATGCGGCAAAAATTGCCAAGATACAGGATATGGCCCTTAAAATGGGGGCACCAATAATTGGAATTATCGATTCGGGTGGTGCCCGTATACAGGAGGGTGTAGCTAGTCTTGCTGGCTACGCAGCTATTTTCAACCGTAATGTGAAGTCATCAGGAGTGATTCCCCAGATTTCTGTAATCATGGGGCCTGCCGCTGGTGGAGCAGTTTATTCACCCTCCATTACCGATTATGTGTTTATGACTAACAAAACCAGTTACATGTTCGTTACCGGACCGAATGTGGTAAAGGAAGTGTTAAACGAAGATGTTAGTTTCGACGAACTGGGCGGTGCAGAAGTGCACATGAAGAAAAGCGGGGTAGCCAATTTTGTTTATGAAGATGAGGAGAATACACTTCGTGGTGTTAAAAAACTTCTCTCTTACCTTCCATCCAACAACCTAGAGAACCCGCCTTTTATCGATACGGCCGATTTAAACATGGATTCTATTCCCGCTCTGCTCGATATCGTGCCTGACGATCCCAACAAACCATATGATGTAAAAGATGTCATTAACCTGATAATCGACCGGGAATCGTTTTTTGAAGTAGCACCTAATTATGCACAGAACGTAGTGGTTGGTTTTTCGCGTTTAAGAGGAAAAACCCTTGGTATTATTGCCAATCAACCCAAAGTGCTTGCGGGTACACTCGATATTAACTCTTCAATTAAAGCCGCACGATTTATCCGTTTCTGCGACAGTTTTAACATTCCTATTCTTACCCTCGAAGATGTTCCTGGATTCCTTCCGGGTGTTGACCAGGAGCACAGCGGAATAATTCGCCATGGGGCCAAATTGCTCTATGCTTATGCCGATGCAACCGTTCCCAAAATCACGGTGATTTTAAGGAAAAGTTACGGGGGCGCCTATTGTGTAATGAACAGCAAAAATCTTGGAGGCGATTTTAACTTTGCATGGCCTTCGGCTGAAATTGCGGTTATGGGGCCTGAAGGAGCTGTTTCCATCCTGTACCGCAAAGAACTGCTCGAATCTGATGATCCGGGCAAGCTAAAAAAAGAATTGGCAAAGCGCTACCGCGAAGAAATTGCAAATCCCTATATTGCCGATGAGAAAGGATATATCGACGAGGTAATTGATCCTGCCGATACCCGCAAAAAACTTGTCTACGCCTTTGAAGCGCTCGAAAACAAGCATGTAAGCAGACCCTCTCGTAAGCACGGTAACATACCTTTATAAAGGTACTTTCCAATTTGAAGAAATTAGTGAACGAACTTATAAACTGAAAGCGTGAAAATAAAAAGTTTACTCATTGCCAACAGGGGCGAAATTGTGATCCGCATTTGTGAAACAGCAAAAAAAATGGGGATCAAAACTTTCGGCATCAAAACTGCCAAAGAACCTAACGCTTATTACCTGAATTTTGTGGATGAAATTATCGACTTTTCAGATGATATAGAAGAGATTCCAGAATTTCTGGATGTTGATCGTTTGATTAATGCAGCGAAAAAGCATCAGATCGATGCTATTCACCCCGGTTATGGCTACTTATCGGAGAATGCATATTTTGCCCAGCGTTGCGAAGATGAAAAGGTCTTGTTTGTAGGACCAACTCCAGATGTGATACACAAGATGGGAAATAAAACCATCGCCAAGCAGTTGGCAAGAAAAGCGAAGGTTCCTCTTTTACAAGGTAGTCCGGGAGTTGTGGCATCTGTACCAGAGGCCATCGAAATAGCCAAAAAAGTAGGATACCCTGTAATTCTTAAAGCTGCAGCCGGAGGCGGAGGTCGCGGAATGCGGATTGTAGAAAAGGAAAGTCAGATCGAGAAGATGTTTAAACTGGCTACTTCAGAAGCCGAAAAGGCATTCAACGATGGGTCCATGTTTATCGAAAAGTATGTACGTAACCCAAGGCACATCGAGTTTCAAATATTTGGCGATAAACACGGTAACATTATTCACCTTGGCGAACGTGAGTGCTCGGTGCAGCGCAAGCACCAAAAACTTATCGAAGAGGCTCCCTCATCGGCTCTGGACGATAAACTTCGAAGGGAAATGGGAGAAGCCTCCATTCGCATTGCAAGCTCGGTAAACTATACCACTGCTGGTACGGTAGAGTTTTTGCTCGACGACGACAAGAACTTCTATTTCATGGAAATGAACACTCGCATTCAGGTAGAGCATCCAGTAACCGAGATTATTACTGGTCTAGACCTAATCGAGCTGCAAATCAGAACTGCCTGTGGAGAAATACTTCCACTTACGCAGGAGCAGGTGAAACTCGAAGGTTGGGCTATCGAATGCCGCATCAATGCAGAAGATGTGCAGGCTGGGTTTTCACCCTTTTTGGGCACTGTTGAGGCTATTCAATATCCGAAAGGAAAAAATATACGCATCGACTCTGGTATAACCGAAGGTTCGAGCATTACCCCTTACTTCGATTCCATGATGCTAAAGCTTATTGTAAGCGGCGAAAACCGCGACAAGGCAATTTGCAACGCTCAAGGTGCACTGAACAAGTTTTGGATTAAGGGTATAAAATCGACCATTCCTTTTGCAAAAGCCGTATTGTCGAATCCTAAATTCAGAAAGGGTGATTTCAACACTTCATTCATCGAAAAGGATATGGAAAAAGTGTACTTCGAAGGAGAGGAAGATGAGATGCTGGCTGCTTTTCTGGCTACTTTTGATTTTGTGGCTGGACTTGAAACCGAAGACATGGCCCGTGTGGATTTCGAACATGGAAAAAACATCAGCCCTTGGGTACTCAACAAACGCTTGCGTTCGATTTAAAGAATTGCAAGTAAGCTCTAACTTTAGAAATTAAATGTTTACAAATGAAAATTAAAAATAAAGAGCCCGAGTTTATAGCCCTCTCGGCACAAAGCAAGAAGTTTGCGATAAAAAATATATTTACCGAGGATTTAAAGGTTAACCATAAAAAACAGGATATCAAAATATTCGATGACGAAAAAGGGTTTACCTACATCGAATATAAAGGAAAAAAATACCTGGCCGAGATAAGCAGTAAGGTTCAGAATAAATACACCGTATTAATCAATGGTGTTAGTTATTCATTTACTATCGAATCGCCTATTTCCTTTAAGCGCAAAAAATACCTCGATAAACAGAAATCGAATACAAAAATCGAAGTGGTTGAAGCTCCCATGCCCGGAAAAATACTCGATGTGATGGTAGAGCCGGGAGCAGAAGTAAAAACCGGTGAAGCCATTATCATTCTCGAAGCCATGAAAATGCAAAACGAGATTCTTTCGCCTATAAACGGAAAGGTGTCGAAAGTGCTTGTGCGTGCCGGCGATACGGTAAACAAAGACGATATAATGGTTGAAATTGACCGCTGATTTTGCCTTTTTAAATTTTAACAATGCCATTTTTAATGGCATGAACTACCAGGCTTACCGAGTTTTTTGAGTCGGTTTTGAATAAAAGGCTCGAACGGTGCCGTTCTACGGTGCGTTGACTAATAAAAAGCTTGTCGGAAATTTCCTGGTTCGACAAGCCCAGGCAGATTAACTCGAGCACTTCCTTTTCGCGGCGTGTGAGCTGAATACTGCCATCCTCAGGTTTGTTTTTAATTAATTGAAGAAGTAATTCCTGCGAGAAATAGTTGCCGCCCCGGTATACTTTTCTGATGGCCTCGAGCAGTTCCTCATTATCTATGTCTTTTAGAATAAATCCTTTCACCCCCAAGTCTATCATGGTATTGTAGTAGTCTACCTCGCCAAACATCGACAGCACAAGTACTTTCAGATTCGGAAATTTTTCGATGGCACGGCGCGTGGCTTCAACTCCATCAATTATCGGCATGTTAATATCCATCAGCACCAGGTCGGGCTGGTAGTTATCGAGGTACTTTAAAAATTCCTGACCATTGGAGGCTTCAAAGGCAATTTCTATGTCGTCAGAATCGCTGATAATGAAATTGATGCCATTACGGAATAATTGGTGGTCGTCTACGAGGGCAACCTGTATTTTACTTTTTTCGGTGGATTTCATGGTAAAGTTAAAGTTAGGGAAACTATTTATTCAAAACAAATTGTTCCTGGGTGAGGGGAACCTGGATTTCGAATTTAAATCCTTTATTGATTTGGGTATGAAAAGCATGTTTGGCGTTGAGCGATTTAGCCCTGCTAATAATGTTGGAAAGTCCCATACCTCCTGGTTTACTGGTTCTCAACATTTCTTCCGGAAATCCTTTTCCGTTGTCTTCGTAATCGAGGCAAAGGAAAGCACCTTTTTCGTGTATACTTAGTTTTAATTGCGATGCTTCGGCATGTTTAAGACTGTTGTTGATGAGTTCTTTTGCTATACGGTAGATAGAAAGTTCAATGGCAGCCGAATAGCGGGCTTCTCCTATATCTTCAATAAACTGTATAGGCGTTTGCTGCGAAATCTTTTCGACAAAAAGCCTCAAGGCTGAAATTAAACCATAATTATTCAGTACGTGAGGATTCAGGTCGTTTGAGACGTCTTTTGTTGTGGCGATCGCCTCTTTTACAATTTCCTGCAGGTTAGCGAGAATAAAATCCTGTTTTTCTTTCTTTTCAACTTTTTTTAGCATGCCCACATACATTTTTACACTCGAAAGCAAGGGACCCAGATCGTCGTGCAGGTCTTTAGCAAAGCGCTCACGCTCCTTTTCTTCGGTTTTAATGATGGCATCCAGCACCTGTTTTTCCATTTGCTTTCGCTCGGTTATATCGCTAATGGTAAAAATGATACTGTTTACCGACGGATGTTTAAGTAAGTTATTCGATTTGGCTTCAAAAACACGCCAGTTGTCTTTGCCGTGCATCAGCTTAATTTCGTATGGCAAACTATAGTCAGATCCCTCGAGGTGCAAAGCCAGATTTTCTTTCGCAAGCCATACATCGTCAGGGTGCACAAGACTATACAAGTTGTTGCCCAGTAGAAATTCTACATTCAAGCCGAGGTATTGTTCGCAGGAAGGGGTAACATAGCGTATATTGGCTGCTTCGTCGAGCAGAAATACTACGTCGGAAAGATTCTGAACAATGGAGCGGAAACGCTCTTCGCTTTCGCGTAGCGCACTCTCTACCATTTTCTGGTAAGTAATGTCGCGCCCAACCCCAATAAATTCAGTTTTTTGTTCGGCCTCGTTGCTAATACCTGAAAAATTCCAGGCAAACCAGCGGATGCCATTTACCGTTTCTGCCGGTAGTTCGAAAAAGCAGGTGTAAGGTGCACGAAAAAGGGTCTGCAGTGCAACCGATACTTGTTGGGTTTCTTCCTTTAAAACAAAGGATATAAAATTATTTATTGCCTGTTTTTTATAACTATGCTCAAACGCTTTTTCGAAGGATGGACTGGCAAATGAAATATCCCAATAGCCGTCGAGCTTTAGAATAAGATCGTTTTGTCCTTCAATAATCATGCGGTAGTTGGCTTCGCTTTCGCGTATAAGCTGCTCTGCTCTGTGTCGATCGGATATATCGCGCACCACAGCAATAACTTTAAGGCTGCCATGTATCTCGGCTTTTTTCAGGGTCACCTCTGTCCAGAAAGTTTCACCATTGGATTTTTTCATCCACCATTCTAAAACCAAGGGTTTAGTACTTGCTTTTTGAATAAGATCGATTGCAGCTTCGGCTTTTTGTTCAGGAGAATCAGCGCTTAAATCCTTGATAGTTGATTCCAGGGCATTTTCATAACTCAATTGAAACATTTTCAGCATAGCCGAGTTAACATCTTCAATGGCTCCGGTTTCGGCATGGTGTATAATAACTGCCTCGCTGGTGGCATTGAATATTTCGCGGTAGTTCTGTTCGCTGTCCAGCAACTCGGACATATATTCCCGACGCTGAAGGGCATTCATAAACAAATCGCTCATAATTTGAAGAAGCTGAATCTGGTAGTCGCTCCAGGTGCGGCCTTGGTCTATGCAGGTTAAGCCATAAAATCCATGTATTCTGTTTTGGTAACGAAGGGCAAAATCGATAAAGGAACCAATTTTCACTTTTTCGCAATGCTGACGAATAGGATCTTCATTCGACAGACTGCTAAGCTGGCTCACTTTAAGAAAACGGTTTCTGGAGAGCTCCTTAAAATGCCAGTTTTCTGTTGAAAATGGTATGTTCTGGAACTGATTGATTGCTTGATTGGTATCAGAGTAGTAATGTGTTAGTATAATAGTATCATACTGTGTATTATAAAGGTAGATATGGGCAGAATTTGTTTCGGTAAATTCGCAGATTTCTTTCAGGGCTTGTTGTATGTTTTCATCTGTGGTGTTGAACGGCATGCTGATAAACCTGCTCGAAATTTCAAGAACCAACCTTTCCAGTTGGTGGTTATTCTGCATTTCAAGCTCCACATTTTTTCGTGCAGAAATGTCACTATAAACGCCCAGATAGCGAAATATACTTGCATCTTTCTGGAAAAGGGGTTTACGTTGATGCCAGATCCATTTGTAGCTGCCATCGGGCATTTCAAGTCTGAATTCGAGGCTTAATTCCCTGTCTTGATCCATCGAAGGCAGACTCGCTTTATCGTCGGGGTGAATCCATCGCATTTCGGCAAAAGGATTACCATTGAGTTCTTTACGGCTGCGTTCGAAAAGCACTTCAAAATTGTTACTTACATAAATTAGTTGCTGATCCATATCCCAAAATGCAAACACATCCTTGCTGTTAGTGGCATATTGGCAAAGGTATTCTGCATTGTGATGGTCCGAGTCTAAAGGCTGAAGGGTAATATCGGCAATATTCGCCCCACTGGGCTTTATTCCCGTGACATGGTATTTTTTTTTTATGCCTTTAAAGTGAATGTCTAGTTGGAATTCTTTACTGGCCTCACTCAATTCTTGAAGATATTTTTTGAAGTCCTCAGGTGCTGTAATTTTTTCAGAAATAGCTTCGAAAGTAGCTTCAGGTGCAGTAAGGCCAAATATTATTTGCGCATGGGTGTTGAGGGTAAATACAAGCTGGCTGTTTATTCCGGCCACCGCAATGCCATTGCGCTCGGCAAGCCAGGAATATCTTTGGTCTTCATGGTTGGTTGCGGTAAAACTCATACAGGGCCTTGATCAGGGTTGTTGAAAATGATACTCGCGCTTCGCTAAGCATCACATACATTTCGTATTTTAGCCAATTGTTGAAGTGATATCCCTTTAAAGATAAGAATTTTTCCTTTTCCCTGATTTTTTTCTATGGCTGGCATTTATCTCCATATCCCTTTTTGTCGTAAACTGTGCTATTATTGCGATTTTCATTTTGTGGCCACTCTTAAGTATAAAGAGCCCATGCTGAAAGCCTTAAAAAGGGAAATAGAACTGCGCAGCCATGAATGGAAAGATGAGTTGTTTCAAACAGTGTATTTTGGCGGCGGCACACCTTCTGTGCTATCTGTGGAGGAGCTAAAATCTCTTTTTGTTGCAATAGAAGAGAATTTTCAGGTGGCGGATGATGCTGAGATTACACTCGAGGCCAACCCCGACGACCTGAATGGTGAATACTTAGCCCAACTGGCCAATGAAACACCCTTGAACAGACTTAGCATCGGAATACAATCCTTTTCCGATTCTGACCTTCAATTTATGAACCGCAGGCACACGGCAGCAGAAGCCGTACAAGCAGTAATCAATGCACAGCAGGCTGGTTTTTACAACCTCAATATCGATTTAATTTATGCTGTGCCGGGACTTAGTCTGGAACAATGGGAAAACAACATAAACACTTTTCTTGAACTTAAAATTCCTCATTTATCGGCTTATCACCTGGGCATCGAACCTAAGACTGTTTTCGATTACCTGCGCCGGAAAAATAAAATTTCTGCGGTCGATGAGGCTGTGAGTCAGCAACATTATCAATTATTAACCAACCTAATGTGCAAAAATCATTTTCAGCATTACGAAATATCGAATTTTGCCCTGGAGGGTTATTATTCGAAGCATAATAACGGTTACTGGAAGGGGCATAAATACATTGGCATTGGTCCCTCGGCTCATAGTTACAATGGGTTCCGGCGTAGCTGGAATGTTTCGAATAATACGCTTTATTGCCAATCTTTACTCGAAGGAATTGGAAACCATGTATCGGGTGAAACTATTGACGAAACCATGGCCTACAACGAGTACATGCTCACTTCGCTGCGTACCTCACAGGGTGCTTCATTTACAGACATTGGGCGGGTCTTTGGAGCCGAAAAGCTGACCCATACCCGCAATATTCTTCAGGCACTGGCCCCTGGTGGGAATTTAATTCTAACCGATTCAGGCTTTTCAATTAAGGAGCATGCCTGGCTTGTGTCGGACACACTTATTTCAGAATTTTTCATCACCTGAAACCAGCGTATGCTAATACTTACTTTATGACAATCTGCAATTGTCGATGATTTGCTTTGCAGGCAAATTCTCAGGGTTAGGGAAATAATTCTATTTTTGCACTTGATTGTACCTTGCAAAAACTAATTCATGGAACACACACTTACGCTTTATAATACTCTAAGTCGTAAAAAGGAACTTTTTGTTCCCTTCAATCCACCTCATGTTGGCTTGTATGTGTGTGGCCCCACCGTGTATGGCGAACCACACTTGGGGCATGTGCGTATGGCCCTTACTTACGATGTGTTGTATCGTTACCTGATGCATCTGGGTTATAAAGTACGCTATGTGCGCAACATTACCGATGTGGGCCATTTAGAAGACGAATTAGCAGGCGAAGGAGAAGACCGCATTACCAAGAAGGCCCGATTAGAGGAACTGGAACCCATGGAAGTGGTGCAGAAGTTTAAAAATATTTTTAGCGACATTTTTCGCCTGATGAACATTCTTTCGCCTGGCATCGAACCGCAGGCCTCGGGGCACATTATCGAGCAACAACAGATGATTCGGAAAATAATCGACAGGGGCTTTGCCTATGAGTCCGATGGTTCGGTTTATTTCGATATTGAAGCTTACAACAAGAATCATCATTATGGTAAGCTCTCGGGCCGCAAAGTCGAAGATATGCTTTCCAACACCCGGCAGCTCGATGGCCAATCGGACAAGAAAAGCCCGCTTGATTTTGCACTTTGGAAAAAAGCTGCCCCCGAACATCTTATGCGCTGGCCCTCGGAATGGGGCGATGGTTTTCCCGGGTGGCACCTCGAATGTTCAGCTATGGGCACCAAATACCTGGGCGAAACCTTTGATATCCATGGAGGTGGAATGGACCTGATTTTTCCTCACCATGAGTGCGAAATTGCCCAGTCGGTGGCGGCTAATGGCAAAGAACATGTGCGCTATTGGATTCACAACAACATGATTACGATAAAGGGTCAGAAAATGGCCAAATCGCTAAACAATTTCATTACCCTGCACGAACTTTTTTCCGGCGATAGTAAACTACTCGAAAAGGCCTATTCGCCAAATACTATTCGGTTATTTGTCTTACAAGCGCATTACCGCAGCACCGTCGATTTTTCGAACGAAGCCTTGCAGGCATCGGAAAAAGGCTGCGAAAGGCTGATGCAAGCCATGGAAGTACTCCCTTCTGTTCAAGCCTCTGCAATGTCAACAGTAACCGTGAAAGATGCCATCGATGCATTTTATGCTGCCCTCAACGATGACCTGAATACCCCCATTGCAGTGGCCCACCTCTTCGACCTGGTAAAAACCATTAATAACTTAAAGGATAAAAGGGCTGAACTTAACGCCAACGACCTGGAGCTGTTAAAATCTTTTTACCCCACCGCCCTTACCCAGGTTTTGGGCCTTGCCCCGGATCAAGCAGGCAAAAGTAAAGCCTCTTCGGAAGAAGGCCTGATGAAGCTGATTATTGAGTTACGTCAAAATGCCCGCACGAACAAAGATTTTAAAACCTCCGACCTGATACGCGACCGGCTTAAGGAGAATGGAATAGTGTTAAAGGATACCAAGGAAGGCGCCATTTGGGAAAAAGAATAAAAACCAGGAATTCCTATTGCAAGTAATAGGTATTCCGGGGTTTTTGTGAATTAAGTTGTTTGTATGCTACTTGATGTAGTTAAGGTAGTTCTCAGTTAGCCCATCTTTCAGCGAAATGCGTGGCGACCAGCCAAGGGCTTTCAATTTATCTACATTCAACAGCTTGCGGTAAGTGCCATCGGGTTTGGTGCTATCCCATACCAGGTCACCTTCGAAATGGGTAATGTCTTTAATCATCAGTGCCAGATCTTTGATGGTATCGTCCTTGCCTGAACCAATATTCAGAAAGGTGTTGCGCACCTCTTTGGCTTCCTGTTCGCCTATTTCTTTTTTGCGACTTTCTACCAGGTCTTTAAAATCGACCTTTTCCATAATAAACACACAGGCTTCGGCCATGTCGTCGGAGTTCAGGAATTCGCGCAGCGGTTTGCCACTGCCCCATAGGCTTACGGTAGTTTTTTTGCCGTCGAAGCTTATTCCGTATTTTCCCAATACTGCCATAATTGATTGCTCCGGGGCCTTTCCATCAACACCCTCAATGGGCAGTTGGTTCAGGTCTTTTCGAATGGCATCCCAATCGTTTTTCATCAGGCACTTGCCTAAGTGCATTTTACGGGTCAGGGCAGGCAGCACATGCGATTTTTCGAGGTTGTAATTGTCGTTGGCGCCATACAGGCTGGTTGGCATCACAGGTATAAAGTTAGTGCCATATTGTATGTTATAGCTCTCGCACATTTTCAGGCCTGCAATTTTTGCAATGGCATAAGGCTCGTTGGTGTATTCGAGGGTGTTGGTAAGCAGGTATTCTTCTTTTATAGGCTGTGGGCACTCTTTCGGATAAATGCAACTGCTTCCCAGAAATAAGAGTTTTTTTACACCATTCTTATAGCTGTAGTGTATGACGTTGTTTTGGATTTGTATGTTTTCATAGATGAAAAAGCCCCGGTAAGTATTGTTGGCCATCATGCCTCCCACTTTTGCAGCAGCCAGAAAAACGTATTCAGGTTTTTCGGTTTCGAAAAAATGGGCAGTGGCCTGCTGGTCAGACAAATCGAGTTCTTTACTGGTGCGCACGACAAGGTTGGTATAGCCTTGTTTCTGAAGTGTACGAAGAATGGCGCTGCCCACCAATCCACGATGGCCGGCAACAAATATTTTACTATCCTTTTTCATGGTTTCTCTTTTATTGATTGGTATGAATAAAAAAAATACACCTGCAAAAAGGTGCAGGTGTAGCTGGTTTATTTTATTCGAAATAGTTAAGGGTTTGGTACCCTCCATCTTTCAGGTATTGCTCTTTTTTCATTAGCTTGATATCGCTCCAGACCATGTCTTTCACTAAAGCAGGCAGGTCGTATTGTGGCTCCCAACCCAGTTTTTGTTTGGCTTTTGATGGGTCTCCGATTAAGAGGTCTACCTCAGTGGGCCTGAAATAGCGGGGATCTACCGAAAGAACTTCCTTTCCTGCCGGAAGCTGGAACTCTGGGTTGCGACAAGCTTTTACGAAAGCTTTTTCGTTAGCACCAGTGCCTTTAAATTCCAATTCGATACCAACTTCATTAAAGGCCATTCTTACAAATTCGCGTATTTCGGTGGTTACTCCAGTAGCAATAACATAATCTTCAGGCGTATCTTGCTGCAAAATGGCATGCATGGCTTTTACGTAGTCTTTGGCATGGCCCCAGTCGCGTTTCGAAGAAAGGTTACCAAGGTAAAACTTTTCCTCAAGGCCTAATACAATGCGGGCTACCGCACGTGTAATTTTGCGGGTCACAAAAGTTTCGCCCCGAATAGGAGACTCGTGGTTGAACAAGATGCCGTTACAGGCAAACATCTTGTATGCCTCGCGGTAGTTCACGGTAATCCAGTATCCGTAAAGTTTGGCCACTGCATAGGGGCTGCGCGGATAGAAAGGGGTTGTTTCGGATTGTGGTACAGCCTGCACCAAACCATAGAGTTCGCTTGTTGAGGCCTGGTAGATTCTGGTTTTTTCGATTAATCCCAAAATCCTTACGGCTTCCAACAACCGCAGGGTACCGATACCATCGGCATTGGCAGTATATTCAGGAGTTTCGAAACTTACAGCCACATGGCTCATGGCTGCCAGATTGTATATTTCGTCGGGCTGAATTTCCTGTATCAACCGTATGAGGTTGGTCGAATCGGTGAGGTCGGCATAGTGTAACTTGAAATTTAAATTATCAGTATGCGGGTCGAGGTAAAGGTGGTCGATACGGTCGGTATTGAAGCTCGAGGCACGGCGCTTGGTACCATGCACTATATAGCCTTTTTTCAATAAGTATTCGGCCAGATAGGCTCCATCTTGTCCGGTAACTCCGGTTATAAGGGCAACTTTTTTTGTCATATCTGCTTGTTTGTTTATTCTTTGCACATGGGGTGATATTCCCCTTTTAGTCCAATAGGGGTGTTGTTACGAATTGTATAGACAGTTTCGATGGCTGGTTTCGAATCATAAATGCCAAAACCCTGGCCACTTAAAATGTGTTTGTAGCTTTCGGTATGCAGGTCGGTAAAACCGCCGCTGAATTCCATCTCTTCGCCATTAATTGTAATGCTGCGATAGGTACGTTGTCCGGTTTCCTTTACATTATTGGGGATGTCGTTGTAATCGAGGCTTAGATACCATTTAACCCGGGCCCTTTCTAGGTCGAGGTAACCACCAGCTTTGTCGTCTTTCATCTGGTGCACGATGTTTTGCTTTACTCCGCCAAAAAGCCAGAGTAGCATATCGAAAAAATGAACACCAATGTTGGTGGCTATGCCTCCAGATTTATGCACGTCGCCCTTCCAGGAGATATAGTACCAACGACCCCGGCTGGTGATGTAGCTCAGTTCAATGTCGTAGATTTTATCTTTTGGGCCCTGGTCAATTTTTTGTTTCAAGGCAATAATCGAAGGGTGCAGGCGCAATTGCAAAATATTGTAGATACGCTTGCTATACTCTTTTTCAATTTCGCAGAGCGCATCCACATTCCAGGGATTCAAAACCAGTGGTTTTTCGCAAATGGCATGAGAACCCGAACGCAGTGCAAATCGAATGTGCGAGTCGTGCAGGTAGTTGGGTGAACAGATACTGGTGTAGTCTAAGGCTATACCATTGCGGCGCTGTTTGTCGATATGACGGTCGAAACGCTCAAACTCTACAAAAAACGGACTGTCAGGAAAATAGCTGTCGATGAGGCCTACGCTGTCGTTCGGATCGAGTGAAGCCAGCAAAGTGTTGCCAGTATCTTTAATGGCACGCAAATGGCGCGGTGCAATGTAGCCGGCTACTCCTATCAGGGCAAAATTCTTTGGTTGGGTGTTGTTCGTATTCATATTCTGGTGCAAAATTAAAGATAATCCTTACCTCAACAGAACTTGTATGAGGAATGGAGGCAATTATTTGATTAGAGCGTCTTTTATCAGGAGGAAGCACAAAAAAAGTTATGCTACAGACTTAGGTAGTTGATGCTTTTTATCTTTTTGTGGAAAATTCCTTTTACATCGTATAGCGTTCCGGCTTGTGCGAGGAAAGTGGCAATGCTTTCTTCATTCATACTCAGGTATTCTTTGTGTGCCACCGCCACAACTACTGCATTGTATTGTCCTTCTGCTTTTGTTTTGAGGTTTATTTTATATTCGTGTAAAACTTCTTCCGCATCGGCATAAGGATCTACAACATCTACTTTAGCGCCAAAACTTTCAATTTCTTTTACCAGGTCAGCAACTTTCGAATTGCGTATATCGCTTACATCTTCCTTAAAGGTAATGCCCATCACCAAAACCTTTGAGTTGATAATATCCACACCTTGTTTGAGCATGCTTTTTACCAACTGCGTGGCTATGTGCCTGCTCATGCCATCGTTTACTGCACGACCTGCAGTGATAACCTGAGCAAAATGACCTAGTTCGTTGGCTTTAAAAGTTAGGTAGTATGGATCTACTCCAATACAATGTCCACCCACAAGTCCAGGGAAAAATTTCAGAAAATTCCACTTAGTCCCTGCTGCCTCCAGTACTTCGAATGTGTTGATGCCCATTTTACTGAATATCACCGAAAGTTCATTCATCAAGGCAATGTTGAGGTCGCGCTGCGTATTTTCAATAACCTTTGCTGCTTCAGCTACTTTTATGCTGGAAGCCTTGTGTATGCCGGCTTTTATAATCGACTGGTATGTAAGTGCAATTTGTTCCAGTGCTTCCGAATCGCAGCCAGAAACTACTTTCACTACATTGGTAAGGGTATGTACCGAATCGCCAGGGTTTATTCGCTCGGGCGAATAACCCACTTTAAAGTCGGTTTTATATTTCAGTCCCGAAAGTTTTTCGATAATAGGGATACAATCCTCTTCGGTTGCACCCGGATACACGGTTGATTCAAAAACCACATAGTCTCCTTTTTTGATAACTTTTCCGATGGTTTCTGAAGCTCGAAGAAGCGGCGTAAGGTCGGGTTGGTTGTTGGCATCGATAGGAGTAGGCACCGCTACAATGTGAAAGTTTGCAGTTTTCAGTAGTTCAAGGTCTGAAGTAAAGCTGATGTCGCAGTTTTCAAAAGCTTTCTTGTCAAGCTCCTTGCTTGGGTCGATGTGCCTTTGCATGAGGGCAATACGTTTTTCGTTGATGTCGAAACCGATTACTTTGAACCTGCGTGCAAACTCCAGTGCAATGGGCAGGCCCACATATCCTAGGCCAATAACCGATAAGCTGCTTTTTTTACTCTGCAATGACTCGTATACCATAGGTGCTGTTTTTGAGGAAGTAAATATAAAATATCTTGGGGTTTTAACCTCATCAGAGGGTTGTAAACAACAAAAAAACCAGTGCATAAGCACTGGTTTTTTTATCTCGATTGAAAAGTCTATTTCAGACCAAATTCTTTTTTCAGGGTATCGACATAGTCGAGTTTTTCCCATCCAAAGAACTCTACTTTTTCTTTTTTGCTTTCGCCATTGATGTGGGTCACAATTTCGCGTACCTCGCACTGACGGCCCATGTGTCCATAAGCTGCAGTTTCGAGAAAAATAGGTTTTTTAAGGTTAAAGCGCTTGATGATGGCGCTTGGACGAAGATCGAAAATATTTTCAATTTTGCTGGCAATGGCTCCATCGCTAATACCAACTTTCGAGGTACCATAGGTATTTACATACACACCCACAGGTTTGGCAACACCAATGGCATAGGCTACTTGCACCAGTACCTCGCTTGCTATTCCTGAGGCTACCATGTTTTTGGCAATGTGTCTTGCGGCATAGGCTGCAGAACGGTCTACTTTCGAAGCATCCTTTCCTGAAAAGGCCCCACCTCCATGTGCACCTTTGCCACCATAGGTGTCGACAATAATCTTACGGCCTGTAAGACCAGTATCGCCATGCGGACCACCAATAACAAATTTACCAGTAGGATTCACATGTAAAATGAAATCGCCTTTAAAAAGACCTTGAGCTCTTTGTGGTAATTTTGCTTTAGCTCGTGGTATAAGAATGTTGAGTACGTCGTCTTTGATTTTTTTGAGCATCACCTCGTCTTGGTCAAAATCGTCGTGTTGGGTCGATACTACTATGGTGTGAATACGTTCCGGGGTACCGTCCTCCTGGTATTGCAGGGTCACCTGCGATTTGGAGTCAGGACGCAGGTAAGTCATTTGTTTTTTCTCGCGGCGTATGGCGGCAAGTTCTATCAGCAACAGGTGCGATAATTCAAGAGCCAAAGGCATGTAATTATCAGTTTCGGTACAGGCATATCCAAACATTAAACCCTGGTCGCCAGCACCTTGGTCTTCTTCTTTTTGACGCTCTACTCCCTGGTTAATATCGGGCGACTGTTCATGTATTGCTGAAATAACCCCACAACCATCGCCCTCGAACATATAGTCGGCATTGGTGTAGCCAATTTTTTTAATCACATCGCGGGCAACTTTCTGCACATCGACATAAGCTTGCGTTTTTACTTCTCCACTCAGTACTACCAGCCCTGTTGTTACCAGGGTTTCACAAGCTACTTTTGAATTGGGGTCCTGACGCAGGAATTCATCTAAAAGTGCATCCGAAATCTGGTCGGAAACTTTATCGGGATGTCCTTCAGAAACGGATTCTGATGTAAATAAATAACTCATATATAAGGATTAAAATTAAGCGAACAAAAATATCATTTTTTTACTAAAGCAAACTACTGGAAATAAGATTCATATTAATTCCCCGATAGTTCCTTAAAAATAGCTTCTAAAGGGCGTTTTTCTGTTTGCATTTCCAGGAGACTGAGTCCTTTTTCCGATATCAGCTTAAATACCTGTTCGCGAAGGTCATCGCCTGTATCACTTTCGAGGTAAAATATTCTGGGCGATTCTTGTCTGATATTACGAATGGCAGGTATAGAACTAAATAAGGTTTTGTCTGCATCTTCTTTTAGTTCGATGCGTAAGGTTTGCCGATGGTTTTTACTCTGGCGCACCTCTTCAGTAGTTTTATCGGCTACAATTTTTCCTTTGTTAATCATTAGTACCCGATGGCAGATAGCTTCTACTTCCTGCAGAATATGAGTAGAAAGAAGTACAGTTTTTTCTGAGCCCAGATTTTTAATCAGTTCGCGGATTTCTGTAAGCTGCATGGGGTCGAGTCCTGTGGTTGGCTCGTCGAGAATAAGTAGTTGTGGGTTGTGTATCAGTGCCTGTGCCAGTCCTACGCGTTGTTTGTAGCCCTTTGATAGCTGCCCGATTTTCTTTTTTCTTTCCACACCTAAGCCTGTGAGGGCAATTATTTCATCAACACGTGCTGATAGATTCCTGATACCGTAAATTTTACCTGCGTAGCGCAGGTATTCCACTACATATTGGTCGGAATACAATGGGTTATTCTCTGGAAGATATCCGATAAGGCGTTTAAGTTCAATGCCGGCCTCTTGTATGCTGGTGCCCTGAATAAGAATCTGACCCTCGTCGGGGTGAAGTATTCCGCAAATGGCTTTCATGGTAGTGGATTTTCCAGCACCATTAGGTCCAATAAAACCTACAATTTCGCCTTTTTTCAGTTCAAAACTAATAGAATCAACGGCTTTTTGTTCGCCATATAATTTTGTAAGCCCGGATACTACAACACTCATTTTTTTGTGGGTTTGTTTACCTGTAAGAGGCAAGCTGCTGTTTTACAATGCGGGCAATGTATTTGCCAATGATATCGAACTCTAGGTTTACCAGGCTGCCGGGTTTTAACTGATGAAAGTTGGTAAACTCATAAGTATAAGGAATAATAGCAACCTGAAACGATTTTTCTTTCGAATTCACTACAGTCAGGCTTACTCCGTTTACAGTCACGGATCCTTTCTCAACGGTTAAATAATCTTCCTGTAAGGGTTCGTATTCGAAGGTATAGTACCAACTTCCATTTGCTTCTTCTACCTTGGTGCACACAGCAGTCTGGTCAACATGACCCTGCACAATGTGGCCGTCCAGCCTGCCATCGAGTTTGGCGCTACGTTCGAGGTTTACTTTGTTGCCCACCACCAGCTGGCCGAGGTTCGATTTTAACAGAGTTTCTTTGATGGCAGTTACTGTATAGGTATTTCCTTCTTTCGAAACTACGGTAAGACATACCCCATTATGCGAAATGCTCTGGTCGATTTTAAGATCGTTAACAAAAGAGCAGGACAGGCTCAGGTGCAGGTTTTCTTTTTCTTTTTTCAGCCCCACCACAAGGGCAGCTTCTTCGACAATACCGGTAAACATAAATTGATTATTTTTGGAAGCGAAGGTATTAATTTGAATTGAGATTTCATGGACATACCTTTCTAAATCAAATCAGGTCGTATTTTAGTTTAGGTGGCTTAGATCAGGAAATAAAGATAAAGTTCCAGAGCAAAATGATAGATAAAATTCAACAAGCAGTATCTTTCTTAAAGAACCGGGGTATTGATGCACCTGAAACGGGAATAATTCTCGGCACTGGCCTAGGTCAAATGGTCAACGAAATTAAAGTCGAATGTATTATTTCTTATGAAGATATCCCGCATTTCCCGGTTTCGACAGTCGAATCGCATCATGGAAAGTTAATTTATGGCAAAATTGGCAACCGCAGGGTGATTGCAATGCAGGGCAGATTCCATTATTACGAGGGCTACTCGCTGGCTGAGGTTACCTTTCCGGTAAGGGTGATGAAATACCTTGGTATAAGGCAGCTTTTACTTTCCAATGCTGCCGGGGCATTGAATCCAAAGTTTAAAAAGGGCGATTTGATGCTGCTCGACGATCACATAAATTTTATTCCCGACAATCCACTTCGGGGAAAAAATCACGAAGAATTAGGACCTCGTTTCCCCGATATGAGCTGCCCATACTCAACAGAATTGAATAATATGTTACACAATGTTGCAAAAAAGTTGGGATATGCATTGCAGCAGGGAGTGTATGTGGCGTTTATGGGGCCTAACCTCGAAACAAGGGCAGAATACCGCATGTTCAGGAATTTTGCCGATGCGGTGGGTATGTCAACTGTTCCGGAAGTGATTGTTTGTAACCAGATGGGTTTACCCTGTGCGGCCATTTCGGTGTTAACCGACGAGTGCGATCCTGATAACCTGAAACCTGCTGTGCTGGAGGAGATTCTTGAGGTGGCGGAACGTGCCGAAAAAAAAATGACAGCTCTCTTTGTTGAGCTTATCCGCGAACTAGGAGATTGATCAGCGCATCGACACCAACATCACCAGCAAAGTAGCGATTAATCCGGTGAAATAGCCACTCAGCAATTCGGCGTGTGTATGTGCACGAAGCACCAAACGCGCCGAACCCAGCATTCCGCTTGCCAGAATCGCAGCTATCAGCCAGAAAAAGGGCTGTACTTGAAATAAGATAGAAATTGAAAGCAAAAGGCCGGTTATGCCTCCAGCACCTATCATGTGCATGCTGGTTTTATGAAAGACATTGATGAAAAGCAGGAGGATGGAGGTAGTCGCCGTGGCCAGGCTAAAAGCTATAATGACTCTCACAGGCATTACCCGCGACATGAAAATATGCATGGCAATCAGGCAAAAAGCTGTGAGACTTATGGGTAAAATCCGTTCCCGCCGTTCACTGATTTCATAATTGCCAATAAGTCGCCAGAATTTTAAAACGGGCAATAAGGATATGGGCAACAGGATGCCAAAAACTAGTACAATGGCATAGCTGAATTTTTCCAGATTCCAGGGTACAGGATTTACAAAAACACCTGTATGATAAATCAGGTACAGGCCAATCAAAGGTGAAAAAACGGGGTGAAAAAGGTAGGTGAGGAAACGCGCAATGAATACCATGTAGCCCGATTAAAGTTCTTTCCGCATGCGGGCAACAGGAATATTAAGCTGCTCGCGGTACTTGGCCACGGTGCGTCTGGCAATGAGGTATCCTTTATCTTTTAGTATGGCTGCCAGTTTATCGTCGGTAAGGGGTCGTTTTTTATGTTCGGCCTCGATGCAATCCTGCAGTATCTTTTTTATTTCGCGGGTCGATACCTCTTCGCCTGTATCGGTCTGGAGACCTTCGGAGAAGAAAAATTTAAGCGGAATAATACCAAAATGTGTTTGAATGTATTTGCTGTTAGCTACCCGCGAAATGGTCGAAATGTCCAGCCCTGTTTTATCAGCAATGTCTTTAAGGATCATGGGCTTTAGTTTGGTCTCATCTCCTTCGTCAAAAAATTCGCGCTGGTATTCGAGTATGGAATTCATAGTTACCAGAAGGGTGTTTTGCCTTTGTTTGATGGCATCGATAAACCATTTGGCCGAATCGAGTTTTTGTTTCACAAAGCTAACAGCTTCCTTTTGGTCGGCGGTAGATTTACCTTTGCTTGCCGCATAGGAGCGAAGCATTTCGGAATAGGTACGACTCACCCTCAGTTCGGGAGTGTTTCTGCCGTTGAGGCTTATTTCGAGTTGTCCGTCGTTGTTATCGAGAATAAAGTCAGGAATAATTACCTGTGAAGTTTTAATGCCTGAATCGCTGAAGGAACTTCCCGGTTTTGGATTGAGGTGAAGTATTTCATCTATAGCTTCCTTCATTTCCTGATCGGTCAGGTTGAGTTTGCCTTGTATTTTGTCGTAGTGTTTTCGGGTAAACTCGTCGAAATGGTAACGAATAATCTCGTAAGCGTGGGCTACAGGGCCTTGGGCATGCTGTTTGGCACGTATCTGAATCAGCAGGCATTCGCGTAAATCGCGGGCACCAACTCCCACGGGATCAAAATCCTGTATGATGCGAAGAATATCCAATAATTCTTCGTCTTTCACATGAATGTTGAGCGAAAAGGCCAGGTCGTCGGCAATGGCTTCTATTTCGCGGCGCAGGTATCCGTCCTCGTCGATATTGCCAATCAGGTATTCGGCTAGTGCATGCTGATGTTCACTAAGGTTACGCAGGCCCAGTTGTGCTTCGAGGTGATCGTGAAATGAGGCACCCACGGAAAAGGGAATATCAGGTTTACGATCGTCCTTCGAATAATTTTGGGCATAGAGTTTATACGATGGAATATCGTCGGTATTGAGGTATTCGTCAATCGAAAAATCGTCTTTCCCATCATTTTCCTGGGTGGGGGTATCGGCAGGTCCATCGAGTTCTTTGTTGTCAGCTCCTTCTTCGAGTACAGGGTTTTCTTCCAGCTCCTTTTTAATGCGTTGCTCCAGTTGCATGGTTGGTATCTCCAGCAGCTTGATCATCTGAATTTGCTGTGGCGATAACTTTTGAAGCAGCTTTTGTTGTAAGCCCTGTTTTAACATGGTACTTGAATCAAAAAAAATATCCTGCCCTAAAGATAAAAAAAAGGCCCGAAAAATTCAGGCCTTTGCATATTTTATAAGTTTTGAAGCTATGTTTCTGTGTGTCTGATAAACAGCTTAGAAATCGGCGTTTTTTGGTGTGCGCGGAAAGGGTATTACATCGCGTATGTTGCCCATGCCTGTAATAAACAACATCAGGCGTTCGAATCCAAGGCCAAAACCACTGTGCGGCACACTTCCAAATTTGCGGGTTTCGAGGTACCACCACATTTCTTCGGTAGGCAGATTAAGTTCCTTCATGCGGTTAAACAGCTTGTCGTAATTGTCTTCCCGCTGCGAGCCTCCAATAATTTCGCCTATACCCGGGAATAAAATATCCATAGCACGAACGGTTTTGCCGTCCTCATTCTGTTTCATGTAAAAGGCCTTAATTTCCTTTGGATAGTCGGTTAATATTACCGGACACTTAAAGTGTTTTTCTACCAGGTAACGCTCGTGTTCGCTTTGCAGGTCGGTACCAAAACCTTTTACCGGGTATTGGAATTTATTGGTTTTATTGGGCTTAGAATTTTCCAGTATGTCAATGGCTTCGGTATATGTAAGCCGGACAAAATTATTTGTAAGTACGAAGCTGAGTTTTTCTAAAAGCTCCATGGCACGCTGATCCTGTGGTTTGCTCTTTTCTTCTTCCTGCTGGCGCTGGCTTAAAAATTCGAGGTCTTCGCGACAGTTTTCAAGAGCGTAGGTAATCAGATATTTTAAAAACTCTTCGGCCAGATCGGCATTGTCTTTCAGCTCGTAAAAGGCCATTTCGGGTTCTATCATCCAGAATTCGGCCAGGTGACGGGCTGTATTTGAATTCTCTGCACGAAAGGTGGGGCCAAAGGTGTATATATCGCTCATGGCAAGGGCTGCCAGCTCACCTTCAAGCTGTCCTGAAACTGTGAGGTTGGTTTCGCGACCAAAGAAATCTTGCGAATAGTCTATTGTTCCGTCTTCTTTACGGGGGATTTTGTTGGGGTTAAAGGTCGAAACCCTGAACATCTCGCCGGCTCCCTCGCAGTCGCTGCCGGTAATAATGGGTGTGTGAATGTTGTAAAAACCTTTTTCGGTAAAGAATTTATGCACTGCAAATATCATGGCATGACGCACACGCGTAATGGCCCCAAAAGTGTTGGTACGAAAACGCAGGTGGGCTTTCTCGCGAAGAAATTCCAGGCTGTGTTTTTTAGGTTGAAGCGGATATTTCTCAGGATCGGCTTTTCCAATCACAGTAATCTTTGTGGCAATGATCTCCACCGCCTGTTCCTTGCCCTGAGAGGCTACCAGTTTTCCTTCAATAGCCACACTTGCGCCAACAGATATGTCTTTGATAAGCTGTTCTGTAAGCACTCCCTCAGCACCAACTACCTGTATATTGTTTATGCTTGATCCATCGTTTACCAGGATAAATTTTTCGTTGCGAAAAAAACGTACCCATCCTTTAATTAATACTTCCGAGCCAATGTTGCCTTTATCAAGCAGTTCCTTTATTTTAATGCGTTTTAAACCACTCATTTCGATTTGAGATTTTTTATTTTGAAGTGCAAAAATAGTTTTTTTCGTTTGTTTATCAATTATTTTACCTAGTCAAATGGTTGAGAATTGGGCAGACTCATAATATGTCTATTCACATCGTCTGTTTTGTTTTGAGGTAGATCATACGTGAATGATTCGTCGTCTAATTTCTTTTCGTAATTTGTTACTTTAATCGGTTTTTCTTTTCCCTATAACAAATCTGTTATCGGTATGCAGTATATTATTACCAGTAACTATCAAAGTCCTTTTGGCGAGTTGGTGCTGGGCGATTACGATGGCAGCTTATGTCTGTGCGACTGGCGTTTCCGAAAGCAGCGCAGCCTTATCGATCAACGCATTCTCACTCTACTTTCTTCTGCCTTTTTGCCAGGAGAGACATCGCTTATTCTAGGTGTTAAATCTCAACTCGACGAATATTTCAACAGTCAACGCAAAGTTTTTGATATTCCAATTTTGCTCGCAGGTACTGATTTTCAGAAGTTGGTTTGGAAGGAGCTTTTGAATGTGGGCTATGGAACTACCGAGACTTACCAGGGACTTGCTGCAAGACTTTCTAAACAGGATGCCATCAGGGCCATAGGAAGCGCCAATGGGGCTAATGCATTGGCAATTTTGGTGCCTTGTCACCGTATTGTGGGTCAGAATGGTAAGTTAATTGGCTATGCCGGTGGTCTCCAGGCAAAGAAGAAACTCCTCGAATTGGAGGGAGTGTATTTTTCCAACGGACAAAAGAGTTTGTTTGAATAAATACAAAAAAAATATGCTTCCATCTACTCAGGGAATTATTTAGAGTTATTTAGATTCAATCTATATTAAGGTCCTTCGATAGCCTTTTTTTGGCGAGGTTTGTTAGTGGTTTATCAATTTACATTGTTCCACTTAAAACTATATTATTATGGCTTTTGAATTACCTAAATTACCCTATGGGCTGGATGCGCTGGCTCCGGTAATTGATAAACAAACCATGGAGTTTCATTATGGTAAACACCATCAGGCTTATGTAACCAACCTCAACAACCTTGTGCCAGGAACCCAGTTCGAGAAGGCCACACTCGAAGAAATAATTCTTGGTGCCGATGGACCTATTTTCAACAATGGAGCACAGGTGTGGAACCATACCTTTTATTTCGAGTCGTTTAAGCCAAATGGTGGTGGAGAGCCTCAAGGGGCCCTTGCAGCAGCTCTTGCAGCGCAGTATGGATCTTTTGCCGAGTTTAAAGAGCAATTCTCCAAAGCAGCGGCTACGCTGTTCGGTTCAGGTTGGGCCTGGCTTGTAAAAAAGCAGGATGGGAAACTCGAAATTGTTCAGGAAGGCAATGCAGGTAACCCGCTTCGCCGTGGTCTTACCCCACTGCTTACCTGCGATGTATGGGAACATGCTTACTACCTGGGTTACCAGAATCGTCGGCCTGATTATGTGAAAGATTTCTGGAATTTGCTGAATTGGGAACGTATCTCACAACGATACTAAGTACCCCAATTCATTGGTTACAATAGTTCTTTAAATGACATTGCAATATCTCGCGCGGGCTGTTTTTCCACAAATGCAGTCCGCTGCCTTTGCACCAGGTATAATTGTTTTCTACTTCAGGCTTATTTGATTTAAGGCTATAAAACGCCCATGCTAAGTGCTTTCTGTAAATCTTCCGGTGTGTCGATGCCATGCGACTCGTATAGAGTTTCGGCTGTTTTTATTCTGAAGCCGTTTTCGAGCCAGCGCAATTGTTCAAGGGATTCGGCTTGTTCTAATTTGCTGGCATTTAATTGTGTAATCTCTGATAATATTTTTGAGCGATAGGCATACATGCCAATGTGCATGAAAAAACTGTGCATGGCAAACCAGCTTGAGTGATCGTGCTGACGCAGGTAAGGAATAGGAGAGCGGCTGAAGTAGAGTGCTTCGCGATTTTTGTTGATCACCACCTTCACCTTATTCGGATCAAACACCACTTCGTTGTTTTCTATTTTCTTAATCAGTGTGGCAATATCGGTTCCTTCCTCTTCGAAGCACGATTTTATTTGTTCTATCTGCCGGGGCTGAATAAAGGGTTCATCGCCCTGTACATTTATCACTATGTCGAACTGCCTGCCTGTTTGTTTCTGATAGTTCAACAGTGCCTCGTAGCAGCGGTCGGTACCCGATGGGTGCGCGGCAGAGGTCATAACCACCTTCCCCTGAAAGGCTAACACTGCATCTGATATACGGGTGTCGTCGGTAGCCACAACCACCTCGTCGAGGGCTTTGGAGGCTTGCTCGTACACGAGCTGAATCATAGGTTTACCTTTGATGTCGGCCAATGGTTTTCCGGGGAAACGGGTGGAGGAGAACCGGGCAGGAATAATACCAAGGAATTTGTTCATAGCTGTGGCATAAGTTTCAGTACAGGTGTAAACTTATAAAAAAGCCTTTACATTTTCGAAGATCCATTTAGGGCAGAAGGTTTTTTTACAAATAAGCCTAGCATGAGCTCAGGAGATTGCCTGAAATTTTAAAAAAAATGTAATTTTGTCAGGTTATCATGGTTTCATTTATATGAATAGCCATGGGAAGTTGGAAACAGACTACTGACAAAATTTCGGAATAGAAATGGATATACAAACCATCAAACAACGTTTTGGAATCATTGGCAATGCTCCGGGCTTAAACAGAGCCATTGAAGTTGCTGTTCAGGTGGCACCAACCGATCTTTCGGTGCTAATTACTGGCGAGAGCGGGGTGGGCAAAGAATCTTTTCCGCAAATTATACATGCTTATAGCTCGCGGAAACACGGCACTTACATTGCTGTAAACTGTGGCGCCATACCCGAGGGTACAATCGATTCGGAATTATTTGGCCATGAAAAGGGTTCCTTTACCGGAGCCTACGATAGCCGTAAAGGTTACTTTGAAGTAGCCAACGGTGGCACTATTTTCCTCGACGAAGTTGCTGAGTTACCCTTGTCCACTCAGGTTAGGTTACTCAGGGTGCTCGAAACAGGAGAGTTTTTCAGAGTGGGATCGTCGAAAATTATTAAAACGGATGTGCGCGTAATTGCTGCCACTAATGTCGATATTCCAAAAGCTATTCAGGAAACGAAGTTTCGCGAAGATTTGTTTTACAGGCTCAATACCGTACCGATTTTTATTCCTCCTTTACGCGATCGGAAAGACGATATTTCGCTGCTCTTCAGGAAGTTTGCCATTGATTTTGCCGAGCGTAACCGCATGCCTAGCATAACTCTCACCGAAGATGCCCGCCATGTGTTATCAAATTATCCCTGGCCTGGTAACATTCGTCAGCTTAAAAACATTGCAGAACAAATTTCGGTTATCGAAACGGAACGGCTTATCGACAACCAAACCATGCGTAATTATTTACCCGATTATTACGAAGACAAACTTCCGGCTCTTTATCGCGAATCGATTGACCAGAAAACCTTTAACACCGAACGGGAGCTTTTATACAAAATTCTGTTCGACATGAAAAACGATATGAGTGACCTGAAAAAGCTTGTGCACGATATCATCGAAAAGGGTCCGGCCGGAGCCGAGATACATGCAAGCAATGCGCATATCATTGAACGATTGATACAGGATGATTCGAAACTCATTAAGGCCGATTTGCCCAAGAACCAGTTTCATGTGCACGAACGCGAGGATATTATTCAGGATACCGAAGAAATTATCGAAGAGTCTCTTTCGTTGGAAGAAAAAGAAAAGGAAATGATAATTAAAGCACTTACCAAACATAGCGGCAAACGTAAATATGCTGCCGAAGAGCTTGGAATATCCGAACGTACCTTGTACCGCAAAATAAAAGAATTCGATATTAATTAAAGATTTTTAGCAAATTCACTAACTTCCACGCTCATTTTTGGAGCATTATTCTTTTATGAAAAAATTACTGATAATACTTTTAGCTGGAATTCTATTGGAAGGATGCTTTTCTATGCGTTACGATTTTAAAGGCGGTGTTACCATCGATCCGAAAATTACAAGCTTTTCGGTGCAGTATTTCGACAACAAAGCTACACTGGTCGAACCTTCCTTTAGCCAGGTTTTTACTGAAGAGCTGAAAACCTATATCCAGAGTAATACCAACCTAAGGTTGATTACCGGACGTGGCGACATTGATTTTTCTGGTTTTATAACTTCTTACGAAATAACCCCACAGGCCATTTCTTCGGGCGAAACAGCTGCCAAATCGAGGTTTTCTATCTCGGTAAAAGTGAATTACCAAAACTCAGTAAACCCCGACGATAATTTCGAGCGTGCTTTTACCCAGTTTAGGGAGTTTGACAATGCCGTTAGTTTCAATGACGTTGAAGATGTTTTGTCGGAAGAAATAAGAAGAGATATTGTAGAGCAGATTTTTATTGCTGCATTTGTCAATTGGTAAGATTTTAAAAATGAATTTGCAAACACTGGTTAGCTATATAAAAAGCCCTGATAAACTTGGTGATCAGACTATTATTGAGTTGACGCTTTTAGCCGATCAGTACCCATATTTCCATACAGCTCAATTGTTGCGGGTTAAAAACCTTCACAAACTTGACCCTGCACATTTAAAGCCTGTGCTAAATTATACAGCTGCCTATGTAACCGACCGCAAGGTGCTATATTATCTTTTGCACCCCAATATGGGCACAGACCAAAAGTTGACGCCTAAATCTCCGGAAAAGCAGATTAAGGATTCTATGGTCGAAAATATTTCAGATACCCTAACTAACCAAGTAAGATATACCAACGAAACTAGTAGCGATGAAATTGAATTTTCTGCTTCGTTTGATGTGATTAAGGAATATGGTAAGGATGTAGAATTGAAAGAATATGTGTTTCGCATATCCGATCACGAAGCCGAAACCATGGGATTTATCCCTGAGTCAGCTCCTGCAGAACCATCCATGGGTGTTGCAAAAGAAGAACCTTTGCCCGGCAGCGATGATCTACTTTTGTTGATTAAGAAAGGAGAGGCAGACAACATTCAGCTCGAAATCGAAAAACTAAGTCCTACCCAAAAGAACCAGCACAGCCTGATTGAAAGTTTCATGGCTTCCAACCCAAAAATTGTTCCCCAAAATGGACAAATCGAAGCGGTTGATCCTGAAATTGCCGAAGCCTCCATTCGCGAAAACGATCATTACCTCACCGAAACACTGGCCCAGATCTATCTTAGGCAGGGTAACTATGTCAAAGCTATCTTTGCCTACGAAAAATTAAGTTTGAAATTTCCGGAAAAAAGTACTTACTTTGCCGCTCAAATTTCTGCTATCAAGCTAAAAATGAATAAATCCTAAAAAATAGTTAGCTATGTACCCATTGTTTATGATACTTATTATTCTGGTTTGTGTATTACTCACCCTTATTGTGTTGGTACAAAACTCAAAAGGTGGCGGCCTTGCATCAAACTTTGCTGGTTCGACCCAGGTGATGGGTGTGCGCAAAACCGCCGATTTTCTTGAAAAAGCTACCTGGACTCTGGCTGGAGCACTTCTTGTGCTGAGTATTTTTGCCAGTATGGCCATTCCTAAACCCGATTTAGTAAAACAATCGAAAATTCAGGAGCAAATCGAAACCAACGAAGGTGCCATTAACCCGAATATGCTTCCAAGCATGCCTTCCGATTATCCCGATCAGGAAGAGGAGTAAGATTTTTCAGATTGAATAGAAATATAAATGTCAGTATGTCATAGACTACTGACATTTTTTTTTCATCTGTTTTGCGCCAATAGCCAATTGAAGCTTACTTTTCACTGCTGAAGGAGTCAATACTGGTTGAGCAAAGGAATGATTACCTGAAAATTTGTCTATAAAAATGCCAATGTTTCTGCCAGACGGAGCTTGGCACAGAAAATGCTAAGACTCGCACGCACGTAAAATCTATTAATCACTAAATAAAACAAACAATGGCCGAAATTAAAATTAAACCATTAGAAGACAGAGTTCTTGTTGAACCCATGGCTGCTGAACAACGCACTGCCAGCGGTATAATTATTCCTGATTCAGCGAAAGAGAAACCTCAAAAAGGCACCGTAGTAGCAGTTGGACCAGGCAATAAAGATGTGGTTATGCAAGTAAAAGTCGGCGATGTGGTATTGTATGGCAAATATGCCGGTACCGAGCTGAGTTCCGATGGAAAAGACTACCTCATTATGCGTCAGTCTGATATACTTGCAATCGTTTAATTTTTATTAAAACATTTAAAACATACAGAAAAATGGCAAAAGAAATCAAATTTGAAGTAGAATCGCGCGACCTGCTCAAAAAGGGTATGGACAAACTGGCCAATGCGGTGAAGGTAACCCTCGGACCCAAAGGACGCAATGTAATTATAGAGAAAAAATTTGGTGCACCTTCTGTTACCAAAGATGGTGTAACCGTGGCCAAAGAAATTGAACTCGAAAACCGTTTCGAAAATATTGGAGCCCAACTGGTAAAAGAGGTAGCCTCTAAAACTGCGGAAGATGCCGGCGACGGTACAACTACTGCCACAGTTCTTGCACAGGCAATGGTTACTGTAGGATTGAAAAACGTTGCTGCTGGTGCCAACCCAATGGACCTCAAACGCGGTATTGATAAGGCCGTGGTTAAGGCAGTAGAACATATCAAAGCCAGCTCACACGGAATTGGCGAAGACATTGAAAAAATACGTCAGGTAGCATCCATTTCGGCCAACAACGACGAAGAAATTGGAAAACTTATTTCCGAAGCTATGAAGAAAGTTTCGAAAGAAGGTGTTATTACTGTAGAAGAAGCCAAAGGAACCGAAACTACTGTGGAGGTTGTGGAAGGTATGCAATTCGACCGCGGATACATTTCTCCTTATTTTGTTACCAATGCCGAGAAAATGGAAGCCGAACTCGATAATTCATTTATCCTTCTCTACGACAAGAAGATTTCTACCATGAAAGACCTTCTGCCAGTTCTCGAACCTGTGGCGCAAAGTGGTAAACCTCTTCTTATTATTGCCGAAGATGTCGATGGAGAAGCTCTGGCAACCCTGGTGGTGAATAAACTTCGTGGCTCGCTGAAAATTGCGGCAGTAAAAGCTCCCGGTTTTGGCGACAGAAGAAAAGAAATGCTCGAAGACCTTGCAATACTTACAGGTGGTGTGGTGATTTCGGAAGAAAAAGGCTTAACCCTCGAAGGTTGCCAGATGGATATGCTTGGAAGAGCAGAAAAAATTGTAATTGACAAAGAAAACACTACCGTGGTAAATGGTCATGGCGACAAAGCCAACATCAACGCACGTGTGGCACAAATTAAAGCACAAATCGAAAAAACTACTTCAGATTACGATCGCGAGAAATTGCAGGAACGTTTGGCTAAATTGGCTGGTGGTGTAGCTGTACTTTATGTTGGTGCTGCATCGGAAGTAGAGATGAAAGAGAAAAAAGACCGCGTAGACGATGCTCTGAGTGCAACCCGCGCAGCCGTTGAAGAAGGAATAATACCTGGTGGTGGTGTAACCTATATCCGTGCTATCAAAGCACTGGAAGGTTTCGAAGGAATCAACGCCGACGAGACAACCGGTATTGGTATCGTAAAACGTGCACTCGAAGAGCCACTACGTCAGATTGTTGAAAATGCCGGAATGGACGGTTCTGTAGTGGTGCAGAGAATCAAAGAAGGCAAAGACGACTTTGGTTACAATGCCCGCACCGACAAATACGAACCTCTTTATGCCGCTGGTGTTATCGATCCTACAAAAGTTACCCGTATTGCATTGGAAAATGCCGCCTCAATTGCCGGTATGTTTATAACTACCGAATGCGTTGTAGCTGAAATTCCATCAGAAACTCCTGCTCCTCCAATGGGTGGTGGTATGGGCGGTGGAATGGGAATGATGTAAAATCTCAAACATTGCCGAAAAATAGAAAACCCCTTCTGAACTCTCAGAGGGGGTTTTTATTTTATAATCAACATCAGAGTTCTATAAGACTCCAAATATTTGAAAGCTTTATTGTTATTCTACCGTAACTGATTTAGCCAGGTTTCGGGGCTGGTCAACATCGCAACCTCTCATCACAGCTATATAGTAAGAGAAAAGTTGCAAAGGAATTACCGAAAGCAAAGGAGTAAAAAAGTATTCTGTTTCAGGAATTTCAAACACATGATCGGCCATTTGTTTAATTACCGTATCGCCTTTTGTTACAATCGCAATTACCCTTCCATTTCGTGCCTTTACTTCCTGAATATTGCTCACAATTTTTTCGTAGGAATTGTCTTTGGTTGCTACAACTACTACTGGCATTTTTTCGTCAATCAGGGCAATAGGTCCGTGTTTCATTTCTGCCGCAGGATAACCCTCGGCATGTATGTAAGAGATTTCTTTTAATTTGAGGGCACCTTCGAGCGCCACTGGAAATAAATATCCTCGTCCAAGGTAAAGGGCATTGGTTGCATCTTTATAGAGTGCCGCTACTTTTTCGTAATAGTCGTTGTGACTCAGAATTTCCTGTATTTTATCGGGTATTAGATTAAATTCAGCAATTAGTCTGCGGTAGCGGCTGTCGTCAATCAAATTGCGGTTACGTCCAATGGCAATTGCCATCATAGCCAATACTGTAACCTGGCAGGTAAAAGCTTTGGTAGAAGCTACTCCGATTTCTGGTCCTGCATGGGTGTAGACACCTGCGTGAGTTTCGCGGGGTATCGAAGAGCCAACCACGTTACATATCCCTAAAACAAGGGCTCCCCGTTCTTTTGCCAGTTGAATGGCAGCAAGTGTATCGGCAGTTTCACCGCTTTGGCTAATGGCAATAATCACATCGTCGCTACTGATAATCGGGTTACGGTACCTGAATTCGGAGGCATATTCCACCTCCACATTAATACGGGCCATATCTTCGAACAGGTATTCACCCACTAATCCGGCATGCCAGGAGGTTCCACAGGCGATAATAATAATTCGCTTGGCTTCTGAAAGCCTTGGAAGTACTTCGTAAAGGCCTCCAAGGTGTATCTCTTCATTTTCCGAACGCACTCTGCCTCGAAAGGTATCTTGTATTGAGCGGGGCTGCTCAAAAATTTCCTTGAGCATAAAGTGAGCATAGCCTCCTTTGTCAATTTCGCCTATATCGAGGTCGAGTTCATGTACCGTAGGAGTCTGAGAATCTTGTCGAAGGGTTTTCAGGTTTAACTGGTCTTTGCGCAGAATAGCCACATCACCATCGTTAAGGTAGATTACACTTTTGGTGTATTCTACTATGGGCGTGGCATCGGATGCAATAAAGTATTCTTCGTTACCTACACCAATTACAAGCGGACTGCCTTTGCGGGCAGCAATCAATTTATCTTTTTCGTCGGTGCATATTACCACTAAGCCGTAAGCTCCCACTACCTTTGTGAGTGCCAGTCTCACGGCTATTTCAGCATCGACATTCCCTTTCTCGTAGATGTATTCAATGAGGTTGGCTAATACTTCCGTATCAGTTTCACTCTTGAATGTTACTCCACGGCTTGTCAAACGGTCGCGCAAACGGGCATAATTCTCGATAATTCCGTTGTGTATGATAATAAACTTGCCGTTCATCGACATATGAGGGTGAGCGTTTACATGGTTAGGTTCGCCGTGTGTTGCCCAACGTGTGTGCCCGATGCCAATGCTACCGTGCGGTATATCTTCGCCAATAAATTTCTCGAGGTCGTTTACTTTGCCTTTTCGTTTAAAAATTTGTGCGCCATTGTTTAAAATGGCAACTCCGGCAGAATCATAACCTCTGTATTCCAAACGCCTGAGTCCGTTTAATAATATCGGAAGAGCTTCCCGGTCTCCGATATAGGCAACAATTCCACACATCTCAGTTATTTGTTAAAGTATAAATAATACGCAGGTAAGCCTTTGAGGTATTTGTTTCAAGTCCAGAGTTAATGACAACCCTCGAGGGATATTTGTACTCTATAAGGCTTGGAGATACACTGCTGTTTTGTCCAACCATCAGACTAAGTAAGGTGTTTTCGCTTTTATCGAGCATAAACTGGCTGATGTATTCGGTAAGATTAATTCGGTATTCCATTTTTTCTTCGTCGAGATACCCATTGAAATAGGACGATCCGATGATATCGTCAGGTAGATAAGCGATTGAACCTTCGACAATTGAATGCGCGATGATGCGTTTTGGAAGGGCAAAAAAATTGGTGTCGCTCAGGTAATCAGCATTAATGGGTAAAACTAATTCGGCAAAATTAATTCCTACGCCCTTGTCATGTGCGGCTTTAAAATCATCGAGACCTTCTATGCGAAACATACCTCTGGTGGCACCCATACTTTGTAAATACAAATTACTGTATTGGTTAAGGGTATCACGAAAGACATCTTCTATTTCAGCATTCCTACCATTTGGGGTATATACATAAGAAGCTCTGTAATTTGCAATATCGCAGGTAGAATAATATAGTGTATCATAATCTGAGATACTAATTGTATCTCCGTCTTCGTCTTTAATGTAACGGGTTTCGGTGCGCTGGTATTCAAGAATTAATTTTGACTTATTGGCTAAAAAGTTTTGAAGGGCTCCATTCGTACCCTCCTTTGCATTGCCTCTTAACAAAATGCCCGGCAGACTGGTATAAAAAGCAGTGGTGCTTTTATTAATGGCAGAATCGAGCAAAAAAGAAAGTTGATTGGCATCCAGCTCTATAACCGTATAGCTTTCGTTTGTATCAAGAGTCGATATCTGCCGGGGAATGCTGTCTTTAGTTACCAGATTAGTGGTTTGTAAGGCTGCATTATTTGTAACATCGAAATAATCCGAAGGAACCTGTTGGTTGGTTTTGCCACTATACACATAGCGCTGATTGATAGGGATTACATCAATATCGAGCGAATTTTTTTCGCCATATGGCTGTAAATTTGTGGTGGCCAGGTACAATTTAATCGATACAATTGAATCGGACGGATCTGTTTTACTGTTCTTCGGGTAGCGGTTAGCCACATCGGTAGCATAAAGTAATTCCATTACTACATCGGCCTTTGTGGCACCAAAAACAGGATCAAACACTTCACCAACAGGGCAGTTATCGTTGTTGGAACTGCTTCGTAATACTTCGCCAGCAATGCCTTTGTAGGTATACAGACTTACCGCAAGGGTATCGGCACCTGCGTTAAGTTTATCGGTATCGGGAAGTAAGTCAAGTCCAATCTGAAGGCTATCGTCGGAACAGGAAAATATCGTGAGAGACAGGGTCAGAAGTAGAAAGCCTGCCAGGCGGTATATATAGTTCATGCAAGTGAGTTCTTTATCCTAATATCTGATCGTAAAATTCGTTGTAGGCATCGTAATAAACATCTTCGGCTTGATACGAAAGATGAGTTATACCTTTCTCTTTAATATAACTTTCAAGTACCCCATTAATTGCCCTGCTTCCGTTTATTACTCCATCCGACTGATTAATGGCCAATTTTACAAAATTTTCGTAAGTGGGGTTTGTTAAAATTTCTAAATCGGACTTTTTTATTCCATCCAGCGCCAGTTTATCTTTTAATCGCTTATGAAGTGGCTTATCGAATTCAGTATCGTAAACAGAGGTTACTACTTTAGAATCGCGAAACATCGGGTCGTCGTGGTAGTATTGCTTGATGTAGATAGGGATCAGGCTGGTAAACCAACCATGACAATGAATAAGGTCAGGTGCCCATTGCAATTTCTTTACTGTTTCAATTACTCCTCTTGTGAAAAATATGGCCCGCTCGTCGTTGTCCTCGTAAAAGTTATCATTTGCATCCTGAAGGGTATATTTCCGGTGAAAGAAATCTTCGTTATCGATAAAATAAACCTGCATACGAGCTGCTTGTATGGAGGCCACTTTGATTATGAGGGGATGGTCGTTGTCGTCGATTATCAGGTTCATTCCAGAAAGCCTGATTACCTCGTGCAACTGGTTGCGCCTTTCGTTAATGCACCCAAAGCGGGGCATAAACGTTCTGATCTCTTTGCCCCGTTCCTGTATACCTTGCGGTAAATTCCTGGCTATTACTGACATCTCTGATTCCGGCAGGTAGGGAGTTATCTCTTGCGAGACATAGAGTATTCTTTTGGCCATATAAAGGGAGTTATTCAGAAAACATTCGGCAAAAATACTAAAAATTATTCAGGCCGAAAAATGGTGTTTTTCATATCACAAATTTATAGCCTTATCAGGGCATAAGAAATAATGTATATTTGCCAAATTTTTCATCCTATGTATCTCATTCATACCATCGACGAGCTTCAGAAAGCTTTGCAATCTTACCGCCTCAATAAACAAATAGGTTTTGTGCCAACCATGGGAGCCTTGCATGCAGGTCATATTTCTCTGGTTGAAACTTCGGTGAAGGAGAATGAGGCCACCGTTGTGAGCATTTATGTGAATCCTACCCAATTTAACGACAAGAACGACCTTGCACGTTACCCCAGGGTACTCGATAGGGACCTCGAATTATTGAAACCCACAGGCTGTCAATTTGTTTTTGCCCCATCCGACCAGGAAATGTACCCGGTACCGGATACACGACAGTTTAATTTCGGAATCCTCGAACAAGTAATGGAGGGCCAGCACAGACCCGGACATTTCAATGGGGTTGGACAAGTTGTTTCGAAACTTTTCGATGCGGTGATGCCCAATAAGGCCTATTTTGGTTTAAAAGACTTTCAGCAATTAGCCATCATAAAAAAACTTGTTTCTGATTTGGCCTATCCCATCGAAATAATACCCTGTCCGATTGTACGCGAAGCCGATGGATTAGCCATGAGTTCGCGCAATGCACTTCTTCTGCCCGCCATGCGGAATTCGGCTCCACTTATTTACCAAAGCCTTTGCAAGTTAAAGGAAGGGATACATTCCAGGAGCGTTACGGAATTAAAAAGCCTTACCGCTCAATTCCTTGCAAAAGATTCGAACCTAAGGCTGGAATACATCGAAATTGTAGACAATAATAGTCTGCAACCTGTGGAGAAGATTCTGCCCGAAAAACCAATAACAGCCTGCATTGCCGTGCACGCAGGAAATGTAAGATTGATAGATAATATTCAAATTAATTCGTAACTTTGTGCCGCTATGTTTATAGAGGTTGTAAAATCGAAAATTCATCAGGTGCGGGTCACCGAAGCCAATCTGCATTATGTGGGTAGCATTACCATTGACGAGGACCTTATTGATGCAGCAAATCTGGTAGTCAATGAAAAAGTTCAAATCGTAAATATTAACAATGGCGAAAGACTCGAAACCTATGTCATTAAAGGAGAAAGAGGTTCTGGTGAGATTTGCCTCAATGGTCCGGCAGCCCGGAAGGTTACGGTTGGTGATATTATCATAATCATTTCTTATGCCTCTATTGATTTTACCGAAGCTAAAACCTTTAAACCTACCATTATTTTCCCCAATTCAGCGACCAATTCGCTGAAATAAAATCCTTCTTTTTTCTGACCTTCCCTTTTAAGCATTTGAACTATTTTCTTGGTAACTTGCAACTGAAAAAATTACAGTATGGATTTCTTTTCACTGATCGAAAATAAAATTCTTTCCATTGAAACTCTTTCAGCAACGCTGAACACCTGGCGCCAAAAGGGTTATAAAATCGTGTTCACCAATGGTTGTTTCGATATTCTTCATCGTGGGCATGTGGAGTACCTGGCCAAGGCAGCCTCTTTTGGCGATAAAATGGTAGTAGGCCTTAACAGCGACCGCTCAGTACGAAGCATTAAAGGACCTGAGCGCCCGGTGCAGGATGAAGGTACCCGAAGCCTTGTAATGGCATCGCTGCAATGTGTGAGTGCCGTGGTTCTTTTTGAAGAAGATACTCCCTATGAGCTTATTAAAAGGGTGCAACCCGATTACCTGGTGAAAGGTGCCGATTATAGGCCGGAAGATATTGTTGGGTATGATATTCTTAAAGCTAGAGGCGGTGAGGTAAAAACTATAGAGTTAGTAGCAGGGCATTCTACTACCAATATCATCAACAAGTTAAGATAAGGGCATTGAGTAAAGCAAAAAATATATTTGTTTGCCAGGAGTGCGGCGCTGAATCGCCAAAGTGGATTGGCCGTTGCCCGGCATGCAACAGTTGGAATTCTTATGTGGAGGAGATTAAGATTACCGGCAAGGCATCCGTTCACCGTGCTTCCGGAGAGCGCTCCACCAACCGAAAGCCGCTGCCTTTCGATGCGGTAGAAACCGAAGCTTACTCCAGGCTTAATACCGGATTGGCAGAATTCGACCGCATGCTTGGCGGAGGTCTGGTTCCCGGGTCTTTTACTCTGATGGGAGGTGAACCCGGAATAGGAAAGTCGACACTGGCCCTTCAACTTGCTTTGGTTTTACAAGAAAAAATATTGTATGTTTCTGGCGAAGAAAGTTCGGCACAGATTAAGATGAGAGCTGATCGATTGGGAGGAAAAAATCCCCAATGCCTGGTTTACAACGAAACGAACCTCGACGATATTCTACTTCATTTTCAACGCGAAAAGCCTTCATTACTTATTATCGATTCCATTCAAACTATTTATACTCCTCTTATCGAATCGGCACCCGGAAGTGTGTCTCAGGTGCGAGAGTGCGCAGCGAGGCTTCTTCAGGTGGCAAAGGACAGTGAAGCACCTATACTTATTATCGGCCATATTACAAAAGATGGCAGCCTGGCTGGCCCCAAGGTACTTGAACACATTGTCGATACGGTAGTGCAGTTCGAAGGCGATATGCAACTCAACTACCGTATATTGCGCACCCTTAAAAACCGTTTTGGGGCTGTTCCCGAATTGGCTATTTTCGAAATGAAGCAAAATGGCCTCGAGCAGGTACTCAATCCATCGGCCTATTTTTTAAATCAAAGCCATGTCGAATTCAGCGGTGTAGCCATTACCTGCACTCTCGAAGGATACCGACCCTTGTTAATCGAAACGCAGGCCCTGGTGAGTACTGCGGTATACGGCACGCCTCAACGCTCTGCGACCGGTTTCGACCTCCGCCGTATGAATATGTTGCTGGCTGTGCTCGAAAAAAAGGGAAAACTTAATCTGTCGAACAAAGATGTTTTTTTAAATATAGCCGGAGGATTAAAATTACAGGATCCTGCTGCCGACCTGGCTATTCTGGCAGCTATATTTTCTTCGATTACCGACCAGTCAATTAGTCCTAAACTGTGTTGCTGTGCCGAAATCAGTCTTACGGGCGAGCTGAGGCCTGTGGTGCGCATAGAACAACGCATTGCAGAAGCGCAAAAGCTCGGATTCAAGCAGATGCTTATTTCATCCTATCACCGTAATCTCGAAAACAATGCAATTGAAATAATAAAGGCATCGTCGCTCCAACAAGCCATGAAAGCTATATTTCATCAGAAAGCAGAAAGCTCAGATTAGTCGAAAATAGCCCCTGCTTCTTCGTAATAATTTTCTATGTCAGCGGCTGCATCTTCCTTTTGAGCAGCACAGTTTAAATCCACATCGAATTCGGAAGGTTTAATAAACACATCTTCCTGCTTCACGTTCAGGCTCGGGTCGGCATAAATACGGCTCATGTATTCGGCCCAAATAGGCAAAGCCATTGATGATCCTGAACCCATGGCAATATTATCGAAATGAATGGAACGGTTTTCACCACCAACCCACACACCTGAAACCAATTGGGGTGTGATGCCAATAAACCAGCCGTCGCTGTGGTTATTGGTAGTTCCGGTTTTGCCTGCCATTTCGCCTGTAAATTTGTATTCTGCACGCAACCTGAATGCAGTTCCAAAATTTACTACACCCTGAAGCAGGTTAATCATTAAAAATGCAGTCTGTTCATCAATGGCCTCCCTTGTTTCGGGATGGAAAGTAGCAAGCACATTACCATATTTATCTTCGATGTGGGTGACAAACATGGGCTTGATATGAATGCCCTGGTTGGCAAAGGTTGAAAAGGCTCCAACCATTTCCTTCACCGACATATCGGAGGTACCATAAATCATCGAAGGAACAGGGTCGATATAGCTCTCAATGCCCATTCTGTAGGCAATGTTGGCGATGGGTTCGGGTTTAAACCTGTCCACCAGCCAGGCCGAAATATAATTGTGCGAGGTGGCTAGTCCCCACTTAAGGGTTTTCATGGTGCCAATGTATTTTTTATCGCCCGAATAACGAGGTACCCATATCGTGTCATTCACTTTGAAAGGAACAGCCACTACAGGCACCTCCCTGCAAGGAGAAAAACCCTCCTGCATGGCAAGAATGTATAGAAAGGGTTTAAAAGTCGATCCGGCCTGACGTTTCGCCTGGGTTACATGATCGTATTTGAAATGCCTGAAGTTGATACCACCCACATAGGCTTTTACATGCCCGTTACTCGGATCCATCGACATGAAACCGGTACGCAGCATATGTTTGTAGTAGAGTATCGAATCGAGAGGAGTTAAAACTGTATCTCTTTCACCCTTCCAGGTAAACAAAGTCATTTCAACAGGCGTTTTAAAGACTTTATAAATACTATCCATCGAAACTCCCATATTGTAGAGTCTTACGCCACGTTCGCTGTAGCGAATTGCATTGCGGATAATCTGGTCGATTTCTTTGTTGGTTAATTCACTGTCGAAAGGGGCTCGCTTTCGGCCTTTTTTCTCCTTAAAAAATGCATCCTGCAAATAATTTCCTAAATGAGCTTGTACGGCCTCTTCGGCATATACCTGCATTTTTGAGTTGATGGTAGTATAAATACGAAGTCCATCGGTATATATGTCGTACTTCGATTTATCGGGCTTTGTGTTTTTATTACACCACCCGTAAAGGGCATCGGTTTCCCATAATAAGGAGTCTTCCTGATAGCTTTTATAATTTTGATAGTTTTTTCGGCTGGGTTTTGCTTTAGTCATGTAGGTGCGAAGATATTCCCTGAAATAGGTAGCGGGGCCGGAATTATGACTTACCGACTGAAAGTCGAGGTTGATGGGCAGTGCTTTGAGCGAATCGTTTTCTAAAGGCGTTATAAAACCATAGCGTGCCATCTGGTTTAAAACCGTATTTCGACGCATTAAGGCTCTGTCGGGGAAGCGTTTTGGATTGTAATAGTGTGGATTTTTCGCCATTCCAACCAAAACAGCCGATTCTTCGATTCGCAGCGAATCGGGAAGCCTGTTAAAGTAAATACGGCTTGCAGAATTAATACCTACTGCATTGTATAAGAAGTCGTACTGATTAAAATAGAGTGCAATGATTTCATCTTTAGTATAAGCCCTTTCAAGTTTAACCGAAATCACATATTCCTTAATTTTCTGGCCAAAACGCGAAAATATATTTTTTGCCCGCTCATGAAAAAGTTGTTTCGAGAGTTGCTGGGTAATGGTGCTGCCTCCACCCTTGGTGCCAAGAAAGACGAGAGCCCTGAAAGAACCCTTAAGATCAATACCTGGGTGTTTGTAAAACCTGATGTCTTCGGTGGCAATAAGGGCATCGACAAGGTGATTGGGCAGTCGGTCGTATTCAACATAAACTCTGTTTTCGTTTTCGGTATATACCGATCCGAGCACTTCGTTATCAGAGGAAATAATGAGGGTGGCCAGGTTTATTTTCGGGTTTTCAAGGTCTTCGATACGGGGCATGTAACCGAGTTTACCACTTCCGGCCAGAATAAAAATAAGAATGATTGAGGCTACCGGAACAGCTATTGTCAGCCAGAAAATCAGATTTTGTTTTGTATAATTCGTTTCAGTGTTATTCATCGCAAGGGTTGGTTAATATGGTGCAGCACTATAAAAAACAAGGAGCGTTTTATTTATCAGAAAAAAAATATTCATCTTTGCCGTCGAAAGGTATTAAATATAGCTTATCTAAGCTAAAACCGTGTTTAAAACTGATCGCAAAAGTATGAATTATTTGTTTTGAATGCCTGTACTCAGGCCTTTGCAGCTTAATATTTTTTCGTATGTTAAAGGAATTCAAAGCATCATTTTTAAAGTGAACATTAATACCGATTTAATAACTTCGGGCGATACGTTTTATTGTAAAAATTAAGTTAGATGATTGAAAATCTGGTTATTGTTGAGTCGCCTGCCAAGGCTAAAACTATTGAGGGGTTCCTGGGTAAGGATTTTCAGGTTACATCAAGTATGGGGCATATTCGCGATTTATCGAAAAAGGAATATGGTATTGAAATTAACAATGGTTATAAGCCACAATATATTGTCCCTAACGAAAAAAAGAAAATTGTAGCGGAGTTAAAAAAACTGGCCAAGGAAGCCAAGATCGTCTGGCTTGCTTCCGACGAAGACCGCGAGGGAGAAGCCATTGCCTGGCACCTGGCCGAGGAACTAAAACTGAACCCTAAAACCACCCGACGAATTGTTTTCCACGAAATCACTAAAAAGGCTATTCAGGAATCGATTCAAAATTACCGCAACATCGATATTGACCTTGTAAATGCCCAGCAAGCCCGCAGAGTTCTGGACCGCCTGGTGGGTTTTGAACTTTCGCCGGTGTTATGGAAGAAAGTAAAGCCCAGTTTATCGGCTGGCAGGGTGCAAAGTGTGGCTGTAAGATTGGTTGTCGAACGCGAAAGGGAGATTATCAATTTTAAATCTCTTGCCAGCTATCGGGTACAAGCCATTTTCGACCTTAACGAGAGTAAAAGTAAACTGGAAGCAGAACTCGACAGACGTTTCGATACCGAGCAAGAAGCTTCGGCTTTTCTCGAAAAATGTGTACAGGCTGTTTTTACCGTGCAAGACATCACCAAAAAGCCTTCGAAAAAATCTCCGGCTGCTCCTTTTACTACTTCAACCCTTCAACAGGAAGCTAGTCGCAAGCTTGGTTATTCAGTGTCGCAAACCATGACCCTCGCCCAAAAGCTTTACGAAGCCGGGCATATTACCTACATGCGTACAGATTCGGTAAACCTTTCGGATTTTGCTCTTGAAGCAGCTCAGGAGGTTATTACCACTGAGTATGGAAAAGAGTATCACGAAAAAAGAGTGTATAAAAGCAAATCGAAAGGAGCGCAAGAGGCACACGAAGCCATTCGCCCTACTTATATCGAAAAAAAATCCATTCAGGCAGGAAATTCAGAACAACGCCTGTATGAACTCATTCGTAAACGTACACTTGCTTCACAAATGAGCGATGCCCAATTGGAAAAAACCAACGTGGGCATAGGAATATCCAATGCAAGCGAGCAATTCGTTGCGCAGGGTGAGGTATTAAAGTTCGATGGTTTTTTAAAGGTTTATATCGAATCGACCGACGACGACACCGACCAGGAAGAAAAGGGATTATTGCCCCCAGTAAAGTCCGGCCAGGTGTTGGAACAAAACCAGATATTGGCTACCCAGCGGTTTTCGCATCATCCGCCCCGCTATACCGAGGCCAGTCTGGTGCGCAAACTCGAAGAGCTGGGCATCGGTCGGCCTTCGACCTACGCCCCTACCATTACAACCATCATTAGCAGAGGCTATGTAATTAAGGAAGACCGTGCGGGCACGGAAAGAAAATATGTTCAGCTTAGTCTGAAAGCCAAAAAAGTAAGTAAGGAGATAAAAACCGAAAATACAGGGGCCGAAAAAGCTAAATTGTTTCCCGATAACATTGGCATGATTGTGAATGACTTCCTGCTCGAAAACTTTAAGAACATCCTCGATTTTAACTTTACTGCAAGTGTTGAAAAGCAATTCGACGAAATTGCAAGTGGTAAGGGCAACTGGCAACAAATGATCGATGAGTTTTACAAACCCTTTCATACTCAGGTCGAAACAACCATGGCGGTTTCCGAGTACTCCAAAGGAGAACGCCAGTTGGGCATCGATCCCGAATCGGGCAAACTTGTCATTGCCCGCCTGGGAAGGTATGGCCCAGTAGTTCAGATCGGCGAACAGGCATCAGAAACAAACGAAAAACCGCGTTTTGCCAGTTTGCTGAAAGGCCAGCACCTCGAATCTATTACCCTGGAGGAGGCTTTGTCACTTTTCAGGCTTCCACGCTCCCTGGGTGAGTTCGAAGGCAAGGAAATGACAGTGTCCATCGGACGGTTTGGGCCCTATATCCGCCACGACAATAAATTTGTTTCTCTCCAGAAAGATGTGGACGATCCCTATACTATCGAAGTTTCACGTGCCATTGAGCTAATCGAAGAAAAAAGGGTAAAAGATCAGAATAAGTTCATTAAAACCTTCGACGAACAACCCGAGTTGCAGGTGCTTAATGGCCGCTATGGCCCTTATATCGCTTTAGGCAAGAAGAATTACAAAATTCCGAAATCCATGCTGCCCGCCAGTCTTACCAGGGAAGATTGTTTAAAGATTATTGCCGAAGCTGACAAGGCGCCTGTAAAAAAGAAACCCAGAACCAAAAAATAGCATTACTCTATGAATCTGCTTGATTACATCGATCCGGTCGAACTCGATAAACCCGAAGAATATCATATCGCTAGCGATGAACTGTTAAGCAGAAAAATAACAATTCATACTCCAAGTTTTAATACGGACGACCTTAGCCGGTTTCAGCTGGCTATTCTGGGGGTCCCCGAGGATAGGAACTCCTTTAACAAGGGAGCATCACTGGCACCCGACCGCATACGAAGCGAACTTTATAAATTGGTAAGCCCGGTTTCGAAAACCTCTATCATTGATCTCGGAAATCTTAAAGCAGGCAATACTTTTAACGACACCTACGTGGCTCTCAAAGAGGTTGTTTATCGTCTTTTATGCGATAATATCATAGTAGTGCTAATAGGGGGTACACAGGAATTAACCCTGCCTGCCTTTCAGGCTTTTGAAAACTATCAGGAAAAAATTAACCTCACCGTATTCGATTCGCGCATCGACTCCCAGAAAGCAGCATTGCGACCCAATGCCGATTCTTTTGTGTTTGAATTGTTGCTGAAGAAAAGAAAACTCTTTCGCTTTGTACATGCCGGACATCAGGCCTATTTAACCGAAAAACATAGTCTGGAACTGTTAAACAAACTGTTTCACGAAGCAATCCGCCTGGGCGAAGTACGAAGCGACCTGAAGAAAATAGAACCTGTTTTACGCGATACTGACCTTGTCAGCTTTGACATGGGTTGTATAAGGCAATCGGATTCACCCGGTCATTTTCGGCCTTCTCCAAATGGTTTCTATGCAGAAGAAGCTTGCCAATTAGCACGCTATTCAGGCGGTGGCGACCAGGTAAGACTTTTTGGGGTTTTTGAATCGAATCCTCGCTTCGATCAGCACGAACAAAGCGCTGCACTGACCGCGCAATTGATCTGGCACTTTATCGAAGGTGTCGAACATCGATGCCCGGAGACCCCTAATTCTGAAGACAATGATTTTAAAACTTTTATTGTGGGCCATTCCGATTTAGATTACGACATGGTGTTCTATAAAAGCCAAAAAACTGAACGATGGTGGTTGGAAATACCCAATCTAAAAGGCGAGGCCCCTCTTGTTGTTTCTTGCTCGCACGACGATTATGTAGCCGCCAGTAACCACGAGGTTCCAAACTTATGGTGGAAGTATTTTCAAAAATTAGGCTAATAAGCTTTGAGGTTGCTTAAAATGGAGTTTTTTTATTCGTTTTTTGGTTATCGGCAATACTTTTATAGACTTCTGCGTTAAGGTAGGCGGGTTATTACAGTTTTTTTTAAAAAAAAAGTAACCCCCAAGCGTATTTATGAGTAAAAGGGGAAACGTAATTAAGGATGTTAATTACTTGTATTGTGTGAGAAATATATTTTTGCTTATTTTACTTGTATTATATAAGCGCGGTAACCTGAAGCTTTATAAACGGTAAAAATGAAAAAGCTAGTTTTTCTTCTCATTGCAATCAGTACAGTAGGTTATACTCTTGCACAACAATTGCCTAATGTGAGCTATTTTATGTACGATCATGCCAGAACAAATCCGGGTAGCTTGGGAAGCAAAGATATGATTTGCGCTTCGCTCATCTTAAAACGATCGTATATTGATTTTGGGGAAGGCGCCCCCAGTAACGAATTTTTAAATGCTGAGGTGCCATTTAAACTATTTGGTGCAAAACATGGAGTAGGTATTTCAGCCTTTACCGATAAAATAGGTTTTTATAACGATGTTGATGTGAAACTTGGATATGCTTTTAGGTTTAATGTGGCCGAAGGAACACTTGGTATTGGCATATCCGGAGGAGTAAGGCAAAAAACCCTCGATGCTTCGAAATGGCAGTATGGTGCCAATGGCGATGAGTTGGATCCTAATATTCCCCAGGGAACTCAGGAGAATATTTTTGGTTTTGGTTTTGGGGCGGGTTTATTTTACCGTTCAGAAGACATTTATCTAGGTGCCTCTGTAAGCAATATCTACCCTTCGGATATTGAATACGATGAAAGCACAGCCATTGAAGACATGCAACCTCACTATTATATTACAGCCGGATACACTTTTCAGTTAGCCAATCCGGCATTTGAGGTCGAACCGGCTGTTTTAATTTTTAGCGATAACCTTATTTCCACTACCTTTGATTTAAATGCAACCCTCACATACAATAAAAAAATATGGGGTGGCGTTTCCTATAGAGCCGGAAGTGCAGTTGCTGCCATGGCAGGATTAATGATACTCGATGGACTCAAAGTAGGACTGGCATATGATTATCCAACCTCGGCGCTTTCCAATGGTAGTTTCGAGGTTTTATTAAACTATTGTTTTAGTGTTGGAGGAGAAAAAAGCCCTCAACGTTACAGAAGTATCCGGTATTTGTAAAATTTTGTTAATTTTAATTTCTGGTTATAAAAGAAAGAGATATATTTCAGATAAATTCCTTTGATTATGAAAAAGCTGATTTCATTAGGTTTCGTTTTAGCTGTACTAATAATAAGTAGTTGTAGTAACTACAAGACTGGAGAGCTTACGGGGGTGCCGGGCAGAGCTCGTTATTTCGAGCCAGATCCTTTTGGTATGGTCTTTATTCCCCAGGGTAGCTTTACCATGGGTATTAACGACCAGAGTGTTCCCTGGGCACAAAACGATTATACCCGCACAGTTACAGTAGATCCTTTCTGGATGGATGAAACGGAAATCACCAACAACGAATACCGGCAGTTTGTATACTGGGTTCGCGACTCAATTATGCGTCGGATGTTAGGTGAACAAATTGACGATTTCGTCATTTCCGAAGATGCCTTAGGAAATCCCATAGAGCCACCCTCAATTAATTGGGAAGTTCGGATTGACTTTGGTGACGAAGAAATCAGCGAAATTCTCAGCGAAATGTTTTATCCTAACGAAGAGAGATTTTTCAATGCAAAGGAATACGATACCCGTAAATTGCTTTACGAATATTTTTGGATTGATCTGAAACAAGCTGCTGCCCGTGGTAATCGTTTTAATTTCTCTACAAAGGAATACGATGGTTATGTGACCAATTCCGATGGAGAAAGAACTAAAATTCAGGATCGCTCAAGCTTTATCATTCGTGATATGGTTAATGTATATCCCGATACCCTGGTTTGGATTGCAGATTTTACCTATTCTTTCAACGAACCACTTACCAACATGTATTTCTGGCATCCTGCTTATGACAATTACCCGGTTGTAGGTGTTAGCTGGAAACAAGCAACTGCTTTCTCAATCTGGAGAACACGCTACTTAAACGCTGCCCTTAGGGCAAGTGGTCAGCCTGGTGTGCACGATTATCGTCTTCCCATCGAATCGGAATGGGAGTTTGCTGCCCGCGGTGGCCTCGACCATTCTATGTATCCATGGGGAGGTTATTATACACGTAACAAAGAAGGCTGTTTCTTAGCCAACTTCAAACCACTTCGTGGTAACTACATCGACGATGGAGGATCTACCACCCTTCCGGTTGGTACCTATCAGCCAAACGAGTATGGACTTTACGATATGGCAGGAAACGTTGCTGAATGGACTTCAAATGCTTTTGACGAATCAGCATACGTATTTAGCCATGACTTAAATCCTGATTACAAATACAATGCCCTTCCCGATGATCCTCCTGTATTAAAACGTAAGGTTATTCGCGGTGGTTCCTGGAAAGACATTGCTTATTATCTGCAAAACGGTGTGCGCACTTATGAATACCAGGATAGTGCCAAATCGTATATCGGTTTCCGCTGTGTACGTTCATACCTGGGTAGCAACTAGAAGACATTTAAATATTTTACTGTAATTAAAGACTTATACGATTATGAATATATCCGATCTGGTTCAGAGTGATGGTTGGAGAAAGTTTATGGCCAAACTCTATGGTATGGGTGCCTCTGTGGTTATTATTGGAGCACTGTTTAAAATTAACCACTGGCCCGGAGGGTCTCTCGTAATTACGCTGGGGCTTATAACGGAAGCAATCATCTTCTTCTTCTCTGCCTTTGAACCGTTGCATGAAGAGCTTGATTGGACTTTGGTATACCCCGAACTGGCTGGTATGTCCGATCCGGATGAAATAGAGAATTTCCAGCAAAATGTATTCGAAACGGGTGGCCGTAAAATTGAAAGTATCGAAGACGTTTTAGGTGCTGCAGGTGTGGATAATGAGGCCATGAAGAAGCTGGGCGAAAACTTTTCCAGGTTGAACAAAAGTGCTGAATCACTTGCAGATTTATCTGGAGCTACAGTGGCTACAAAACAGTTTGTAAGTAACCTCGAAACTGCCGCCAGTTCGGTAGGTTCGCTCCACGAAACCTATAACTCCAGTGCAGCCAGTATAAAACAATCAGCCACGAACCTTTCTGGTGCTTACCTCGAAACTGCTGACTCTATTCGTAAATCCGGCGGCGAAATTGCACTTTCTTATCAGCAAATTGCCGATACTATTAAATCGGGTCATTCTTCTATCGCCTCTGGCAGTCAGGAATACGAAAAGCAATTGTCGCTGCTGAGCCAGAACCTTTCAAGTTTAAACCAGGTTTATCAATCGCAGATAAAAGAAACGAGTGAACAAATGAAAGGATCAAAGGATCTTTACAGTGGTTTGCACGACATGATTTCGAACCTTAAGGCTTCGGTAGAAGAAACAAATAAATACAAAGAAGAGGTTTCGAAACTGAAAGACAGCATTTCTTCTCTGAACACAATCTATGGTAACATGCTGCATGCCATGGGTTCAACAAAACCAAAAAACTAATCACCTAACCACGCTAGAATAGATGGGCCACGGAAAAGAGACTCCCAGACAGAAAATGATTGGTATGATGTATTTGGTGCTAATGGCCCTGTTAGCATTGAATGTGTCGAACGAAGTATTAAACGCTTTTGCTGTGCTGGATAGTGGATTAACAGCCACTAAATCAACCCTTGAGCAGACTAATGGCCAGGTGATGACCAACTTTGACGAGCAATTTATGATCAATCAGTCAAAAGTGGCAAAATGGTACGATTTGGCAAAACAAGTGCAGGAACGATCCAATGCTATTGTCACTTTTATTCAGGAAAAGAAAATAGAGATAATTAAAGAGGCCGATGGTGAAGATGCTGAAGCGGTTGAGGGCGATCACATAAACGGAGACTTGATTAAAGGAAAGGATATGACTGATGTTCCTGCTTTTATTATGATTGGTGACAATAATGATAAAGCAGGTGCGGAATTACGCAAAATGATTGAAGATTTCAGGGGCTTTTTAATGGCCAATGTGTTGGGAGAAGATGCCAGTGAAAAGGTCATTAATTCTATCATGAGTAGTTTAGATACCGAAGATGGAGTTGATCATAAAAGTGGCGAGAAAATTCCATGGGAAAGGGCTCATTTCGAGCATCTTCCTCTTTCGGGTGTAGTTGTAATTATGTCTGGGTTGCAAATTAATGTGCGCAATGCCGAGTCGGAAGCTTTACGTTACCTTTATACCAACATCGACAAAGGTTCCTTTAAGTTTAATAACCTGAGTGCAACAGTAATACCTAATACCAACTACCTGATCAGGGGCAATGAATACAATGCTGAAATTTTCCTTGCAGCAAGTGATACTACCGCTACACCTAAGATTTTTATCAACGAGGGTCGTAATCCTTATGATTCGACCTTAAACCCTGATGGAATTACCTATGATTATACTATGAAACCCGGATATACAGAGGTGGATGTAGCAAAATCAGGTAAGGGAATTTACAAATTCACAGGGGCTGGCTTAGGTGAAAGAGCATGGGGAGGTATTATAGAGATTACCGGACCGGATGGAAATAAAATTACACGGTCCTTCAAGCGCTCTGTGATGGTAGCAGAAGGATCGGTTGTAGTTTCACCCACCAAGATGAACGTTTTTTACATTGGTGTCGATAACCCTGTCGATGTTTCGGTAGCAGGCGTTATGCCCGAGAAGGTATCGATTAATGTGAGTAATGCTCAGGCCGATAGATCTTCTGGCAGCAGCACCTATATCGTTAAACCAAAGCGTCCGGGTAACTGTTGGGTAGAAGTTTATGCCGACATGGGACAAGGGAAAAAACTGGTTGGCAAAAAAGAATTCAGGGTTAAGAAAGTGCCTAACCCTGTGGCTAAAGTGAATGATAAAACAGGTGGTGCAATCACTAAATCTGTTTTATTGGCACAAATCGGAGTAGCTGCAGAAATGGAAAATTTCGATTTCGACCTTAAGTTTACCGTTACTGAGTTTACGGTTTCAACTACCATTCAGGGGTTCCTTCAGGAAGCTACTTCGAACAATTACAAATTTACCAAAGATCAAAAGGCAATTATTAATAATTTATCCCGCGGTCAGAGGGTTTATATACAAGACATTAAGGCTGTAGGTCCCGATGGCTCGACACGCGATTTATCCACTATTTCATTTATTTTGAATTAACCTTTTAAAGGAACTTGTCATGAGAAAGTACGCTGTTATTTTAGTAGGTTTTTTTGCCTTAAGCACCTTTGTGTCGGCACAAGACCAGCTCACAGAGATATACGTGAAAGAGCATATTCCCAATAAAAAAGCTGTTCCCTATGAATACATTCGCGAAGCCGATGTGATGTGGTCGAAAGTGGTATACCGTATGGTCGACTTAAGGCAAACCCAGAACATGGTTTTGTACTACCCAACAAAGCCCATTGGTAACCGCATGAATTTTATCGATCTGCTTTTTCAGGGAATTCAAAATGAAGGCATACGTGCTTTTTCAACTATGGATCCGGTGAATGAATTTACAAACCAGATGACTTTGGACGATATTGAGAAAGTATTCGATTCTGGTGTGGATACTGTTTCAACTGTGGATCCTTTTACAGGTCAGGTGATTACTCAGATAGTGCCGCGCGAGCGTAAAACCGACCAGGTGAAGAAGTTGTTGATAAAGGAAAAATGGTTTTTTGATAAGAATCATTCAGTAATGAAAGTGCGTATCATTGGTATCTGTCCGCTACGTGTGTATTACCGTACCGACGATCAGGGAGTTGAAACCGATGAATTGCTTCAAAAGAAAACCTTCTGGGTTTATTTCCCCGAAATACGTCCCCTGCTTGCCAACCACGAAATGTATAACCGTTTTAATGATTCGCAGAGTATCTCGTTCGACGATTTTTTTATGCAACGTAGGTTTAACAGCCATATTTTCTCTGTTTCCAATGTGTACGATAACCGCAATATCAATGCCTACACCGTAGGGGTCGATGCTTTGCTGGAAGCAGAACAACTTAAAACTTGGCTGTTTAATATCGAACACGACTTGTGGGAATATTAATATCAGTATGCTTTTAGCATAAAAAAGGCTTGTGGGTTACTCACAAGCCTTTTTTGTTATTGTTTTTTTGGCAAAGCTTTAGACAAATTCTTCGCCTTTTTCAAGTTTTACGTCGTTCACAAATTGTTTTATCCGCTGCTCTTCCTGTTTCTTGCAAATTAGCAGAACATCCTCTGTATCAACAACAATAGAGTCTTCTAAACCTTGTATTACAGCAATTTTATTGTTCGGCATAGATATCAGGCAATCCTGTGCTTCGTAAAGAAAAATACCGGAACCTTTCTTGACATTGTTTTCACTGTCTTTTTCAGAAATATCATATAACGAACCCCAGGTACCCAGATCAGACCAACCTATGTCGGCACAAAGCACATGCACATTATCGGATTTTTCCATAATTCCATAATCAATGGAAATGCTTTTACATTTCGAATAAGTAGATTGAATAAAATCAGCTTCTTTTGGCGTATTAAATAATCCACTTCCCTCCTCAAAAAGATGATTGACATCGGGCAGATGGGTTTCAAAGGCTTTATTTATGGTGCTCAATGACCAGAAGAACATCCCTGAATTCCAATAGAAATCGCCACTTTCGATGAATTTACGGGCAAATTCGAGGTTGGGTTTTTCAGTAAAGGTTTTTACTTTTCGGAAGCTTTTATTTAAAGTAACGGCTTGTTTTTCTTCGGTAATTTGAATGTATCCATAACCTGTTTCAGGTCTCGATGGTTGTATACCCAATGTAAGAAGGGCATTGTTATTCTCGATAAAATCCAAGCCGTTCTTTACAACATTCAGGAATTCAATTTCTTTGAGAATGATATGATCGGCTGGCGAAACCACAATATTGGCATCGGGCTGGATTGATTTAATTTTATGATTGGCAAAAGCAATGCATGGAGCTGTGTTACGGCGCATGGGTTCAAGCAATAACTGATCTTTTGAAATGCCGGGTAACTGCTCTAGAATGATGTCGGCATAATCGGCATTGGATACAATGAGAATATTTTCTTTGGGTATTATTCTGTTAAAGCGTTCGTAGGTCGATTGCAGTAAACTCTGCCCGGTTCCTAATATATCAAGAAATTGCTTTGGCTTTTGCGTGCGGCTGAAAGGCCAGAATCTGCTACCAACGCCACCGGCCATAATCACGCAATAGTTTTTTTGGTTCATATTGAATGAGGATTTAATTATGGGGCCGAAAATAAGAAATCGAATTAAAACTGCCTGAATAATTTTGATATACTTCACGCTTTTTATTCCGAATAGCAAATAATTCTCTTTGCTACATATTCTTGTTGTCTTTATCGGTGAATCTTGAAGGTATTTACTATTTTCGCAGAAAAGGAGTTTACATGTATATTCTTACTGAGGTAGGTCGATATTTTTTGCTCATGCAAAGGGTTTTCTCCAAACCCGAACGATGGAGTCTATACTACCGCCAGACATTGCGGGAGATTGAAAGCTTAGGCCTGCGCTCAATTGGGATTGTAATCATTATTTCCATTTTTATGGGTGCTGTGGTTACACTTCAGACTCGGTATAACCTCGAGAACCCTCTTATTCCATTATATTTAATTGGTCTTACAGCCCGTGATACCATGCTGCTTGAATTTTCCTCTACCATTGTAGGCCTTATCCTAGCCGGTAAGGTAGGTTCGAATATTGCTTCAGAAATTGGGCACATGCGCATAACCGAGCAAATTGATGCTCTGGAGGTAATGGGGGTTAATTCTGCCTGTTACCTTGTTTTACCCAAAGTAGTAGCTGCGGTAATTTTTAATCCACTCCTGACTCTTCTAAGCATGTTTGTTGGTGTCTTTGGCGGTTGGCTGGCTAGTGTTACAACAGGTGCTTTAACTTCTGCCGATTACATCTATGGAATTCAATACTGGTTTATCCCCTTTTATGTATCATACAGCCTCATTAAAACAGTAGTATTTGCCATTATTATTACCACTGTTCCTGCGTTTTTTGGGTATTATGTCAGGGGAGGCGCTCTTGAAGTGGGACACTCCAGTACTAAGGGCGTAGTAGCCAGCTCTATTTTAATTCTGCTTTTTAATGTAATCCTTACTCAACTATTACTCGCCTGATGATTACTGTAAGAGAAGTAAGCAAATCGTTTGCGGAGAAGAAGGTGTTGCATGAGATATCGGTCGATTTCGAGCCCGGAAAAACGAATCTTATTATTGGCAAAAGCGGATCGGGAAAAACGGTACTCCTGAAATCAATTATTGGACTTCATAAAATTGATGAAGGTGAAATATTGTTTGCCGGTCAGAATCTGATGGCAATGAACGACAGGGAAAAGAGCCAGTTGCGTAAAGAAATGGGAATGCTATTTCAGGGCAGTGCTTTGTTCGATTCACTTACCGTTGAGGAGAATATCAAATTTCCGCTCGATATGTTTTCGGAAATGACAGAACATGAAAAACTAGACAGGCTGAATTTTTGCCTACATCGTGTGAACCTTGAAAAGGTCAATAAACTTTTTCCGGCAGAATTGAGCGGAGGCATGCAAAAGCGTGTGGCAATTGCCCGCGCCATAGTTTTAAATCCGAAATATCTGTTTTGCGACGAGCCCAACTCAGGCCTCGACCCTAAAACTGCCATAGTGATTGATAAGCTCATCAGCGACATTACCCACGAATTCCAGATTACTACTATCGTTAACACCCATGACATGAATTCGGTGATGGAAATCGGCGAAAAGGTGGTTTTTATTCACCAGGGATACAAGTGCTGGGAAGGTACTAGCGACGAAATACTTAATTCAAGTCACGAAAAACTCAACGATTTTATTTTTGCTTCAAGCTTTGCCAAAAAAATGAAAAATACTTTTGGTCAAGCTTCTTCGAAGGGAATGTAATCACCCTGGTCTTTATCTACCTTCTTTGTATTTTTTTTTGGATCTACCTGTATGGACACCTCTCCCTCTTTGCGTGAAACATTACCGTGCCTGTCTGAAAAGAAATTGCCTCCCTGCATCTGTCTGGGTCGGAACAATGAGCCGAGTATACGGAATACCAGAAATACTAATAGTACGATAAAAAGTATGCGAAAAAACCCCATTGTTTTAATTGTGTAAGAATTTGTTTAGCATGTCTGGAGGCAAAGATAATTGCTTTGTTCGATTACAATATCCAGTCCGACGAGCTAAATAGAGGTTTATCCTGAACAAGCTTTTTCTTTTGGTTGCATCCAAACAGCAGGTTAAAACCAAACTTCACGCTGTATTCGCTTACATCTACGGGCATTGGAACAGAGGCGCCATCAACATTAGCCATATCGTATTGGAAAGGAAGATGATCGATTACAGAATAGAAGTTAAGTGGTCCTAAGCGTAAGCCAAGACCAAGACCAAAGGTATTCAGGTTTCCTTTTAAAAGCGAATAACTGCCAGAGATAGCAATCATTGGTATTGGTCTCCAGTTGGCTAAAAGGAGTATGTCAGATTCTACATAGCTTGGATAAAGATCCATACGTGAAAGAAAGCCCACATCAAAACCTTGTGTAAGGAAATATCTTCCTCCCAGGGTTACTTTTGGATGGAGGGTAGTTACGAAAGCTTCGTTCGAACCTGTTATGTTCAGGCTTTCTTTTAATGAATCGAGCAGCAGGTCTCCCGGATTGGTCGAGTCGTCAAGAGTCTGTTCGAGTCCGGTGTAAGCAAAGGTTCCGTTTAGCGAGGTAATTTGCGTATTTTCGCGCCATTTAATATACCCCAGATCAATTACACTGGCCGATAGCTGAATTCTTTCAGTAGGTTTAAAATGCACGCCTAAATCAATGCCCAGGCCCCAGTTGCTGCTAAAAATCTTTTTATAGCCTGCAGGCGAAATCATTGTGCTGTCGATCAGAAACTCCCCATCTAAATCTATCATGCCGTCTTCATCTACTGGAATCGTTACGCCGGTTGCAGCAACACGTGCCTGGTAGTTAGCTGTTAGCACCCATTCTTCGGTACTGGTGTACAAACTGGTATTGTTATTTACCGGGCTGATGGTGGCCAAACCGGCCAGGTATTTTGGCCTTATACCAATTTGAAGCCGGTCGTTGAAATTGCGTGATATGTTTAATCCAATTTCGGCATATTGGAGTGATTCAAAACCCACATCGCTGAAGTCATAGGTTCTTCCATCTTCGTTGCCAATAAGCAGAAACTCCATCAGGTCTTTCGAAAGAGTAAGGTTGTTGTTGGCCTTGATGGTTCCATCGAGGCTGAAGTACATTTCTTTGACCCGGAATCCGATGGAGAATAGATTCAGGTGAGCCGTCAAACCTAAGGATTCAACATCGCCAAAATTGTTTAAAAACTCGTTAATATCTGCTTTGGGATGAAAGGGGTGTATTAATGAATCCGTTTCAGGATCGAGCCAAAGCAGGTCAGAGCCACTTAATCCGCTTGTGTGGATGTTTACATAGAATTCGGAAAAAACAGGTAATGCTGCGTGTGCATCGCAAGAGGGTTGCGTAGCTGGATTAAACAAATACGATTGAGGCGCATTGCCAAGGTAATACATAGTGTTGGCTTGCCCGTAAAGTTTTTGACTTATCGAAGTAAAAACCAATAAAAACGATGCAATGTGAATAAGTTTGGTCAAATGCCTCATAATGGTTCAATTTATCAGTTAACTATATACTTTCCCTTGGCTTTCAAACCAAACTGAAAGTTTATTTTGCTGTTGACACCCACACGCACGGAGCTGACTGAACCATAATCGGTGGTGACCATGGCGGCATGGAATATGAGGTGGGTGGCGTTGGTTAAGATGTTTTCTGCAGTTACCGGGTCAATTTCTATGGCATCGGAGTATTCAATTACATTGGTTTCCACTACATTACCTGTAAAATCAACTGGAGCTGGTTTAATAAGTAAACCAGTTACAGGGTTCAGGTCGATGGTTCCAAGTGTGAGGTTGTTGATAGAATCGTAAACAATCAGGCTGCCACCAAAACCAATCGGGAAGTAATTCTTAAAAATGTAATGGATTTCAGCATATTCAATTTCGTAACTTACATCTTCATCTGCAGGCTCTTCGCGTATTTTTAGCGTATCGGTGTAAGAGAGGTCGGCCCTTAATTCAAGAGGTACTTCAACTTCAAGAATCATTTTCATCATGCTTTCCTGGTTGGCCCAATTGTTCATAGTAAGGGAATCTTCTCCCAGATTCGAATAAGCATTTGCTCTTATTAAAATATCTTCCGGTGTAGGTAAAGCAATAAGTTCATCGATATTGCTGGTTGTATTACGGTCGAACAAAAAAGACCCGAAATAGTCTGGCATAAGGTAATTGTCAGAATATAGAAGGTGGCTTGTTCCAAAATCGATGGTCACATCTGGTTTTGTGGTGTGATTGAGATTCATGTCCATCTGCACAGCAATTGGTATACCCATATTGTTTTCGTAACGAAGCCTGAACTTAGGATTGGTAACATTCAATTCCCCTTCAAGTTGGCTTATCAGGTCCGGAGCAAAATCATTTATAAGTGTATCGAGGTTTAAAGTCTGGTAGCCAAAAAAACCAAAAATACTTTTAAAGTTGTCCAATTGTTCTACCCCAAAAACAATTGAAATATTTTCGCCTGGGTTAATAAAGTCGTCAAAGGGATTTTTATGGATAACAGGGGTAAATTTAACGGAGATGGCCGATCTGAGCTGGTTGTCAAGAAATGTACGCATTGTGTAATCGTCGATGGGAAAGATAGCCTCTCGGGTTTCGTTGGGTGAAATATGGGTGATGGAATCGTAAAAATTAATGCCACCGGGACTTCGAAGCGATGCTGATGAGATCAAGAGGGTAACCTCATGATTGAATTGATTATGAACCTGCAATACAAGGCTGCCCTGGTCCATCATGGAGCTGTCGATTCGCATGGAATTGTTAAGCAGCAACTCGTATATGGTATCGTTGATTAATTGGGGCAGTTCGATACGCCCTACAGGGGGTAGAGGAATGACTATTGTTGGAGCTATTGTGTAGTCAAATCTTGGCTGAGCAGGAATGTTTAGCAGTTCCTTTACAGGCACATCAATCACAGAATCTTGCGAATAGACAAGTTTCACGGTATCGCCATCGATCACTATCAGTGAGTCCTCGCTGTTTTCACTCATTTCCAGCACTGTAAACTCGCCAAATACGAGTGGCATGGCTATTTGCCGTTCCATGGCAATTTGTTCCGAAAGTTTATCGAAATCAAGGTCGTCACGTTTGCAACTGCTTATGCAGGCAAGCAGAATGCCTGTTAAAACAAAAAATCTGGCTGGCTTCATGCATTCAGAGATTAAAATACCTATTCTACGGCATAGTTGTATAAAAAGTTGTTTCTTCCTCCTACTATCAGGTTAAAACTATTCGTGCTAACATCGAAATAGCCTATAGAGAATAGTGTACGCCCTTCCAGCGGAAAATCTTTATACAATTCGCCATTGTTGTTTACAAGAAATATCTTTTCATCTTTTACCGATACCAGACCTATTTTTCTATTGGTATAGGAGAAATGATAGTATACAGGTTTTTCGGTAATTTCGCTCTTGAAATCTTTTCTAAAAAGGCTTTTTCCTTGATGGTCAAATACCTGCAGGCTATTATTATCGAGAAAAATATAGTCATTCTTTCCGTCGGCATTTACATCTTTGTAGTCGAAATGGTGTTTTTCCGAGAATTCATCGAAAGATTGCTGTTCTGTTCTACCATCGAAATAGATTTTTACAATGGTGCCATTTTTTAAAGTGGTTACCAGGTATGATGCCTGCAAACTTCCACCATCGTGCAGGTATATATCGTTATTTGCAGATTTTTGAACTGCCACACTGGTCTGCACTCTTTCATTCCCCTGTCGGTCGAGCATGTAAACGCGATGGTTATCGGCACATACAATGAAATCTTTGTTTTCTATTCTGAAGTGACGAATAGATTGTTCGATTGGATGGTCTACACCATTAAATTTCCAGCCAGGAATAAGAGTGCCTTCTTTTGTGTAGGCATATATTTTACGGTCGGCACACGGAATAAAAAATCGGTATTCTTTGCTTCCTTCGTAATCGAAAACGGAAACACCGGCGGTAGCTTTTTCGCGGAGCTTGACAGGATATTTTTCCAGGTAATTGCCATTACGATCTATAATATGTAAATAGTTTTCGGTGCTAAAAACAATTTGTAGTTTTTTGTTTTTGTAAAAGTCGATCTGTACAATTTCAGAATTAATCTTTTCGTTTAGAGGTTGTTTCCAAAGAATTCGTCCGGCCTGGTTTAAAAGATAGATGGAATGTTTGTCATCCTGAACAAATATTTCATTTTGGTTGGTAAGATGGTTAACCACAAAAACGGGTTTGCTGCTATGGGTAGTGTCGAGCAGGCTTTCCCAAATGGTTTTAGGTTTTCCACGATAGTTGGCAAAATGCTTTATAAATACATTCAGATAAGGCAATTTGCTTACTTCGCTCATCTGAAAACCAAAGGCTTGTACCGAATTTAAATCGCTGCGTAGCTGAGCCCACTTTTGATTGAATTCCGGGCTTAACTGCTTTGAAAAATAGTGGTTCGAACGGCTCACGTTAATATAACCCAGCATATAGCTGTGAATGGTCAGATTATCGGCAAAATCGCGGTAAATCTCGTCGTTGGCAAGAGTCTTCTGCAGAACATACTGATATACAAACTGAGAGGCTTCATCATGACTTGGAGCAACGACCAGGTAATTATCCAATAACACCATATAACACTCTTCTGCAAGCTGAAAAAAGTTGCCTAATATACGGCCGAAAAGCGGTGTGATCGGAATCTTGTATACTGGAAATTGAAGGATATTGTCTGGGCTGTAAGTTTGAACTCCTGCCTCGGGATTGATCTGGCTAATTTTTTCAGTAAGGTGCTGCAACTCCTTTTCGGCCTCACTGCCACTTTTACATTTTAACACAAGGTAATTTATGGCAGGGGCATCACTCTTAAAATTTACTGAGGCTACACCAAGCTCATTATCAATAATTTTCAGAAAAAACTGTTCAAAATCGAGACCGTATTTCGAATTCATATTGGCCAGGTTGGCCTGATAAGTATCGTATTTTCCACAAGCTTTTAAATAGACCATGTAATTCCTGTAAGATTTCTCTGCTTCAGAAATGCCAAAGGCCAGAAAAGATCCTGTAGAGGCTGGTAGCACCTTGTCAATAGTGATTGGCACAGGACGGCCTTGCGATACCATGCCGATTAAGTTTTCATTCCCTTCCTGATTCTGCGAAAACCCATTTAGCATTAACAGGTTGTTTTTAATATTCAGGTCGAGAGAAGCCCAAAGACCCAGATTTTTATATTTTTTGGCTGCCTCCGATAAATTGCTGTGACTGATGAGCGAGAATATCTTTCCTGCCTGGCTAAAATCGATGTACAGATTTGCTTGTTTATTTAATCCTGAAGTGCTTGTAATTTTTTCAAAATCAGGCTTGTCGAGTAAGGATTCATTTCGAGTAGATTGTCGAATAGCATCTTCAATAATAACCGGCGAATTGCTATAAGCCAGAAAGCCGTTTATTTGGGCTAACGCAATAACTCTTTTGTTAGTAAGGCTAATGGAATAAATTGTTTTGCCCTCGTAGCGACGTTCTGAGAAGTCGCTGATTAGTTTCGATTGATTGTGATGAAGGTATTGACGCACCTCCCTTTCGCTTAGATTATAAGGGAGGCTCAATAATACAAGATGATGAACCTTGTTTGAGCCTGAGAAATGGCCCGATACATAGAGGGTATTACTTGTAACATGTTTCCCAAATTTTCCATTTTCGTCAATAAGTGAATCGAGTAGAAAAAGTTCGTGGTCAATTCGTTCGAAGGCCTCAATAGTGCATAAGTCGTTCCAGACGACTATTTCTTCCTGGTCGAGTTGGCTCGCAATGCCAAAGCCATTAAGCTTTAGTATATACGCAGCATCTTGTGGAATTAGCTTAAGCGGGTTTGCTTCAGTTTTGGTACCCGAATAAATAACTAGAATGCCAATTAAGATCGAAACGCAAATGGTTAAAATAATACCTAAAATCAGCACCTTCCGTTCCATGCAGTTTTTTGGTTGTTTTTTCAAAAATACGAAATAGGGGGCTTTGTTTTTTTTTCATTTACTAACAGTGCACTGCATCGGGGTTTATTAATAATGGAGCTTAAAGTGCAGGCATGTTATTTTAACCCCAAACCATTTTTACAAGCCCCTTTGACTTAAGTTTACTATTATTGCATGGCTCAATTTTATAAAAAGTATTCACTCTTTTGTCAATTCAGTTTATAAAATGATTATGCCTTATTTGGATGAATAATAATATGAATTCAATTACCCCAAAATTGCACGAAAGCTGGAAACAAGTATTAAAGGATGAATTTGAGTCTCCCTACTTTTTAAAGCTAAAGGAGTTTTTAGTCACTGAAAGGAATTCCTATATTGTTTATCCAAAAGGAAACCTCATTTTTAATGCTTTAGACCGAACTCCCTTTGATCAGGTGCGCGTGGTGCTGCTTGGGCAGGATCCTTATCATGGCCCGGATCAGGCACATGGCCTTTCATTTTCGGTGCCATTTGGTATCAAACCACCCCCTTCGCTTGTAAACATCTATAAAGAACTTTCAACTGACTGTAGCATACCGGTTCCACATCACGGAAACCTCGAAAAATGGGCCTCGCAGGGAGTATTGTTACTCAATTCCACCCTTACTGTGCGAGCCAATCAGGCTGGTTCTCACCAAGGGAGAGGTTGGGAGCTGTTTACAAATTCAATTATCTGCAAACTTTCGGAACAGAAAAACGGGATTGTATTTTTGTTATGGGGTCGCTTTGCCCAGCAGAAACTTAGCCTGATTGACCAGAAAAAACACTTTGTGCTGCTGGCAGCTCATCCATCACCATTATCGGCCTATCAGGGTTTTTTTGGATGCAAACATTTCTCGAAAACTAACGAATTGCTGTTGAAACAGGGTTTAGCCACTATTGATTGGAACCCGGGCGAAGGTGGAATATTTGCCTGAAAGCAATTCAGCTTGCTTAATTAAGATCAGTTATGTTCTTTTCAGCCAGGGCTTTGTATGCTTGCTGTATTTTTTCAGATCTTTTGTTTTCGGTATACTGTGCCAATAAAGCTACCAGCAGAGAAAAAATAATTACCGAGGCTTTTAAAAGTTGAATCTTTTTCATGGTGTGAGTTTTTTGCGTTCTGCTTCTAACACACACTAAAGCAATTTTACCCTTACTTTATTCGTGAGACTTAAATTTCATGAGTTCACGAAATGAGATTTTATAGTCGAATCTCGATTTAAATCAGGACAGAAAGCGGGTGCGCGGGTAAATACCCCGCCTCTTGAGGCGAATAAAATAAAATCCTTTTAATAGACCCCGTCAGCTTGCTGCGGGGAGCTTCATTCGAAAAGATACTAAAAGAATACTGGATTAAAGTGTTTGTCGATATAAGAAAGCCTTATTTGGCCTGTGCTCAGATTTTCGAATACCATATAAAGGTTGTCTCCAAGCTGACAGTAACCAAAATCTCTCTCGCTTACTGCTTTTTCCTCAATAAAGTTCCAGTTTGTATTGTATCGGATAAGCTTATTGCCGTCTTTTACAAGGAAGGATTCTCCCAAAAGGTCGTTTTCCGGATGAACGGCAAAATATTTATCGATTCCACCTATTTTGCTTAGCGCACAGTTTTCGTCGAAACGATAAAGCGAAGTGGTGTTATTTTTTTTGGAATACACGGCAAAGTCGATACTGTTTTGTAAGGGGTTTTTAATCACAAAAAGCAATTGGTCCCATTCCATTTCGGTTTCAGAAAGAGGGATGGTTTTTGACTCGAAAACTACACTTGGGTTTTTAAATTTTTCTATAAATACCGTTTTTTCAGAAGCATTAAAATTCAGGTAGTAAAGTTTATTGTTGAGGTTAAAAAGGAAGGGTTTTGTCGACGCATTAGGCTGGGAAAATACTTTTGTCCATACTTTAATGCGTGTTTCATCAAAAAAATCGATTTTAAAATTTCCTTGTGCATTGAATCCTGTAAAAAGAATTCCTTCGTTGTAATCGATCGGGTTGCTTTGACTTGTTTCGAATAAGTCATTTTGGTCCGACGATTTGTAAAACAGAAAACTCTTCGATCCTGTTTCAGTCATGTTAATTGCCAGGATAGAATCACCCAGAAAGTTCGATTCTCCAAGAGATTCTTTTAAATCGGCAGTATTTTCAAATCGGTTTTCTGCTTTGAGTTTAGTGTTGAGCAAGTAAAAAATTTCCTTTGCTATTTCGCCTGACTGGCCAGACTTATTTACACTTAAAAGTATGGATTGTCCTGTGAAAACAGCATAGTTGGCTTTGAGGTACGAATCAGATTTTAATATGCTTCCATTATCAAGCACTTCGATCTGTTTCTCAATGGAAGAATTTAGTTTGTTGTTTAAAAAGACTTCGAGCAGAATAGTATACTTTCCGGCGGAGGCGAAGGTATGCGAGGCTTGTGGAAGCTCATATACGTTCCCATCACTCACGGTCCATTGCACTTGCGAACCCTGAGAGTGACTCAGACTAATTAATGAAACAGCTTGGTTTGTTGTAGTAACGACTGGGATGTCGAAATTGGCTGAATTGACTATTGTGTTTTCTGTCTCCTGCTCGCACGAAACAATGCCAAAGAATAGCACTATTAATAATGCAATTTGGATTAATCTATTCGGGTTATTGTGAGCTGTAAAAAACATGTTTCCTGTCAAATCGATACTGAAAGTAACGATTAGAAGCGGTAGCCGTCATATGTTTTTGATAAACTGGCCAATAGTTAAGGGCAACGGAAACTTTTTATCGATTGGAGCAAAATAGGATACACCAAAGGCGATAATTTATTTTAGCTTTTATTATCGGTTGCGTAAAGAAAGTATCGATAAAAAAGGGATAAAAAAAGCTGTCAGATTTCTGACAGCTTGATGTTTTTTATTCAGGCTAAAACTTATAGGCAAATAACACAATTTTGACCCTGAAATTCATTGGTAGTCAATTTATCTGGTTCGGGGTCATTTATCCACTTTGCCTGATCGGCAAAATACTTATATTGGTATTCTTTGCCTGTTTCCAGGTTGAGGGTAACCGAAAACTCCCCACCTTTAAGTTTCTTCATCGGGTTGGCAAGGCGATCCCAGTTATTAAAATCGCCCACCAGGTAGACTTCTGAAAATCCATTTGCTGCAGGCTGATCCAGTTTAAAGGTAACCTTGCATTCGGGCTTTGTGGCCAGGTACTTTTTCGAAAGACTCATATTGTTTAGTTTTTAGGTTGTTTAAATTCGAAATTAATTTCAACGAACAATGCAAATTTACCCTTAAAATAGCAATTTATGAATGAATAAACACTAAAAATTTATTAATTCTCAAGGCTTATTAGATAAAAGTTGAACCGAAAGGCCATGTTTTTCAAAATGGGCTTTTATTCGTGAGACTTAAATTTCATGAGTTCACGAAATGAAATTTTATAGTCGAATCCCGATTTAATCGGGACTGAAAGCGGGTGCGCTAGTAAATACCCCGCCTCTTGTGGCGAATAAAATAAAATCCTTTGCAGGTACCCCGTCAGCATGCTGAGGGGAGCTTCATTTGCGAATATGTCGTATCATTTTCAGGGCCATATCAAACAGAACAATCTTTGCATTGGCATTTCGCTCAATGTCAGCACTAGATGAGGTAAACTCATGGCAAATATCGATAATATTGCGGCCATTCACAAAAGGATGAAATTTTTCAGAAAAGGCTTCTTCTTCATTTGAGAGGTAAAGTAGATCATTGTTTTGGAGGTTTTTTATGAAGTTTTCGCGCACCAGTTTTAAGGCATATTTGAAAAAGCCTTTCAGCCTTTCGCGACCGATGCTTGCCATCTCCTCCACCCAGATATTTATTTCAGGTATGGCACCCTTGTAACACAGGCGCATAAATATTCCAAATTGCTCAAATTGGAAGGCTGTTTCTTCCGAAGTTTCGAGTATTTCCTGGGCGGCAATCAAACTACCACCTGCCAACCGTGCTACATTTGTGGCTTGAGGAGGCGGAAGGTGGTGTTTTTCAACTAAATAATTCGCAAGTTCGTCGTGGTCGATTTTCGACAATTTTACGGGTTGGGTGCGTGAGGAAATGGTAATTAACACTTGCTCAGGAATTTCTGAAATCATCAGAAAAATAGTTTTCTCCGGAGGTTCTTCTACCAATTTAAGAAGCATGTTTGCTGCAGCGGAATGCATTTTTTCTGGTAGCCACAGGATGAGAAATTTATAGTCGCTCTCGAACGATTTAAGGTTTAGTTTGCGTATAATGGCTTCGCTGTCGTTGCGCGAAATAAGTGCTTGCTTGTTTTCTATTTCCATTAAGTTATACCACCTTGAGGAAAGAAAATAAGGGTTTTGAAGCAATGTTTCACGCCAGAGTGGCAGGTAATCGTCACTTGTCGGATCTTTCTTTACTTCCTTTGAAGTGTTGACAGGGTATACAAAATGCAAGTCAGGATGTGATAAGTGCGCAAACTTTTTACAACTGATACATACACCGCATGAATCTTCTTTCGAACGGTTTGTGCAGGCTATGTATTGCGCATAGGCTATGGCTAAGGGGAGAGTGCCTGAACCTTCGGGACCAAAAAATAATTGGGCATGAGGTATCCGGCCTGCTGTCACCGACTGCCTCAAATGGTCTTTTACCCGATCTTGTCCTATTACCTGATTAAAAAGCATATTTTAAGCTTTCAAAATTAGCGAAAGAATTGACTTTTCTTTAAAATGCAGTATCTCAAATTTAGATTTGCTTTCAGAGTAAATATTATTGTGAAGTTTATAACAATACCGCTAAAACTGATATCAATCAGTTTAATAAGTTTTCTTACCTTTGTGCTTCAAAATGTAAAACCAAAAAGTTTATTGTATGCAACTAATTGATAATTATAATTTTGCTGGCAAAAGAGCCATTGTAAGAGTCGACTTTAATGTGCCGCTTAACAAAGAAACCTTTGAAGTAACCGATGATACACGTATACGTGGCGCATTGCCAACCATCAATAAAATATTAAAAGATGGTGGTTCAGTGATTCTTATGTCGCATTTGGGTCGCCCAAAAGCTGGTCCAGAGAAAAAATCATCGCTTCAACATGTAATTCCTGCACTTAAAGCTTTAATGGGTGGCAAAAACATTCTTTTTTGCGACGATTGCATGAAGGCAAAGCCAATGGCTGATGCACTTAAAAGCGGTGAGATTCTCTTGTTGGAGAACCTTCGTTTTTACGAAGAAGAAGAAGGAAAGCCGCGACTGGCAGAAGATGCCAGCGAAGAAGAAAAAAAGGCTGGTAAGGCTAGAGTGAAAGAAAGCCAAAAGAATTTTGTAGCTACCCTGGCTAGTTATGCCGATGTTTACGTGAACGATGCTTTTGGTACTGCTCACCGCGCCCATGGTTCAACAGCCCTAATTGCCGATCATTTCGATGTGAAGGATAAAATGTTTGGGTACCTTATCGTGAAGGAACTTGAAGCAATGGATAAGGTTATTAAATCGGCAGATAAACCCAAAACAGCCATTATGGGTGGTGCAAAGGTATCCGATAAAATTCTTATTATCAAAAGGCTTCTTCCTACCATCGATAACCTTATCATCGGTGGTGGTATGACTTATACCTTTATTAAAGCCCAAGGCGGAAAGATAGGAAAATCACTTTGTGAAGAAGATAAGCTGGACCTTGCTCTTGAAATTCTTCAGGAAGCCAAGGCGCACAATGTAAAAGTGTATTTGCCAACCGATGCAGTGAATGCAGATGCCTTCGATGCCAATGCTAATACTTCAATCTCAAAAACCAACGAAACTCCTGATGGTTGGATGGGGCTTGACATTGCGGACGAATCCATTGCCACTTTCTCACAGGTAATTGCCGATTCGAAAATAGTGTTATGGAATGGTCCGATGGGTGTTTTTGAAATGGATAAGTTTTCGAAAGGAACTTCTGCCATTGCAAAAGCGCTTGCACTGGCTACCTCCAAGGGTGCCTTTACACTGGTTGGTGGTGGCGATTCAGTTGCTGCTGTGAATAAAAATAAGCTAGCCGATAAAGTGGGATATGTGTCAACCGGTGGAGGTGCCATGCTAGAATACATGGAAGGTAAAGCCTTGCCGGGAATTCTTGCAATCCGAGGCGAATAAAGAGAATTACATTACCTTTTGATAATCCCCCGGATTGGTTATTTTTACACCAGTCCGGGGTTTTTATCTTCTCTTTTTGGCCTAAGTGTAAATAGCCAACCCACTCTCTGGCATCAAAGGGTGAAATTTGATTTAAGACTAAGGAAAACAATCAAAATTAGATCAATATGAGTTTCGAGAAAATTGCAATTTTAGGTGGGGGCAACCTGGGTTCTTCAATTGCACAGGGGATAATCAGTGCAGGCATTACCCAGGCTAATCACATAAAAGTTACCCGTCGAAGAGTGCATCTGCTTGATAAATTAAAAGAGATAGGCATTGTAGTAATGGCCGAAAACGATAAGGCTGTGAAGGATGCAAGTCTTATAATATTGGCTGTGAAGCCTCACCAGATCAATTCACTTCTTGCTGAAGTAGCTGAGCATATTGTTGCTTCTAAACCACTCGTAGTGTCAGTAATTACTGGAGTTTCTATTGCGCAGCTAAAAGAATCTCTGCCTGGCGTTTCCATCGTAAGAGCTATGCCCAATACTGCCATTGCCTTATGCGATTCCATGACCTGTATTTCGGGTGATGGCGAGTCGAAGGAATCGGAAAAGAAGGTAAAGGAATTCTTTGATCAACTCGGTGAGACTATAGTAATTAATGAAGAGTTAATGGGAGCTGCAACAGTAGTCGGAGCCTGTGGTATCGCCTTTGCATTGCGTTTTATGCGTGCTATGTCGCAAGGTGGTATCGAAATAGGATTTGGGGCCGAGGTTTCTCAACTTATTACTGCTCAAACCATTAAGGGGGCAGCCCGATTAATACTCGAAAGTAACAATCATCCGGAGAAAGAAATTGATAAAGTGACTACCCCAATGGGAGTTACCATTTCGGGATTGAATGAGATGGAACATCAGGGTTTTAGCTCGGCAGTGATTAAAGGTTTGCTCACTTCTTTCAATAAGCTGGACCTTATGAAAACCAAAAAATCGGAATAGACTTAAAAAATTGACCGGCATGAAAATCGATAACAAATTTGCTGAATTTTTGTACGAACAGCATGGCATTTTTAAAACCTCAGTGCCTTCCATGCTCAAAGCGCATGCGTTTACAGATAACTTAATTAATTTTTTATTTCCTTTTAAGGTCGATAGAAAATGTTCACTTCCGCAAATTGAATTGACCCTTGCTCAATTGCAAATTGATTTTCGCGATTTGGTGGGCCCAATGGAGGAGATACTTGAGAAACCCATTTCACAGATTTCCGATGATTTTTTTTCTGCCATGCCCGAAGTGTATAAAAGCCTGATGGAGGATGCCTATAATTTTCTGGATTTCGATCCTGCAGCCCGCTCTATTGAGAGTGTTGTGCTTTATTACCCGGGTTTTTATGCCATCTCTGTCTACCGTATGGCACACTTGCTCTATCAGTTTAAAGTACCCTTTTTACCTCGCATGATGGCTGAGTTCGCGCATAGCAAAACGGGGGTGGACATTCATCCTGGAGCGAGTATTGGAAAGGACTTTTTTATCGATCATGGAACGGGAATCGTAATTGGTGAAACTACCTCCATTGGCAATCGGGTTAAGATTTATCAGGGTGTAACACTGGGTGCAATCTGTGTCGAGAAATCGATGAAGGGCCGCAAGCGGCATCCTACAATCGAAGACGATGTAATCATTTATTCCGGAAGCACCATTCTGGGTGGCGATACCGTAGTTGGCAAAGGTACAGTGGTAGGTGGTAACGTTTGGCTCACAAAAAGTGTTCCTGCTTATAGTGTTGTCTATCATGAGAGTAAAACAGTGGTGCGCGACAGCAAGAATAAGGATATTGAACCTATCAACTTTGTAATTTAAATATTCTCTTCATTTAATTTCTTTTCCAGGATGCACTTCGATCGGCAGTCTGCGCCTTTCGGGATAAAAGTAAATCTATCGTGCGCTCTCTTTTGCTATCCTTCATTTTGGTAATAGCTATTTCTTTTAATATGACCGAATGTAAACCCGGTCGAAATAATTATTGAACCATTTTTGGTTTTTTTGGTTTAATTATCTACTTTTACCCTACAAATGAAATAGGAAAGATAGAATGAAGCTAAACACAAAAACTCGTTACGGTATTCGGGCAATGATTGAATTGGCCATGGATTGGGGTGGAAAGGGCTTGTACCAGAAAGAAATCTCTGAGCGTCAGCGCATTTCTTATAAATACCTCGATCACATTGTATCGGCCTTAAAAACGAAAGGTTTAATAAGCAATGTCGAAGGTCGTAAAAGCGGCTATCGCCTGGCTCGAAATCCTGAAGAGATAAGTGTTTATGACATATATAAAGCTTTCGAACCTGACATGCAAATTGTCGATTGCATTGGTGAGGATGGAGAATGTGTTAATGCGCATAATTGTGCCGCAAAAGATCTATGGTGCGGTTTAAACAAAGCAATTATCGAACATCTAAGTTCAGTAAATCTGAAAGAGTTGAGCGACAAGCAAAAAGCCATGAAACAGCGCGATGAGAAACTGGAATTATATGAAATTTAGTCTTATTTGGATTCTTTTTTGATTTAGTGCGCGAGCAATTTTTAGCATTTTATTAAAACCTACAATATGAAAGCAAATAGCATTTTAGAGACAATTGGAAAAACCCCCCACCTAAAGATAAACAGACTGTTTGGGGGAAATACTGAAGTTTGGGTTAAGTTGGAGAGAGTAAACCCGGGTGGCAGTATCAAAGACCGCATAGCACTTGCAATGGTTGAGGATGCTGAAAAAAAAGGGATATTAAAAACCGGTTCGGTAATTATAGAGCCTACCTCGGGTAATACCGGTATTGGGCTTTCGATTGTTGCTGCGGTTAAAGGATACAGACTTATTTTGGTAATGCCCGAATCCATGTCAGTGGAGCGGCGGCGCATTATGGCAGCCCATGGAGCTGAATTAGAATTAACGCCCCGTGAAAAAGGTATGAAGGGAGCTATTGAAAAAGCAAAGGAACTGGCTGAAACAATCAAGAATTCCTGGATTCCTTCTCAGTTCGACAATCCTTCGAACGTGCAAGTACATAAGGATACAACTGCTCAGGAAATACTAGCCGATTTTCCTCAGGGGATCGATTACTTAATAACCGGTGTAGGAACGGGTGGACATATTTCAGGTGTAGCCGCTGTGTTAAAAGAGAAATTCCCGAATCTAAAAGTGTTTGCGGTGGAGCCTGAATTGTCTCCGGTAATCAGCGGTGGTCAACCCGGACCACATCCTATTCAGGGTATTGGTGCTGGTTTTATACCTGCGAACCTACACACTAACCTACTCGACGGCGTGATTCAGGTATCGAAGGACGATGCGATTAAATTTGCACAGAGAGCTGCCAAAGAAGAAGGACTGTTTGTTGGAATCTCCTCGGGTGCTACCTTGGCTGCTATAGCTAAGAAATTACCAGAGATCAAAACAGGTGCTGTTATTCTTGGCTTTAATTACGATACAGGCGAACGCTACCTTTCTATCGAAGGTTTATACTAATAGTAAAATCCTTAAAGAGTTATAAAAGGTAAGTCATTGATGGCTTACCTTTTTCTTTGGAAATAGCCATTTCACAAATAAACTCTCAAACAATTATTCGAAGTATTTGAAAAAAAGCCATAATTTTTATAACTAGTTTCACCGATAAGCCGTAATATTGCATGAGAGAATGGAATTTAAACTTGCCAGTGCAAAATATAAGCCGGCACGATAATTGTTAAGTGTAAACTATGTCCAAATTTTCTAAAATATCATTCATTTTCTTACTATTGCTTAGCATAAGTGCCATTTCGTTGGCTGCCGGCAATATTTACCTGGCATTAAACGACAACGGTACCGAAGTGAATGTTTATCCTAATCCTGTGTTGGGCAGCGAGTTTACAGTTCAATCGAACCAGGGTATTGATGAAATAAAAATTGTGAATGTATTAGGCCAGCAGGTTTTTGCTTCGGCCTACCTGAATCAGAAAACTGTGGAGGTTGATTTGGATATTTCCGAAAAAGGCCTCTTTATTGTGCAGGTAAAACTTAGTAACGGAAGTGTAATTACAAAAAGAGTTCTTCTAAAATAGGAACTAATTAGTTAGGGCAAAAAAGCGTCGGTGGTCACCGGCGCTTTTTTTTATAGCATTCCCAGCTCGAGTTTAGCCTCCTCAGTCATCATCGACTGATCCCAAGGCGGATCAAAAACAAGTTTAACTTCACTAGCAGTAATTCCCTCCACCGCTGCGGTTTTTTGCTGGACTTCCATTAAGATACTGTCAGCTACCGGGCAATTTGGAGCGGTTAAAGTCATGCGAATTTCCACTTTGCGTTCTTCGTCTATTTCGATATCGTAAATTAACCCCAGATCGTAAATATTTACCGGAATCTCCGGATCGTAGATGCTGCGGAGCACCATTACGAGGTTTGCTTCGAGCTGAAGTATTTGGTTGATAGAACTATTGCTTTCCATTTGATTAGTTATTGCTGTATTTAGCATTGTATGCAATGGCATAAAGCTTCATCTGTTTTACCATCGAAAGCAAGCCGTTTGCTCGGGTAGGCGAAAGGTTTTCGCGCAATCCGATGGCATCGATAAATTCAAGCTTCGCATCCATAATAGCCTTCGGTGTCTGACCCGACAAAACCCTGATTAAAAGTGTGATTATTCCTTTTGTAATGATGGCATCGCTATCGGCAGTATAAAACACTTTCCCATCGATGTAATCGGCATTGAGCCATACTTTCGATTGGCATCCCTGAATGATGTATTCGTTGGTTTTGTATTTCGAATCGATCAAAGGCAGATCTCTGCTGATTTCAATTAGGTAGTTATACCGATCCATCCAATCGTCAAACACTTCAAACTCGTTAATAATTTCTGTTTCAATATTGGTAATGGTAGTCACAGGGCTTAATTAGTTAGTGATTATTCTTTGAACATTAATTTAACCTGTTCAATTCCCTTGCAAAGATAATCAATCTCTTCTTTGGTGTTGTAAAATGCCAATGAGGCCCGAATCATTCCATCTACCTGGTAGTGTTGCATAATAGGCTGCGCACAATGTGTTCCGGTTCTCACTGCAATTCCCATTTTGTCAAAGATCATTCCCGCATCCAACGGGTGAACGCCTTCTATCAAAAAGGAGATAATAGAAGATTTGTCTTTGGCTGAACCAAATATCTTAATTCCTCCTAACTGGTTGAAGCGCTGGGTGGCATATTTTAAAAGTTCATGCTCGTGAGCCGCAATTGCATCCAAGCCTGTCTTTTGAATGTATTTTATGGCTTCGGCCAGACCAACAGCTCCAATGTAATTGGTCGTGCCGGCTTCGAATTTGAGTGGGATCTGGTTAAAGCTTGTGGTTTCGAAGCTTACTTTATCCACCATATCGCCTCCACCCTGGTAGGGGGGCATCTTTTTTAAGTATTCTTCTTTTCCATAAAATACCCCAATGCCTGTGGGTCCATAAACTTTGTGTCCCGAAAACACCAGGAAATCGCAATCCAGGCTTTGTACATCGATGGGAATATGTTGCACCGATTGGGCTGCATCGATGCATACCGGCACCCCTCGTTTGTGAGCCAGTTCGATAATGTCTTTTATTGGATTGATGGTGCCCAATACATTGGAAACATGCGTGAGAGATAGCAGCTTGGTTTTATCAGTAATGAGAGAATCGATGGTTTCGGTTTGAAGAGTTCCGTCGTTGTTAAAGGGAATTACTTTGAGCAGGGCGTTTTTTCGTGCACACAACATTTGCCAGGGAACAATATTGGCATGATGTTCCATTTCTGTTACAAGTATTTCGTCGTGCTCTTGTATGAATTTTTCTCCGAAAGAAAAGGCCAGTAAATTAATTGAACCGGTTGTGCCGCTGGTAAATATTATTTCATCGCTGCTTCGTGCATGTAAGAAATCACGCACTGTTTCGCGTGCTTTTTCATAATCGTCGGTAGCCTGGCTGCTTAGAACGTGCACACCACGATGTATGCTGCTGTTTTTAAGAGTATAATAATCCTGAACAGCCCGGGCGACCTGCACGGGCTTCTGGGTAGTAGCCCCGTTGTCGAAATAAACGAGCGGTTTACCATGAACTTTTTGTTGCAGTACAGGGAAATCGTCCCTTATTTTTTTTACATCGAACATTAGCATTGTATTATTAAAGCCAGTTGATTCATTTGAATCTTTTAGTTGTAGTTCATTTTGCAGTTTTCGCAGGCACCAAGCTCACCGTTCAGCCTTCTGTCGACCATGTCAATGGAACGCTCCCGCAAAGCATCGAGTTTGATGGCGCTGATTACTTCATTGGCAAAAGCATACATCAGCAAGTGGCGGGCCTCGTTGTAACCAATTCCCCGGGTGCGCAGGTAGAAAAGGGCATTCTCATCCATTTGACCAATGGTAGCACCATGACTGCATTTTACATCGTCGTTGTATATCACAAGCTGAGGTTTGGTGTTCATGCGGGCATTAGGCGAAATGAGTATGTTGTTATTTCGCTGGTAAGCTTCTGTTTTAATGGCACCTTTGTCAACCATAATTCTGCCGTTGAAAGATCCGGTAGCGTTTGCATCCAGAATCCCCTTTACTAGCTGAGTACTGGTGCAATGTGGTTTGGCGTGGTGTATGTCTGTAAATGTCGACATGTGCTGGTTTCCATCGGCCAGAAAAAGCCCGTAGGTGTTGTTGCTTGCATGTTCGCCATCGAGTTTCACATAGATGTTATTCCTTATCATTCCCCCATGAAGCGATAAGGTGTTGCTTGTAACCTGACTTGCGGCTTCCTGATGTATATAAGTATTTGAGATATGAGACGAATGGCTGTTCTGGTTTTGCATGCGGTTAAACTCAATCCGGGCATTTGGTCCGGCATATATTTCGGTGAGCGAGTTGGTGATAAAGCTTTTTCCGCAGAGGGTATGATCGCAAAACAACACAGAAACCTGTGAGTTTTCTTCGGCAATTATAAGGTTTCGCCTGTTAATACGAAGGTTTTTAAAAGAGTACCCCACATTAATAATCTGTATAGGGGTTTCGATGATTTTATTTTTCGGCACATACAGAAAAACACCATCCTGGGCAAACATACCACTTAATGCCGTAAGGCTCTCCGAGGAGGTATTGGCATATTTACCATAGTGCTTATCTATTAATTCAGGGTATTTTTTGGCAGCTTCTGCCAACCCACATAAAATTACCCCTTCCGGAAGATTCACTGCACGGTTGTGTTTGTAGTAAAATCCGTTTAGAACAAGGGCTATGTGCGTGGCAAGTTCAGGGATATCGCAGTGAAATATATCGTCAAGGTTGGCTTCGAAGTTCATCGGAGCAAGCTCGTAGTCGTATTCCTCACCTATCAGGTATTGTTCGAGGTTAGTATATTTATAAGCTTCAGTCTTGCGTGTTGGAATTCCCAATTGCTGAAAATTCTTGAAAGCCTGATTGCGATGATGCAACATCAGCGGGGTATCCTGAATGCTTATCTCCCGGGTATTGTTCTTATAGAGTTCAATCAGCTCATGCTGAAGGCTTTCTAATTTTGTCATGAGTCGGTGTTTTAAAGAGTTTATTGCTCTTTGATCCAGTCATATCCTTTTTCTTCGAGTTCGAGTGCCAACTCTTTGCCGCTCGATTTTACTATTTTCCCTTTGTAGAGAATATGCACAAAATCGGGTACAATGTATTCGAGCAAGCGTTGGTAGTGCGTAATTACAATGGTCGCGTTTTCCTTTGAACGAAGCTTGTTTACTCCACTGGCAACTATTCTCAGGGCATCGATATCAAGTCCTGAATCAGTTTCGTCGAGTATCGCCAGTTTTGGATTGAGCATGGCCATCTGAAATATTTCATTTCGTTTTTTCTCTCCTCCAGAAAAGCCTTCGTTTACCGATCGGTTTGTGAGGTTTGAAGTAATTTCTACCACTTCTTTCTTTTCGCGCATGAGTTTCAGAAAATCAGTGGCAGATAGGGGTTCGAGGTTGTGGTATTTTCTTTGCTCGTTAATGGCTGTTTTCATGAAATTCACCATCGAAACTCCAGGTATTTCAACCGGGTACTGAAAGCCCAGGAAAAGTCCAAAGCGGGCCCGATCTTCAGGGGCCATATCCAACAGGTCTTTTCCCATAAATTCAACGCTACCCTGGGTTACCTCAAAAATTTCACGTCCGGCAAGTACGGCAGCCAGCGTACTTTTTCCCGATCCATTGGGACCCATAATGGCATGCACTTCGCCGGCTTTTACCTCCAAATCAATTCCTTTCAGGATTTCTTTTCCTTCGATGGAGGCATGTAAGTTATTTATCTTAAGCATTGTATAATTGTATTTCTATATTACTAAATTCAGCTTATCCCACACTTCCCTCGAGGCTTATTTGCAAAAGTTTCTGAGCCTCTACTGCAAATTCCATGGGTAATTTGTTAAGTACTTCTTTGGTATAACCATTTATTATGAGCCCGATTGCATTCTCGGTATCTATTCCACGCTGGTTGCAATAGAATATCTGGTCTTCGCCAATTTTCGAGGTGGTAGCTTCATGTTCAATAATGGCAGACTCGTTGTCGATTTCGAGGTATGGAAAGGTATGTGCTCCGCATTGATCGCCAAGGAGCAGTGAATCGCATTGTGTGAAATTACGCACTCCTGAGGCATTCTTCATTACTTTCACCAGACCGCGATAACTATTTTGGCTTAACCCGGCCGATATGCCTTTCGAGATAATGGTGCTTCTGGAATTCTTTCCAATGTGTATCATCTTGGTGCCGGTATCGGCCTGCTGATGGTTGTTGGTAACAGCTACCGAATAAAATTCACCAACAGTATTGTCTCCCTTTAATATGCAACTTGGATATTTCCAGGTAATAGCAGAACCTGTTTCTACCTGGGTCCATGATATTTTTGAGTTATCGCCTTTACAAATTCCGCGCTTGGTTACAAAGTTGTAGATACCTCCCTTGCCGTTTTTGTCGCCAGGATACCAGTTTTGTACCGTGGAGTATTTTACTTCGGCGTTTTCGTGCGCAATGATCTCTACAATGGCTGCATGAAGCTGGTTTTCGTCACGCTGTGGAGCGGTGCAGCCTTCGAGGTAGCTTACATAACTATCGTCGTCGGCTACAATGAGTGTTCTTTCGAACTGGCCCGTGTTGGCGGCATTAATTCTGAAATAGGTAGAAAGCTCCATAGGGCAGCGTACACCTTTTGGTATGTAGCAAAATGATCCGTCGGAGAATACAGCCGAATTAAGTGCAGCAAAATAGTTGTCGGTATAAGGTACTACCGAACCCATGAATTTTTTCACCAGGTCCGGATGTTCTGCAACCGCTTCGCTGAAAGAGCAAAAGATGATACCCATTTCAGCCAGGGTTTCCCGGAAAGTGGTCTTTACCGAGACACTGTCCATAACTGCATCTACAGCCACTCCGGCAAGGTGCTTTTGTTCATCAAGCGGAATACCGAGCCGTTTAAAGGTGTCGAGTAATTCAGGATCTACTTCGTCGAGACTGCTATATTTAGGCCGCTTACGGGGTGCTGCATAATAAATGATATCCTGAAAGTCAATTACAGGTAATTTTAGGTGTGCCCATTCGGGCATTTTCATTCCTAACCAGTAACGGTAAGCTTTAAGTCGAAATTCCAGCATCCACTCCGGTTCGTTTTTTTTGCCGGAGATTAATCGAATAACGTCTTCATTCAGTCCCTTTGGGATGGTTTCTGTTTCGATGTCGGTTACAAATCCATATTTGTAATCGTTCTCAGTTATTTCGGTTATTATCCTGTCGTTTTCCGTGCTCATTGTTCTTCTGCCAATTTATCATTCAGCCTCAATCTATTTCCATGAGGCTATGTGTTCTTTTCTCTTTAATAACAATCTTTTCTTGCTCTTGTTTAGCGGTTAGAGTCCGATTTTACCTTAGAATTGAGATAATTGATTGTTGTATTCTTATTTAGAATTAATCTAAATAACGACAAAGATACTAAATCTTATTGAGAATGAATATCAATAATGCCAGAAGAAACAAATGCATTGTTATTTTAATAACATCACCCAAACTATCTGCCGCAACCACCTAAGCGTTTTCTTTCTACCTTTGCAGGTGTTTAGGCTTCGATGGAGCAATATTTTAATGGATAAACTGAGATAAATGACAGAAAAAGTAAGGGATATTTCTGAATTAGGTGAGTTTGGACTCATTGATTTGCTTACACAAAACATTGTTTTAAAGCATAGTACCAGTTTAAAGGGAATTGGTGATGATGCTGCTGTGCTGGAAAGTAGCAATGAAAATCTGGTTGTAACCACAGATATACTTACTGAAGGCATTCATTTCGATTTGGTTTATACACCCCTCAGGCACCTGGGCTACAAGGCAGTAGTGGTTAATCTTTCTGATGTATATGCCATGAATGCTCAGCCTCAACAGGTATTGGTTTCCATTGCGGTTTCGTCGAAGTTTAAGGTGGATATGATCGAAGAGCTTTACGATGGAATAAAACTGGCCTGCGAACATTACAAGGTTGATTTGGTGGGTGGAGATACCACAAGTTCTTTAACAGGGCTTACCATCAGTGTAACTGCCATTGGCAGGGTTGAACCCAATCGGGTGGTGTATCGAAGTGGTGCCAAACCAAATGATTTAGTTTGTGTTTCGGGCGACCTGGGGGCTGCCTATATGGGTTTACAACTACTCGAGCGCGAGAAGCGCATTTTTACCGAAACTAAGTCGGCACAACCTGATTTAACCGGATTTGAATATGTACTTGAACGCCACCTGAAACCAGAAGCCCGAAAAGACATTATTAATGAAATGCTCCAGCGCAATCTGCAACCAACTTCCATGATTGATATTTCTGATGGTTTGTCTTCGGAGTTGATGCATCTGTGCAAACAATCGGCGGTGGGTTGCATGGTTTACCTTGATAAAATACCAGTTTCTGACGAAGTTCAAACGGCTGCGGAAGAGTTTAACCTCGAACCTACTACAATAGCATTAAATGGGGGCGAAGATTATGAACTTTTGTTTACAATCTCCTTAAGTGATTACGAAAAGGTGCAGAATTGGAACAAGGTATCGGTTATTGGCCATATTGTATCGCAAGAACAGGGCAAATACCTTGTTGCTTCAGACGGAAGTCTGTTAGAACTAAAAGCCATGGGGTGGAATGGCTTGCAATAGGACTTGTTAAATACCCTATATAAAAAAAGGCTGCTTAATCAAGCAGCCCTTTTATGATTCCACGTGGTGAGTTCTTAATAAAAGTAACAATCTCGGTTTTATAAGTCGAATCAGCAAAGTTTTCCTCGATATGTTTAATGGCATCTGAGGTATTCATTCCTTTCTGATAAATAGTGCGGTAAAACTCTTGAATTTCGTTTATTTGATCGTTAGTAAAGCCTTTGCGGCGCAGTCCAACCGAATTAAGTCCGGCATAGCTGAGCGGATCGCGACCTGCCAGCACATAAGGAGGCACATCTTTTCCCACCTTGCTTACCCCTTGAACAAAAGCGTGTTTACCAATTCTTACAAATTGGTGAACACCAGACATGGCGCTTACAATAGCAAAGTCATCAACTTCTACTTCGCCAGCCAGGTTAACACTGTTGCCAATGATTACATTGTTTTTGAGGATACAATCGTGTGCCACATGGGCATAGGCCATGATAAGGCAATTGTTTCCAACAACAGTTTTATTCTTGGCTGCTGTACCTTTGTTTACAGTTACACATTCGCGAAGGGTTGTGTTATCGCCAATTTCGGCCGTGGTATTTTCTCCCTGATATTTCAAATCCTGTGGAATGGCAGAGACAACGGCTCCCGGAAAAATCTTACAATTTTTACCGATTCTGGCGCCGTCCATAATTACTGCGGTTGGACCAATCCAGGTGCCATCACCTATTACAACATCTTTTGCTACGTAGGCAAATGCTTCGATGATGACATTTTCGCCAATTTTGGCTTCGGGATGTACGCTTGATAATTTATTCATATTATAACACTTTGCTTTTCAATCGCTTATTCAGGTTTTTTAGCTAGCTGGGCAACAAAATTCCCTTCAACAGCCAGGGTGTCACCCACAAAGATTTCTCCATAAGTAAAAGCAACTCCTCTTTTCACAGGGCCAAGTAATTTCATCCGGATGTTTAAAGTATCGCCTGGAACAATTTTATGTTTGAATTTGATGTTTTCGATTTTAAGAAAATACAAAAGGTATTTTTCCGGATCGGGTACGCCGCTTAGCAATAAAATTCCCCCACATTGAGCCATCGACTCAATCTGCAATACACCTGGCATGATCGGTTCGTCGGGATAATGACCTACAAAAAAAGGTTCATTCATGGTCACATTTTTAATACCACAAATGGTATCCTTGTCCATATAGGTGATTTTATCCACTAACAGGAAAGGCGGACGATGCGGAAGAATTTTTTTTATAGCGATAATATCCAATACCGGTTTGGCATTTTTATCAAAAGCCGGGGGCAGGGGTTTATGGAGTTCTTGTTTGATTAATTTCAGAACAATTTTGGCCATTTCCGTATTGCCGTGGTGACCTGGCTTACGCGCAATGACTTTGCCTTTTATTCGAGTACCAATAAGCGAAAGGTCACCTACAACATCAAGCAATTTATGCCTTGCGGGTTCGTTTTGAAAAACCAATTCGGTATTGTTCAGGTAGCCTTCTGGCCTAACGCTGATATGTGGTTTGTTAAATAAATCGGCCAAACGGTCAAGTTCTTCCTGGCCTATAGCCTTGTCCATAATTACCAGGGCATTGTCGAGGTCGCCACCTTTAATCAGGTTATTGGCTGCAAGGAATTCTATTTCGTGCAGAAACACGAATGTTTTACAAGCTGATATCTGATCTTTAAAATCAGAGAGCTTGCGCAGAGAGGCATATTGTGGGCCTAGAACTTTTGAGTTGTAATCGATGTGCACATCTATGCTAAAATGATCGTCGGGATAGATGGCAATGTCAACGCCTTTGCCGTCGGTATAGGTAATTTTTTCTTTAATCTCGTAGTAAGTGCGTTCTGCTTTTTGTTCCTTCAGCCCTACAGCTTCTATTAATTCAACATAGGGTTTGGAGCTGCCGTTAAGAATTGGTATTTCGGGACCTGAGACTTCTATGAGGGCATTGTCGATATCCATTCCAAAGAGGGCTGCCAGAAGATGTTCGATGGTCATTACCTGTGCTCCGTTTTCCTGCAAGGTTGTTCCCCGGGCGGTACTAACCACATTGGATGCCAGAGCATTAATGACCGGTCTGTTTTCGAGGTCGGTGCGCACAAACTGGTATCCAAAATCCGGTTCGGCCGGTATAATAGTAACAAGCACATCTACTCCGCTGTGAAGACCTTTACCTGTAATACTTACTGAATTGGCAATGGTTTTTTGCTTTTCGGACATACAATTCTTTTGATTGTTCCTTTTAATTTTTGCGTGCGCAAGTTATAAAAAACTCTCTAATTAACGCAAGGGCCCTATTGATTGTTCTCTTTAAGTTTTTTAAGTTCCTGTTCGAGTTGGTTTACACGTTTCACTAAATCGCCAAGGTTTTTAAACGCAGCAAAGGAACGTGTGGCTTCCCGGAAATCAAATGCAGGTGTTCCGATTATAGTGGCACCTTCAGTTTTTATATGGTTGGCTATACCAGCCTGGGCACCTACTTTTACACCTTTGGCGATGGTAATATGGCCTGCAGCACCAACCTGACCTCCAAACATGCAATGCGGGCCTACTTTCGTTGAGCCAGAGATACCAGTTTGAGAGGCCATTACAGTGTGTTCTCCAACTTCTACATTGTGGGCTATCTGTATCAGGTTGTCGAGTTTTACACCCTGCTTGAGAATGGTAATACCCATGGTGGCACGGTCGATGGTTGTATTGGCACCAACCTCCACATCATCTTCCAATACAACTATACCTAGCTGAGGTATTTTTTTGTATTCGCCCTCTTCAGTAGGAGCAAAACCAAAACCGTCGGATCCGATTACTGCACCTGCATGAACGATGCAATTTTTACCTATCTGGCATCCAAGGTAAATTTTCACACCCGGATAAAGGATGGTATTATCGCCAATTTTAACGTTATCACCTATGTATACCTGGGGGTAAATCTTTACATTATTGCCAATCACTGAGTTCTCGCCTATGTAAGCAAAATTTCCGATGTAACATTTATCGCCAATACTGGCTGTTTTACTGATGGATGCCTGAGGTTCAATACCGATTTTTTGTGGAAGAGATTGCTGATAAAGGTCCAGTAACATGGCGAAAGCTTTATAGGCATCATCTACGCGGACCAGGGTGGTTTTTACTGTTTGCTCTGCTTTAAAATCCTTACTTACCAAAACAATCGACGCTTCGGTAGTATAAACGTATTTGGCATATTTTGGATTGGCCAGAAAGGAAAGGGTCCCCGGCTGACCATTTTCGATTGGGCTTACATTGCTTACCTTTATTTCCGGATTTCCTTCTACAGTACCTTTAAGGAAATCGGCTATTGCTTTGGCATTAAATTCCATACGTTGTTTTTTTGGCGTTAAAAGTAGGTATTTTCTCTTAAATGCTGCATTCTTTTGGGTAGCATATATAATACTTCGTCACAGTCTCGTTCAGATAAGAGAGGTTAATTATGTCAGATACTTCAGCAATATCCTTCACTTCATTGTTGTGAAAGGAGATTAATATCTTATCGTCGCGGTCGGTATAGGCGCTGTTAGAAATGGTGTCGGATGCCACAAGATACTTTATTTCTTCTTCTTCGATTTGAAAATATTCTCCGGCTTTATGCTTAAGCGTGTTTATTTGGTTGGAATTAAACGGTGTTTTGCTCAATTGTACTTTTGGAAGTTGACGGTTAATAATTCCTGAAGCTAAAATGCGAAGCGTTTTGTCGCTATGCCTGGTCCATTGTTTAGCCGAAACCAATATGTCTGTATCGTCTAGCTCGAGGAAGTTTTCGAGAATTTCTTCAGTGTTTTGAAGGAAAGATTCTTTTGTAATAGCCTGATTTAGAAAGAAAGACAAAGAAGGAGTGCCGAATACATCATTCCCCGAAAGGGCTAGCTGACTGGCCCTTTGTAAGGTTTTTTCGAGTATAAACTCTGAAGCTATTACCGCTTTGTGATAATAAACCTGCCAATACATCAGCCGTCTTGCAATCAGGAATTTCTCGACCGAATAAATTCCTTTGGCCTCGATGGTCAGGTGATCGTTAATTACATCGAGCATTTTTATGATGCGGTCGGTACCAATGTTTCCTTCAGTAACTCCGGTAAAGAAACTATCGCGCTTAAGGTAATCCAGACGATCCATATCGAGCTGGCCAGATACCAGTTGATGAAGGAAAAGCTTGGAGTAACGATTGTTAAAAATGTTAATTCCCACTTCCAGCCGGCCACCAAATTCCTGGTTAAGCTTACGCATCAGAAAGCTTGATAAATCTTCGTGCGAAATGCCATGTACAATGCTATGCTCCAATGCATGTGAAAAGGGGCCATGGCCAATATCGTGCAGCAAAATGGCTACATACACGCCTTCTTCTTCTTCGGTATTGATGTCAATTCCTTTCTGCCGCAGCACTGCAATAGCCTGACTCATTAAATGCACTGCGCCAAGAGCATGCTGAAAACGGGTATGTGTTGCTCCAGGATACACATAATTGGTGAGTCCAAGTTGTTTTATTCGTCTTAATCGCTGAAATACAGGATGCTCGATTAAATCAAAAATCAGCTCAGTGGGAACCCGAATAAAACCATGTACGGGATCGTTGATTATTTTTAGTTTATTAATGCCTTGATTCATCCTGAGGTTTTGTTAAATGACCCACTCAAAACTAATGAGTTTTTTAATACAGAAGTAAAGTTATTTTTGGCTGAGAATGAATTGTTTTGCAAATATTTTGTTCTTATAATATATATTTCATAACTTCGCAGCGAAATTTGAAGAGATTTGGATAGGGGACAAAAGTCCCCTATTTTATTGTCTACAGGTTATGATTAGCAAAGATAAAATACACTCGCTCATTGCTGGAAAACTCTCCGAAGGGGATTATTTCGTTGTTTCGCTTGATGTGACCTCTGCCAATCGGATAAGGCTGGTTGTAGACAGCATGTCGGGAATTACCATCGAAGAGTGTGTTCAGTTTAGCAGGCTGATCGAACATAATCTTGACAGAGAGGTGGAAGATTTTTCGCTCGAGGTAACTTCGCCTGGATTAAGTTCTTCGCTTCTGGTAAAAGAACAATACAAAAGAAACATCGGCCGCGAGCTGGACATACAGCTTAAATCAGGAAGTAAATTAAAAGGTTTGGTATTAAGTACCAACGAGGAAGGTGTAACACTTGAATGCGAAGTGAAAGTAAAAATTGATGGTTCGAACCGCAAACAGACTGTAAAACAGGAACAAACAATAAATTATACCGATATAGTATCGGCATTTGTAATAATTAAATTTTAACAGGAATAACTGTAAAGAATATGGAAAACCTGAATCTGATAGAAACATTTTCGGAGTTTAAAGATCTGAAAAGTATCGATCGTGCCACCATGATAAGTGTGTTGGAAGATGTGTTCCGGGGCATGCTTCAGAAAATATATGGTACCGACGAGAAATTTGACCTCATTATCAACATCGATAAAGGCGACTTTGAAATCTGGCGTAACCGCGAGGTAGTGGAAGATGGGCAAGTAGAGGATCCTAATTTGCAAATTTCTCTTTCCGAAGCCAAAAAAATTGACGAAGATTATGAGGTAGGTGAAGATGTAACCGACGAAGTGAAATTGGTCGATTTTGGACGGCGTGCCATTCTGGCCCTTCGTCAGAATCTGACTGCACGGATATTGGACCTGGAAAAAAGCAATATTTACCAGAAATACCGCGACCGCATTGGTGAAATCATTACCGGTGAGGTATACCAGGTATGGAAAAGGGAATTGCTCGTGCTCGATGAAGAAGGAAACGAACTTATCATGCCGAAATCTGAGCAGATACCCTCTGATTATTTCAGAAAAGGCGATAGCATCAGAGCTGTGGTTGTACGGGTAGAAATGCGTAACAATACACCACTCATTATTTTATCGCGTACTTCACCCGTCTTCCTCGAAAGACTTTTCGAACTCGAAGTACCCGAAATATTCGATGGACTTATCACCATTAAAAAAATTGTGCGTGTGCCAGGAGAACGGGCTAAAGTGGCAGTAGAGTCTTACGATGAACGCATTGATCCGGTTGGAGCATGCGTGGGTATGAAGGGTTCGCGTATTCATGGAATCGTTAGGGAGCTAAAAAACGAAAACATCGATGTAATCAATTTCACCAACAACATACAACTCTTCATTACACGGGCACTAAGTCCGGCTAAAATCACCTCCATCAGCATAGACAAAGAAAACCGCAGAGCCGAAGTGTACCTTCTGCCTAATGAGGTCTCTCTGGCAATTGGAAAAGGCGGATTAAACATTAAACTTGCCGGACAGCTTACCGAATACGAAATAGATGTTTACCGCGAGGCTGCCAAAGTGGATGAAGAAGACGTTGACCTGGATGAGTTTGGCGATGAAATTGAAGGATGGGTTATTGATCAGCTAAAGGCTATTGGTTGCGATACAGCTAAAAGTGTACTGGAACATTCAGCAGAGGATCTGGCGAAACGTACCGACCTGGAAGAAGAGACAATAAAAGAAGTATTGCAAATTTTAAGGGCAGAATTTGAATAATTCCTGCTATTACGCTTAATTTAGCAGTATTGAAGCGTTACTGCTTTTTTTGAAAGAATATAAAGGGTTTTTATGGATAGTACCAAAGCCACAAGGCTAAGTAAAATTGCTCGTGAACTAAATGTAGGGATCACTACTATTGTGGATTTCCTGCATAGTAAAGGGCAAAAGATTGATTCGAATCCGAATAGCAAGATAACCGAAGAACAATACGATCTTTTGTTCAGAGAATTCAGCTTTGATTTGTCGGTTAAGAAAGAGTCAGAAAAAGTTAATCTAAAGCATCTTCGTGACCAAAAAGAAATCGTCTCCTTGAAAGAACGCGATCAGGAAGAAGAAATTTCTGAAAAAGGAACCAATGAATTATTGGTGAAAGGAAGCGGCGTGGGTTCCAGGATTTTCGAAACCGAAACAGAACGGAATCTTGCAAACAAAGTTCAACTGAACATTCTGGGTAAAATTGATATCGAGAAAAAGGATACTCCCAAAAAAGAGACTTCTAAAAAAGTCGAAACCTCTGAGGTTGAACCAGAGAAACCTGCCGAAACCGAGACAGTAACTGAAAGTGAAACAGTTTCTCAAGAACCAATTACAAAAGAACCTGCCGAAGAAGAATCGGGAGTTAAAGTTCTTGGTAAAATTGATCTAAGCACGCTCAATCAAAAAACCAGGCCCGACAAAAAAACGCGCGAAGAAAAAGACAAAGAGCGTGAAGGCCACCGCATATCCAAAGCAACTGAACCAAAGGCTAAAGAGTCGTTTAAAAAAGAACCCGAAAAAGCAGTGGCTCCAGCGAGTGAAGAAAGCATTCCTGCTGACACGAATTTAATTACTCCTGAGGTACCACCAGCTGCAGAAGTGAGTGTTTACAGAGCCAAAGCAGAAAAGCTGAGTGGACCTACTGTAGTTGGAAGAATGGAATTACCTACTGCACCTATAAAAAAACCATCAGAAAACTACAATTCGAACAACAATAAAAAGAAAAGAAAGCGTATAGTCACGGATAAGGTAGATGTAAAAAATACCCCTGGTACCGCCAAGCCACCTGTGCAGCCTGCCAAAGACTTTTCTGCCAACAGAAAAAGAGGGGTTAAAAAACCGGAGATATCGGAAGTTGATATTCAGAAGCAAATTAAAGATACCCTCGCGAGACTTACTACAAAAGGTAAATCGAAAGGATCGAAACACCGTCGCGATAAGCGCGAATTGGTTTCGCAACGTATGCATCAGGAAGAGTTACGCAGCGAACAGGATAAGCATACTCTTAAGGTTACCGAGTTTGTAACCGTAAGCGAATTGGCTACTATGATGGATGTGCCTGCCAACGAAGTAATTTCAACCTGCATGAGTCTTGGTCTTTTTGTTTCCATTAACCAGCGACTCGATGCCGAAACGATGTCGATACTGGCAGACGAACATGGCTTTGCTATTGAATTTGTAAGTGTTGAACTTCAGGAATCGATTGCTGAAGAAGAAGATAAACCCGAGCAGCTTATTGAACGTTCACCTATTGTTACTGTAATGGGGCACGTAGATCATGGTAAAACCAAGCTTCTCGATTATGTCCGTAGTGCCAATGTAGTTGCTGGCGAAGCAGGAGGTATTACGCAGCATATTGGTGCTTATGCAGTAAAGTTAGACGATGGCCGACAAATTACTTTTTTAGATACTCCTGGTCACGAAGCGTTTACTGCTATGAGGGCCCGAGGTGCACAAGTAACCGATTTGGCTATCATTGTTATTGCAGCCGACGATGGAGTGAAACCTCAGACAGTGGAGGCTATTAACCATGCTCAGGCTGCTAGTGTGCCAATGGTGTTTGCCATTAATAAGGTAGATATCCCCACAGCGAATCCCGAAAAAATAAAAGAAGAACTTGCCAAAATGAATATCCTGGTCGAAGACTGGGGCGGTAAGTATCAATCACAGGAAATTTCTGCCAAAAGCGGATTGAATATAAAAGAACTACTCGATAAGGTTCTACTCGAAGCAGAAATGCTAGAACTCAAAGCTAATCCGAATAAAAAGGCCATTGGTACCGTAGTAGATTCTGCACTTGACAAAGGTCGGGGATATGTATCAACCGTGTTGGTTCAGTCTGGCACACTCAAAATTGGCGATGTGCTGCTTGCCGGAACTACACACGGTAAGGTTAAAGCCATGTATAACGAGCGTGGACAGGCTATAAAAGATGCTGGTCCCTCTCAGCCAGTTTTGGTACTCGGTTTGGATGGAGCCCCGCAGGCAGGAGATAAGTTTAATGTACTTGAGAGTGAACGCGAAGCTCGTGAAATTGCCAACAAACGCGAACAGCTTCAGCGTGAGCAAGGTATCCGTACCCAAAAACACATTACGCTCGACGAAATTGGAAGGCGTATTGCAATCGGTAATTTCCAGGAGCTGAATGTAATTGTAAAAGGTGATGTGGACGGATCGGTAGAAGCTCTTTCCGATTCGTTGTTAAAACTTTCTACCGAAGAAATTCAGGTAAATATCAAACATAAAGCTGTAGGCCAGATTTCTGAGGCAGATATTCTTCTTGCAGCTGCCTCAAATGCCATTGTAATCGGATTCCAGGTTCGCCCTTCGGTGAGTGCACGCAAGCTGGCTGAGAAAGAACAAATCGATGTAAGACTTTATTCAATCATTTACGATGCCATTGAAGAGATTCGCTCGGCCATGGAGGGAATGTTGTCGCCCGAAATAAAGGAAAACATTGTTGCCACACTTGAAATTCTCGAAGTGTTTAAAATTACCAAGGTAGGCACCATTGCCGGATGTATTGTTCGCGAAGGAAAAATTAAACGTGCCAACAAGGTACGTGTCATACGCGATGGCATTGTAATTCACACCGGTCAGTTGGGATCGCTGAAACGCTTTAAGGACGATGTAAAAGAAGCTGTTTCCGGTCAGGAATGCGGTTTGAACATCGATCGTTTTAACGACATTGTGGTTGGTGATATGGTGGAGGCTTTTGAACAATTTGAAGTGAAAAAGACACTTTAGTCTTCAATAACGTATATTTAAGGGCTCGTTTTACCAAACGTAGCCCTTTTTTTATTTATGAACCATTCAGCAAGCTCTCTAGCTATAAAAGAACATGCCATCAGGCTTGGCTTCGATGCATGTGGAATTGCACGTGCTCAAAGGCTTTCCCGGCAGGAGGCCTTTCTTAAAACATGGCTTGAACGAGGTCTTCATGCCGGCATGAATTACATGTCCAACTATTTCGATAAACGTGTAGATCCGCGCGAACTTCTTCCGGGAGCTCAAAGTGTAATTTCGGTTCTACTCAACTATTACCCTGAAAAGCAACAGCATGCAGGGGGGTTGAAGGTGGCTAAATATGCTTACGGAAAGGATTATCATCGTGTGATAAAAGAAAAATTAAAGCAACTGCTTAAGAGTATTCAGAGCGAGATTACCCCTTGTGAGGGTAGATTTTTTACCGATTCGGCACCTGTTCTCGACCGTGCCTGGGCTGCAGAAGCTGGGTTGGGGTGGATAGGAAAAAACACCAACCTGATTGTGCCTCAGCAAGGTTCATTTTTCTTTATTGGCGAACTGATTATTGACATTGAGCTGGAATACGATGTGCCCATCGAAGACCATTGCGGAAGCTGTACAAAGTGCATACAAGCCTGTCCAACCAACGCCCTGGTATTGCCTTACCTGCTCGACAGCAACCGCTGCATTTCGTATCATACTATCGAGAGCAAAAACACAATTCCCGAAAAGTATAGGGGGAAATTCGAGAACTGGATTTTTGGTTGCGATATTTGCCAGGATGTATGCCCCTGGAATCGTTTTTCGAAACAAACACACGAACCAGCATTTCAGCCTGACGAAGAATTTCTTCGCATGGATAAGGATGATTGGAGGGCACTTTCAGAGGAAAAATATAAAAAGCGATTCTCTGGTAAAGCTCTGGAGCGTAAAGGCTTTGAAGGAATAAAAAATAATATTGCCTTTGTTTCTGAAGAAAGTGAATAGCTCCTATTCTTTTGAAAGGAGCGTTCTTATGACCACCGAAGCACAAAAAGCCCCGAAAATTGACGGCATGTAAGAAATGGTACCCACCACCGTGCGTTTGTGATTCGAGCCATCGGTTTCGACAAGGGCATGCCTGGGCACATTTTCGGTGGAGTAAACCACTGTAATTCCCTCGTAAATTCCCTTTCGGTGCAGGTATTTTCGAACGATGTAGGCAAACTTGCAGTGATTGGAATTCTTGATGTCATCGATCTTCACAAGTGACGGATTAATTCGGCCCCCGCTGCCCATGGAACTCACCACCGGGGTGGCAGAAAGCACGCATGCTGCAAGCAGTTCAACCTTTGGTGTAAGCGTATCGATGGCATCGATGACAAAATCATATTTTTCTTTGAGTAATTCTAAGGCTTCTTTCTCTTCGATAAACTGATTGATGCACCGGATATTTGCTTTTGGGTTGATGTCGAGCATACGTGTCTTTATGGCCTCTACCTTAGGCTGATTCAAGGTAGAATTTAGAGCAATGATTTGCCGGTTAAGGTTGCTGTTATTTACTACATCACTGTCAACCAGGGTGAGATGACCTATTCCGGCCCGACACAATTGCTCTGCAGCTGCACCGCCCACACCACCTAAGCCAGCCACGAGCACCTTTGCATTTTTAAGCTTCTCGATTCCCGAGGAGGTAAGCAGTAGTTCGGTCCGGCATTGCCAGTCATTCTCGTTCATACTTCGAATCCAAAACAGTGTTTAAAATTGCTCTTTATTTGCGCTTGCATTTGCTCACCACTTAAATGCTTTAAACCGGCTGCCTTCGCATATACTTCTTTTATAGAAATGGCTGCATCGTCGGTCTCAAGGAAAATTCTTTCAACCGGAATCTCCAAAAAGGCCTGGTAGGCTTTTGTGTTTTCCTTAAAAAGCATATGCCCAAAAGAAAGGTAGCAGCCTTTGTGAATTAAATCGAATGCAGTTTGTGCAGAAGCATTGAACCAATGGAAAATCCAGGCTTGTTGGTGTGCTGAATTCTTCCGGAGCAATTGCAATTCGTTGTAAGCCCTTACGCAATGAATTATCATGGGTTTGTTGATGCTTTTGGCTATTTCTAGCTGCTTTTGAAAAGCATCGAGCTGCCATTCGAGCTTTGTTTCTATGGACTTGTCAAGTCCGGTCTCACCAATGGCAAGCACATGGCTGTTTTTTGCTGAGTTACCGAGTTTATCGATAATATCCTGAGACACAGCTTCATGAATATGCCAGGGATGCACACCAACCGAACAGTATGGGGTTTGCTGAATTTCTGAGACTTCGGTATGATACAAATTTCTCACTACCAGGTCTGCTTCTCCTCTATCGGCACTATGTCGGTGAATATCGATGTACATAAAGCAGCCTTTTTAGGGTAGTTTTTGATAAACTGAATCAGAGTGTCTGAATTGCCTTTTCAATTCTTCTGAGGCTTTCTTCTTTTCCGATCATTTCCATGATATCGAAAAGATGCGGTCCTTTGCCAGCCCCTACAATGGCAAGGCGAAGGGGGTTCATTATTTTACCAAAACCCAGTTCGTTGCTTTCGATGTAGTTTTTTATTGCAGCCTCGGCCAGCACTGAGGTAAATGGATTGAGGTTTTCCAGAATTTTCAGGCAATCTTTTAACAGTGCAGGCGTTTCTTCTTTCCAGAATTTTTGAACGGTCTTTTCTTCGTAGGTAATTGGTGCTTCGAAGAAATAGGACGAAAGCTCCCAGAAATCGCCTACAAATACTGCTCTATCTTTAATATGCGACACTACCCGTGTTACATACTCTTTAGAAGCATGAATTGCCTTGGTGGAAAGTATGCTCTGAAAATCTGTGGCCAGTTCTGCATCTGTTTTTGTTTTCAGGTATTGCTGGTTGAACCATTTTGCTTTTTCCGGATCGAATCGAGCACCCGATTTGTTGACTCTTTCAAGTGAAAATGCGTTTATAAGTTCTTGCATGCTGAACAGCTCCTGCTCTGAACCCGGGTTCCAGCCCAGCAGGGCCAATAGGTTGATTACCGCTTCCGGGAAATAACCTGATTCGCGATAACCCCGGGCAATTTCTCCCTCGTTGCTTTTCCATTCGAGCGGAAATACCGGGAAGCCTTCTTTATCGCCATCGCGTTTACTGAGTTTTCCTTTGCCACTAGGTTTTAATATCAAGGGCAGGTGAGCGAAGGAAGGCATGGATTCTTCCCAGCCAAGTGCCTTGTATAGCATTACATGCAGGGGCAGGGAAGGCAGCCACTCTTCGCCACGAATTACATGGGTAATTTTCATGGCATAATCGTCGGCCACATTGGCCAGGTGATAGGTGGGAAGTCCGTCTGACTTAAAAATCACTTTATCGTCAAGAGTTGAAGTGTTGAACCTGATGTTTCCGCGAATGAGATCGGTGGCGGTAAGCTCATAGTTTTCCGGCATTTTAAACCGGATGATATAGGCTTCGCCGTTTTTAATTTTTTCAGCAGTAAGCTTTTCGCCCAGCGTAAGTGAGTTAAGCAGCGAATTTCTAACCTTATAATCGTATGCAAAAGTTTGTTTGTCAGCCTCGGCCTTTAGTCGCAAGTTTTCGAGGTCCTCGGGGGTATCGAAAGCATAATAAGCCCAGCCGGTATCAATAAGTTTTTGAGCCAGAGGTAGGTAAATTTCTTTGCGTTCCGATTGTTTGTAGGGTCCATAGGGGCCTCCCTGTTTTACACCCTCATCGGGCACCATACCCAGCCATTCCAATGCTTCGTTGATATATTGCTCAGCACCCGGCACAAAGCGAGCCTGATCTGTATCTTCTATTCGAAGTAAAAAATCGCCCCCTGATTTTTTAGCAAATAAGTAGTTAAACAGTGCTGTCCTTACTCCACCTATATGCAAGGGGCCAGTTGGACTGGGGGCAAAACGTACACGCACTCGTTGGCTCATAGTTTATGTTTTTGTTGGGCAAAGATATAAAAAGCGGGTAGCATCGTTTCTTCAAAGTTGAAACTAATTCAAGCTTACAATGGTTAGTGGGTTAAATAGAGGGGCATAAAGCACAGAAGGACTAATTTTCGTCATATTTTTAAAATTACGGATTCGCTAATTTCCCCATCAAATTTTTTTCATTATGGAAAACATCCTGGTTATTGGAGCAGCTGGACAAATTGGTTCGGAACTTACCCTGGCGCTGAGAAAAGTTCACGGGAACAGTCATGTATTTGCCTCTGATATTAAAGAGGCTCCCGAAGATGTGAAGGAAAGTGGTCCTTTTCAGTTTTTAAACGTAATGGACGACAAGCACCTTATCCATTTTGTGATTCGGAATAAGATTACTCAGATTTACCATCTTGCAGCCGTATTGTCGGGCAATGCCGAAAAATTGCCACTGCAGGCATGGCATATTAACATGGCGAGTTTGCTCAATGTGTTGGAAGTAGCTAAAATGGTGGATGAGGTAAAAAAGGTATTCTGGCCTAGTTCCATTGCCGTTTTTGGCCCAAGTACCCCTAAGGAAAATACACCCCAGAATACCATTATGGAACCCAATACGGTATATGGCATCAGTAAACTGGCTGGTGAACGCTGGTGTGAATACTATTTTAACAAATACGATATTGATGCCCGCAGCATCCGCTATCCCGGCCTGATAAGCCATAAAACCGAGCCAGGTGGTGGTACCACCGACTTTGCGGTCGACATTTATTACCAGGCTCTTCAACATCGGAAATATGAGTGCTTTCTTGGCGAGAATACCCGTCTGCCATTGATGTTTATGGACGATGCAGTGGAAGCCACCATAGCTTTGATGAGCCTGCCCACGGATGAGGTGTATTTTCATACCGGCTACAACATTGCCGGTTTTAGTGCTACTCCTGCTGAAATGGCGCAATCCATCAAAAAATACATTCCCGAATTTCAAATTAGCTATAAACCTGATTTCAGACAGGAAATTGCCGACTCATGGCCCGACAGCATCGACGACCGCTATGCCCGTGACCACGACCACTGGAAAAGCAAATACGGACTGGACGAAACTACCAAAGTAATGCTGGCAAAGATTAAGGCCAAGTTGAGTTGACAAGCAAAACATCTGCAACCCTTAGTTTTATCATAAATCATCTTGTCGACTTTATTTTTATTCTAATTGCCAGGTTCTTGCATTTTTATTTAGAATGCAAAAAAAATAAGCCTAAAATATTGTCATTTGGTTGGAACGTGTATTTTTGTGAAAGAACCATACACCTAATTGTCAAATTATATGAAAAAGCTAATCTTAATTGTGATTTCCTTTCTTTCAATTAATTGCTTTGCAGGTAGCGCCGATATGTTTGCGCTCGATGAGCAAAGCTTGGAACAGGAATTCGCAAGCCTGAACGCACTCGAAAATTTTGTAGTAGGAAATAACCATCTTTCCCTTAACGACATTAAACAAGGTAATCTATTCGATTTATCTGCCATTAATACCAATTCCATGGGTGCAACCTCATCCTCAGAGTTTGTTTTTCAATGGGAAGGTTTTCTCTGGGGTTTTCTTTGCTGTCCGGTTGGCTTTTTTGTAATTGCTGTGAACCAAAATAAAGATTACGATCAGAAATTGTCATACTGGATCGGTGTAGCCGCAGGTACTTTTATTAACATCATTTACTACGTGGCTGCAGGGGGCTATTAAATTCTTCCCTAATAAAATATGAAGATTTTACTGCTACCTTCTGCCCTTTGTTTATTTTTCCTTCAGATTGTTACTTGTCAGGCAGTAGCGCAAATTCATTATCGTATCGAAGCCGATTATTCCCTCAAGGAAAAGAGTAGCACAGGACATGAAAACCTGATGCTCGGTAGGGTTTATTTCGATAAAAACTACCGTCAGATGGTGTTTGATATCAGTTTCCCCGAAAAGGAAATATTGATTATAAACGATACGGCAAGCATTTATGCCCTGTCGAACCGGCACGAAAAGCATATGTTATCGACAAGCTTAATCGACTTTTCTGTTCTTGGGCTGACATTGAATGGACAGCTGGAGTATTTTGGACTTCGTGAAACACCATTTCAGCTTATAAAAGTAGAAAAAGATGAAGGTCTGGTCATCTCAACCTGGGAACTTGCCGATAAGCGCATCGAAAGTGGGGTGCGAAAAATGATGCTTTCGCAAAAGGATAACCGGCTTCAAGGCCTCATATCTTTTAATACAAATGATCAAATTATCGCCAAGCAGTTTTTTTCTGAGTACATACTGGTAAGCGGACTTGAGATTCCATCGAAAGTGATTCAGATATCTTATCTGCCGGGGGGAGGAGAATTTAAGAAAATTACTACCTACACCAATATAAAGGTTAATAACCAGCAAAATGAGTCTTTTTACCGATACAAACAGAAAGCTGAGAATTAGTGGTCTGTTTCTCTGTGTCTCTTTGTTTGTAGGTGCCCAGACCATGAGCGAGATCGAAGAGATGAAAATTTCATCTCTGGATTCAGGACACAATAAAATTGCCGGTCAAGTTAAAGGTAACTATTCGGAATATGATTGGTTTTTCAATAACCTGTTTGTGTTTTACAAGAAATTTGTTTCTTCGCAGGATGCCAGCTCTTGCAGCTTTACCCCTTCCTGTTCAGAATATGCCCTGATAGCAATAAAGCAGGAAGGAATCATGGAAGGTTTTGTAAATTTTTGGGATCGGTTTTCTCGCTGTAATGCCATGTCACCGGAGGATTATCCGGTTGATTCCCGGCAGAAATTACTAATCGACCCGGTAAGAAACTGGCGCTATGAAGAGAAATAAAATGTGTTTGTTTGCTGGACTTTTTTTTTGGATCCACACTTTTGCCCAGCAAAACGACCTATTCGATTATACCCATTCGAAAGCCTTTGCCGATTACTTATATAAAAATGCTGAGTACATCCAAGCTATTCAGGAATACAAGCGTGTCCTTTTCCTGAACCCCTATGACAAAATTGCCCTGATGAAAATCCAGGATAGTTATATCCAAAGCGGATTGTATGCCGATGGACTGGGTTTCCTGAATACTTGCAAGATGTGTCAGTCAGAAAGTGATACCTTATTTGCCCTCCATGGGAAAATGCTAATTTTAAACCGTGATTTTATTGGTCTGAACAAACAATTGCAGGTTCCCTCAAGGCTAAAAAGGGAGGTAACATTTCTGCAAATCTCCAGGGCAATGTATCAACATAAGTGGTCTGAGGCACAGTCTTTTTTGCCACAACTGGAACAATATCCTGAGTTTTATGGCCTGTTGCCTGCTATTCAGCAGGCTACCACTCTCAAATACAAAGACCCGCGACTGAGCCTGATAATGTCGACGGTTATTCCAGGCTCGGGAAAGGCCTACAGTGGTTATTGGAAAGATGGGCTTTTTTCATTTTTATTTATAGGTGTAACTGCATGGCAGTCATACCGGGGATTTTCGAAAAGTGGGACACAAAGCGTTTACGGCTGGCTTATGGGAGGCATCAGCCTTTCGTTTTACACGGGTAACTTATATGGATCGTATAAATCAGCAAATAAAACAAATCACAACCTTGACCACCAGATTCTCGACAGCTTTGAAAAATCATTTTTGGATACTTATAGTAATTTTTAGTATTCAGTTTGCTTCTGGTCAGCCTGTAAAAGAGACCTATCAGTCGGGCATATCTTTTTTTAAACAGGGAGATTTTGAATTGGCAGCCCAGCAATTCAGACGAGTGGTTTTTTTCAGCGATAGCACCTCTGGCAACGCTTTGTTTTACCTAGGAGATTGTTATATGCAACTTGAGTTGTTCGACCAGGCTGTATATTATTACCGCATGGCAGGGAATACAATTTCGAATGATAGTCTGAATCAGGAAATAAAATTTCGGATCGCAGCCTGTCACCTTAAAAACCGTCAGGCATCTTATGCACTTGCCGAGCTTTTTTCGGTCGACGATTCAATGCATCCCGAACAACAGGCAAAAATGTATTTCTATCTTTTTTGCAGTTTTTACCAACTTCATGAATTTGATAATGCCAACAATTACTACCAAATGGCTTTGGGCGAAACGGATATTTCTGCGCTGACCTCTATCGACTCATTGTTTCGTGTGGGCGAAAAAAATTATATGGCCAATGTATACCTGCCGATGTACCTGAGTATAATTCCAGGTCTTGGTCAGCTTTACCTTGGAGAATGGAAAGAAGCCTTGAACTCATTTGTGATAACTGCTGCTTTTGCTACGGTTTTTGTTTTTACAGCCTATCAGTTGGCTTTGCTCGATGCTGCACTAATGGTGTTGCCTTGGTTTCACCGGTATTATCAGGGAGGTTTAATGAGGGCAAAGGAACTTGCTACGATAAAAAAGAATACTCAAGATGCCCAGATATTTAACCAACTTCTCGATTTGTATAGCATCTATTCACCTAAATCTGGTTTGGAAAAGCTTTAAAGGAATGGAATATTTTTTTTCAGCTTGCATTTGCAAGATAAATATCATTCACTGCCAATCTGAATTCAGTAATTTTATACTGCAATCAAAAAAAATCATTAGCCATGTATGGTTCCATTCAAAACTATCTTCAGCAAGAGTTAAAGAATATCCGGGAAGCCGGACTTTACAAAAACGAACGTATCATTACTTCGCCCCAGGATGCGGTAATTGAAGTGGGGAATAGCCAGGTGCTTAATTTTTGCGCCAACAATTACCTGGGCTTATCGTCGCACCCCAAGCTTGTCGAAGCAGCGAAAAAGGCATTGGACAGCCACGGATATGGAATGTCGTCGGTTAGGTTTATCTGTGGTACCACCGATTTGCACAAAGAGCTGGAACAAAAAATTGCCCACTATTTTGGTACAGAAGATACTATTTTGTATGCGGCCTGCTTCGATGCCAACGGAGGGGTTTTCGAGCCTCTGTTAGGGGAAGAGGATGCCATAATCTCCGACTCATTAAACCATGCCTCCATTATCGATGGAGTGCGTTTGTGCAAGGCTCAGCGGTATCGATACAACAATGCCGATATGGCCGACCTCGAAGTCAGGCTTAAAGAAGCTCAGGCACAACGTTTCAGGTTAATTGTAACCGATGGGGTGTTTTCTATGGATGGCAATGTGGCTCCCATGGACAAAATTGTAGAACTGGCCAGAAAATACGATGCTATGGTGATGGTCGATGAGTGCCACTCTGCAGGAGTAGTAGGCGACACAGGACGAGGTGTAACGGAACATTTTCATATAAGGGGGCAGGTCGAAATTATCACAGGCACCTTGGGAAAAGCTTTTGGCGGAGCCATTGGAGGTTTTACAACCGGGAAAAAAGAAATTATCGAATTGCTTCGTCAGCGATCAAGGCCTTATCTTTTTTCAAACTCAATACCTCCTATGATTGCCCAGGCTGGTATTGCTATGTTCGACATGATGGCTGAAACCGATGTGCTGCAACGTCGCTTACACGAAAATACAGCCTATTTCAAAGAAAAGATTGTAGCTGCCGGTTTCGACATCAAACCATCCCAATCGGCCATTGTGGCAATTATGCTATACGATGCTAAACTATCGCAGGACTTTGCAGCACGCCTATTGCAGGAAGGTATTTATGTCATCGGATTTTATTTTCCTGTGGTGCCAAAGGAACAGGCCCGTATCAGGGTTCAGCTTTCGGCTGCACATACAAGAGAACATCTCGATAAAGCTGTTGCCGCATTTACCAAAATAGGAAAGGAATTGGGTGTTATTTGATATTTTCACTAACAGGTCTAACGAATAAATTAGACCTGTTTGTTTTTCTTTTACTTTATTTCTGAGCCATTTTTCGTTTTTACCTGAGGTTGCACAAAACGCAAACTTCCATCGGCATCTTCGGCCATCAGAATCATACCCTGAGACATGATTCCCTTGAGTTCGCGTGGTTGAAGGTTTACCAACACACTCACCTGTTGACCAATAATGGCTTCTGGCTCAAAATACTCTGCTATACCGGAAACTACTGTGCGCTTGTCGAATCCTGTATCGATAGTAAGTTTGAGTAGTTTTTTGGTTTTGGCTACTTTTTCGGCTTCGATAATAGTGCCAATGCGTATATCCATTTTACTGAATTCGTCATAGCTGATGTCGGGCTTTGGTGCAGCGGCCCTCGTTTGTGCTGTTTCGTTGTCGGCTTTCGATTGCATAAGTTTTTTTACCTGAAATTCTACCTGACTGTCTTCAATTTTTTCGAATAGTAAACCAGGAACATTCAACTTATTGCCTGCCTTAAGGTTATCAGATTTGGCAGCATCTTCCCAGCTTATGGACTGAATGTTCAGAAATCCTCTTATTTTTTCGGCAGTGTTGGGCGTAAATGCCTCCATGAGGGTGGATAGGTTGGCTGTAATCTGCAAGGCTATGTTCAGAATAGTTTTTACCCTGGGTTCATCGTGCTTAATAATTTTCCAGGGTTCTGTATCGGCAAGGTATTTATTACCAAGGCGTGCAAGCTCCATGGCGTTGGCAAGTGCTTCGCGGAGGCGAAAACTTTCCAGACTGGCTTCTACCTTGTCTTTTATGATTGGCATCTGAGCCAGCGTCTGACGGTCGGACTCAGTTAAATCACCAAGCTCAGGAACCCGGCCATCGAAGTATTTGTGGGTGAGCACAAGCGCCCTGTTGACAAAGTTACCGAAAATGGCTACCAGCTCATTGTTGTTGCGGGCCTGAAAATCTTTCCAGGTAAAATCGTTGTCTTTTGCCTCGGGTGCATTGGCACATAATACATAGCGCAATACATCCTGACAACCCGGAAATTCTTCGAGGTATTCGTGCAACCATACCGCCCAGTTGCGGGAAGTAGAGATTTTATCGCCCTCGAGGTTTAAAAACTCGTTGGCCGGAACATTTTCTGGAAGGATATAGCTGCCTTCGGCTTTTAACATCGAAGGAAAAATGATGCAATGAAAAACAATATTGTCTTTACCAATAAAATGAAGCATACGGGTATCCGCATCTTTCCAATATTTTTCCCAGTCTGGAGTTAATTCTTTGGTAGCAGAGATATATCCAATAGGGGCATCGAACCACACATACAACACTTTGCCCTCGGCTCCTTTCACCGGAACCGGAATGCCCCAATCCAAATCGCGGCTTACTGCCCGAGGTTGAAGCCCGGCATCTATCCACGATTTACATTGCCCGTAAACATTGGGTTTCCAGTGTTTGTTTTGTTCGAGAATCCATTCCCTCAGCCAGGGTTCGTAGCGATCCAGGGCCAGGAACCAGTGTTTTGTATCGCGCAAAACCGGGATACTGCCGGAAAGTGTCGATTTTGGATTGATTAGGTCCGTAGCATTGAGTGAGGTGCCACAAGCCTCGCACTGATCGCCATAAGCCCCTTCGTTGTGGCATTTAGGGCAAGTGCCAACAATATAACGGTCTGCCAGGAACTGGTTGGCCTCAGTGTCGAAATACTGCTGGGTGGTTTTTTCAATAAATTCACCACGGTCATAAAGCGTTTTAAAAAAATCAGAAGCTGTTTCGCGGTGTACTTTTGAGGTTGTGCGCGAATATATGTCAAAGCCAATACCGAAGTCGGCAAAGGCCTTTTTGTTCATCTCGTGATAACGGTCTACAATGTCTTGAGGGGCAACACCCTCTTTTTTTGCTTTAATGGTAATGGGTACCCCATGTTCGTCGCTGCCGCAAATAAACGCTACTTCCTGGCCTCGCAGTCGTAAATACCTTACATAAATGTCGGCTGGTACATACACACCTGCCAGGTGGCCAAGGTGCACCGGTCCGTTGGCATAGGGGAGGGCAGCCGTAACCAGGTAACGTTTATACTGTTTCATTGCGAAATGGGATATAATTCTTTTATTTAACTTAGACTATCTTTTTGAATGGGCAAATATACCGATTTCGATGAACCTGAAAAATAAACCTTGGCATGGAAACATACATTAAACCTCGCTTACTCAAACCCGGAGATACTGTGGCCATTGTTGCACCTGCCGGAGTGGTTGAACGGGAATATATCGAAAAAGCTGTTCATCTTTTCGGGCAGTGGGGTCTGAAGGTAGCGCTAGGTTCTAATCTATTTGCCAGAAATGGAATTTTTGCCGGTACCGACAATCAAAGATTAAGCGATTTACAGCAGGCTCTCGATGCAGAGGAGATAAAAGCTGTAATCTGTGCGAGGGGTGGTTATGGCATGCTTCGAATTCTCGATTCTATTCATTGGCATAAGTTTTTACACAATCCAAAATGGGTTGCCGGTTTTTCCGATATCACCGCATTGCATGCTGCCATTTTAAACCGGGGCATTCAAAGCCTGCATAGTTTGATGCCCATCAATATGGCGAATCCCGCATCTATTTCACCTGATATTGAAAACCTTCACCGGGCTCTTTTTCATGGCACTTTGGAGTATAAGCTTCAGCCTTTTCCGCAAAATTGTACTGGTGTGGAAAAGGCTTTTCTGGCAGGAGGAAATCTTTCTTTGCTTTATGCCCTGGCAGGCACATCGGAAGACATCGATTGGAAGGGTAAAATCATGTTCATTGAAGAGGTTGGGGAATATACCTATCACCTCGATCGCATGATGCAAAGCTTCAGGCTTTCTGGCAGATTTGAGGGTCTGGCTGGAATCATTGTGGGCGGACTCTCGGAAATGAACGATGAGAAAAGACCTTTTGGCCGAACTCCTGAAGAAATCATTGCCGATGCTGTAAAAGGGTATAGTTTTCCGGTGGCTTTTGGTTTCCCGGCCGGGCACATTGCAACAAATCATCCACTGATTCTTGGGGCTGAGGTAGCCTTGGAAGTCAGAGCCGACGGGGTAAGCATAAAAATGTAAGCATGGCAGCGCACAATCAGTTAGGAAAAGAGGGTGAAGCCCTGGCTGCAGATTACCTCATAAGAAATGGCTATATTCTCCTCGATACCAACTGGAAATTTCAAAAAAATGAAATTGATATTGTGGCATCCAAAGATGGTTTAGTGGTGATTGTGGAAGTAAAAAGCCGGCAAACCTCCCGCCATGGCGATCCGGCAGAGGCAATAACCATTGCAAAACAAAAAAGGTTAATTGAAGCCGCAGATCATTATCTGGAGCATCTTGCTTATGCGGCGGAAGTCAGGTTTGATGTTATTTCAATAGTTTTCGGTGAGAATGGCGCAGAACTGACGCATATTAAAGAGGCTTTCAGGTCCATTGCTGGTTAGCCATACCAAGCAAAATAATGCTTTTCAAATGCTCATCAGAAATCAAAACCTTACGCACTTATGAATATCGAAGAATTACGCGAATACTGCTTAAACAAACCCGGTGTTACCGAGTGCTTTCCCTTCGACGAAACTACCCTTGTGTTTAAAGTAATGGGTAAGATGTATGCTCTTACCGACCTGGAATCGGAGCTAAGTATTAATCTGAAATGCGATCCCGAACTGGCTGTTCAGCTCAGGGCAGAACACAGTTTTGTAACCCCCGGATACCACATGAATAAAACTCACTGGAATACAGTATTGATCGATGCAAACTTACCAGACAAATTGTTAAAAAGCTGGATCGACCATTCCTACGAACTGGTCGTGAAAAGCCTAAACACAAAACTGAAAAAAGAACTGGAGTTGTTTCGCAATTAATTCCTTTTATCACATAGCATCAAGGCTTTTTTAATCCGTCGAGAATGTAATTGTAAATTGGATTGTTGTTTTCAGGTACAGGATGCTGAAAACTTCTTGTAAGGTGTTGAGGAGGTGCAATCATTTCGCGTCCGATCATTTCTAATATTGTTGGGTAGAAGTTTAGGGATGTTTTACCTATCAACAGAGGTGTTAAGTCGTTCTGGTCTTCCCAGAATTGTAAAACCTTCACAAAGCCACTGAGGTAAAGGTGATCCTTTGTAAAACCTCCTCCGCGAAACACCCTTGCCGACAGGTTGAAAGCATCCTCCTCGTTGAGCTCGTAATCTCTTATCAGACCATTAAAACAATCGAGAAAATCGGCTCCGTTGCACATCATGTCTACCATGATCGTTCTCAAGGCGAGTTTTTTGAGCCGGTTCAAACTAAGGTTGCCACTGAGGTATTCGGCCAATACCGCTAAACCCTCTTGGGTAAGGGTATTGAGTGGAAGGCCAAGGTTAAAAATTTTGAGTTTTTGTTTGTTTGAGTTCGTTGTGGTAAGCATATGCACTCCAATTTCATGCTCAATTATGGCAGCAAGTTCCCTGGTTTTAAAGGTGGCATCGGGCTGGAACAAAATACTTTTCGATGAATTGAGAACCATAACCTGTGAGATTACACGCGCATCGATTTCAACTTTGGCCTTAATGCCATAAATATCGAGATGCTGCTGGAATACTTCCATGGCCTTTTTTACGCTGCACATCGGCTCACTGATAGCTTCACCAGGTATTGGCGGCAGGTGCATGATAAAAGATGCATTTTGTAGATCGGTTTTAGAGGGTCTGCCAAAATACCGCAACGAGTTATAGAGAAATCGGTTGGTTCCAATACTGCGGAGCAGATCAATTTTATCGAAATAACTGTTAACCACTGCTTCGTAAAGAGATCGCACCGAAACATCCTGAATTTTCTGAAGCGGTATATCCAATAATTGTTGTTTAAGAGCCAGCACATCGACATGGATAGGGTTGTAGCGAAACTCAGGAGGCTGGCGGTAGTTCCCCTTAAAGAAACGTTTCTTTTCTGTTGGGGTGTTCACTGGGTTTACAGCGGCCAATAGTTCAAAATCGCGGAGCAGTCGGTAAAGTTCGCGGTCGGTTTTTAGCAGGGCCGGATCAGGTTTTTTATCAAGAAGCTTAATGGCCGGTAAATGATGCCATTTTTCGAGTCCCTGGCAGAATGAATTGGCGTTATTTAAAATGGCTGTTTTTAATTGTTGCTGCAACAGCCTGATGATTCTCGGATAGGCAGCACCGCTAAGCTCATCGCAATAAACTTTTTTAATTTCTGTAGGCAGTACCAGTGTTTTAGTAAAGTTTTGCGTGATATACTCAGCCTGAAACCCCTTGCCGGCGAACACATCGCTCTCGGCTACCTTTGTTTCGATATCGGGCAAATGAATGGCAGTGAGCTCCTTTAACCAATGGTTTATGGGGGCACGAAATTTTTCGCGGTTTAACAGCTCAGTACCCAGGTTGAACAAAGGAACTTCCCGATCCCAACGTTTGTAATTGTATGAATGGATATCGTACACCACACAGCCTCCAAAAAGTTCTTCGAGTTTGGTAAGTAGTGTATGTAAAACCAGGTAATAGGCTTCGTGCTTTTGCCGGCTGATTTTCTTTTCCATGGAGGGGAGTTCTTTTTTCCACACTTTTTTACCCCATGCTTCCTTGTAAATGCAATCCTGTGTGCTGCGGTTCAAGTCGTATTCGTAGCGCGAGTCGAGGCCTACCAGGGTTATGGGCATGGAAGCAATAAAATCGCCCGTGAAGGGATCTTCTTCGTACCAGCGTTCGTAGCTATCGAGCGCAATTTTTTTCTGAAGTTCTTTTCTTAACTGGCTTCCATGATGCACGGCCGTGCAGCAATAGGGAACATATTTGTTGATTTTTATTCTGAAGCCTCCGGTATCGGATACAACATCCAGGAGTTGTTTTTTTTCAATATTTGCGACGATGTCGCGGATTTTCATCTTTTGTGTTTTCATCCGAACAAAATTAATTTTTAATGGTCGGATAGCCTGCCCCGCTTCGCGGGGGAACACCCATTATGTAAGTTTTATTCATTGGTGTTTAACTTCTTTGAGCTCTACCGATATACATTGGAATCGGTTATGTTTGCAAATCATGGGTGTTTCATAAATATTTTCAGACCTGAAGGACTTCCCTTGACAACTTCTTTCTTCTACCACTTTTTCGAGGTAGTCAATAATCTGTACTTGCAGTTTTGTCTTGTTTAACCTGTTTATATCTGTAATGGTCCCCGGACTTACCACATTTATTTCAATCAGTTTGCCATTGATAATATCCAGACCTGCAAAGAAAATTCCGTTCTGCACCAGCTTTTCTCCAATTTTATTGCACAAAAGTTGGTCGGCTTTAGTAAGCTGGTATTTTTCTACACTTCCGCCAGCCGAAATGTTCGAACGCATATCGCCGGCAGCAGGTCTGCGCCTCAGAGCTCCAATGGCTTTGCCGTGAAGCATCAATACACGCACATCGCCCTCTTCAGCTCCCTCCACATATTCCTGCAAGATAATATAATTCGATTCGCCACCCGATTTGCTGATGTAAAATTCGAGCAACGATTTGATATTCTGCCTGGCTGCTTTTTCAACGATTATTACACCACGTCCACCATAACCATCGAGCGGTTTCATAATCATCTTTTCTTTATCCGATTCTTCAATAATGCGCAACAGGTAATTGATGTTTTTCGAAACATGGGTTACTGGAATAATATTGCCTCCGTGATCCTGGTAAGCGGCTGTATAGATTTTATTATTGGCTTCGCGCAGCCCGTCTACCGCGTTAATAATAAAAGTATCGTATTTGACCGAATCCAGGAAATTGAGCACAATGGGATCCATGGGAGGGTTATCGCGCATGAAGATGACATCAAATTCGCCAAGAGGCTGCATGCTGTTTTCGAATTCTGTATGCTTGTGAAAACCCGCCATGTTCGAAGGAACTTTCGTAGGTTGAACTATGGTGCGGCAAAATCCAAGGGTTATGCTGTCGCGAATTGTAAGTTCAGAAGGATAAGTAATGGCTGTTTGATGGCCCCGCTTCACACATTCGTGAATAAGCCTTATGGTAGAATCCTGGTGGGGATTTAGCTTTTCCCAGGGGTACATGATAAAACATATTCTCATTGCAGGAAATTTTCGAAGTTCGAAAAATATGTTTTTAAGAAGAATTGAATATGAAGCGGGAGTTAATTTTATGATTATCTCATTGTTTCAAGCTTTGAGGCAGAGCGAATTTGTTAGAGATGATTTGGGCGTTTAAAAATAAAACATGTAAGTTTGCATTCATAGCAGAAAAACGAGTAGCGTGGAAGAAAGAGATCAGCACGACATAAATACCGCGGAAGATCAGGGTGAAGCAAGCCATGGTTTCAAAACGAAAGAAGGTGGCCTTTCAAGGAAGTGTTTTCATGGTTGTCATAAGCTCGAAGTTTACGACTGGCTGAAAGACATAAGTAGCGTGGAGGATTACAACGAAGTAATTGAAGTACGCTTTAAAAATACCCGTAAAGCTTACTTCCTGAATCCGAATAACCTGCGCCTAAGCAAGGGCGAGATTGTAGCAGTGGAAGCCTCTCCGGGTCATGATATTGGCATTGTTTCTTTTACCGGTCATCTTGTTCCGGTAAAAATGCGCTATAACCACGTTTCGCTTCAGGATAAAGACCTTAAAAAAGTATACCGCAAGGCCAAGCCTGTCGATATCGATAAGTGGAAAGAGGCCATGGCCCGGGAGCATTATACCATGATTAAGTCTAGGCAGATAGCCGCCGAGCTGAAGCTGGACATGAAAATTGGCGATGTGGAATACCAGGGCGACAATACCAAAGCAATTTTTTACTACATCGCCGACGACCGTGTCGATTTCAGGCAGCTAATTAAGGTGCTGGCCGATGAGTTTAAAATACGGGTTGAAATGCGCCAGATAGGTGCACGCCAGGAGGCTGGCCGCATCGGCGGAATTGGTTCATGCGGGCGCGAATTGTGTTGTTCCTCGTGGTTAACCAATTTTATCTCGGTTACCACCAGTGCTGCCCGTTACCAGGAAGTTTCTCTCAATCCACAGAAGCTGGCTGGGCAGTGCGGTAAGCTTAAATGCTGTATGAACTACGAACTCGATGCCTACCTCGATGCACAACAGGATTTTCCGGATACTTCGGTTGTATTGCTTACCCGCAAGGGTAAGGCTTATCATCAGAAAACAGATGTGTTTAAACGTCTGATGTGGTATATGTTGCAGGAAGATGAGAAAAAGTCGCTTACCTGCATGTCGGTTGATACGGTGAAGGAAGTGATTGAAATGAATGCCAATCAAAAGTTTCCTGAAAAACTAAAAGGCATTGAGGAACCTGCACTATCCATTTCTGGGGCTGTAGAATACCAAAATTCTGTGGGTCTCGAGAGTTTAACCCGATTCGAGGATAAGCCTTCTCAGCAGCGCAGCAATCAGGGAGGTAAAAAGAAACCTTTCAGAGGAAACAAAAAGCATTTTCATAAAGGGCGCGAGCAGAATCAAAACCGGCCCGATAAAAACTAAAGGATGAAAATGAAACAAATACTTTTTGCTGTTTGCATTTTTCTTTTTGTGGCATCCTGTCACGAGGGTCCTGTTTTTGACGAGGTGCAAAATATACCGGGGCGTGAATGGGATGCTGATAAACCTGTAAGCTTTGTTGTTCAGGTAAATGATACTACTATGGCATACGACCTGATGGTGCTCCTGCGTAACACCAACCAATATTCATATAGCAATTTCTGGCTTTTTATCGAAACAACCGCACCCAGTGGAGTAAGTCTTAGAGATACTTTCGAAATACAACTCGCTGGCCCCGATGGTAGCTGGCTTGGTAAGGGTCTTGGTTCCATGAACACCCTTTTGGTGCCTTATAAAGTGAATATACGTTTCCCATACCGGGGAATTTATACCTTTAAAATGATTCAGGCCATGCGCGACGAAGATAAGTTAGGCAACCGGAGAGTGAAGGGAATTTCTGACATTGGCCTGCGTATTTTACCCCATTAAGAATTTAAGAACGTGTCGTCGAAAGGAAAATTATTGAGGTTTGCCGAGGTAAAAACCTTTGGCAATGTATTGCAACCACCCTTTGAACAAGTATTTCAAAAAGACTTCTACCTGAAAGGAAAATGGAGCAGGGAGTTTTTTGGCAATAGTCACCCCATTACCCTGGAACTTGGCTGCGGAAAGGGTGAATACACTTTGGGTTTAGCCCGGTTGTTTCCTGAGCGCAATTTCATTGGTGTCGATATCAAAGGCGCACGTATCTGGCGTGGAGCAAAAACCGCTACCGAAGAGGGATTAAAAAATGTAGCCTTTTTGCGCACCCGAATCGATTTTATACGCTCCTTTTTTGAAGCTGGCGAGGTAGAAGAGATCTGGATTACATTTCCGGACCCACAGCCCCGCAAAGCACTAAAACGACTTACCTCCAGCAGGTTCCTTGGCTACTATCAATCGCTGATTTCTGACAAAGCAGCCATTAACCTGAAAACCGACAGCGTGGCACTCTATTCCTATACCAAAGAACTTGTAAGCTGGAACAAGCTAATCCTTGAAGCTGCTATAGAAGATATTTACCAATCAGACCGTGCTTCTGATGAAATCCTTTCAATACGCACTTTCTACGAACAAGGATGGCTTCAGGAAGGCTTACGGTCGCATTACCTTCGTTTTATTATTAGCCCCGATGAAAAGCTCGAAGAACCTGTCGGATCCCACTTCGACTGATTTTTTTTCAAAAGTCTATGCCCTCACCAGGCTTATACCAGAAGGCCGCGTATGCTCCTATGGGGCTATTGCCCGCCATATTGGTTCACCGGGCAGTGCGCGCATGGTTGGCTGGGCGCTGAATCAATGCCATCACATGCCCGATGTTCCGGCACACAGAGTAGTAAACCGAAATGGTTTGCTTACTGGTAAGCATCATTTCAGGCACGAAACCCTGATGCAGGAATTGCTCGAAAGCGAAGGAATTGCAGTGCTGGATGACCGGGTAGTGGAGTTTAAAAAGCTTTATTGGGATCCTAATTTTGAATTAGTCTAAATAAAAAAATGTACTTATCTTTGGTCTGCCAGCCCTGTTAATCGATTTAATTTCATGAGCTATACTGTAGAACAAGTTACAAGCATACTTCAAAAAGTAATCCATCCGTCGAGTGGAAAAGACATTGTTTCGATGAACCTGGTTAAAAACCTGGTTGTCGACAACAGCAAAGTAAGCTTTGTATTGTCTTTTGCCAGTGTAAACGACCCGATGAAAAACTCGCTGAAAAAAGCTTGCGAGAAATTTTTGCTTGACATTCCGGGCATCAGCGAGGTGGATATAAAAGTCGAAACACAACTCAAACCTGTTTCCGTTAAACCAGAACCAGAGCCTGTGCTCACCGGGGTTAAGTACCTTGTGGCCATAGCTTCGGGAAAAGGTGGAGTGGGTAAATCGACAATTGCTGCAAATATAGCCGTAGCCTTTGCCAATTCAGGTGCCAGGGTTGGTTTGATAGATGCCGATATTTATGGCCCCTCGATACCTAAGATGTTTGGGGTAGAGAATGAAAAGCCCGATGTAATAAAAAAGAATGGCCGTGATGTTATTGTTCCGGTAGAAAAAAATGGAGTGAAACTGCTTTCAATTGGCTTTTTTGTGAGTCAGGACGATGCCACCATCTGGCGGGGCCCTATGGCTTCAAATGCCTTGTCGCAGCTTATTTCCGATGGCGATTGGGGCACTCTCGATTATTTGTTTGTCGACCTTCCGCCTGGCACAAGCGATATACATATTACCATTTCTCAGAATAAAAAACTTACGGGAGCAGTAATAGTTAGCACCCCACAGGATGTAGCACTTGCCGATGTAAAAAAAGGAATCAGCATGTTTCAGAATAAGGCTATCGGGGTGCCCGTGCTGGGACTGATAGAGAACATGGCCTGGTTTACACCTGATGAATTGCCTGAAAGCAAGTATTATATCTTTGGCAAAGGAGGATGCGAGGCCCTTGCCAATGAAAAAAATGTACCTTTTTTAGGGCATATACCCATTGTTCAAAGCATTCGCGAAGATGCCGACAATGGGGTTCCTACCGCAGGAAGAAAAAATAAGACTTCGGAGTATTTTAAGCACATTGCCGAAAAAATACGTATTGAAATTCTTCGTATAGATACCGTTGTATAAGCTATTGATTATGTCAAAAATTACCAACAAAGATATTATCTCCAAAATCAACAAAGGTATAGAGTCGGTGCGCCCTTACCTGGTTACCGATGGGGGGGATGTTGAACTTGTAGAGGTTGACTCAGACAATACCGTAAAGGTCCGGCTTCTGGGTGCCTGTCAGGGTTGCCCTTTTAGTATGATGACCCTGAAAGCTGGCATAGAGCAGGCAATACGTAAAGAATGGCCTGAGCTCAAAACCCTCGAATCGGTTTAATCTGTCCGATTCCTAATTTTTTTGCACCGTATATCAGAATGAAAATTATTTTTGCAGGAAAATATGTTTTAACTTTTCCAGTTATTACATCTGGAAACAATTATACTCTTTGAAACATTTATCCTTTAAATACAGCCTTTTCTTTGCCCTTTTCGTAGTGGCAACTTCTTGCTCTAACCAGAAAAACACTTCTCTTTCACGTGGTTATCATAACCTGACATCGAAGTATAACATCTTGTTTAATGGCCGCGAGAGTTTCGAAAAGGGCATGCAAAAGCTCGAACAGAACCATAGCGACAATTTTAGCGAAGTGCTGCCTGTATTTATTTACCACAACAAAAACGAAATCTCGGCTATAGGTTCAGAAATGGACAGGGCCATTGCTAAATGTGCCAAACTGATATCCCTGCATTCTATCACAGCCAAGCCTGTTTTGAAGGAAGGCGATGAACTTTCTGATGCAGAACGCGAATTTTACAGCAAAAAGGAATACAATAAATGGGTCGATGATGCCTACCTTCTCATGGGAAAATCGTATTTCTATAAACACGATTTCGACAAGGCATCAGAAACTTTCCAGTATATAGTGTCCAATTTTCCCGAAGGAGCAAGCTCTTTCGAAGCCCGTCTTTGGCTGGCGCATGTGGCACACAAAAAAAACAGGATTAAGGAATCGGAAAATATACTGGCAGAATTAAAGAAAGACAGCCGGTTTCCTAAAAAATTGGCCCCAGACCTTGACGCTTCTCTGGCTGCAATTGAAATATCCAAAGGTAATCTGGTGGCTGCCATTGACCCGATGCGTAAAGCAGCAGAAACTGTGAAGCCACTTTTTTACCAGCAACGATATAATTATATTCTGGCTCAATTACTTCAGCTTAACAACCAATTAAGCGATGCTTCCCTTTCTTATAAAAAAGTAATTAAGCTGAATCCTCCCTATGAAATGACTTTTAATGCAAGGATTAATATGGCTTTAAGTTTTCAGGCCGGGCTGGGTTCGAGGAAAGAAGTAGAGAAGCAATTGCAAAAAATGCTTCGCGACGATAAAAACAACGATTATCAGGATCAGATCTATTTTGCAATTGGCAATTTATATTTTCAGGAAGGCAATACCACTGAGGCTCTCAGGTATTATCGAATGTCTTCGGCAGTAAGCCTCGACAACAGTTTTCAGAAGCCAAAAACCTATCTGACAATGGCCGACATTTATTATGAACAAGCCGATTATATTCCGGCACAGGCCTATTACGACAGTACAGTGCAGGTAATCGAACCTGACTACACCAATTATAAATTGATTTATACCAAATCGATTAGCCTTACTAAATTGGTTGAAAGCATTGTTAGTGTGCAGCTGGAAGACAGCCTGCTAAAACTCTCTGCTATGCCTAAACCTGAGCTGATTGCGTTAATCGATAAAAATATTGCCGAAATTCAGAAACAGGAACAAGAACAACGTTTGCTTGAACAGGAACAAAGAATAGAGCAAAATACTTTTGCACAGCAAGAGTTTGCAATCCCAACAAACTCACAAAGTTGGTATTTCTATAATGCAACAACCATAGAGTTGGGTCGGCAAGAGTTTAAACGCAAATGGGGAACAAGGCGACTGGAAGACAATTGGAGAAGGTCCAATAAGGGAACTTTGGATCAGTCTTTTGCCCTGAATACCGAAACAGACGCTGAGGATACCTTTCAAACCGGTGAAAAGAAAGTAAATGCTGCTGGAAAATATTCGCGTGATTACTACATGCAGCAAATACCCTTTACCGATAGTGCGAAAACCAAGTCTCACCTGCGTATCCAGGAATCTTTGCTCACTTCGGGCGATGTCTACAGTGAGGAATTAAAAGACTATCAAAAAGCAATAGATGCCTACGAAGATATTTTAATCAGGTATCCCGATTACCCGAATCGCTTGTTGGTATATTACAAGCTGTATACTCTGGGTAAGGAAACCCGGAACATCGACATGGTATCGCAGTACCAGCAAAGAATTATTCGCGAATTCCCCGAAAGCAATTATGCACGTGTACTATCCGATCCGGAATACACCAAAAGATTAGAAGAAGAAGAAAGGAAAGAAGAAGTTAAATACCAAGAAATATATCAAGTGTTTGACCAGGGCGACTATGCCTATGCCTTGCAACTAATTAATCAAGCCAGAAGCGAATGGCCCGAAAGTAAACATACGCCCCAATACGACCTGATGGCTGTAATTGCCGAAGGTGTATCGAAAGATACTGCCAGCTTCATTGCCGACCTCGACAAGCTGATGGTGAAATACCCTGGTACAGATATCGCAGAACGATCGGGACAGATAATTAAATTTCTCCAGACTGAAAGTCCACAAGCCGCCAGAGAGCATGCCATTCAACAGGCTACAAGTATTTTTACCGATACTCCCCTGGAGGAACATTTTGTTGTGGTGCTAATTTCCCGTTATTCCAATGCCAATCAGTTAATGTTCAATATCATCAATTTTAATATCGACAATTTTGCCGATAACGAACTAAAGGTGAAAAAATCCGACCTCGATAATTCTATCCTCCTGGCAGTTCAATCCTTTAAGGATAAGCAAGAGGCTGTTAAGTATTACACACAGATTGTAGTTTTTGAGGAACTGTTTCGCGAGGTAGATAAAACGGATGCCCAGTTGTTTTATATCTCGAAATCGAACTATGAACGTCTGCTTCGCGATAAGCAAATCGAGCAATACCTGATCTTTTTTAATGCCGGTAATTAAAATCTAGCTGCACTTTATTATGAAACAGGTATCGATACTTTGGACCGATGACGAAATAGACCTTCTGAAACCGCATATTTTGTTTCTGCAGGAAAAAGGATACCTGGTTGATACGGCCAGCAATGGCGACGATGCCATTGACCTTGTTAAAAGTAAAAAATACGACATTATTTTTCTCGACGAAAATATGCCTGGTAAAAGCGGCCTCGAAACCCTTTCTGTGATAAAAAGCATACACTCCGCTTTGCCTGTGGTAATGGTTACGAAAAGCGAAGAGGAAGATATTATGGATGCAGCTATTGGCTCTCAAATCGCCGATTACCTCATTAAGCCCGTGAAACCTAACCAGGTTTTGCTTTCCATAAAAAAAAATGTCGATACGCGCGAACTCATTACCCGCGAAACAACCTCAGCGTACCGTTCGGCTTTTAATGAACTGAGTAATTTAATTGCCCTGGCTAAAAACTTCAACGATTGGCAATTGCTTTACCGCAAACTTGTGTATTGGGAATTAGAACTTGAAAAGTCCGATGACACCAGTATGCACGAAGTATTAAAGCATCAGAAAGCCGAAGCAAATACAGAGTTTAGCAAATTTGTAAAGAATAATTACCAGCATTGGTTTCAAGTCGATAAAACTTCGACAGCCGATGCAAACCGCCCGCTTTTTTCACCTGGAGTAATTAAAAAGTCAGTCATTTCAAGGTTGTCGGAGTTTCCCAAAATGGTATTTATTCTCATCGATAATTTGCGTTTAGACCAGTGGAAGGTAATAGCCCCCTTTGTAAGCGAACTCTTTACCATCGAAAAAGAAGAGGTGTATTGCAGCATTTTACCCACCGCTACACAATATGCCCGCAATGCTATTTTTGCCGGAATGATGCCCGGCGAAATCGCTTCGCGCTATGCTGAGTTTTGGCTGAACGATGATGAGGAGGGTGGAAAAAATCAGTTCGAAGATGAATTGTTTACTCGTTTCAAGCAACGAAATGGCATCAATGTAAAGCATTATTACGAAAAAATCGCTTCGAAAAAGGCCGGAGATAAATTGGTCGATAGCATTGACAATGCGCTTCAAAACGATTTAATCTTGCTGGTGTACAATTTTGTCGATATGCTTTCGCATGCCAATACCGAGATGGAAATGATACGTGAGTTGTCGTCGAACGATTCGGCCTACCGTTCACTTACATTAAGCTGGTTTCAGCATTCTTCCTTCTACGATTTGCTCAAGCAACTTTCTCTAAAGGGCATTCCTGTTGTTATCACCACCGATCATGGAACTATAAGGGTGAACAAAGCCCTAAAAGTAATTGGAGATAAAACCACTTCGAAGAACCTTCGTTACAAATTAGGCAAAAACCTCGATTACAACCCTCGCGATGTATTTGAGGTGCTGGATCCGGCTAAAGTATTTCTTCCAAAATCAACATTGAGTTCGAAATATATTTTTGCCCTGGGCGAAAGTTTTCTGGCCTATCCAAACAATTATAACTACTTTGTTAATTATTACACCAATACCTATCAGCATGGGGGCATTTCGATGGAGGAAATGATTTTGCCCCTTGTTAGCTTGTTGCCAAAGTAAAGAACCTGATGGAACCCGTTCAACTTGAAATAACGCTCGACAATCTGAACGTATCGGCTGCAAAATTTTTGGAGTTAGTTAAACCGGTAAGACAGTTTGCATTTTATGGAAGTATGGGTGCCGGGAAAACAACATTTATTGCTGCACTTTGCCATCAACTTCAATCGACAGACATGGTAAGCAGCCCGACCTTTTCTATTGTGAACGAATACAATACACACACCAACGACACCATATACCATTTCGACTTTTACCGGATTACCAACTCGGAGGAATTGTTCGACATTGGTTTTGAAGAATACCTCGAAAATCAGGGCTGGTGCTTTATCGAATGGCCGGAGAAAGCTCAGGAACTGATACCTGATAGTTTTGCGAAGGTATTTATTACCTCTCTCGATGAGGGTAAGCGGTTGCTAAAAATATTTCTTCCATAGACCGTTCTTGCAACTTTAAAGAATAAGATTATTCTGGTTAGTATTTAAAGCAGAGTTTTTTCTTTGCATCCTCTTTGTTCGCCTGCCTTCGAAATGGCCTTTTGTTCCCATTATATCCGGGTATTTGGGTTCACTTATTTTAAAAAGCACAGAATAATGCAATTGATTTAGGGTTTATCAAATCTTTATTGGGTAAGTTGCTATTTTTTTTCTTATTTTGATTGGTCAGCAAAAACCCAGGTAAAAGAATGGAACACAACCAGAAACCTTCAGAAAATCATTTGTTCTATACCGGATTGCTTCCACAGGAAGAGATGTTGGAAGTAGGGAAGAAGCATAAAAAATTGCTTATTGGTCTTCCAAAAGAAGACCAGCAATACGAAAAGCGCATCGGCCTTACACCCGAAGCAGTAGAAGTATTAGTTAACAACGGACACGATGTAATCATTCAAAAAGAAGCAGGCAATGGAGCCCTTTATTCGCGCACCGATTATAGCGAGCATGGGGCTTTTATTGTAGAAGATAACGAAAAAATATTCAATGCCGATGTGGTGCTTAAAGTAGCTCCTCTTACCCTGTCGGAAATTGAAAGTTTAAAAGGTAACCAGGTAATTATTTCTGCCTTCCATTTTAACCAGCAGAATCCCGAGTATATTAAAGCTCTCATTCAGAAGAAATCTACAGCCATTGCTTTCGAGTACATTAAAAACGAGTTTAACACTTACCCCATCGTACAGTCAATGAGCGAGATTGCCGGAAGTACTGCAATAGTAGTGGCGGCCGAGTTGCTTTCCAATATCACAGGAGGTAAAGGGGTGTTACTTGGTGGGGTTACAGGCATTACCCCAACTGAGGTAGTTGTGCTTGGCGCAGGTACTGCTGCCGAATCGGCCATACGGGCTGCGTTGGGGCTGGGTGCCTTTGTGAAAGTATTTGACACTTCGGTTCAGCAGCTTGAATTGCTTCAAAAGAACCTCGGAATGCGCCTTTATACTTCTATTTTTCATCCTCAGGTGTTTTCCCGTGTTATTCAATCGGCCGATGTGCTCATTGGTGCAGTTGATCTGACCGAGCTTGGGGCGCGCTTTTTTGTTACCGAGGAAATGGTGAAAAGCATGAAAAAAGGAGCTGTTATCATCGACCTTACCATCGACAATGGTGGTTGCATCGAAACCTCAGAATGCCGCAACCTCCTTGATCCCATGTACAAAAAACACGATGTGTTGCATTACTGTGTGGCCAATATCCCATCGAGGGTGGCACGTACTGCATCCATTGCCCTTAGCAATATTCTTTCTCCTATTTTGCTCGAAATGGGTGCTGCCGGAGGGTTAAAGCCATTGCTCAAAGACAATCACGGTGTGAGAAAAGGTGTGTATATATACAATGGAATTTTAACCCACGAGCGCATAGGTAACGAATTTAAAATCAATCATAAAGACATCGACTTGTTGATGGCGGCATTTTAATCTGAAAAACGACTTACTGGTATGCTACTCTTTCTCTTTTACCTGTCTTATCAAAGCTATTAAATCAAAGCAGTTAAGCGATTTTTAATTGCTGGCGAAAGAGTTTAGTGAATATCGGGCTGATGTCGGGAAAATTTTATTAATTTGCAGTACACCAAAAGCCAGGCCTTTAATACAAGACACATGAATGAGTGCCACCGAGAATAAAAAATTGCTTTTCACATTCCTGAGTCTTTTTTTTGCATTGTTCATGCTCCTTTTTCCACGGGTTATTTTTTGCCAGGTGCCTACTTATTATCTAAATCCTGAAAAGTCACTGGTTCAATACAATACGCAAAGTTGGACCACCAACGAAGGGCTTCCAACCAATTCTTTATTAAGTATTTTTCAAAGCTCTGATGGTTTTTTATGGATTGGGAGTTACGATGGGCTTATCCGTTTCGATGGCCATGAGTTTAAGGTGTTTAATAAGCGTAATACCCAAATTTTCACAAGTAATACCATTCGGGGTATTGCAGAAGATAGCAAAGGTACCCTCTGGATGACAACCCAGGGAAATGGATTGATGTCATACAAGGAGGGAGTTTTTACACGTTTTGGTGATGACAATGGCATCAGCCATTTTTACCAGGGTATTTTTATTGATAGCCTCGACCGGGTATGGGCTGCAACCCCGAATAAAGGTTGGTTTTATTTCGAAAATGGCAAGTTTCATTTTCTTACTCATACCTCGTCATTGTTGAATAGCGAGGTAAGGACCATTGCACAAACTCCCGACGGCAGTATTTGGTTTGGAACCTTTGGCAATGGACTCTATCGATACCAAAATAAGATATTCACCCAGTATACCAAGGCTGATGGCTTAATCAGTGATTGGATTTATTCGCTATACTCCGATTCGAAAGGTACCCTCTGGATAGGCCAGGTAAACGGTCTGTCTGTATTCGATGGAAAAAAGTTTATACATTATAACCAGCTCAGTGGAAACACTGTGAATGATATTTTCGAAGACCGATACCACAACTATTGGATTGCCAGCAATCAGGGACTCTTCAGACTTAAAAGTGATACCGGCTTACTCGAAGAACTGACAACCCAGAGCGGGTTACCCAACGATTTTATCAACGATTTTTTAATCGACCAGGAGGGAAATGCCTGGATGGCTTATTACAAGGGAGGATTGGCAGAACTTAAAGATGGAAAGTTTCTGAACTATACCATGGATGGCGGGCTTAGCGGCAAAGTAGTGAATGCCATTTGCGAACTGGAACCCGGAAAATTTCTTACTGCCTTCGACAATGGTGAGTTTAACATTATTCGGGACAATAAAATATTACCTCACCGGTTTAAAACAGACCTGTCCGATCAGCGCATTCGGCATATTATGCTCGATACCCATAAAAACCTATGGATAAGTACCTATTCGGGTATATTGAAAATAACACCTTCCGGGCAGGAGACCTGGATGAACGAAAAAACAGGATTTCCCGAATCGCGTATTCGCCTCACTTTTGAGGACTCCAAGGGTAATATCTGGGTTGGCACTCGCAACAACGGCTTGATTAAAATTAACAACGATAAAACCTATACCCGTTTAAGTGCCAGCAATGGGCTCACTGCCAACCTAATTATGTCCATCGATGAAGATAAGGAAGGGAACATACTGGTAGGCACAAGCGAAGGAGAAGGTGGGTTTAATATCATTGCAGACGACAAGGTAGTGAAGACCTTTTCCAGCAAAGATGGAATTGCCAGCAATGTTGTTTTTAATACTTATGTCGACCAGGAAGGTGTCATCTGGGTGGCTGCCCTTGGAGGTTTGGTTTGTATTCGCGACAATAAGGTAATCAGTATCACTGTAAAGGAAGGCCTATTGGCCGATTCGCCTTTTGATGTGGTAGAAGATGGTCATGGATACCTGTGGTTACCCTGCAACAAAGGAATAATGAGGGTTCGGAAGCAAGAAGTGTTTGACCTTACTGAAGGCAAAATCAATCAAGTGGCCTGCCGATTATTCGACAAACATGATGGTATGGCCGACTCAGAATGTAACCCCACAAGCAAATCCTTAAAGGCTGCCGATGGAAGCCTGCTGTTTCCAACCCTAAATGGACTAGCCCAGATTTATCCATCACTCATTCCCCGTAACAATTACAAACCTCCGGTTCATTTGCTCGAACTATTGGTCGATAACCAGTCTGTACCGCTAACAAGTCAGCATGTGTTTTTACCAGGGAAGAAGCGGTTTACCTTCTTTTATACTGCAATAAGCCTTTACGAACCTCGTAGGGTTCAATTTAAATACATGTTAGAAGGGTTCGACGACAATTGGGTCGAAGCCAACGGCAGCCGCTCTATTTCGTACACCAACCTTACCCATGGAAACTATACTTTTAGGGTTATCGCCTGCAACAACGATGGGGTTTGGAATACCGATGGGGCTAACTATTCGTTCAGCATTAAGCCCCGTTTTGTCGATACCTTTTGGTTTTATTTATTGGTTTTTTTAGGCATTGCAGGCATTGTTTACCTATTCTATCACATACGTATTCGACAGCTTAAGCGCAAGCAGGAAGAGCTTGAACGGATTATTGATAAAAGAACGCATGAAATACGTGAGAAAAACAACACCCTTGAAGAGAAAAATGCTGAAATCGAGGCGCAGGCTGAATTTCTTCAGGCACAAAAACACGAACTAAATATTCTTAACGCCTCGAAAGATAAAATGTTTTCGATTATTGCCCACGACCTGCGCGGTCCCTTAGGCAATTTCCGCACTATGCTCGAAATTATGGTCAATGCGCCCGAAGAGTTCAATGCAGAAGAGCAAAAACGTATGCTACTCTTATTGTCTGATAATGCAAAAACTACCTATGAATTGCTCGAGAACCTGCTCAATTGGTCTAGCAGTCAGAGAGGAGTAATTACTTATGAACCTAAAATAGTCGATGCTAAACCAATTATTCTCGATATCCTAGGTTTCGTTCAACCCATGGCCAGTAACAAGCAAATTACCATTGAAGCAAATATGCCAGAAGAGCTTGAGCTTTATGCCGACGAAAACATGCTTCGGGCTATTCTGCGCAATCTTTTAGGCAATGCCATCAAGTTTACACGCATTCAGGGCCGGATCGAACTCAATTGCGAGCGCGAGGGTAATTTTATCCGATTTGGCGTGAAGGACAATGGGGTAGGAATTAAACCTGAAATAAAAGATAAGCTTTTTAACCATCTCGAGCAAACGGTACGCCTGGGCACCGCCGAAGAGAAGGGAAGTGGACTGGGTCTCCTGCTTTGCAAAGAATTTATTGAGAAGCATGGAGGTCAAATATGGCTCGAAAGCAAATTAGGTTATGGAAGTACCTTCTTTTTTACCATCCCCGTATCAAAGTTCAAGTAATTTCCTTTTTGTACGGTTCTATGAGTCATAATTTCGAATTGAAAAAACCTGTGGAGTGTATCGGCGAATTTAAGCCGCCCCAGATTCAAATGCCTTTATCAGAAGGTATTAATGTAACCGATAGCAGCCATCCTTCTGCACCAAACAATCTTTTTACATCGCTTTATTCTAAGATAGGAATCCAGGGCAATAAGTGGATGGACCTTGCCTGTAAGCTTGCCACTGAATCTGCAAAAACGGGCGGTGGACCTTTCGCAGCCATTTTGTTACAGGTCGATGATAGCACAAACAGGATTTTACGCTATTGGACAGGTAATAATCTTGTGACCCGCTCTTACGACCCTACCGCACATGCCGAAATCATTGCTATTCGCAGTGCTTGTGCCTCGCTGGGTGTATATAAACTCAACAATATTCAGGTTGAATCGAAGTTAAAGCAAGATTCTGCAAGTTCTCATTGCGAGTTGTACAGCAGCTGCGAGCCTTGCCCTATGTGCTATGGAGCTATAATCTGGGCGGGCATTTCGCATCTCTATTTTGCGGCCACTCGTTTCGATGCCGCAGCGCCTGGCATAGATTTTTCCGATGCCTTTATTTACCAGCAATTAGAAATGCCTTATCAAAAACGAAGTATTGAAGTTTGTCAATGCCATAGTCAATATAAGCTGGATGCATTTGAGTGTTGGAAAAATTCGATGGATAAACAGCCATATTAAAGGCCGGTTGTAATACAGTGCATAAAAAAAGCTGGCCCGATTTACCAGGCCAGCTTTTAAAAATTTTATCGAAAAACTAGTAAGGTCCTTCCACAAGGGTAAACTCAGGATCGGGACCCGATTTGGTTACCTGGAATTTCATTTTGTACGTTCCGGCAATGCCGCTGTAGGTAGCGAATGTTACGATCACATGCTGATCGATACCTGCTTCCTGCTCAGTAATATCGGGGTAACGTGCCGGGAGTAACACTGTTCCGATTGCAAATTCAACAGCTTTCTCCCACGTCGCAAAATCGGCACTTTCGAATTTTCCATTACGAATATCGAAGTTCTTACGATAAGCAGATGCACCTGTGTAAAACTCAGCTGTACCAAAATCGTCAATGTATCCGGCACCTTTGTTTTCTTTTACCCAGTCTACGATGAGCTGGAAGTCGGCCGAAACCATGGTGTGGTTAATGGTGGGGTCGAACACCCAGTTTCCGGTAGAGGCAACCAGAAACTGATCGGTTTTTGGCTCTACAAAATTATAGGTCGATACCCATTGACCACTTTTAAAGGTATAGTTATCGGCCAGTGCTGTGGTAGCTTTGTTCGCAGCATTATAGTAGTTATACACCACAGCCATTTCTGAACCTTCGCCGGCAAGTGGAAATTTGTCATAAAGCAGATTTGGGAGGTAAGCGTCAGGTTTGTCTGTGGCCGAGAAGTTGTTATACTTACCAGGCGAGCCCATGGCTTTATAGTCGGCATTGGTCACACAGTATACATCCGTAGATTTTGCCCAACCCTCAGTGGAGGAATAGGTGTAGAATTCCTTATAGCTTTGTGGGGCAGGTCCACTTACCGGCACTCCGGGGGCACTAATTTGAATGTTATTGATTTCCCATGTTCCAGCAGTGACAGCAGAAGAAAGATAGCGAAATGCTACATAAATTTTTTCGCCGGCATAGGCTTGTAAGTCGATACGGCCGGAAGAAATAAAGGTCCAGCTTTCGGTAAAGGGAACGCCTGGTATTGTCAGTTCTACCCATGTTCCTTGTGCAGCGGGACTGCTACTGCCATCGTAATCGGTTGAAACAAATACAGCAATATTGCCCCATTCGCCGCTATTAAAGTTAAGTGCATGGGTAAAATAGAGTGCTGGTTCACTTATTTCCGTTAAATCATACTCATCTGATACCAGCCAGTCTTCGTTGACATACCTTGTTGGATTGACATAACCAGTCATTTTAAGGCAACCTCCGCCATAAGAAGCCCATTCCCAAACCTGGTCACCACTCACGCTAAATGCTGTATAGCCATTTAAACCGGCAGACTCTTCTTCAAAGGTTTGTTCAAACACAGGGCTATCACCTACTTTCGAAAAATCGATATCGGGATGCACGGTGGAATAATCATAATTCACCAAAATCAGATCGCCATCTTCGGGTGCGGCTACCACCTTGTCGAGCACCTGTGGAATATATACCAAAGGGGAATAAGTGGGAGTATAATACTTCAGGAGGTCCACGATCGAATCGGAGCTTGAATAGTCTTCATCAATGAGTGCATAGCTTAGGGCCTCAGTGTATTTCTCAAATTCTTCAGGCATCTCACCATTGTAATTGTAGGTAACCAATGCACTTGAAGTATAATTGAATCTGGGGTATTTCTGGGCCAAAAGGCCGGGAATATAAGTGGCTGCTGAGACGGTATCGTTGAAGTGTTCGTGGGCGGCAATAAAGGCTGCTTTTGTGGAGTCCAATTTCGATACACCACCTTTTACAGCAAGCGCTGCAATCTGGTCGTAATCGGCACTTGAAAGGGTTAGGGTCTCCTTTCCTATATAATAGTTAGGCATCTCCTCAAGTTCCTTGTTGATGTCTTCCATAGGGTCGCAAGCTGTCATCATTAACCCTATAATGCTTATATAATAAATTAATTTCTTCATTTTAAATGCTTTTGTATGAGTGAGCGATAATTAAAAATCAATTTTAAGGCTGACACGCCACGAACGGCCCCATCCATAATATACTGTCGATGATTCCCAGGTACCTCCATCGTCGGCATCGGTAATGTGCTCGGTATCCAGCAGGTTGTTCATGTTGCCCACCAGGGTGGCATTGAGGTTACTGATTTTAAACTTGTAGCGGATATTGGCATCGAGTATGCCAAAACTGGGCACTTGCCATGCATCGGGGTTTTTTTCTCCCTCGGCAGGTTCTAAATTGCGGTTTTCAGGCTGAAAGTTGGCATACAAACGATCGTAATAGGTGTAATCTGCACCAAAAAACAGGCCGGTAAGTAATTCATAGTTCACCCCAATGGCAGCGGTAGTCTGCGCGGCATCGCCCACATGCACATCTTTTATGAAGACTGAAGCAGAATCCTTAAGTGTATTGTCTTCATTAAAGAAATAGACTTTTGGAAGGTCGTTCATCCATCGCCAGTCGCCAATTGATCCCATCAACGTAACATCGAGGTTGGAGATAGGTTTAAGTCGCATGTCGAGTTCAATGCCATTATGCAAGGCATTGATACCTTCAAGGTTAGCAAAGGTTGTTGTACCATCATTATTTTGTAAAGGATATACTCTTGCTTTGTCTTTCCAGGTGGTACTGTAAACATTGATGTTTCCATTGATCCAGCTATTGCGGAAACCATAACCTGCTTCCACTGAATATACTTTTTCGTTGGGGGCTTTAGTGTTGGCATTGTTATTATTGTTGTAGAAAACAGATCTAAAATCGGGAGGGTTGGTAAAGTAGCCCAGATTCATAAACACGTTGTGGTTCACACTCAGGTTATAATTGGCGCCACCTTTAAAGCTATACCCTATAAAATTGTACCATTGGGTTGCTGCACCTTCGCCATCGTGCTCGAGCAGGAAATATTCCACACGCTTGTACGATTTTTGCGAGAGTGAAGCAGCAGCAAAGGCTGATAGATTGCCTAATACCACTTCGGCCTGGGCAAACCCACCGTACCAGCCAACAACTCCATCGTTGTTGTATTGAATTTTGTCACCTACAAAGGTTGTGTCGTTGGGGTTATTTACGTCTTTGTTTTCAATCCAATACTGGCCCCCTAAAAGATCAGTTATTTCCTGGTAATGTTTTCCTACATAGTAACGTAAATCGAGCCCTCCACTAAGGGTTAGAAAATCCATTTTGTATTTTACCTGGGGCAGAATGCCTGTCCAGAAGTGATTGTTGACCGATGACCTAAGAATGGTTTCCGAACCCAGAGAGCCACGTTGGATATTTTCATCCACAATGCGGTCCACATCGGGTTGGTTCTCGACCAGGTAGTCAGTATCGTAGAATTTATTGGTTCCCAGATAACCTGTGCCGCCACCGGTTCCGGTTGAGACATAAGCTGCAGTTGAAACACTTAGCTGGCTGTTGATATCCCAGAAGTGGTTAAGCACTGCCATGGGTTTGTGGTAGTAGTTTTTACGAATATGGTAAACCTGTCCGTTTTTATAACCCCAGTCCTTGTTATAAGCTATGTTGTTAATCTGAGGATCCTTGTAAGTACCTATTGTCATTTTGGTGCTGCGCTGGCCGTGCCATTGTGGGGCACCTACTACTGAAAGAGAAAGACGGTGCTGGTCGTTTACGCGTTTCGATACGTTCAGAAAATACGAATACGATTCGAACTGAGTGCCATCTACCCAGCCATCGCCATTTGTGCGGGAAAGTGAGAAAGTGGTGGCCCAGTTGTTTTCGGTAAGACCGGATGACACGGTTACACCCATTTTATTGTAGTTGTTGTCGCCGGTACTTACAAATACATTCCCGCCTTTTTCGGCATCGGTGGTTTTGGTAAGAATATTAATGGTGCCGCCAACCGAAGGTATAGCCACTTTGGCAGCTCCCAAACCACGTTGTACCTGCATGCTGCGGGTTACATCCGACAAGCCTGCCCAGTTCGACCAGTATACCCAGTTGTTTTCCATATCGTTTACCGGCACACCGTTTATCATCACTGCCACGTAGCGGGCATTAAAACCCCTTATATTAATTCTCGAGTCGCCAAATGCACCACCTTGTTTGGTTGCATATACACCGGGAGTCGATTTCAGAATTTCAGGAAACTCCTGCGAACCTAGTTTGGCTTCGATCTGCTCTGGTTTAACGTTCGATACTGCTACCGGAGTGCGGCGGTCGATGGCAACGTCGGCAAATACCATTACCTCGGCAAGGCCCACTGCATCGCTTTCCATTTCAATAATTCCAAGGGTTATAGCTTGGCCTGTCAATTCGATGGGTTTTTCGATACTGGCCATCCCTACAGATGAAAACACCAGAGTTTGTTCGCCGCTGAGGCTGGTGCTTAGTTTAAAATTGCCGTTGAGCCCGGTAACGGTGCCCACCGTGGTGCCTTTTACATAGACATTGGCTCCGATTACCGTAGAGCCTGAGAGGTCCATCAGCGTTCCGCTGATTACTGTTTCTACCTGCGCTTTCAGGCCAGTGGCCATAAGCGAGAAGAAAACCAGAAATAAGATCAAGTGTTTTTTACTTTTCATGGTATTGTAATTGGGTTTTACATGCGAAAATAAGAACTTAAGTGTATTTGTTATCTATCTGTGGGGTTAATTATTCATTAATAATCAGGCATTTAAAAACCGTATTATAAGATATATAATTTGTTTTTCAATCTGGCGCTAAAATAGTTTCTTGCCTGCTCATTGGAATATTCATTTGAGTTGCAAGGGTAATATTAATTTTTTTTAAAATACCGCTCTCATATTTAGCTTAAGATATTATGAATGAATAAAATAATAATTCATTTTGCATTAAAGTTATTTTTAAGTTAAGCCATCCTGAATTTGCGTTAAGCTTAAAATACTCAATAAATCAGTTAACTAGCGGAATTCATTTGATAATATTTGTGGAGCAATGTTAAATTACTGAAAAAAGATATTGCTCTATAAGTCAAAAAGTAAGAATCCTTCGTGATATTATTTTATCTGGAGCAATATTTTATACAACATTTCTGCCGGAACAATCTCGTTTAAATCGAAGCGATTGATATAATGCTGCTCAGACAGGCTTTTTTTAAAGAGAGTTTCCTGCTCTGCGATATCCGAAAATCTGAAGCCATTGATGGCCAGGCTTGCAAGGCTGCGGAAAAGATTTTTCAGGCGCAACTCCTGCATATTTTTCAGGTTTCGGTAGTAATAGAGTTGCATGTTTTTTCCGATATAGTATACTTCAGTTAAACTCGACTTCCAACTAAGTAAAAGTCTTACTATAAGGTAATGAAGGTGAAAACCTTGTTTATCCTTAAAAAGTTTTTTACAATTTTCGTCTAGGGCAAGTACCAGGTTTTCGGCTAAAAATTCGGGCAAAAAAGTTTGAATGGCCTCATTGTTCTGGTTGGCGCTCAGAATCAGAAATAAATAGGCTTTTCTAAGGTGCCAGGCTGCTTTGGCTTCGGGATGAAAAAGCGTAAATTCATAGGTGCTGCTTACTTCGCGAATTATTTCTCCTGCTTCGAGATGGGCCAGTTGTTTTATTTTCAGACTAAAAAGCAGGGCTTGTACCTCAAAACGTCTGAATGATTTGTAATCGCTCTGCTCATAAGCTTGTTGCAAAAAAAGGTCTGCCTGGGAAAGGTCTCCTTTTGTAATAGATATGCCTGAATTGGCAAGTAGCATATTCAACCTCAAGGTTTTGTTGTCGAAAAAGGGATTCTTCTTCAGAAGACCTTCTTCTTGCTTAATCAAGGCCTCAATTTCCGAAAACTGGTTTTGGTGCAAAGCCCCTTTGATTTTGATTTGCAAAAGAACAAGCCTTAGGTTGGGTGCTGTTTTGTCATGTGCCCAATGTGCAATGGAGTTGGCGTATTCGTCTATTTTTAAGGCTATTTCAGACTGCAAGCCACAATGATGCACAAAGTATGCGTTCAGATAATTTAAAAAGCCTATGGCTCTCTGTTGCTCCTGATTAAGAATCTGAAACTGCTCATACTGCTTATTCCATCGTTCCACCTCATCCGGATAACCTTTTAGCGAATTGATCTGACTAAAAAGCTTAGATGTTTCTGCCAGAATAGAAAATAATTGATGCAATTCGGCTCTGCGGTTTACCTGTAGAAGCATTTTTTCAGCAAAATGAAACACATTGTTGGCAAGCAGATTTTCTGCGAGAATAATTTTCTCGCGGCATTCGTCAATTTCTTTTTCTAACCTGGGCTGATGACGGCTGTGAAGGTCATTGAGCAGCTCTATAAGCTTGTCTTTCAGATTTCGCTTGAGCATCTGGTATTTTTTTCCCTTATCCAGTTTGCCATAAATGAGCATGCTGGCTGACTGGTCGGTGTTGACCATTCCTTCCATAATAGCCCTGAAAAGCATGCTTTTTTTTGAGTCGGTATGAGCCAACATGGCGAACAAGTCAGGTCGCTCCTTGTAGATAATATTTCCTAGTTCCTTGATCTGGTCCATGCCTTTCGATAGAATCCGAATATAGATTATTTAAGCAACTTTTTAAAATATTCTTCTAAAGTGCTTATCGCTGTAGTTTCAAATGAAAGACGGTTGGTGAAATAATCAACCCAAAAATCCTGTGCCAAACCTTCAACAAACCAGTACCTACTAAAAAAGCCCTTAAAAGGGCTTATAAGTGTCGATACACTGTGTTCTATCGTGTCGCCGGCTGGCTGTAATTTTCACTAGTAAAGCTAATATTCCACAGGGTAATAAGGATTAAATAAGTATTAATTGTTCTTTAAATAATCCGTTATGGTTTGTGTAGCGCCCCGCATAGAGTTAACATAGTTACCAGCAGCCTTACCAGAATTCTCAAGTAACTCGGAGTTTACAAAAAAGCCATCCAGCATTTCTTTTAACTCTTCATAGAGTAAAAAGGTGCGTGCCCCATTACACATTAAAAGGTCCCGGGCTTCCTGAAATTTATGGTATTGGGGTCCGAACAGAACCGGAATGCCATATACAGCAGCTTCGAGGGTGTTATGGATGCTGGTTCCAAAACCACCGCCAATGTAAGCTACCTGGCCATAGCGGTAAAGACTCGAAAGCATACCTATGTTATCGATAATTAATACCCTTGCCTGTGCATAATTCATTTCCCGGGCCTTTGAAAAAAGAGCATAAGGTGTTTTTAACTGTTTTTCGATGGCGCTTATATGCGTGTGGTGTATTTCGTGTGGTGCCAGAATCAGTTTTACCGGATGATGTGTTTCGTGGATATATTGCAACAGCAATTGTTCGTCGGCAGGCCAGGTACTGCCACAAACAATGGTAAAGCTGTTTTTGCTGAATGTGTTTGCAATTTCAATCTCTTGGCTGCCATGGGCTATCTGGCTTACCCGGTCAAAACGGGTGTCGCCTGCAAGGCTGCATTTGTTCAGATTATTCTTCTGAAGCAGGTTTAACGATTCCTGGTTCTGCACAAAAAGGTGGTCGAACCAGTTCAACATTTTGCGGTACCAACCTCCATAAGGCTTGAAAAAAACCTGATTTTCGCGGAATGCAGCGGAGATAAGTATCAGTTTCGATCCTGATTTTTTGGCCTGGCGAAGCATATGGTACCAGAAATCGTATTTCACAAAAATGGTAAGTTCCGGATGGGTAATGCCTATAAATCGTCGCGCGTTGAAAAATGTGTCCAGAGGCAAATAGCAGATAATATCGGCGCCGGAATAATGCTTTCTTATTTCATAGCCCGAAGGAGAAAAAAAGGTAAGCAGGATTTTACGATCGGGAAATTCTTTTTTGAGGGCTTCCATTACCGGGCGGCCTTGCTCAAATTCGCCTAACGAGGAAACATGAAACCAGATGACCCTGTCTTGAGGCCCTATCTTCGACCGAAGAAATTTTAATACACCCTTGCGACCTTTTATCCATTGTTTTGCTTTTTTGTTGAAACCCGATACAATCAGTATCAAGCCGTAATAAACCAGAATACCAAGAGAATAGAGAAGTGTCATTTTATCGATTTTTCCTCATGGGGTGAATAATGGCTCTCTTAAAAAATATTGTTTGTAAAATTCCTCTTAGAGCAAAAAACAACACCTGCGCGAATAAAAGTGCATGGTTATTCAGCACTCCGTTTAATAAAAGGTAAATACAAAAAAACAATCCTGCCGACACCAGGGTAATGTTGCGTAAAGTGCTGGTTGCTGTTGCTCCCAGGTACACACCATCCCATACAAATGTAAGAATACTTACCAAAGGAATTGCAACCACCCACCCTATATAATCTCCAGCCAATTCCACAATGGCTGCATCGGAGGTATACAAACCCAGTATGCTCTTCCAGCCAAAGCCATAAAGCAAGGTAAAGGCCAGTGCTATTCCAGCTCCCCAGATAAACACCTTGCCAATGAGTTTCTTCAGGTTCTGAATGTCGCGATGGCCAACAAATTTTCCAGTTAATGCCTCGGCTGCATTGGCAAACCCGTCGGAAAAGAAAGAGAAGGCATATACCATTTGCAGAAATATTACATTCATGCCCAACAAAAGGGCACCTTTGTCGGCCGAAGCAAAATTGTACCAGGTAAGTACCGAAATTACCGCCAAGGTTCTGATAAAGATATCGAAATTGATACGGAAGAAGCGACCGTAGCTTTTTAAGTCAAATAAGGTTTTAAGCATAAAATGTTGAAGGAACTGGCGATATTTCTTCCACACAATTGCCAGGGCAATAAACAGGCCTGAGTATTCTGCAATAACCGATCCCCAGGCAACGCCTTCTGATTTCATTCCTAAAATGGCCACAAAATAATAATTGCAGACCAGGTTTATGACATTGACGGCAACAGCAATGAACATGGGTGCTCTGGCATTCTGCATGCCAATAAACCAGCCTATAAAGGCATACATGCTTAGGGTGGCAGGGGCTGCCAGAATTCTGATACGGTAATAATTCAGGGCCGAAAGCTCTACGGCTTCCTCTCCCTTGGCAAGATAAAAGCTAAGTTTGCCTATGGGGCCGCTTAAAAGTAGCAGGATAATTGTTCCCAATACAGCGATGGCCAGCGATCTGGCCAGTAGTTTTCCGGCTTCAGCATGGTCATCGGCACCATAGGCCTGGGCTGTCATGCCGGCAACCGACATGCGTATAAAGGCAAAGTTCCAATAGATAAAATTGAATATGGCACTCCCTAAGCCAAGAGCTCCCAAATGCACTGTAGAACCCAAATGCCCCATAAAGGCTGTGTCGGCCGAACTTACCAGGGGCACTGTGAGGTTGCTGATAATAAAAGGTATGGCTAAACGAAGTATTTGTTTATTCAAAACATCTAAATATGGTGGGGCAAAAGTAATACATCATTTAGTTCATGCAAATCGTAAGGCTATGATTGAGAATTATGTCTTTGCTATAGAATGATGGTTCGGGTTGAGCCTGCGTATACCACGACTGGTTAATAAAATGTATCATTGAATTCAGTGATTGTTAGTTTTAAAACCTTGATGGTGTTATTTTTAATCTGTAAATTGATTTTACACTTTAAAGTAAATTTTATGAACCAAATAAGAGTGGCCTTATTTTTTGTGCTGGCTTTTACCCTTTATTGGCCGGCAGTCCATGCACAAGAATCCGATACTTCAGGCACTGTCGAACAGCCATACATATACAGGCCTTCTGTTTTCAGGACCATAGTTGCCGACAGCACTGAACAGAATACAGACTCGGTGATGAATGAAATCGGACAAGGGATTGACTCTACTTATTTTTTTCAGCAACAGGCCATCGATTCTGCTCTGCGGGCTGCCTTTGTGAAAGACTCGCTTTTAAAACGCCAGGCAGAAATTGATTCACTTCAGAACCTTCAGCGCGAGTTGCCTTTATTGGTAAAAGCCAGTTTGTATACATTCACCGATAACCTAATCGTAGCTGATGGACAGGCAAACATTCAAGGCGATACAAGCCTTACAGATTATTGTGCCACAGTGTTGCCCTTTCGTTTCTCCGATCCTTTTCAGCCCTGGAAGCTGGTGGTTCCTTTATCTGAGGGTGTCCAAATCAGTTCAGGGAATCAGCCTTTCAAAATAAAAAGTTTGAAAACACCTGATTTTCAACATTTCTATTCCTATAACCCAAATGACAAAGTGGTTGTAATTCGCCAGCAGGCCGTATTAGCCAGGCATAACGATGCGAATTACTTTAAATCGCCCGTCGACTCGGTTTTTTTAAACGAACGGCATCAATTGGTGAAAGTAAAAAGGTATTTTGAGGTATATGCAGCCAGTTCTTCCTTTCAGCGAGAGGCTTTTCTTTTCAATCAGCTTTGGCAGGTTAAACAATATATCTATTCGGGTAACGAATTGGCATCGTATGAATTGGTAAAGCTTTGCGAACGCTGGTCGGCCAAAGAGGAAGAAAAAGTATGCCTGATTACCAGCTATACAGTCAAAAAAACAGGCTACGCTTACGAATTGGTTCGATCGAATAATCCACCAAACGAATATACCGAGGGTACATATACTTACGATTTTGACGATGCCGGTAACTTGCGGGCAGGCTCATTCCGAAGTAACAGCGGAGCAGAGAACTGGAAAACATTTGTTGAATTAAATGAGGAGGGCAATGTGAGCCGCTATGTGTATCAGGATAAGGGAGAAGTAAGTCAGACGCTTTTAATCAATTATACTCCCGGTGCCCCTGAAAAGGTCGAAATTATTAGTTGCACCTTCGAAGACGATGGAGTGAGTTATTATCAGCATAATACCACAACCGGCAAGGGTCGTACACGCGACCGGCTTACCATGGAATGGGGTCCCTGGGAATAGTTTTCTTGTCATTTAGAATGTAATTAAGTCCTTTGCAGATACCCCGTCAGCTTGCTGCGGGGAGCTTCATTTTGGAAGGCTTGACTTCACTTCACAGTTAAGTTTCAAGTACTTTTAATACGAGCTGAAATTCCCGATAACCCAATGACTGCCCAATGTTTTAATATACGATGTGAGCCGTTGGCATTTTTAATTAGAATTTATCAAGTCATTCAAACTAATTATCTTACTGCCATTTTTCTCGTAATAATTCAGCATTTCGTCAATTTTCCTTTTATCATAGCTCGTAATACAATCTGATAAGACTGTAACTTGGTAGTTTTCCTTGCGCATATTAAAAACGGTTGATTTCACGCAGGCAATGGCGTCTGCTCCTGTAATGTAAAATTCGCTTATTTCATTTTTTTCGATAAAGTCTGCAAAATCTTCGCTGGTCAATGCGTTGCCTTTGGATTTTTCGAAAATGTTATTGGAAACCAATTTCATATCCGAAACTAATTCAGACCCACGGGTATTAGGTTTGAAAGTCCTTGTACCATCAGATAAGTTATAATGCTTTATGTAAACGACATGAATTTCATTTTCCACTGCCCAATCTATTGACCGATTCACATTTTCAATAATTTCTTTGTAGTTTTTGGTAATGTCATTTTGAATGTCAATTACCACTAAAGACTTTTTCTGCATGGGATTTTATTCCTTTATTATTATGCTTAATTCAATTTTCTATTTCATTGTGCATCGCACTGTCGCTTTGTCTTGCCAACGGTTAGTATATGCAAAGTAGGCGATTGCAGGCTTCAAACTTATCAAACCGCTAAGAGGTTGAAGCGGGCTACAACCGTTGAAATTACTACTATTTCGCCTATTTTGTATATACATTGTTGTAGTGCGTTTTTATATGTTTGTCTGACTAAATTGCCTTACCTTACTTTCTTTCACATTATTCTTGTTATCAATTTCCACCATATAATCAGCATATCTTGATGAAAATGTAAATCTGGTCTGATTATTCTCGGAAGTTCTTGTTGATGTCAATTTTAACATATTAGAATTAACTTCGTAGTTCTTTGAAATAAAATCCTTTATCCCGCTAATATCAAATTGTTTAATCTCAGCATAATCATGTCCTTTACTCTTTAGAAATTGAAATATTTTAGCAATTCCACTTTGACTAAATCCAGCTGATAGGCTTATTATAAAATCAACAAAATAATCACTTGCTCCCCATTCATAAATCCCTATCTTTTTTGTAATTGCTCCTAAACCGTCAGAAAATTCAGAATTTAGAAATGCTAGTAATTCTTTCGAATCTTTTTCATTTAATTCAATTTCTCCTAAAGAAAGGACCGTATTGTCTTCAATCAAATTTTGAAAATCATCTTTATCATTTGATACAAATGAATAATTCTCCTTCAGCCAATCAATTGTTCCTTGTTCATCTTGTCCACCTAGGAATTCAAGCCGTATTAATGGTATTTCCCCTTGCGGTTTAATCAAGTCTATTGCAATCCCTTCCCCTGCATGTAATTTATCAACAATTTCCTCAACAATAATTGACGCTTCAAAAGTTCCAAAAAAACAAGTTTAAATTCTGTCGGATTAATATCTTCATCTCTAAATTGACGATATATATCTATACTAAATTTGTCCATATTACTTATCCTTGTAAGTTTAAAATGATAACTAGTAGCCGTTCGCAAAATGCACTACAACTAGGTTATATCTACAACTAAAAACCCTCTCGCGCGCTTTTGTAAAGCGTGCGGATTTTAGATTTTCTATTTTTAAAACTCTCAGACTTTATACTTTTTCAATATTTATTGAACTATCATCTAGGCAGCAACTTACTAAAAATACCGGATTGCAAATCCTATCCTAATGCTATACAAAACAATTCAGCACGCTTTACAAAAGCGCGCCAGTGGGGGTGCGCCAGTGGGCGATTTTTATTTATTTGTCTCATGAACAATCAATTTTACTGAATTGAATTTCTGCTTTGCTATGGCATTGCAAGCATTAATCATCAATTTCTTTGTTTTTCTTTTTATCTAGCTGTTTTGCATTCTGGGGCGTTACAACCCTTTTTCCGGTTTTTTCCTCAATTTCCCTTCTCGTGTTTCCGGCAATTGTCCCGCCTTGTCGGGCAATCCGTGTATTATCTTTAAATGTTTTCGGTTTCTTTTCTTTTGAAATTTCAGTGGTTGTAGCTTCAGCAAGCATATTCAGCACCAGTTCAAGATTTGTCATATGGTCACGTAAGTTCTCTTTTTTCAAAGCCTTCAGGCTCTTGTATTGCTTGGTTGTATAACCGCTCCAAGCTTTTGTAATTTCATCTGTTAATATTGCATATTCTTGACCTTTTTGTACGCCTCGGTTATCCCACTCATCGGTTAATTCTTTGCGGACTTCAATACTTTTTAAACGCTGGTTTATCCACTCTTTGCTATATCCTTTACGCAGGTAAGTTTCCATTAAACGGTCTATGCCCAGTTCGGGGTCTTCAATCTCATCAATACGCTCACGGCCAACCTGTGCCAGCCACATTTTAAAGGGCTCAGCTTTGGGCGAAGGAATGCTTTGTATTAACCGGAAAAGTTGTTCGGTATCGGCAACATCGGTGTTGTAAAATTTACCATCTGAGGATTCTAATTTCAGTTGTCCGATTTTTTCGGACAACTCACTACCTTCCTTCTTCAACTTGACTTTTAGGTCGCTCCAATATTTGCGTGGGCGGTCAGTACCAGTTAAAACTTCAATAACATCTATTATTGAAAAATACCATTTTTCATCCTCATCCTTCCAAACTGAGCGGATTTGCTTTTGCTCGAATAATTTTATGGCGGTTTCTTGGGTCATGACGGCTATTTTATGCTGTTTTCAATTATTTCTATTTCTTCTGGAGTTAAATCATAAAGCTTATAAACCATTTGGTCGATTTCTTTGTCGGTGATTTCGATTTTGGTTTTAATTTCCAATGCTTTTTTCGATTCTTCCTGAAAGTAAGTTTCCCATTCTGCCTCTTCGGAAAGCGAGAGTTTTATTTTCTTTTTCGCTAGTTCTTTTATAAAACCTGAATAGGATAATAAATACCAATCCTGAAGTTTTGCAGGTAATTCTTCTAAATTGAACTTGCGCTGGATGGTGCGTTGGAATTTTTGTGATAATTCTTGCAATTCATTAATTAAAGTTAATGTTAAGTCTGCTTTTTCACTCATGGGTTCCATAGTAGACTTAATATCAATACAGATTGGTAACAATTTGATGTCTTGAGGATTTAATTTTGGGAAAATTTCTTTTCCAAAATTTGAAAGTTTTAAACCTCCGTACCAACTTAAAGTTTTAGAATTAACTATACATAGGATTTTTTTTAGTATATCTATATTATCTCTATCGTTTAATATAAACGGTGTAATACTATGCCCATAATAGCTTGTTTCATTAGTTATAACAGCTTGAATTCTTCTATTTTTTCCGGGTATCTCTCTAAAAAGTATTCTATAGCCTTCAAAGTATTTTTTTTCTCTTGGCGCAGCTAGCCATTCTCCATAACTCAACCATTCTCCACTCCATGATAATGAATATCTATTTAAATCTTCACCTTTTAACCATTTTCCACAAGTATCATCTTTTTTAAAGTTAAAATGGTAACCTCTGCTTTTTATTAATTCACTATCTTGTCCCCGATATTTATCATAAGGCGTTATACCTTGTATAACCTCACCGAATTCTTTAAGATTAATCGAATTCCTTTCTATCTTTTCAATTATTTTTTGTTCAATCTTTGTTATCCTATAGTCAATTGCTAGCAACCTAGCTTGCTTCCAATCATCATATAAATAAATCGACTTAATGCCATTTTTTATAATAGTAAATTCATTATGCTTTTTCCCATTATAAATTATTGCAATAACAGTATTTACAACAGCATCATTGAAAACATTTTCACCAATGATAGAAAGCTCTAATAAATCAGAATTTGAAAAGATAAAACTTCTTAACGGCTCACAATTTTCTAAACTTAACCAAAGTTCAGGTGTAATATATCCAATAAAACCTGAGTTTTTAGAAATTCTAAGTGCTATTTCATAAAAATAAACATAACTCTCAAACCTATACTTATATGTTTTAAAATTCGAAATATATTTCTTTTCCTCGTCATTAAAAGTTGCTCCATAAGGCGGATTACCAATTATTACATCAAAGCCGCCGCCATATTCGGTGCGGAAAGCGTGTTCGGTCGTACAGCAAATTTCATCGATAAGGGGTTGCAGCCCCTTGTTGAAAGGCAACTCGTGCTTGTTACGGTTGTTTTGTATATAGGCTAGGGTATTGTTCAGTTGTTCATCGGAAGTTATTTCCTTGCACCCGAATTTCTGTGTCCACAGGTGCGCCTGTGTTATGCCTTTTTCGGTATAGTTCGAATTTTTTTTCGACGAGGAGTCGGTTTCGGTTTCCGAATCGGTATCGGAATCGGAATAGGACAAGGGGACATGTCCCCTTGTTTCCCTATCCCTATCCCTATCCCTATCGGTTTCCGACGAGGAGACAGTATAGGTTCCGGTTTTCGACAAGGGAGTATGCTCCCTTGTCGAAGCCTTATCCGGCGAGAAGGTCGAGGAAGTTATCGACGGAGATATAGCAGATATATCCGACAAGGGGAAAGTATCGGTTCCGGTTCTCGACAAGGGAGCATGCTCCCTTGTTGTTTCCTCGATAGGTATAGTGCGTCCCATTTCTATATTACATGCCCGGGCAGACATAGCTTTTATCTTACCTACTATTTTCGGCACTTCTTTTTCTTCACATACGAGCAGGATGTGCATGTGGTCGCCGCATATGTTATAGGCCAGCACATTTAGCTTGTCTTTTTTTACTATATCGGCAAGAGTTTGTGAAACAATTATTTCTTCCTTTTCGCTCAGCCAAACTGGTTCTCCAAGTTTAACATGGTTGTCGAACATTCGTTGAGAATAGCGCGAATTATGTGTTGCAGTTGTTATGTGCCACGCCTTTTTTTCCTTTTCAACAAAAACCTTTGGAAACTCCTTTTGCCAGTTAAAGGCTTTATCGCCAGCAACAGCAGGGTCGTCGATTAAGGAGTTACCGCATTTAATGTTGTTGTTTAAATCGTTGAGTTTGCGATTTGGTTCGGCAGTGCGTAACCATAATGCGAGTTTTGCAATTTCAACGCTCTCTTCGTTAATATCAACACCGAAAATATTGTTTTCGAGAATGCTTTTACGGATATCGCTCAAAACCATTGGCACTCCATATAATTTGGCTTTTAGTTCATCGATATACCGATGTTCAGAAATTAAAAAGTCTAATGCCTGGTTTAAGAAAGCTCCGGAACCACAAGCAGGGTCGCATATTGTTAATTGCAAAAGCCAATTGCTATAGGTATTAAGTTTATCTAATAAAGCTTGCTTGGTTTTAAGTTGTCGTTTTTTATCGGTTGTATAGTCTTCGTCGTTTATCTGAAGTTCTGTTTTTTTCTCTGCACACAAACGACCAACCGTATTTTCGACAATGTATTTTGTTATGTATTTTGGGGTGTAGAAAACGCCATCCTTTTTACGCTTGGTTTTTGTTTTATCGACTTCCTTCCCTTCGAGTTGTGCGTTTATCTCTTCTAACTCATTCAGTGAGTTTTCGAAAATATGGCCGAGAATATTTACATCAACCTCACTTACAAAATTATATTCCGAGAGTTTCCAGGTATGCTTAAACAATAAATCATCATTGATTTTTACATTATCCAATACTTCATCGGGCAGGAATAATCCGCCGTTGTATGCAAAAACATCATAACGTTTTCCTTTGAAACCTGTATTGAGATATCCGAAGTATTTTTTAAACCGGTCGTACAACGGAACAATCTCGTCGCGCTCCTGCAATTCTTTCCAATCGTTTAGCACCAAACGAACAGAATTAGGTGGCAGCAACTGCCGGTCTTCTGCAAAGAATAAGAATAAAAATCGGTCTAACAGTTTCTGCGATTTTTTGAAAAGTGTAAGCGGGTCGAATTGCGGATTTAGTGCAACTAAATTTTGGTGCAATTCCCGTTTGAATAATGAATAATCCTGATACAGCTTCTTTGTAACATCGTCTTCCTTACTAACCGATTCGTCTTTTATCTTTTTAGGTATGTTTTTTTCAATGCTCGCAAAACTCAAACACAAATACAGCAATTGAAACTCCTGCTTTGTGAGGGTAAACAAATTAAATTCGATATGCTCAATGGCATTGTCGATATAAAACCGGAGCTTTTCGAAGTTTGAAGTGATAACATAAACACAATCGGGCTGGTTGTTTTTATATCCGAATGCCTGAGTTTCGATTTTACCTAAATCAATAGTATCGGTGCCTTTTAGTTCGATAACGGCTTTAACCAAGGGGACATGTCCTCTTGTGGAAATTATTGCACCGTCGGCTTTTTTGCTATCCTTTATATTTTTGTATTCTGTTGTTAAATTGTAATTGGGACTTGGGTTGAGTGTGTAACCTAATATCTTAACGAATAGTTCCCTCAAAAAACCTTCCTGAAACTGTTCTTCCTTGCTATTCCGAATGTTTTCCTGTATTGCAGGATTGCCAAAGTATGCTTTAAATTCATCAAACTTCGAATCGAGTAGCTTCGAATCAATTTGATTTAAATATTTGACTTCAACGGAATTCTGAAAAAGGCTCATGGTTGTGTATAAAGCTTTATTAATACGTACAAGTTACTATTTTTTGTTTAACAGAAGCTTAATGAAACAATTATGCAGGGCGGGCGAGGTGTTTTGCAGAGCCGCGAAACCTGCAAGGACGGGCTGCCAAACTTTTACATTTGCTCAATGGCTATTTTTCTTTTGGTTTATTTAAGTTGTTGCATAATGCAAGCTTGTTGCTAACGGTTTGCGCGTGAGAGCTGTGGTGGTTAGGCAGATTGATCATCTATCAGTTTACAGCTGCCTTTGTTTACGTGATACAAACGCCTGCAAACCGCTGAAACCCGCATGCACTATACCATGTGTTGGGCGCTGGTGATTATTCAAATTCTTTTTGAGGATGTCCTTGTGGTAATAAACCATAAATATTTTTATAAGCTTGAACCATCTGGCTTAAAGGTTTATATTTGGCTTCATCGTATTCCTCATTATAAATCTTATCTAATTCATCCTGAAACTTTTGAGTTTGTTTGTCCTTGTCCGATAATTCTAATTGTTCTTGTATTGCCTTCTCAGGTTTATATTCCTCAATCTTGGTATTACTTGAATCATCAAATATTTTTTTCGGGTCAACTAAAAACATTCTTGGAAAAGAATATTTCCAATCACATTTCCAATCCTTTAATTTTTGGAAAATATATTCATAGAAAGGTGTCAGGTTACCTCTCTCTCTAATCCAGATTGTCCCCATATAAAAATCCATGTAGTCATATTTTCCTGAATTATCTGGATAATGTTTGTTGAAAAAATCAGCAATAAATCTACCACTTCCTCTCAAAGAACCGAAGTCATAGATTTTATTGTCATTTCCAAATACTTCATGGTTATTTGAAAATATATCATATGTTGAAAGTCCTAATATGTAAAAAAACTCATTGTATTCTGATAATTCAGTCAATTCATCTTGTCTAAAATCGCTTATATCAACTTGTTTTTGCTCTTTTTTAGGGTTTTTTGTCAACCGTTTTAGGTTGTCGTTTATTCTAATGTACTCCTCAAATTGCTGGTCTGGCGTGGGATGTAAGAATAAGATATATTCTGAATTAATCAATCCATTTGGTGCTAATTTATTATAAAATTGTAAAGCATCTTTGAAGATATATTTCAACATATCGATACATTCTAAATCCGATTTATTTAAATTGTCATCAATCATTTTTAATTCTATTTTTTTTGACGGATTTTCTCGGCCACTTGCGCCCAACATTGGCGGTAAGGTTAGTTGCCGTTTGCGAGCGTTTTCCTATCAAGTTACATTCCGATTTACTTCGGGATTGAAGCGGGCTACAACCATTGAATTTACTACTGTTGCGCCAATTTTGTATATTCATTGTTATGCCTAGTTATTCATCTTTATCAAAGTATTTTTTCATTCTCTCAAAAAAGTCAGTTTCTGTGTTTTTCGGCATAATCAATTTGCCTTTTTCACTTTTAATTATTTGATCCTCCTCTTCTTCCATCGCTTTTGTTACAACAATATCAACAAGCTTAAATGCATATGCTAATTTATCAGTCAATATGATTTTACGTTTCTTTCCTACACGTTCCGAAAATTCTTGCTTAAGCCAATCATTCAAATATGACTCATTATTAAATGATGCTCCAAAATCCGTATCTCTGGACACCAAAACAATGTCTTTGCCACTTCTAATGGCACATTCTATTATCCATTCCCAATTTATTGCATCTCCTATTGAATTATCGTCTTTTTTTCTAGGAGGATAACCTAATAAAAATCTTTTTTTTGCAAGGTTTCTAATTTTGAAACGATCTTTTTTTTCTCTGTCTAAATTATATTCTGAATTATTTTTAAATATGCGCTGTAGAACTTTGTAAACATCATCATTATACTGAGGTCTAGCTAGTATACCTTCAATACGAGTTTTTAGTTTATTTTGCTGAGAAATAATTTCTTTCTTTTTATCATTTATTATTTTTACAGGTTGTGCTGAACTTAAAATAGCAGGAGGAGTCAAGGAATTCCAATCTGGATTTTTAAATTTACTAAGTGACTCAAGAATAACTTTTTGTCTATTTTTTTTGTATTCCATTGCCACTTGATCACCTGTAATTAACCTATTCATATTTTCTTCAATCTTTTCTAAATACTTTAAACTAACATCGCTTGTTCGTATTCGATAAAAATCAAGAAGTATATTAGTATCTATGAATATTAAGGCATCCAGTTGTTCTATTTTTTTCATACTTTTTAAATTAGGCTTAACGTTTGGCCGTATTTAAAGTTGCCGATTGCGGGCTTCAAGCTTATTAAAGTATTCCAAATTTGAAGCGGACTACAGCCATTGAAACTACTGTTATTTCGCCTATTTTGCATATACATTGTTATGTGTTCGGGCAATTCCTGATTTATATTCAGAAATCATTTTTCGTACTTTTCTTTAAGGTCAAGTTTCTTTATGCGAGAATTTATTGCTCCCTCGTTACGTCTAAATATTTGCGCTAGTTCTTTCACTTTTTTACCTTCACAAAAGTATAGTTCCAGTTTATCGTCATCTTCCTTTGTCCATGGCTGATAAGCTTGAGCATAGGTCTTTCTTATTTCATCAACTGTGTATGATTTTTCCTTATCCTCATTTTCTTCGACTACTTTTTGTCCGCAGTATGGGCAAAACTTATGAAGTTTTTCCAATTGACTAAAACAATTGTTGCATAGAATTACTTTGTCAACTACTTGTTTAATTGCGTTTGTTGACCTTACTGTATAGGCTGATGGGATTTCTTTCAAGAAACTTGATTCGTTGCCTTTTTGTGTGATTAAAAATAATTTGTCTTTTGCTCTTGTAATAGCAACATAAAACAAACGTCTTTCTTCCTCCATCAGCAAATCATGATTTGCTTTTTTAATCACTTGAAAAATTCTGTCTTCAAGCCAAATATCAGGGAAACCACCATTACCCTCTGTCAAGCCGATAATGAAAACAACTTTTGCTTCGAGTCCTTTTGAAGCATGAATTGTCTTGCTTTGAACACGAATGTCTTCATTTTTAAATCTGAAAAAATATGGCGAATACATTTTGCTTCGTCTATACAAAAATAAAATTTCGTCATTGTTTATCCCTTCATCTAATAACTCTTTTACTTTGTCATAACAAAATTGCATATTTTCTTCTTCTGTGTTACCTGCAAAAACAACAATTTTATGTTCGGATTTTTTTGATGCTTGAACGTCTTTCTCAACTTTAAATTTGTTGTGTTTGATAACTTCATTACTTGCACCAACAATGTTTTGTGTGCTACGATAATTTAAGTTGAGTTTAATTGTCCTTGCGTTTGAAAAATGTTTTTCAAATTCTACAATGTAGCTAACGTTTGAACCCCTGAAGCCGTAAATACTTTGCCAATCATCGCCTACGCAAAAAAGCTGTGTATTGTCAGTAAGCAACAATTTGATGAGTTCAACTTGCAAGTTGTTTACATCTTGAAATTCGTCAACTAAAATGTATTGGAATTTACTTTTGTATTTATTTGCAATATCGCTATGATTTTGAAATAACGAAGTGGTGCGCGAAATTAAGTCGTTAAAATCAAGGTAAGATTTATCTGTACAGTAATGAATGTATTTTTTAACAATTGGAATTGCCAATTCATAAAAATTGCGAACTCGTTCGTGTTGGTCTTTTCTTGCGTTTTCTAAAACGGTGTCAATATTGATATTTTCAACTTTTATCATATCCGTGATACGCATAATCTGTTGCACAAAATCTTTTATATCTTCGTGGTAGCCGTGAAATTCTTCTTTAAAGTTTATAGAAATTGTTTTGTGATAGTCGGCTGGTAATCGATTTTTTACAATTTTGTCAAGTGTGTGATTGAATAATGCAGAATCTTTTGTCATGCTTTCAAAAGTTTTCACCAACAACAGATTTCCTTTTTGAAATTGTTCTTCTTTGTCTTTGGTTGAAAAACTTTTATCACTGATATGTTCAATGTAAAGATTTGCGTCAGGAATGTAAAAGTCTGGATGGAATGAAAAATCTTTTACGTTTAGAAGTGGCTCATATTCATACTTAATGCTATGTCTATAAAACCAGTCTGCTATAAACTGCTCTGATTTGGAACGAACTTTTGTTCCATTGAGTGTCGAAAAATATTTTCCGTCTTTCGGAATATATTTTGGGTCTGCTTGTTTTAAATGGATTTTGTCAATGATATAATCAAGTATGTAGCGTTTGAGTTTTAATAGATATTCAGTGTTTTCACAATCGTCAATTAAAAGTTTGTGCATTACTTCAAAAGCAGTTACGGGTGCAACGTGTTTTGAAAGTTCATCTTCTTCATCACGTTTTTCATCACCAATAATTTTGAACTTGTTATCAAATTCATTTACACCATAGTTGCGTAAAACGCTATAACAAAAACTATGAAAAGTTTTTATTGTAAGTCCGTCAATCCAAGTATATTTTTTCTGCTGTAAAAATCGCTCTTTGTCTTTGTCTGCAATACTTTTTCGTTTGTCAAAAAGTTGCTTTTCATATACACCACTTTCGTCTGTCGAGATGATAAGTCGGTCAATCATTTCGTTGGTCGCGTTTTTGGTGAAAGTAATAGCCAGTATACTTGAAGGGCTTACTCCTTTTTCTTCGATTAAGTAAATGAGCTTTTGCAAAAGAGTTTTAGTCTTTCCTGAGCCTGCACCAGCTAGTACCAGTAAACGCTTATCCTCGCTTACAACAGCTTCTCGTTGTTTATCATTTAAAGCGCCTAAATTGGTTCTTATAGTTGTCGTCAATTTTTTTATTATTGGTTTAATATATAAGTTATTTTCTTCCAAAATCTGCTGGGTTCTCACCCCAAGCTCTTGTTTCCCATTTGAGAATATCATTCTCATATTTATTCTCATTTAACCATTTGATGGCTCTATCAATGAGCTCAAATAATTTTTTATTCTTATCACTCTTTTCATGATAGGTTCTGACTTCTTTATCTCTAACCCAACTAATTGCATTTCTACTGTCTGAATAAATTGGAAGGTTTAATTTATGTAGTTTACAATATGCCAAAGCATGAACAATAGCTAAAAACTCAACAATATTATTTGTTCCATCTTCTAATGGCCCAATTTTGAATAATAACTTTTTCGTTTCAGTATGAACTCCCTGATATTCAACTAATCCATTTGCAGTATTCCACGCACCATCAACAGAAATACTATCTTTAATGGGCTCTCCGATTAAAGATAGTTGTTCAGGTGTCAACTCTGTTTCAAATATTTCTTTACCTATAAATTCTTTGCTTGAACTCTGGAAAGCCAGCTCTGCTAATTCTCTTGTTTTGAAAGATTTGTAGATAGCTTTAGGAAAACCAAATATTTGAGCATTGCAATCATCCCAAGTATCAAAAATACCTGTTTGCCTTCCTACCCAAACAACATAATACTTTTTATTCGCCATTTCTATACTTAGCCGTTAAGTTTTTAAGGTTCAACAAATTTATACAGGTTTACTGCCAACTATTCCGCTAACGGTGGCGGTATGAAAAGTTGCCCATTGCGGGCGATTTACTATCAAGTTAAACAAAAGTTAGAGCGTGTTTCACCTCTTCACATACCTCTGAAACCCTTATTGGCTATACTGCATGTTGCCAACAGTTATTTTTTTATTTTTAATTTTGACTTATATAGTTTTTTATCCATAGAATAATCTTTGAGCATCTGTTTTAGGTTATTAAATTTCCATTGGTCCATATATGGATTTGTAAAAATCCAAAAATCATCTTTTGTTATATCACCAAGTGGCAACTCAAAAGAATCGTATTTATTTATACACTCTGTATTTGTTGCAACTAAAAATCGAAATTCATTTTCGTGTTCATAGCTATTGTCCTTTTTAAAAGCAGTATATATTATATCTTTTCTGCTTTTCTTATAGTGATTATAAGGCCAAATATCATCATAATCAACAAGGCCATAAACAAATTCTTGAAAATCCGCATGAACATAGCTATTTGCAGAAGGCAATACTATTTTAAGCAAATCATTAGGTTTATATCTAATTGCGACACTATCTTTATTTGAGTAATTATTCCACATGGCAAAAGATTCCTTTCTACTAAGAAACCAACAATTTGCAAATTGCATTTTTTGATATAAATCAATTTGTTCATTTGCATATTTTTCATCGTGTCTGCGTTTAATTAAAAAATCATCCTTTTGTTCATCTGTGAATGAATCATTTAATTCTTTTTTGGAATTAGGTTCTATCTCCAAAATAGATAGTATACTTAAAATTTTATCAGGAAGTCCTTCTAATGGATCTTCAAACCTGTCCAATCTGGTAAAAACAAGGTTTTTATGTATAATAAAATAGAAAAATTTATGTAAATCAAGGTATTTCCATAAATAATCATCTTCTTCAAATACAAAATCCTTATTCTTGGAAGTATTCATTTTTTTTATAATTGCTGCCAACCCGATAATACCCCCAACTTACAAAAAAATTCCTTACCCTAAAAATCCACCCACTGCACGTTTTCAACTCGTGCCCTTATTTCAAAAAAGCTCTGCTCTTTGCAGCCATCCAGTCCCTTTTTCCCTCCCTCAAAAAAACAAAACAAAGGCTAGGTGAATAACTTGTTAATTTTTTTTCAGCACGCAATATTTTTTTTCCTTTTCCAATTTCATAATTTTCAACACGATAGTTCCCTCATTTCTAACCCTTAAGTCTATTATTATGGCAAGTACCGTAGAAACCGGCCATGCAAAAAATGTGGCCAACCTCGATGTCTTAATCTCTTTTGTATCGGATTATGGCACAGCCTACAACCCCTCCAATGCAGCCATTGCGCTGCCGGCTTTACAATCGCTCTCTGCACGTTCCAAAACTGCCATGGCTGCGGTCAATTCAGCTTTGTCGGCCTACACCAATGCCATTGCTGCACGCGAAATTGCTTTTGCTCCTTTAAGCAAATTCATTACACGTGTAAGCAATGCTCTAAAAGCCTCCGGGGCTAGCGCTCAAACAATCGACAGTGCCAAATCACTGGCACGCAAAATTCAGGGTGGCCGCGCTTCGGCAAAACTAAGCGACGAAGAAAAACAGCTAAAAGCTGCGGCGGGTAAAACGGTAAAAGAGTCTTCGGCCTCACAAATGAGTTATGACAACCGCCTCGACAATTTCGATAAACTCATTAAACTCCTGGCAAGCAATGCGGTGTATGCACCCAACGAAACCGAGTTAACAGTGACCGGCCTCACGGCTTTGTATACCGCTTTAAACTCAAGCAATGCAGCCGTTGTCGCAGCCTCTGTTACCTTAAACAATGCCCGTATTGCCCGTAACGAAGTGCTGTACCATAATCCGTCGGGTATATATGATGCTGCCGGCGATGCAAAGGCTTATGTGAAGTCAGTTTTTGGTGCCTCAAGCCCTCAATTCAAACAAATTGGCGGGCTAAAGTTTACCAATCTCAGGTAATTACGCTTAAATCTTAGCACTTTTAAATTTTGCCTAAGCACTTTGCCTTTTAGCAAGAGGCATTTTTCATATACTTCGAGGGCTTTTGCATTATTTAAAAGTGCTTCTTCATTTTCCTAAAGGCATTTTACATTCTACCTCCGCGCTTTTACATATAGTCAAAGGGTTTTTACATTTTGCCTCCGCACTTTTACAAATAGCCAGAGGGTTTTTACATTCTGCCTCCGCGCTTTTACAAATAGCCAGAGGGTTTTTACATTCTGCCTCCGCGTTTTAACAAAAAGACAAAGGGTTTTTACATTTTGCCTTCGCACTTTTACAAATAGCCAAAGGGTTTTTAAATTCTGCCTCCGCGTTTTAACAAATAGCCATAGGCTTATAGAGTAAAACCAAAGGCATACAGTTAACCATTAACCCCGGGAGGCTTGTCACAACCTAAAAACCCGATAATTCAGACCATCACCAGAGTTTTTCTTAATCGAAAACATTTTATGACATAATAATTATGAATAATGAATGCTCTTTATCGTGCCTGGAAATTAAATATTGGTTTGTATTAATCATAATATCAAGCATTTGTTTTTTTTAACCAACATTCACATTATGCTTCGCGTGTGGCTCATCTCCTTTAGGGGTTCCGACGGTTATCGGAAGATGGGTGAGCGTGGGCAAAATATAAAATAAGCTTGTAACCGGTATAATATGGGCTAATCATTTATGAATCAACCCAGGCCTGGATTCGCAAAAATGATTGTTTTAATAATCTGTCGAATTGAATCCATCAATTACACCAATGTGCCATTCGTTTTAAAGCGCATTCAGCAGGGCTGTCAGTTCTGCCTCACTGATAGGCTCAAGGCTTACTTCGATATTGTTTTCCGGGGCGGTTTCAATTTCCTCATGGAAACAATAAAGTTGCTCGCCCTGGCGGCCAATTACAATAATCCTGGCTGTTTCATCCACAGGCACGGGTATGGAATTGGTGCCCGAAACCTGAGTAATTCCATTTACACCAGGCAGGTAGATGAATATCTGAAGGTTCGAAAGGCTGATACTGTCCGAATAAAAACCGATGGTGGTGGTTTCCAGGGCTCCAATGGCATCTTTCGAACAGGCCAGCCATCCTAAAGCTTTGGCATCTGCCTGGTAACCCTCTGCCACAGAGTCGAAGGGTGTTTGGTGCAGATTCGCCCAGTTCACCTTGCTCTCAGCTGCATTGCCATAATAACAAAGCAGGTCGTTGATGTCTTCGTCTGAGGGTACTTCTATCCGCCATGTTTTTTCGGGTCTCAAAACCAGTTCTACATTGTCCTTATAAGCACGTACACGTATTTCACCCAAGGTGCTTAGCAATACTGAGCCAGATACTGAGGGCATTTGATAATAAATATAGTCTGCAGGTGTATACAGCTCTATTACTTTAATGGTGTACGGAAAATCTACGCTGTCGCCATTTGGGTACATGAGCAAGCTATTCGATAGCCATATTTTTGTTCCTTGTTGGCATACTAACGGACCATCACCCTCTTCAGTAATTTCATACTCCTGTTCCTGGGCCTTTTTCGATTCGAGGTATTCAGTAGCATCTTCGTATTCTACAAGATTATTTTCAGGCTCAATGCGCTCCGAAGAGCAGGAAGAAAATGCGATAAGGACAAGGGCTAAAAAGCAGGCCGCAAATTTTACAGCCGATAGATAAGTTTTCATGCGAATATTTTTTTTGTTAAAATTTCGGAGCATCAGGAATATCGGAACAAGGTACCATGCCACGCTGGTTGCAGTTGAAGACATAAAGCAAGCCAAGATGCAGACTGGCTTCTTTCCATTTAAGGTTATAGCGGTATTCGAAAAATGGCCGCCAGCATTTCGTGCCACTTATTCCGGCACCCAGGTCGAATTGAAGGTTGGAGAATTTGGCGTTTGAAGCAGCCGATTCATCATGGTTAATCCACCCATTGTACGACAGGTTAGTGAGTGCATACACCCTAAACATTTTTGTGGCATAAACACCCAGGTGCAAGCTCGAACCTGCATAAAATTCGTGAATGGTATTGAAACCCGGAAAATAAGCTACCTGCGGAACAAGGTAAATTCCTTCCAAAAGGTCAACTTGTTTTATTTCAAACTCGGCACGGGCTCCAACTCCGAATCCCCTGGTTTGAAGGTTATAGATAAGGGAACCTCCTGCCGGGATTTTTTGGGCTTTGATGTCTGTAAGAAACAGCAATGATATTAATGGAAGCAGAAGATACGCTTTTCTGAGATGCATAGTGCTGGTTTTAATGGTGACACAAATAATTGATATTTTACCCTTAGTTCGACGGGAAAAATTCTTACTTATTGCATGAAGTTATAAAAAAATAGTAGCCTAAAACCAGATGGGCAGGTTTTGTTTTACATAGAAATAGAAAACAGAATAAACCACCGACCATGCAACTTGTCCTGCAATTAACCAGCCCAGGTTTCGGAGCTTGTGCCCGTAAAATCGCATGATTAAAAAGGTGCTCACAGGTATCGAAAGAACCAAAGGGTTTAAAACTACAATTCCTGCAAGACCATATTTATTTTTATATTTTACCAGTTTTCGATTATATGTCGTCATAATGGGTTTCTTTCTTCTTCCGGGAAATAAAATAGGTTCTATTTTTTTTCTCCAGAAAACTAGAATTTGTTTCGATAAAAAGGCAAAGAAAAGCACCCCAAGAGCTCCACCCAAATTGATGTAAAAAAGGGTTTCGGCCATGCTCATATGCATGCAATAAATGGCCAGCGGAAAGGTGAGGGCAAATTTCCAGCTGGCAAAGAATACGACTGTCAGGGTTTTCATTTGACCAAACTTACAGAAAAACAAGCGATAAATAAACCTTGTTTTTGAGCATCTCTGATTTCTGTTCTTTTCATTATGGGCATACTTCATTAAGTTTGAAAAAATCACCGCTATGAAACTTCAAAGCCTCAATCCCTTCAATCAGCAGCTTATTGCCGAATACGATGAAATTTCTGATCGCCAGCTTCAGCAAAGCCTGGATCAATCACTCGAAGCTTTTAAAAGTTGGAGTAAGGTATCTATCCCACTACGTGCTGAAAAATTAATAGCCACAGCCAATCGTTTACGCGCCGATAAACAAAAACTGTCAGTGTTGATAAGCACTGAAATGGGAAAGCCGGTTCGGGAAGCAGAAGCTGAGATTGAAAAGTGTGCCTGGATTTGTGAGTATTACGCCGAAAATGCATCTACTTTTTTACAAGCCGAAGAAATAAAAACAGACGCTTACCTGAGTAGGGTAGAATTCGAACCTCTTGGCATCGTATTGGGCATCATGCCATGGAACTACCCTTTCTGGCAGGTATTTCGGTTTTTAGCACCCACACTTATGGCTGGCAATGTGTGCTTGTTAAAACATGCTTCGAATGTGCAGGGATGTGCACTTGCCATCGAAAAGCTTTTTTCTGATGCGGGTTTGTCCCAAGGGGTTTTTTCTTCGCTGGTAATGGGTTCGTCGAAAGTGCAAGCTTTAATAGAGGATTTTCGTATAAAGGCCGTAACACTTACTGGCAGCGAACAGGCAGGGGCAGCTGTTGCTGCTGTGGCGGGCAATTGTATAAAAAAAACTGTGCTCGAACTGGGTGGAAGCAATGCCTTGATTGTGCTTGAAGATGCCGATTTAAAAAAGGCAGTGGATATCGCAGTGGCTGCCCGCATGATGAATGCCGGGCAAAGTTGCATTGCGGCTAAAAGGTTTTTTGTGCGTCGTGAGGTTTTTCCCGAATTTACCCAACTTCTGGTTGAGAAAGTTAGTAGCCTAAAAACTGGAGATCCCCTTAATCCTTCCACAGAAATTGGACCCCTGGCTGGAAATTGGCAGGCCGATGAGGTTGAAAAACAGGTGAATGCTTCTCTTGCTCAGGGGGCAAAGCTACTTTGTGGTGGGTTTAAAAATGATGCTTTTTATGCACCCACTGTGCTTGCTGATGTAAAACCCGGAATGCCGGTGTTCGACGAAGAAGTTTTTGGTCCGGTAATACCATTAATGGCTGTCGAGAACGATTTACAAGCGGTTGAGCTATCGAACCATTCAGCCTTCGGATTAGGAGTTTCCATTATTACCAACGATGTCGGGCGGGCACTTTCATTGGCGCCTTTGTTCGAGGATGGAGCTGTGTTTGTGAATTCTCTGGTGAAGTCCGACCCACGCCTGCCTTTTGGCGGAACTAAAAAATCGGGCTATGGCCGCGAGCTTTCGCGTTTTGGTCTCCTCGAATTTGTCAACATAAAGACTATTTATGTAAAAGAGCTTTAATCTTTTTCAGAACAAAAGGAAAGCTTCTAATTACTCGGAAATCTCAGAAACAAATCAGGGGTTCACCTCATAAATTGATTTTGCAAGAAACTCGGAGTATTTGCGGTGTATTTCGTGCAGGGTTTTTATCTGAATATCTTTTCCATAAATGCGGATAAGGTCCATCACCTCACGGGTATACACCACAGCAAGCGCTGCATCAAAACCTGCCGACTGGAGGTTATTCTTTACCTGTCCGGTAACTTTTTTAAAATGGCTCCAACTTACTTGCTTGTCGATTCGCAGGTAATACATATCACGCTCGGCATCTTTAAAAATGATGTCATCGATTTTTTCAATCGGGAATATTTTCTTTATCTGTATGATACCCGGGGCATCAATTTTTTTCTTTTTCATGAAACTGATGCCTGCATCGCGGTAATAATTTTGTATCACTGCCAAAAGGGTATAGTCTTCTATTCCCCTGATGCGGATGCAGTGATACGTATCGTTATAAATGCAAATACGGCCCGGGCTTCCCTCGAATTCAATGTTGGTATTGTTTTTAATGATATGCGTAAGTCGCAGAATCTTTTCAGTCGATTCTTTCTGTGTGATAATCAGAAAAAAGGAGTCTGGAATTCGGTCAGTAGGTTGTGCTCCGTAATAGCCCGGAAAGGGTTCAAGGTTTTCAAGTACAAGTGTGTTAGGTATGATGCCCGCCTCAACGGTTTTTAATTGTTCCTCTTTTACCAGGCTGCCAAAGGTTTCCATTATCATAGCCTTAAATAGTTTGGTTTACAAATAAATTTACGAAAAATATACGAATTGAACTCAACCTCTATGATCTCACGATGTTTATTCTTTTCAGGGCTTTGTATAGGGTAAAAAAAATTTAATTCCCCCACAGGATTAAACTGAAGGGGAATTTAAGCTGAATGTTGACGGATTAGAATTTTTCTATTTCAACCTGGCTGCCACTTCATTCCAGTTAATCACATTCCAGAAGGCAGAAATATAGTCTGGCCTCCGGTTTTGGTAGTGCAGGTAATAAGCATGTTCCCACACATCGAGGCCTAAAATCGGATTGCCTTTTACTTCTGCAATATCCATTAGAGGATTATCCTGGTTGGGAGTAGAAGAAACTACAAGGCCATCTTTGGTTTGCACCAGCCAGGCCCAACCCGACCCAAAACGGGTAGCAGCAGCTGCAGAAAATTGTTCTTTAAATTTTTCGAACGACCCGAAATATTTGTTAATGGCATCAAGTATTTTTCCAGTAGGAGCTCCTCCGCCATTGGGTCCCATAATTTTCCAGAACAAGTTGTGGTTATAAAATCCACCCCCGTTATTGCGCACGGCCATGGGTTGTTTCGAAATGTTTTCTAAAATCGCTTCTATGTTTTTTGAAGCCCATTCGGTACCGTTGAGGGCGTTGTTCAGATTAGTGGTGTAGGCTGCATGATGCTTGGTATGGTGTATCTCCATGGTACGGGCATCAATGTGCGGTTCGAGTGCATTGTACGCATAATCGAGTTTTGGTAATTCAAAGGCCATAAGGTGTTGTTTTAAGATTTAATTTAGACTGAATATAAATAACGAATATTAAACAACAGTTTTCTCCAAAGGTTCAATGAAAGGGAATAAAAAAGCCTCCCCGATATCGGGGAGGCTATTAAAATGATTTGCTTCAGGGCTTCATTTTATTTCAAACTTTATTTCCTGTTGAGTGGAGTTGCCCAGTTTGTCAGTAGCCACAATGGTGATGGTTTTTACACCGGGTGTTAGCCCGGTAATAGGCGCCACATAAGCTTTTTGAATGCCATCGGCAAAAGAATACTTTATGTTTTCAAGACCAGTAACCTTGTCGGTACCAGAGAGGAATAATATTACATGTGTGGGGTAAACATTGCCGTTTGCAGTGCTGCCAATAATCGAGGTGCTGAACTGATAACTAATCGAAGGTCCTTCGTTATCAACTTTTACCATGAATGAACCTGAGCTGGTATTTTCTACCTCATCGTAGCCAACAAAACTGATTGTATGTACACCCTCGTTCTGAAGCGTGAAGGGTTTTTCGTAAATTTCTGAAGTGGCGCCATTGATACTATATTCGATCCGGTTTACCCCAGCTTCAAGATCGCGTGCACTCAGGCTCAATTTGGTTTTTGAGCTTACAAATACGGTATCGCGCGTTTTAAAAGTGGGATTAGAAATAAACTGGCCAAGTGTCGGACCCGAAAGATCGATATAAGGTATTGAAGCTTTTTCGTTGGCCAACTGGGCAACTGATTTGTTGTTGACGTTATCCACTGCATATGTTTTAATGTTGAGCGTACCCGAGGCTTGTGTAAGAAAAACAGGCTTGGTGTACAAGAGATATTCGCCATTGTTGATGGAGTAGTAAATTTCTTTTACTCCGGCTTTGTTGTCAAACGCTGTAAGCTTTAATTGTGTTTTGCCCGACGAAAACTCTTTGCCATTGGCAAAAAAGCTTTTTCCAACTATTTCTTCGATAATGGTTGGCGGGGTTTTATCGACATAAAAATTGTAAGTCTGAAGATTTTCCTTATTACCTACTTTGTCAAGAGAATAGTAAGTAAGTGTATGTTCGCCCTGCGGGAGAGAAGCAGCATAAATGGGTTGCAGGTAACTTTGCTCGGCACCTTCATTGATTTTGTAAACAATCTTTTTAAGCCCTATTCCTTTGTCTTCTGCTTTAAGAATAATTTGAGATCGTGCCGATAGAATGTTGTTGTGCTCATCGGCACTGATGGTGCGTGAAGAGGTAGGAGCAGAATTGTCGTATACCAGGCTTATTTCGTGCACAGGCTCATCATTTCCAACCATATCTACCGAGAAATATTTCAAAATATATTCTTTCTCCGAACTGAAGGAAATAGGTTGAGTATAAGGTAAAAATTCTTTTCCATCCAGTGAATAGTAGATATTTTCAATGCCAGATTGATCATCGATCGCCTTAAAAGTAACTTTCGCATTTCCCATCAGGTACGTTTTCCCTTCGCTCACAAAGGTGCCAGATTCGCCATAAGAAATGGATGTTTTTGGCGAGCTGCCATCGGCATAAACCTCAAAAACAACATCTTGTATCGGGTAAATAGTTTTTCTGGTTACAGGATCTACTGCCGAGGGCGAGCGGAATGAATTGAACCCGTCTGTATCGAGGTACATAGGGTTGGCATAAGGTGCTGTTTCCTTGCTTTCTAATTTGTATTTTTTCGAACTTTCGTCGGCAGAAGTCGAAAGCCATAAATACAAACCAAGATCTTTTTGTATAAAAAGTTTACCTTCAGGAGATACATAAGTTTTTTTTTCGAAGGATGGCTTCTGCTGGGCCTGCATCAGGCAGGGCATGGCAATGGCTATTATTAAATAGAATCGGTACCTCAACATAGGCTTGGCTGTATTAATTGTTTTGTTAAATATAACCATTTAAGAATAAATACGGAAGCTTAAAGGGAATAGCTTTTAAATACAAAACTCAAACCTGTAAGATCCTGAAAATCGATGCCTGATTCGTGCATGTCTTCATCCTCATCGAGGTAATGCCAAAAGACCGTAACATTTTTTCCTTTCTCAGGTAATTTCGAAAAAATCTGGAGTATTTCGTTTACTGCTTTGTGCGAGGCCGAATTAAAATAATCGATTTTAAGCTTCAGGTTGGTTTCGTCATTGGCTTGTTGAATATATTCTTCGAGCCATTCGTAAACAGGACCATAAAAGCTAAGGGTATCTTCAGGCAGGGAGCGGCCTGTAAGTTCAAACACTCCTTTCTCCGGATCGAAATTAATCTGTGGAGTATCTTCTTTCCCTTCAATAAATAGAGCTTTCATAGGGTAAATATCAGTTTAAAAAGTTAGCAATTTTTTCCATAAATAATTTAAGGTCAATAGGCTTGGCTATAAAATCGTTGGCGCCAGCCTTCATGGCTCGTTCGTAGCCATCTTCGTGTATAGCTGTCTGTATAATTATTGGTATTTCGGACCTAAACTCCTTTATCAGTTTTGTAGCCTCATAACCATCCATAGTTGGCATGTTGATATCCATCAGCACCAGATCGACGTGGTTTGATTTTACAAGTTCAACCGCTTCGGCGCCATTTTTCACCCTCAGAAGTTTGACTTTTGTTTTTTTCAAAACCTCAGCCATAAGGAAGAAGTTGATATCGGTATCTTCTGCGATGAGCACTGTTTTGCTCTGCCAGTCGCTGGTGCGATCGGCCAAGGCAGTAACAAAGCGGAAACCTATCACCAGCACATCGTCTATCTGGGTATACTCACCTTTCCATGAGTCGAAGGTGTTTTTCAATATTTCTTTCTGCTCCTGCATGGGTTTATGATGCATCGATTGAAGCAGGGCAGTAAAATTTTTCATCAGAAACTTTTGACCATCTTTCCCACCAAACTGGTCAATAAATCCATCGGTAAAAAGGTAGATACAGTCGTTTTCTTTCAGATCGATGACCTTTCGGCTAAAAGGAATGTCCCTGCGAGTATGGTAGCTTACAGGCATTTTATCGCCTGCATGGTGCATCAATTCGCCTTTTCTGATTAAAATGAGCGGATTATAGGCTCCTGAAAACTGCATTCTTTTCTTTTCAAAATCGATGATGCAAAGGGCTATATCCATGCCGTCTTTCGGGTCGCGGAGGTTTTCTGACTGATGTAGGGAATCGATTATTTTCTCCCGTAATTGGTTTAGTATGTCATCGGCATTTAAGGCATTGATATGAATGTTGATGGCGATTTTATTTACAATTTCGTTCAGGTAGGCTACACCGAGCATGCTCATAAAGGCTCCGGGTACGCCATGTCCAGTGCAGTCGGCTGCTGCAATCACAAAAATGTTATCTTTTCGTGCAAACCAATAAAAATCGCCGCTCACAATATCGCGTGGCTGGTAAAATATAAACGAATCGTTAAAATTGTTGTGCAACGATTCCTGCCTGGGTATCACAGCAGATTGAATGCGTCGGGCATATTGAATACTATCGGTGAGGTTTTTGCGCTGCTTATTCGCCAGGTCGCGTTGTTTTTCGATTTCGAGTTTTTGTTTTTCGATTTCAGCATTTTGTTCCTTTAGGCGTGTATTGTTTCGCTTTCGAAGGCGGCTTTGTATTACCAGAAGAATAAGCACCGACATAAATAGTCCCAGGGCAATGGTAAGGTAAAATATTTGCGATTTGCGCAATTGTTCGCGGGCACGGATTATGGCTTGCTCTTCGCGTATCTGGGCTTCTCGCAGGTCCTGCTGAAGCTGAATGGCCCTGTTGGTAGCCATTACTTCGTCGAGGGTGTCGAGTGCGGAGCGCAACTCGTGTTCTTTTCTTTCTATCTGCGAGGCAATCTGGTTTTTTTCAGCCTCTAGGGTCTGCATTTGCTCCTTTTGAAGGTGGCGTGTGAGGGCATTGTATTGTTCGTAATATTCAGCAGACAATTTGTTATTTCCTTGTTTTTCGCTGTTCTCTGCCAATAAAAGGTAATTGCTCTTGGTCGATTTAAGGTTATTGCTCTCAAGCGAAAGCTCTAGTGAAATATGTGCTTGCTCATTCGATTTTACAAAGTTCCCCATGCCCTGATAAGCGAGTGCCAGATTGTAATAATCAGTAACCAAATCTTGTTTCCGTCCTTTGGCTTCGCCCAGTTCTATCGATTTCGAAAAGTTTTTCACAGCGAGAGAATAGTCTTCCTTTTCGAGGTAAATTAATCCAAGGTATCCGTGAATAATACGCTGGGCATTGGCGTTCTTTAGTTCTGTGTTAATTTGAAGAGATTCGTCGAAGCGTGAAACGGCAGCATCGAGCTCGCCACTTTGCCATAACAAAAGAGCAAGTTTGTTTAAGGCCGAAGCTTGTTCCACCTTATTTCCGGCAGAGGCATATTCTGTTACTTTTTGCTCAAGCTGAGTTATATCTGACTGGCAATAGATGGTAACCGGAAAAAAGAAAAGTAATACTGCAAGAATATAAGAATAAAGGCCCATAGGGTTGAAGTATCGTTTCATGCTGGAAATTTAACATATAGATACGATACGCGAGAATATTTATCTATTCATAGGCGATGATATGCGTCATCTCATTTCGGTAACGAATGTTATTGAATTAACCTTGCTTCAATTTTAGCGGCAATATCTTTTGCAGTGGTAATGGTGGAGAGGTCGGGAAATATATCCCCACTGGATCCATTGAATTTGCTGTGTCCAATTAGTTCAAAAACATATTGCTGTTGAGGATTATTTAATTCGATACGGGTTTTATAAACCAATGCCGGCTGACAAGATGTTTTGTATTCAGCATCTTCGGGATGCAGGGTAGTAGTCCAGTATTCGTTCCAGTCCCAAGGTTGGTTTATTTCGAAATAGACATCAATTACCTGGGGCGACTCTTTGGTGAGTCTGGTATTAAGTACGAAATTATTGGCAGGTGTGGCTCCTGTTACGGCATCGGGCATAGGAGTTTCCTGAGTGGGAATATACAATCCATCGGTTTCACGTACTCCACGATTGTGAGCCCAAACAGGAAGTGCGGCGGGTCTGCGGAGCGCACCTGCAAGCCATTTTCCTGTGCTTTTATCGCCATGTTCAAACACTCCTTTTGCAATGCTCTTTGCCACGTAAAGCGTTTCGATGTAACGGTTATTGGTGTCGGTAATCCATATAGCCATCAAAGGGTGGTTGTGTGTTATTCCTCTTTCGAAATAGATGGAAAGCGCAGCTCCCTGGTTATTCACATTGGTGCTGAGTGTATCGACTGGGTATACGGTCGGAATTTTAGACGTGCTGCAACTATATTGGTTTGTCAGCAAAAGCAACATGCTTGCAGCAAATAATGTCATGGAAATCAGTTCAGAGATGCGCATTTTCATATCCAACAAAATTAAAATTCAATTATAATACCCACAGTCGGTAAGATCGTGCCGCCTCCCTCCGAAGGTAAATTAACTAATTCATATCTTTCAATACCTCCTGCATCGGTATAAGTATCATCGTAGCCAGGTTCAACAAAGGAGCGGCGCAAAAGCAAATCCTGCTGTTCGCTTTTAAAGTTATAGACATTCTGTATGTCGAGGTAAATGTTAAGCGACCACTTGTTGTAGAAATATTCCTTGTCTACACGAATATCCAATTGATGAAACGTGCTGAAGCGAAGCTGGTTGAACCTTGAATAGTCAAGATACGGCCCCCCTTTGGCATCCCAGGCTTCTTTAATGGATGATTTATCGTAATCGTAGTCGGTATAAGGTGCGCCACCAACCAACCTCCATTTAAAGCCGAAATACCAGTTACCTTTAAAGGTGCGCGTTCCTGTAAGGTTAAGAAGGTGAACGTTATCCCATGATGAGGCGATGTAGTTGTTTTCAAAATCGCTGCGTAAGTCTTTGAATTCACTATGAACAAAGGTGTAAGCCAGAATAAAATTAAAATTAAGGATGCTTTGAGAGCGGGCCAGTACTTCGAAACCAAAAGCACGACCCTCCGAAACAGGTGTCAGTTCTTCGTCGCCAAAGGTGCCAAAATCGCCTCCTTTGGTAGAGAGTGGAATGGAATCGCGCAAAGAGAATGGATAGTCGGAATAGGCTTTGTAAAAACCTTCCAAGGATATTAGTGATTCGACGTTGGGCCTGAATTCGATGCCTGAGTTTATTTGGTTGCTCTGCATGTATTTAAGCCCGTTTTGTTCGTTCACAAGTACATTGTTTGTGTCTTTATAGCCCATGGCAGTGTAAGGAGGTCTCTGATAGTATCTGCCTGTGCTGAAATTAAGTGCCCACTTTTGAGTAAGAGAGTAGGAAGCAGAAACGCGTGGTGAAAGTTGATCCAAAGGATTACTCATATCTGGCGAATAGGAGCTACCGTCGGCTCGCACTCCGGCCGCCAACGACAACCTGTTTTTAAGGAACGAACGGCTAACAAGACCGAAAATTGAATAATGGAACATGTCGATGTAGGTCTCGTAAATCACGGGAGTTAATCCTTCGTTGAGATAAATATTTGCCTCCGTATTATTGAAGTATTTGGCATAGCTACCGCCAAGGCCATAGTTTATTTTAAGATTATTTTTAAAGTTAACGTTTCTTTCCAAACGAATTTTGTTTTCAATTTCTGCTGATTTATAGTCAAACTGTTTCGGATTCGATTCGTTGTTGTCGAAATATTTGTAAGATACATTGTTGAGGTAGTTTCGGCTTAATACCAGGTTATAGAACCCATTTTTTTGAAAGTGCTTGTAAACTGCGCCTACAGTGTAGTTCCACTGTTCGTTTACCGGTAAGGTGCCCAGAAGGAATTTTTGTTCTGGTGTTTTATTGGCTGATTCGTTTAATACAAATTGATCTATGGCTCCAAGACCGATAAAGGTAATCTCGTTTTTCTCGTTTATACGGGTTTTACTTTTAAACTGAAAGTCGTTATAAGTAGGTAAAAACGGTAATTCCAAAGCGGCAAACAAAAATTGAAGATAAGAACGGCGTGCTGAAAATATGATGCCGGTGTTGGGAGAAACTGGTCCATTGAGGGTGAAAGCAAGATCAGACGAACCCACAGAACCTTTGAATTTAAATTTGTCCGGATTGGCATCTATTTGTCGCATTTCAATCACCGAGCTGAGCGAATTACCTAAGTTAGCCGGAAAGGCACCCGAATAAAAGTTTATCTCACGCACAAAGTCCACATTGATAATGCCAACCGGACCACCCGAAGCCCCTTGTGTGGCAAAGTGGTTAATGGTAGGTATTTCCACTCCGTCGAGTATAAAAGTGTTTTCGTTAGGCCCACCTCCACGCACAATAACATCGTTGCGGAACGAAACACCCGATCCTACACCCGGAAGCGATTGAATTACTTTTGAAACATCGCGGTTGCCCCCTGGGTTTTTTTCTATTTGCTCAATTCCTATGCGTTGCAACGAAAGTGGGCTCTCTTCTTTTTTTCTGTAAGGAGATGCTTTTACCACTACCTCCTCGATTTTAATGTCTACCTCGGTAAGAGGCACCTCGATAAAGGCTTTGTTAGCATTGGTTACCAGGAAAGACTCAGAAAGGTATTCGCTAAAGCCAATTGAAGTGGCTGCCACCTGCACATAGCCCGGTGCTATGCCGGTAAAAATAAATCGGCCATCGAGGTCGCTGATGGTTCCAATACTGGTGCCCCATATTGCAAGTGAAGCAAAAGGTATAGGTTCGTTGGTTTCTTGATTGATGATTCTACCTTCTATAATTCCATTTGCATTTGTTTGACTGTAAACAGGTAGGATAAAAAACAAAAATGAGAGGAAAGCTATGGCTGAGCGTTTGTTCATACTGTAATGTTTAATGTAGAAACAAGTAAAAAGAACGAATTGTTTAATGAATACTAAAAATTATTCAACAAATTATGTTTCTCAGTGCTAAAATCCAGATAGGAATGGAGTTCGCAAAGTTTATCAGTTTCCTCGATGAGTTTTTCCACAAAACTTTTATGTGCAGGAGTATTTTTATTGAAACTTCTGTGCTGGTATGATTTGGTGATTTTTTGAACTTTTTTCATCAGCTGCTGGGTGGGAGTATCGAAAAAAGTGTGTGTAAAGGCTTCCCAAATGTAGTCGACGGCAAAATCCGAAGGATGGAGCATATCGCTGGCGTAAAAACGATAATCGCGCAATTCATCCATAAAGATTTCGTACGTGGGGAAATAGTAACAGTTTTCATGTGCTCGCTCCAGAAGTCTTATGGCTAAAACTAAAGAGGCTTTGCTGCGCTGATTTTCAATGGCGCCATCTTTCCAATGTCTGATCGGACTTACTGTGAAAATAAACCGGATGCCAGGTTTACTAAGGTTTAGTCGGCCTATTTCGTGGCTCATCAATTCTGCAATTTGTTCCGGAGAAAGAAACTCGCGCGTGAACTCACTGTCTGGTATTTTATGGCAATTTGCCACAACCTGGCCAGTCGATTTTAAGCGGTAAATAAAAGCAGTACCCAGTGTAAGAATGATTATTTCCGATTGCTCAAACTGAGATTTTGCCGTAGCGAAACGGGTATTGATTCTTTCGAGGCAACTTAATTTATCGGGATGCGAAAAGGAAGTATGATGCAAAAAACTAAACCATAAGTCATTTCGATGCTGAAGGTTGTTTTCGGTGAAGGCTTCTTTGTGGGTAAGAAGCGTAAGTGCATTTATTATAGAAGCCGGGTTGTACAATACACCAAATGGATTAGGGCAGGCTTTAAATTTATAACGGAGTAGCTTTTCGCCAATATGATCAGAAAAACAGGAACCAAATAGTGATACAACCTGTTCATAGTTTATGAAAAAGCCGGGCTGAGGAATCTGAACTTTCGTTTGGAGCGGAAGCATTCTAATCCATTATTTGCTGATTGATCCATTCCACCAACTTTTCGAATACCTTATCCCGGTCAATGTCGTGGTGAAGCTCGTGGTAACAGCCAGGCCATTCAACAAAAGTAGTTTTGTCACTTGCATTTCTTATAAAATCCCGGCTGGCTTTACAGGATGTAATCTGGTCATCGGAACCATGCATTACCAGCAATGGCGAATTGATTTTGTATACACTCCGTTTGGCAATCTTTCCTTTTTCGTAAACAGCACGAAGAAGACCAAGCGAAATGCGGTTATGAGTCAGCGAATCGGTTTTGTATTGATGCACTTCGCGCATCTCGCGCGAAATGAATTCAGGTTTTACCGAGGCCTTACCTATGTACCATGGCATTAGTCGGCTCGTGAACAGAATAGTTGATAATACTATACTTGGAGGTAAATTTGTCAGCTCGAACCAGGGTGAAGTGAGAATAATTCCTGCCAGGTCCGCATTACGCGTAATTGCATAACTGGCTACAAGATTACCACCCATGCTATGGCCATACAAGAAAAGAGGTATATTTTTAAACTCAAATCTTCCCTTTTCGACAAGCAGTTCAATGTCTTTAAGCAGAAGGTTGTAATCGTTTATTTTTCCTGGTTTACCTGGGGTTTGTCCATGCCCTCTGATGTCGAATGTGAGAACGGAAATGTTTTCTTTTGCCAGCCTTAATGCCCAGTTTGTATACCGTGTACTGTGCTCGCCAAAGCCATGAACCAACATAATGGCGGCCTTAGTAGATTTTCCGGCATCCCATTTCTGGGCATAAAGTTGCTGGCCATCGCTCGCTAACCAATCGTATTGTGAATAAGTGATTAAACTGTCGTGTTGCAGTTTATTTTGTAGCATTCTCTTTTCGCGTCTTATGATTTAAACTGCCAGCGGTCAAATTTTTCCGCTTCCCTTAAATACAGTGGGATGCTAAATTAGCGAAAAGCACCACGCAAAGCAAATGGCTACTGACAATTGCACTTGCTGCTTTGATGAACAGAACTTATTTTGGGTGCCAGCTAATTTATGCGGGAGGTTTTTTCGAATTCTTCTGCGAGCGATTTGTTCACGATGGCCGATATTTTTTCGATGTCAGAAATAATGGATATGGCCGAAATGGTGGCGCCCGATATTGCATCGATGTCACTGCCATAGTGTAGAACTGAAGATCCATTATAATTCTTAAATTGGTTCAACCAGGCAGGATTGCATATCTGCTGCCCGTGAGTAGCCTGGTAGTTGAATACACGCACAAGTTCGATGCTTGCCTTAATGTTGTATAAGATCAGGTAATCGAAGTACTCATAACTATCAGAACCTGCATCACCTGCAGTGGCTGAGCAACCTCCCTCGCGACACGAAAAAACCCTGCCCGTATAGGCATAGCCTATGAGGGAATTATTTTGACTGATGGCGTATATTAGTCCGTTGGAGGGTAGCTCCTGAAAACTCTCTAATAATTGAATTTCGGACTTGCCAGTGCCCCAGGCTTTTTTTGCATATCTTTCTAAATTCCTGTATGCTTGGCTGTTCTCCTGGCCAAAAGAAAGGTTGGCCAGAAAAACAGCAGCATATAAAAGAATCGTATACTTCGGGAATTGTTTCATTTTTGCTTCTAAAACATTACGCCTATGCCAGCATTGAAAATAGTTTTATATTGGTCAAGGCCATTGTTTATAAACTGAAGATCGGCTTTTATAGCAGTACCTGGGGTTGGTTTCCACCCTAGCCCTGAGGTAATTATTTCGTTCTGATAAGCCTTGTTGCGGTTTAACCCTCCATCAACTGTAAAATGAGTGTCGTATTGCTCATACCGAATAAAAGGTATCAGCTGGCTTTTTACATTGCGCAGGAGATGAAATACATTGTAACCGGCTTCTGCATAATAGCCAACCATTGAACTTCCCAGATCCTTACCTGAAATTGTATTGTAAGCTGCCGATCCCTTAATTTTAGAATAGTAAAATACACCCCTTAAATGAAGGCCTCCAATCTGATATCGGGCATCGAGTCCAAGCATTGTAAGACCTACTACTGTAGAATCGGCCGATGCAACCTTTAAGTTGCTGTCTTTCTCCACATTCTGATAGGCTTTACTCTGGGTTTTACCTGTATAGAGCGACATCCCAAGGTTCAGTCCCGGTAGTCCGTAATAATCCACTTTTCCGCTCAGGTTTGGGGTGGAGATAATAGATTCTGCGCCTTTTTGCCGGCCTTTTCTAAAAGCATCTTTGCCATTCAGGTAATAGCCATCCTCGTCGTAGCTTTTAAACCCGTTCACTACATACAGCTGATATTTCAACATGGCTCTTGGAATGTTTCCGGTAAATCCGGCGCCCAGTTCTCTCCATGTTGTGGGTACTATTACATTGTCTACATGGGGCCTTTCAACACCGTTATAAGTGGGAGGTTCATGATACTCATTGATAATACCTATCGGAATGAGCATCAATCCACCACGGAAATGGATATAGGGATTAATTTTGTAATCGAGAAAGGCTTGTTCTACATACACTTCACTGATATGCTCGAATTCCAGTTCGGTAAAAAACTGGGTGCGGTCGTTGAATTTATATCCAAAAAGCATTACCAGACGATGCACATCGAGCAATCCGTTCTGATAGCTGTTTCTATTAAGTGGCTGGTTGTAATCGATTTGTGCATAACCTCCAATGGTTAATTTACTTTCTGCAGTCATCATTTTGTCGACGCTATTGGCAGGCAATGTTTTTATACTGTCAACAGGGTTTGCCGACAAAGCAACCGAGGCAAGTAAAAGAAGTTTTACAAATATTACTTTCATGATAATTTTTATCATTAGTGGGCACTTAAAACCCACTGATTTTTAATTGTTTAACTTGAAGTTCTTTGACATATTTGTAATCGCATTTTGTAAGTATCTCTCTTACAGGCGTTTTATCGAGTAGAGAAATGCTGAATATTTGTAATATTTCGTAGATTGGACGGTCAACTTTCAGTTTGTTTCCAATTATGGCGACTAAACAGTAAGCAATGATCCCACAATATATTTGGATCTTAACAGCATTCATTGAATTTCCCCAAAAGGATTTAATCTTTAAGTGTTGTTTCATCCATTTGAAAAATAGTTCAACTTCCCAGCGTTTCTTATACAACATGGCGATCTCTTTGGCTTCTAACTCGGTATTATTGGTTAAGAAAACAAGTTCATTTTTACTTTCCTGATCATAATACTTTATTCTGCGAAGTTTATCGGGATATTCCTTTTTCGAATAGTGTGTTTCTAGCTTTCCAACCTGATCATATTGTACTCCTTTTGTTTTGTCAACAACTCTGGAATATAGTCGCCTAAAACGCATATTTTCTTTGGCTCTTGTTACAAAATATGCGCCTTGAGAATGCAATCTATGCAAACGACGGAAGTCAATATATGCTTTATCAACCACATAAAAACTTCCAGCTTCAAATTGGATGAGATCAAGTATATTGACATCATGGACACTTGCTTTGGTGATATGTTAAAAAGCTTGGGATGGATGTCTTCACATCATATAAGGTGTGAAGTTTTATGCCTCCCTTTGCCTTTCGGAACTCAGCCCACCAAAAAACACTCAAACATAGATCAATAGTTGTGGAATCTAATGCATAAACGTTACCGTCTACCTTGACTTCGAAATCGGTTTTGTAGCAACTCCTTCTGGCCTGCTCAATTAAAACGTAAGCAAACTCTTCAAATATTCTATAACTGCGTTTTGCATTTGAAGTGCCTAGATTTCGTCGGGATACTGAAGGCCCAAATCCAAGGTGATAATATTTGGGTTGATGTGCTTCCAAACTAAGCATTAGATCACGCATACTGTCTCTTGAAGTTAGCTGTCCAAAGACCATGCAAAGCATCTGATTCCAACAAGTGAATGTTCTAACATACTTATTCCCTTCATGATTTTGAACAATCCGATCAAAAACCCTGCGGGGTAAAAAATCTGTAAGTTGTGCGAAGATAATTTACCTTGATTCATAGAATTTGCTTGTTTTGAAGCAAATATCTAACTATTCAATTCAAATCGTCACGCTATCAAAAAACGCTACAACTGCGATGTACAAAGAATTTCAAAGAACGTAACTTAATTTATAATGCCCACTAGTGAATTTTTATTTAGATTAAATATGAATTGGCACAAAAGTATGTTGAAGCCATTTGCAATAAAATACCTACATGTTGTGATTTTTTTTACCAACTCATTGGAAGTTGAATGGTTTTTTGGTGGATAAGAATAAAATATTTTCAGGTTGGATAACCGACAAATATTGCTAAATTCTCCTTTTTGCAAGGAGAATTATGCGATTAGAAGCCTGTGATTTTTTGCATAGATTAAAAGTTTGATAAGCTATTGCTCAATCGAATCAAACCACGTAACTTTAGTAAATAGGTTGGTATTTCATAACTGAACATTTCATCTTTGGAGATTATTACGAGGGAAAAGAGCCATTTTGAAGAATCGGGTTGTAAAATATTGTTTTGAATTAAGTTTTCTAATACTTTCTTTTTCCGGATTTGTGAAGGCACAAAGCCAGGAGGAGGTAATTAAAACAGCTTACCTCGAAAAATTTTCCAGCTATATTACCTGGCCAGAATCACATGCATTCGATGACCAGTTGTTTAACATCACGGTAGTTGGTGATGAGTCGTTTTGCCTTACTGTTAAAAAGGCTTTTGTAAATAGGAAAATTAAAAACCTGAAGGTTGAGGTGACCTGCCTTGATGCACTAAGGGAAGTACCCCCAACCGACTTGTTATTCTTACAAAGCGAAAAAATCAAGGACCTTGAATACGCTGCAGAATTAAGCAGGGAGAATACTTTTCTGCTAGTTACCGATGCCGAAGGATTTGCCCAAAAGGGTTCGCATATTAATTTCTATATCACCAACAAGCAGACCATTCATTTCGAGATGAATAAAAAGAGACTGGATCAGGATAAATATAAAGTAGAGTATTTGTTGTTCGAGTTTGCCAAGGTAATTACGAATTAGCTATGAGTTTTTACAATAAAGTATCGGTTCGTATTAAGATTTTGCTGATAGTAACCATTATCAGTGCGTTATCGGTATTTTTAAGTCTTGTGGTTAACCTAGTGTTCAAGATAGTTGAAACTAAAAATGAATTTCGCACAACCGCCATTAAAAACGCACAGCTTCTTGGAGACTATTGTGTGATGCCCATTGAATTTAACTTCCCCGACAGGGTTAAAGAAGTGTTGGACAGACAACTGGTGGAGGGTGATATGTATTGCGCTGCTGTATACAAAAAAGACGGGCAATTGTTTAATGCATCCTGCAGCGGAGACGAACCTGTTCCGGAGCGAATTTCCAGACAGAAGACTTTCGTGGAATTTTCGGGTAATAATCTCACAGTTTACGAACCCATCCTTCACAACGGTGCACTTTACGGAATGGTACTTGTAAAGTATCAGACAGGGCTTAAATACTATATAGTAAGGCAGTTATTGACTGCATTGCTTATTTTGGTTTCCATAATAATTATTTCCTTCTTTTTAGCATTGCATTTTCAAAAATACATTTCGCAGCCTATTTTAAGATTAGCGGGCATTGCTTCTGCGATATCCGAAACAGGTAACTATAAAAAGGAAATAAAGAGAGTAAGCAACGACGAGATAGGCATTCTTTACGACCGATTCAATCACATGCTTATCGCCATTAATCAGCGCGAAAAAGAACGTGACGAAGCCATCATGGCCCTGACCCAAAGTGAAGATAAATTCAGAAATATCTTTAATTTCAGCCTTGATGGCATTATAGTAACTACCCTCGAAGGGAAAATACTCGAAGCTAGTAAAATGGCCGAAGCCATCTTTCAGGTGCCGGCAAATAAGCTGATAGGGATGCAAACCACCGAAGTGATGCCCGAAAGCTTCGCGCGTCAGCGATCCAGCATTATCAGGCAGTTAATGGATAAAGGCGAATTTACCTTTGTAACGAATTTCGTGCAATCAACAGGTGAGGAAATCTTTCTTGAATTCAGCAGCCGAATCATTAGCCATAATGGAGATAATGCCATCTTGTCTCTTATTCGCGACATTACTAAACGCATTAAAGCCGACGAAGCTTTACGCGAAAGTGAAGAACGTTATAAAAAGCTGGTAGAAAACTTTCCAAGTGCCATTGCCCTGCACCGCGATAGTAAAATTGTTTTTGTGAACGATGCCATTAAAACTACCCTTGCCGGCAGCTCAAAACGAGATTTTATAAACAACAACATCCTCGACCTTATCAGCGGTCCCCAAAAGGAAATTATTGAGGAACAATTTAACCAAATTCAAAGTAACCGGGTTGATATTACAGGAATCGAAACCCAGATGGTAAGGCTCGATGGAAAAATTATAGATGTGGAAATGGCTTCTATTCCACTCTTTTTCGATAAAAAAAATACAGTGCTTACCGTTTTTAAAGACATTACTCCACGAAAGCAGGTTGAGAAGGATTTGGTTGTAGCCTTGAAGCAGGCCGAAGAAAGCGATAAGCTGAAATCATCCTTCCTGGCCAATATGAGCCATGAAATAAGAACACCTATGAACGGTATTATTGGTTTTGCCGACTTGTTAAGAAAAGAAGCCCTCACACAAAAAGATATATATCGCTATGTTGATATCATAAAAATGAGTGCCGACAGATTGTTGGGCATTATCAACGATATTATTGATATTTCGAAGATTGAGGCAGGGGTTATCAATATTTCGCGTGAAATTTTCGATTTACATGAGTTGCTGGTAAATATCTACGAATTCTTTCTCCCTCAAGCCGAGAAGAAAGGTCTGGAATTATTCCTGCAACCACCTTTGACTCCAGGTTTAATGCTTAACAGCGATAAAAGTAAAGTTGGCCAGATTCTTACAAACCTACTTTCGAATGCTATGAAATTTACACGGAAAGGCCAGATAAGAATTGAATACGATCTAAACACAAAAAAAGACATGGTCGAAATTCGTGTAAGTGACTCTGGCATTGGAATACCTCCCACTCAGATTGAGATGGTATTTGAGCGTTTCAGGCAGGCTGATCATTATTTGCACGACTTCAAAGAGGGTACAGGCCTTGGACTTTCTATTTGCAAAGGTTTCACTGAAGCCCTCTCGGGCGATATATGGGCAGAATCAGAACTCGAAAAGGGCTCTGTGTTTCATTTAGAGTTGCCGCTTGGTCCTGCCAATCCAATAATTCCAAAACTTCCGGAACCAATAGTGGAATTACAAAAACAATCTATACAGGGTAAAAACATCCTTATAGTGGAAGACGAGGAGTTTAATTATCTGTATCTTAAAGAGTTAATATTGCCGCTGGGAGCTTCAGTCCTTTGGGCCGATGACGGTTTAAAAGCCATTCAGATGGTCATCAATCATCCGGAAATTGATTTTGTGCTGATGGATATCAAACTTCCTGTAATGGATGGTTTAACTGCTGCTAAAAAAATAAAAGCTTTTCGCAGCAAATTACCCATTATAGCGCAAACAGCTTTTGGTTTGGAGGGCGACCGCGACAGGTTTATTTCCTATGGCATGGACGATTATCTGGCCAAGCCTATTTTGAAGAAAGACCTATACACCATAATAGACAAATACATGGTAGTTTAAGGAAGCAAAGGTGTGCTCTTAGGGTTATAGTTTCAGGCTTCTCCAGCCACTTTGGCCCATGAATCGCGCAAACCAACGGTACGATTAAAAATTAAATGACCCGGAGTACTCGCGTCGTCGAGGTAAAAGTACCCTAAACGTTCGAATTGGAAATGCCGCATAGTGGCCTCTTTAGCAAAGGGTTCAACAAAACTCTTTACGGAGATGAGCGATTCGGGATTGATATTATCCAGAAAGGTTTTTCCCTCCCCTACCTCGTAAGGGTTTTCTGTTTTAAAGAGCCTGTCGTACAGGTTTATCTGAGCTTCTACTCCTTCGGTGCACGATACCCAGTGCAAGGTAGCCTTTACCTTTCTGTTATCGGCCGATTGGCCTCCACGGGTTTCAGGATCGTAGGTGCAAATGAGCTCTGTAATTTCACCCTTGGCATCTTTAATCACCTCTTTGCAGGTGATGTAATAGGCATAGCGCAAACGAACTTCCCGACCAGGCGACATGCGGAAGAATTTTTTTGGTGGATCTTCCATAAAGTCTTCGCGTTCGATATAAATTGTTTTACTAAAGGGAACTTTCCGGGTACCCATGCTTTCGTCTTCCGGGTTGTTGATGGCTTCAAGCTCTTCTACCAGGTTATCAGGATAATTTTCGATAGTAACTTTCAGTGGATTTATCACCCCCATTATTCTTTGAGCAGTTTTGTTGAGGTCTTCGCGTATACAGAATTCCAACAATCCCACATCAATTACATTTTCTCGCTTGGCAACACCTACCTTTTCTGCAAAATTTCTAATCGAAGAAGGGGTATATCCTCTGCGTCTTAATCCTGATATGGTGGGCATGCGCGGATCATCCCATCCCGATACATGTTTTTCGCGTACCAATTGCAGCAATAAGCGCTTGCTCATTACAGTGTAATTTACATTCAAACGGGCAAATTCTGTTTGACGGGTACGCTGGGCATTTACAGCCTCGTCTTCGATGATGTTATCCAAAAACCAATCATAGAGTGGCCGGTGCACTTCGAATTCAAGTGTGCAAAGCGAATGGGTTATATTTTCGATAAAGTCGCATTGTCCGTGAGCAAAATCGTACATGGGGTAAATGCACCATTCGTTTCCGGTACGGTGGTGAGTAGCATGTTTAATCCGGTAAAGCACCGGATCGCGCATGTGCATATTGGGTGAGGCCATGTCAATTTTAGCACGCAGAACTTTAGTGCCATCCGGAAATTCGCCTTTCTTCATGCGCTCGAAAAGCTCAAGGTTTTCCTTGGTCGACCTGTTGCGATATATGCTTTCTTTGCCTGGTACAGTGGGTGTTCCACGGTTTGCCGATACTTCATCGGCACTACTCTCGTCGACATAAGCCAGCCCTTTGCGGATGAGCATTTGTGCCCAGGCATAAAGTTGTCCAAAATAGTCGGAGGCATAATACTCACGGTCTTCCCAGTCAAAACCCAGCCAATGTATATCTTCCTTTATGGAATTGACATATTCGGTATCTTCAGTAACCGGGTTGGTATCATCGAAACGTAGGTTGCATTTTCCATTGTATTGTTTGGCAAGCCCAAAATTCAGACATATGGATTTGGCATGTCCTATGTGCAAATATCCATTCGGTTCGGGAGGAAAGCGCAAATGAACCCTTCCCTGATGTTTATTCGACCGAAGGTCTTCTTCGATTAAACACTCGATAAAATTTAACGATTTACTTTCTTCGGTACCCATATATCAATGTTCATTAACGCTTCTGTTGGACTAAATACTTTTTTGGTTTTTAGAATTGCAAAAGTAAGTATTTTCTTGCTTAATTATGAAAAAGGGTAAATTTGGATCTTAAATTTACTGTAAGAAAGATTACCATGGGAAAACTTCAGTTTGAAGGTCTTGAATTTTATGCTTATCATGGCGTGATGGCTGAGGAGCAGCGCATTGGTGGAAATTACAGAATTGACCTGGAAATAGAGCTTGATTTTTCGGATGCTTTGAACACCGACGATATTTTACAGAGCCTTGATTATTCGCTGATTTATTTGCTACTAAAAAATGAAATGGAAATAAAGTCGAAACTAATCGAACATGTTGCAGGTAGAATAGTTTCGAGACTGCTGAAGGATTTTTGGCAGATTAGCCATGTGAAATTGAGACTCACGAAATTGCAGCCCCCACTGGAAGGCAGAGTGCCTTCGGTATCCGTTTTAATTGAACAAAAAAGACAGAATTGATGGTAAGTATAAAAAAATGTCCTTCGTGCGGGAAGGAATTCTCTTGCATGGGAGAGAACGATTGTTGGTGTGAAACAGTGCAACTGCATAAAAAGCAATTTCTTATACTCAATCAAAAATTCTCCGACTGCATTTGTCCGGATTGTATGAAGCAATATGAATCGGAATAAGTACAGGATTGCATTTTAAAAATTCGTTCATTTCGAAAAAATACTATCTTTGCAACCCAATTGTACAATTGGTTCCGTGACCGAGTGGCTAGGTAGTGGTCTGCAAAACCATGTACAGCGGTTCGAATCCGCTCGGAACCTCCACAAAGCGCCATCAGCCCGAAAAGCTGGTGGCTTTTTTATTCGGATAAGGCAAGAGATTAAAAAAACCGGGCAATTTTCGACAATAATAGGTCTTTATCGATAGGTTTGGCCAGGTAGTCGTTACAGCCGCTATCGAGGCACATTTGTTTGTCTTCGGGTTGGTTAAAAGCTGTTTGGGCTATTACAGGTATGGTAATTTTTTGCTGCCTCACTACTTTTATGGCATTGAACCCATTGATGCCCGGCATCTTAATATCCAGCAGCACAAGATCTATGTCCTTGGTTTCGTTGATGATCTCGAGAAATTTAACTCCATCGACAGCACGAATAATTTTTGCTTTGGTTTTTTTCAATACTGCCTCGAGAAAGTGAAAATTGGAGTCTTCGTCTTCAGCAATCAGTATCTTTTTCGATTCCCAGTTATAATCTCTGCTTGCCTCAATGGGCTGGGCATTTGGATGGTCGATGCCTATAAATGGAATGGTAAAAATAAACACCGAGCCTTTCCCTGGTTCGGATTGAAGGTCGATTGTACCTCCTAACAATTCTATCAATTTTTTGGCAATTGTTAAGCCAAGTCCTGCTCCCCGAAATACCTCCCTTGTTTCAGGTTCGATCTGATAAAAGCGTTCAAAAATTATTTCCTGGTATTTTTTGTCGATACCTATTCCAGTATCACTGACCTGGAAAACATGACGGTCGTCTTTTACCTGATAGTATAATTCAATTTTACCTTCAGGTGTAAATTTAATGGCATTGCTAAGCAATTGATCGACAATGTGTATAACTCGTTTACAATCTACCAGCGATTCGTGGTCGGATTCCGGTTTGTTAAATATCAGATTCACAGACTGATTTTGCCTCACCATACGATTTCTGTATTTATCAACCAGGTCGGTGAGCATGATTGTAAGATTACATCTTCTGGGTTCTATTATTAACTCGTTGGTCTCGAGCTTGGAAAAATCGATGATATTGTCAATCAGGCTAAGTAAGTTATTTCCACTATCCTGGATGTATTTGTAATAATATGCCCGGTCACGGTCGGGTAAATCGGGATTGTTCAGCAGGTTTATAAATCCTAGTATGGCATTTAGAGGAGTGCGAAGTTCGCGACTGATCTTCTCTAAAAATGCGGTTTTCAGTTTATTACTTTCTTCAGCTATTTCAAGCATGGTGTGTAATTCACTGGTGCGTTTCAGTACCTCGTTGTACACCAGTCCTTCGTTTTCTGCGATTTTAGTGCTACGTTGAGATAACTCTTCTTTCTGAAACTTAATTATTTCTTTTAATTGCTCAGATTCACGGGCAAGGGTTGAAAAGTTTGTTTTTAAATCGGCTAGTTCATTGGTTAACCCCTCAACCTGAGTATTCACTGTGTGTTTGCTTGCCAAGAGCCTTTTGTTTGTAAAAAAAAGTCCTATAATTACTGCCAGAAATAGGGCCGAAATGATACTTGATTGAACTGTAAACCATCCGGAATCGTTCAAAATTAAAAACAAGCTGTATGGTAAAACTGCAAATAATTCACTCATTATTTAAATCATTTTTCAGAAAATGCCACCCGGCAAAATGTTTCTACAGTACTCTAAGATAACCAAAATATGTGAATAGCTTCTAAAGCTCAATCGATATTTGTTTAATGTTTAGGCGAATTGGTTATCACTCTGGCATTGTTCTTGTTTTTCATTTTCTAACGAATTGATTGAATTCGTTCTTTGAAACGAACACTTAAAAAAATGGAAACAATATTTGCAAAATTCCTTGTTATCAGGAATACGATGAATGGAAAATTGGTTTCTTTCACTGGTGTCGACCGCTTAACAGTTCAAAATACAATAGGCATTCGAGAGATATTGATGGATATGGTAACCAAACGTGGTAGCGAACTGGAGATTGATCTTTCAGCCATACGGTTTATCGACAGCCATATGATGGATACCCTTAATTTATTATCGCGAATGTCGCGTCGATATGGCTCTCGTGTAGTTCTAACGCATGTTACACCCGAAGTATGGGAGTTTATTCAGCTTGTAAAACTTCATTCCGTTTTCGATATCAACAAGGTTTACAAAGAGGAAAGAATTGACCCCGCCGCCTGAATGGCTTCTTGATCTCAGGTTGGTAGAAATAAAAAACCGCCCTTTATGGGGGCGGTTTTTTTATATGTTGTATTTTTTTTAGAGCGACATGGTGGTCAAAGCACGGCTCACATACAAATTGTGCTCTGAGGCATTTTTCTCGCTGAGTTTGTACCTTAATTTTCCTTCACTAACCTGAAATGCAATGGCTGCACCTTGGGCTGTTGCACCCTCTTTTTCACTGATAATCAAACAGCTTTTTCCTTTTAATTGGGAAGTGGCCGTAGCTAACTGACTGCTTTTGCTTTCGGCAATAAGTAAAACATTGCAACCTTTCACCTGTGCCAGGTCTGTGTATTCTACTACCTCTATTGGCCTGTTGCCAACCATCCGGTTACTGGTATATTTTTTAAGATGTAAAGTGGTAGTGGTCTTTCCATAAACACCAATCACATATTTATTACTGAGGTCAGCATCTGGCCATTTAATGTGTGCCAGGAAATTGTATATAAACATGGCTTGAGCTTCACCCAAATCAGATTGAGCATTAAGTTTTCCACCGCTTAAAAGGGCAATAAAAAGTACTAGGGGAATGAATAATTTTTTGAGGTTCATAATTGCTTTATTAAGTTTGTTTGAGCGTTGTTACGGAAGCGTTGCATAGATGTTTCCTTTAATCTTAAAAATGGGTATAAACCGATGGTTGTGTGCATAAATACACTTAGGCGCCTGTTCCAGATAACCGTCAAAGATGAACGGATTGGTTTATAATAGTGAAATAACAGGAAAATAAACAAAAGCCTTAAATGCGAAATACTTTTGAATGAAAATTTTAATTGCTTTTGATTCGCTGAAAGATTGCATGAATGCCGAAGTGGCAGGTCAATATTTGTCTGAGGGATTATGGCGCGCTTCACCATCATTCGATATTCGCAATATACCTATGGCTGATGGAGGCGAAGGAACTGCTGTTAATATTGTAAAGGCCACAAATGGGGGAATGAGAATATGTAAAGTCAGAGATGCTCTTCTGCGCTTGCGGGAAGCTAAATATGGTTTTTTGGGTGATGGCATTACTGCAGTGATTGAGATGGCAGCGGCGTCGGGCATTGAACATCTTACTCAGGAAGAAAGAAATCCCTGGGTTACCAGCACTTTTGGTACAGGTGAGTTGATCATTCATGCCTTGGATTTGGGTTGTAGACGAATAATCCTGGGAATTGGCGGAAGTGCCACTAACGATGGTGGTTCGGGCATGGCTGCAGCACTTGGAGCAAAGCTTCTCGATGTAGAAGGCAAATCAATTTCACCAGGCGGAGGCTCGCTTTCGAAACTGAGCCACATCGACTTAAGTGGTTTAGATGCCAGAATAGCTCAGACAGAGTTTTTGGTGGCATGCGATGTGTCGAATCCACTCACGGGCGAAAATGGAGCCAGTCGAAGTTTTGCTGCACAGAAAGGAGCAGAGGCATGGATGATTGAGGCACTTGAAAACAACCTGGTGCATTATGCACAAACAATTCACAAAGAGTTGGGTTTAGATATTGAAAAAGTGTCCGGGGCAGGAGCAGCTGGTGGCCTCGGTGCTGGCTTACTTGCTTTTTGTAAGGCAAGGCTCGAAAACGGATTTTCACTAATTGCTGATTTAATCGGTTTTGAGGCGCACTGCAAATGGGCAGACCTTGTAATTACCGGCGAAGGAAAAATGGATGGACAGACCTTGTCGGGAAAAACACCAATTGGTGTGGCCCGGGCGGCAAGAAAATTTGGCAAACCGGTAATTGCCATAGCTGGTGCGCTTGGGAAAGATTATGAGAAACTATTAGAAAACGACTTTGATGCAATTTTCTGCTTGTCCGACGGAGAATCTGATCTTCAAACAGCCTTAAGGAAGGCACCTGTCATGCTGCGTTATACAGGTTATTCGGTAGGGCGTTTATTGAATTTATAATCAGCTATTGATTCCAGTTCTGAATTCAGTTTGTCGCTGATATTCATTTCAGCTAGAAATAGATTGCCCAAAAAACCTGTTTCCATTTAAGAGATAACTTTCTCTTTCAGGAAACAGGTTCTTGTATTTATTTTTGCAAGCTGCTCCGAGCTATACAAAACAATCATTTTAAAATTGATTGTTAGTCGCGATTGGCGAAGCGCAAAATGAAGTAAATAAGCATGGCCAGCGATGACAAAGCGGCAACAACATAGGTGTAGGCAGCCCATTTTAAGGCATCTTTGGCTTGCGGATAGTTGTTATAATTTGTTACTCCGCTGTTCGACAACCAGGCTAGTGCTCTTCGGCTGGCATCAATCTCTACGGGTAGAGTAATAAAAGCAAATAGCGTGAATACACCATATGCAACAATTATAATAGGCAAAGCGATTGCCTCGAACCCTTGCATAATAAACACACCAAAAAACATCATGGTAAAAATGATATTTAAAATGGTGGAGCTGATATTCTGAATGGGCACCATTGCCGAACGCATTTTTAACGGGGCATAAGCCTGGGCATGCTGAATGGCATGACCACATTCATGCGCAGCGACAGCTGCGGCCGACACATGCTGACCATAATAGACATCGTGGCTCAAGGCAACCGTTTTTGTAGCCGGGTTGTAATGGTCGCTTAGCTGACCTTCGGTTGCAATAACCCGCACATCGTGAATGCCACTGTCATGTAACATTTTTTCAGCTACATCTTTACCAGTCATGCTTTTATTGATTGGTATTTTTGCATAGCGTTTGAAGCGCGATTTGAGTTGATGGCTGACAATTAAGCTGAATATAGCAAATGCAGCAAAAATTAAAATGTATCCTATTCCCATTTTTTTAAGTTTTTTTCTTCTTTTACAAAAGTCTTACCAAACTAAAATAGTCATCTTCTTAGTGCCAGATTGACAGAAAAAGTTAAAAATATTTTAACGAAATAAAATTTGTTGTTGTAAAAATTATGCACTACATTTGCCCCCCTGTAATCGTAGGCCCTCTTTAAATCGATTATGGCTGAAGCAGGGAAATCCTGATATTGATAAGATTTTAATTATAAAATATATTGCGGGGTAGAGCAGTTGGTAGCTCGTCGGGCTCATAACCCGGAGGTCGCACGTTCGAGTCGTGTCCCCGCTACACAGGAAACCGTTTCAAGCAATTGAGGCGGTTTTTTTGATCTATTGAAATGGTAAACAGTGAGGGCTCATATCCGCCCGAGGCGGACGCACGTTCGAGTCGTGTCCCCGCTACACAGAAGAAGCCGTTTCAAGCAATTGAGGCGGTTTTTTTATCTAATGAAATGGCATACAAAGTTTACATATTGTTTTCACCCACTCATAATAAGCTTTATGTAGGTTATACAAGTTCTCTTTCACAGAGGCTGGAATCGCACAATATAAAGGGGACAAAAGATTGGACAAGAAGCTATCGTCCGTGGATTTTGATTCATATCGAATTCTTTGACACAAAAACTGAGGCATTACAACGGGAGAAATTTTATAAAAGCGGCAAAGGACGTGAAATGATCAGGGGAAAAATACTACCAACTATTCAAACGCTATAAGGGAGGGCTCATATCCGCCTGGGGCGGACGCACGTTCGAGTCGTGTCCCCGCTACACAGAAGAAGCCGTTTCAAGCAATTGAAGCGGTTTTTTTATCTAATGAAATGGCATACAAAGTTTACATATTGTTTTCGCCCACACAAAATAAGCTTTATGTAGGTTATACAAGTTCCCTATCACAGAGGTTGGAATCGCACAACTAAAGCTATTTTCAAAGCTGCAAAATGAATCCTCTTAAACGAAATAGGCCGTTTCAACATAAAAATTGAAACGGCCTTTGCTTTGCTGAATAGGTATTAATTATTTCGATACTCAGGCGTTAATAAGTTCCTGATAGGCTTTTGCGTCGAGCAGATCAGTTAGCTGTGCAACATCTGACACTTTTATTTTAATGAGCCATCCCTCTCCATATGGGTCTTTGTTAACAAGTTCAGGATTGTCTTCAAGTTGAGGGTTTATTTCAATTACCTCTCCGGCTACCGGCATAAAAAGGTCAGATACTGTTTTTACAGCTTCGATGGTTCCGAATACTTCTTCTTTGTCAAGTGATTCGCCCATAGTTTCGATTTCGATAAAAACCACATCACCTAGTTCGCCCTGGGCATAATCGGTTACACCAATCACTGCTGTATTTCCTTCAAGGCGTATCCATTCGTGGTCTTTAGTATACTTAAGATTTGCAGGAATATTCATAATGTTAAAGTTATAATTCTACAACGCGAATATACTAATACTATTTAAAATAACACTTCTTTCAAGACAGGTCTCTAATTGTTGAGAACGTGATTTTTATCAGAATACCTATCCTTACAACGACAATCGCAGGCTAAAACCAAAGCTAAATTCCGAATTGGGGAAGTAGTTAGACACAAAGGGTGTGTTTTTATTCCAGTCGATGTAAAACTGAACATTTACCCTCTGACTTAACAGGTAATCGGCCGAAAGACCCAGAATAAATTTCCTGGCACCTGTTGTAGCCTGGTCGGTTGATGTCTCATTAATGGTACGTAAAATAGTAATGTTGTCTCGTACAGTAAGGTCGAAGCGGAGGTTTAAATCGCTTTTTATCGTTTTCGAACCCCCGGCAGTATTGATGGTAAGGGGCAGATTTTTAAATATATATCCTGCTCCAAACACGTAATCTTTGTTGCGTGTTTCACTGAGTTGCTGGTTGTTTAGACTAAGAGTCAATAAACGCGAATGTTTAATTTCGAATTTAGTAAGCAGGCTGTTATGCCAGGTCATATCCATACCAATTAATGGACTAATCTGTTCGTTGATGGATACAGAACTTATACGGTATTGCGGTATAAAATCACCTTGGGCATCGCGTCGTAACAACGAGCGAGTTTGCTCGCTCAGGTCACTTTCGTAAAAATCAACGTTTGTGCTAAACTGTCCGATGGAATAACGCGACTGGTACGAATGGGTGAGGGTAAGCGTTTTGAGGAATTTCTTAATCAAATCCAGCTTAGTCAATCCATCAAAAGTTACTTTCCAGTTAGGTAACATGAGCCAGCTAAAAGGTTCGAGCTGAATTTTCTCCGGTTTGGTTCCGGTATAGGCAGAAAGAAATGAGTACATCAGCACTTCGGAGGAAGAGGAGCTATAACCATCGCCATAACCGGGTTCTACGGGGCGCGAAATATCAGGGTTGTAATCTTCATCCTCCGAAGTGGCCCTGTAACTTAACCTTTGCGAAATGATGCTCCGATTTGCTTTAAGCTGATTATAGGCTGCCGACTCCCATCCGTTGTTAGGCGATACATCTTCGAAGGCTGTACCAATGGTAATTACCGAACGCGTGTAATTTCCACCTACATATTTATCGTCGATGGTTTGTTGAACAAAATTGTTTCCTGAATAGTTGTTTAAGTACTTTTGCTCGGTTGTTCGAGTAAAGGAACGCATTGCGGAGAAGTCGACACGAAAGCCATTAAAGGGTTCGAAGGTAGTTCGGGAGTTAAAGCTTTCGGTGATTCCAAACAAAGTGGGTGTGTTAAATGTCGGATCGGTGGTTAACCAGTTTTTCTCGCTAAAATTCGTGTTGATGTTTTCGTCTTGCCAGCCTAAAACGATGGGCCAACCAGGCGCTCCATAGAAATTGGCCATGTCGAAACCAAACATATTGGTTTGAGGCAGGTATCCACTTAACATGGTCGATGAGTTACGGGTATAATTCAGGTTGATGTTTTTAATACCCAGCAAAAACCGAATCCCATTTTCACCAATAAATACAAAGGGGTTCTCACCTTTCTCAATCTTTCCTTCTACCAATACGCTTGCTCCTGTGAGGTCATGATCGGTTTCAATGGTTACCTTATTGGGGTTGACAATTACGGTCTTTACTTTTACCTCATTGCCTTCGCTGTCGGTGACTTTTACGACAACCTCTTCCGTATTCAGTTTGTGCTGTATGTTTTTAGGTGTGTCTTTCAGGAAAAAGGTTATTTTTTGAAATTCCACTGTTTTATACCGGGTCTCTTTGGTGTTTTTGTTGCCCTGTGCACTGTATTTACGGTCGAGGCTTTTAAAATATCCAACTTTCGAATAGAGGTTTTTCATGTTCAACGTTGCCGTAAAATCCATGTTATTGCCATTTTTAAGCGTATGGCCCAGGTTGCGACTTGGCTCACCGGGTTCGGACAACAAAATTGGACCATGTATCCAGTTATAGGTTGCCCCATAAGTGGCTTTGAAATTTGTCCAGTTTAAAAGTGGAATTTTGTTGAGTGGCAGAGTGTAGGATAAATCCATCTTCTGGTAAAATTGAAGAGTTCTGCCACCCTGCAGTATCTGAGCCTTTACCGAATCTTTCCACATTTGGTTATTCGATTCAAACAAGTCGGCCGAACTGTAACTGTTACCATATTCATCGTAATAGGGTTCGTCGATAATGGCATTGTTGGTAGCAGAATAGCTGAATTTCAGTGCCCTGGTCAGGTCCCAACGCAGGGTATATTCGCGATCCCAGTTAAGGTATTTGCTGGTGGTAGGTTCAATGACCAGATCGACATTGTCGTATACGTTTCGCACCTTCATAGTTTGATAATTTCGGTCGAATCGTGTGCCAAAGGTAAATGATGAAGGTAGATAGGTAAAGTTGAAATCGCGCACGATGCGGTAAGAAGGATTATTAAGTGCTTTTACTTTTTTAAAGGGTTCAACTTCTTTAGGACGGTAGTTGTAGACATAGTTTAAACCTGCTCCGTATTTGCGTGTTTTGTTGTAATCGATGCTGTAATTGCTTGCCTGAATTTGCGAATAGAGAATGTTGGCTGAGAAGTTGGCAGGCTGAAAAACCTGGAACTTTTTAAACTGCTTGTTCCATCGTGCATTGGTAAGGTTAATACTGGATCGTTCTGTCAGATCCTGCGATATTTTTTTTATCTCTTTTCTTTCTTCTGAGGATTCAGCGGCATCCAGCACATCCTTCAATTTTCTGTCCGGCTCTTTTGGATAATATTCGGGGTTTTGCACTTGTGTTGAGTAACCCATGTAGAGAGGAAGGGAAACTTTTGCCTTTTCAGGGAAGAATTTACCCATTTCGAGGTTGGTAGAGATATCAAACTGGTTGATCTCTTCCTGCTGCCTTTCAATGGTTTGTTGTTCTATCGAGCCAAACCCAGGCTTGCTGGTAGCTCCGGCTACATTGACTATACCCAGGTCGGCAAGCTTGGCTTGCACTCTTCCGTTGGCTGCCCATCCGCCATCGTTATTGAAATCGGTAATGCGCAATTCGTTGAACCACACTTCACCCGATTTTGGAAGCCCATCGTTATCAATGTCCAGGTATTCATCGCCCGGATTGCGCACACCCATCATAATTTGGCGAATGTTGCTGAGGTTGGGGTTTCCTTTTACTTTAATTCGGTTTTTTCCATCGTAAATGGTATAGACCGATTGTGCGGAGATTTGCGCGTCGTTCTCTATGGCTTTATCGCGTAAAACTTTTAGATTGACCAGTTTATCCAATTCCAAATAGAGCTTGTTGCTGTCTGGCCATACCTCGTAGGCTGGAATAAGTTCACCACCATTTCTGTGGCGGGTTACTTTCAGTGGTATTTCGTATTCGTAATAGTTGTCTTTGTAATCGGAGCCAATTCGGATAAAGGCGGTTACTTCATGGTCTTGAAGTGAACCTTCCTGCCCAGTTAACGCTTCGGCATGAACAAACATCTGAAGGTATTTATATTGCCTAAGGTCAATTTGTGTGTTTCTGTATACTGCCCGACCATCGTTTTCCTGCAGGTTTTCGAATTTCACCAGCAACGATTGCTCGTTAAGCTGTTTCACTTGTGGCTGGCTCGGGTCCGTTTGCCGGGTAATGCCTTCGGGAAGAGTATAATTGACTGGCTGTTTATTACCGTTTTCTTCGATATTTACCGACGATACTTCAAAGCTGGTTCCATCGTTCTGCTCGGTAACCGAAGGTATTGCCTTTTGGAGGTCAGTGGTGTACCTGCGCCATTCTCCCCTTACCAGTTCGAGTGTTGCAAAACGCAATACCACAGGTTCTTCGAATCCTGACATGACCAGGCGCATAAACCGTATCGATTTAAAATCTGTGATGGGTCCTACTTTACTCTCAAATTCGCTGATGGGTATTCTAAACTGATACCATTTGGCAGGGATATCATTCTTATCCGATTTGTATGTGACTTCATCAACAATATAATTCGAACCTACTTCGAAGGCCTGGCTGCGCAGATTTACATGATATTGATAATAGGTTTCGGTAGAGTTGAGGGTGTTGTCTTTGTTGATATCTTCTACATCAGGAGTCGATTTTACCGAATTTACATTGTCACTGGAAGCAACCGGGGTATTGTTCTCAACTCCGTTGATATTTTTATACCGCTCAAGAATACTGCTGCCAGCATTGTCGTATTCCGATCCGAGGAAATAGTTAAAATTATCGCCTGCCGGGTCGGGAAGCTCACTTAACTCCGGAAAGAACGCTTCTTCTTCAAAATCGTTCAATCCGTCGAAGCCTATATCCTGAAATGCCCTTGAATCAGGGTCATTGCTGAAGGCATTGACACTTTGCTGGCCTTTTGGAACATAACCCCATTCCGTTTGATCGACATTAATTTTTTCTTCGGTAGTGGGTAAACCGTTTTCGAACGATTTCCGGTTGTCGCGCAAGATATCTTCCGACATTTCACCTAATTGTAGGAATAAATCCCCTCCTCCATGCCCTTCCCGTTCAAGATATGGATCCATCATCCAGAATTCGATGTATTCGATGTTCGACGACTCGAAATCGCTGGTCACAATTTCGCGCATCATCCCTCCCCAGCGTTCCGATGGATTGCTAAGGCTGATATCATTCGAAACAGGATCGTAGTTGTAAGGTCCCCGCTCGTTGGGGTAATAGTTAAGGTTTAATACGGAAATGCGGCTTGTAAAACCAGGAATATCGTCGTCTCTGTTGGGGAATAACTCCTTCATAAGAATCTCGCGCTGTTCGTGGCTGTTTATGAATTCATCGGGTACATCGGGTTTTCCTGCGCTGCTGCCATAAAAAATCGGGTCGATGATGTACCACGAGAGTTTGGCCCTGCCGTATCCCGATGCCAGGCTATCTCTGTTACTGTTATAAAAAGTATACCTTGAACCAGCATCCGTTCTTGGGGCACTTGACAGGGACCAGGGATGAAAGGCCTTCAGTTCAATTTTGGTTTGTGCCCCTTCGAAATCGTCGATATAGGCTACTCCATTTTCACCAATAGCCTTCGATTGGCCGGGGATAAGCTGTGCAAATTCAGCATCGAGGGCAATGCTCGATGGTTCTTTGGTCTCGAGAAAAGGAAGTTTATCGATGATCGAGGTGAGAAATTGCGATTCGGTCCGGTAAGAGGTATTTAATCCCCAGATGGTATTGGAGATGGGTTCTTCGCCAATGTTAACTTTCTGGGTCAGCGGCCTTTCGTTGAGGCGCAGGATGGTGGCTCCAAGGTTAAAATTTTCCGAAAACTTGTAATCGAGGTGGGTACCCAGCAGGGTTTTTTGCTGAATATTGAAAGCCGAATTGTTTTCGAGCGATACATTAATAGGCGTGCCTGATTCAACCAATCCCTGGTTTAATATTTTTACCCGGCCCAGTGCATAGTCAACTGTATAATCAACATTTTCTGTGAGTAATACTCCACCGGCGGTAACTTTTACCGAACCGGCAGGAACGTTCATGGCATTCAGCTGAATGTCTGAACTTCCAGAGGATTGATAGCGGCCTTTTAAAAGGAATTTATTTTTTTCTGCTACTTGCTGAGCTTTGCTAAGGGTACTATCGTACAATTCTTCAAAAACGTATTTGTCGGCTGTGCGATTTCGTGCCTTAATAGTTTCGGGGCTCAAAGTGGTGGTATCGCCCACAATTTTAGCCCTCAGGTCGCTGCCGAAAGGCTCTACCTCCGTAAAGAAAATGCGACCATTTCGCGTGTTGATGGTGACCCCTTCGATGAAATCGAGCATTCCATCGGGGTAGGGCTCTCTGCGCGAATCCAGCTTATCGAGGTTCAACACTTTTAGAAGTATCTTGCCATCTACCTCTTCCGAAATCGATGCATTGGGGTTAGTTTCCTTAATGACGTTGGTGGCTACACCGGTTTTATCGTTTCGGTAAAGTACATCCAACACAAAGTTTTCGGGACTAACCTGAAAGGCACCAATGGAATACACGTTTTTCATCATCAGGTCCCAATTCGGATGCTTCGGTGATGGAATAACACCTTTAAGCAGTTTTACAAGCAGCACATTGGGTGAGGGTAGTTCGGTGGTGAGTTCACCTACTTTTTTAATTTCTCCTTTGTAGGTATAGACATAGGCTACCGCCAGAATCTCGTCGTTGCGCAGGGGCGAATTGAGGGAGATATAACCCAACTCACGATTAACAGTAAATTCCCTTTCGGATAGCGGACGTGCATTTTCTATGGTGATATAATCGCGGTCTTCGAAAAGTAGGTAATTGCTTTGATTGCTTACTTTGGCAAAAGCCTGGTCTACTGTAGATAATACACGAATTCCTGTTTCGCTGGCCAGTCGGCTGTATAATTTGTTCAGTTCATTTTCGCTGGGCTGATTGGGAATAGGATTAGGGTTAAGTAATTCCGGACTGGCTAAAAAATTAGTATCTTCTTCATTAAGGCCATAACCTTCGGCAAGGTCCATGATACCTACAATGTTACGCGATTGTTCGAAATTGCCCTGACGGTTTACCACCCAAACCTCAATGTTTTCGATGCGTACCTGCGACTCGATGTTTTGAGGGTTTTTTAACCAGGTGTTGTAGTTGTCGCGAAAAAAGTGCGATAAAAAGAAGTGCCTGTTGGCATCGTAATTATCAATGTCTACTTCGAATTCTGTTTGCTGGGCACCGCCCTGCACCCTTACCGACGATTGCTGGCTGCGCTGGTTACTCAGTATGGTTGAAACGGTGAGACGGCCAAATTGCAGTTCGGTGTAAAGACCAAACAAGCTTTGACTACCGGTTATCAGGGTGCCAGGAACAGGAAACGACACATCGCCCGCTTGTATCTTCTTAATAATTTCATCTTCCTTGCCTGAGTATTCGAGCTTGGTTTTGTTTTCGAAATCGAAACTGGCTTCGGTATTGTAGTTGAGGCCCACCTGTAGCTTGTCTCCTATGGCTCCGGTCACATTCATCATAATCTTTTCTTTGAATATGAAGGAGCCATTTCGCTGGTTATTCACCGGTATCGAAGGATTACGGTTGGTAGTGATGGCATAGCCAAAGATAAGCTCAGCACTTCCCTGTGGAGTTATGGTGATACCCTCGCTACCAAACACCTTGTCGATTGATTGGTTGCCCAGCCTGAAGCCTTTCATGAAATCGGGCCCTGCACCGGATTCTTCGCGCGATTTGCTGCGCCAGTAATCTGTTTTGGCCTGGTTACGCTGGTAGTTTTGATATTGATTGAAATTCATCAGCGAAGGTGGGCGGTAGTTAAGGCTACCAATTTTTTCGCTGAACACATACGAATTCGAAGCCGGGTCGTACACCACTGTTTGTGTTACATTAGAGGGTGGCGGCATGAGCATGGGCGAAACTACACCTGAGGTAGAAAACGGAAAGTTGTATTTGCTTTCGAGCGGGTAATGCAGCCCTTCCTCGGTTTGAGCGGATACCTGTGAAAACGGTAGCAGGCACCTGAGCAGCAGGATGGCCGCAAGGAAAAAGCCAGGCTTGTTGATTCTTGTCAGGTTTCTGTTCGGGTGCACCAGAGAGCGATGTTAATCTATAATATTTTAAGTGCTTTTTTTATCAAGGCTTCCACAGTAAGTTGTGGTTCGGCCACTATCAGTTTATCAATTGCTTTTTCAGCATTTTTCCTGACAAAACCCAGCACTTCCAAAGCAGATAACGCTTCATTTTTTAAAGTATTGTATACAGGCGAAATCATTTGTTGATCTTCTGTTTGCAGTTCGATTTTGTCTTTTAAATCGATGATGATCCTTTGAGCCGACTTTATACCAATTCCTTTGATGGTTTTCAGGGTGTTTAAGTCTTCCTGGGCAATAGCCCGTTTCACTTCATCAGGCGGTAAGGAGGAGAGCATCATGCGGGCTGTGTTGGGTCCGACTCCTGAAACCGAAATGAGCAGCCTGAATAATTCTCTTTCAGAGAGTGAGGAAAAGCCATACAAGATATGGGCATCTTCGCGAACAGCAAGATGGGCATATACCTTGGCTTCTTTTTGCTGAAACAATTGAGAGTAACTATGGAGCGAAATGTGAAAATAATAGCCTACCCCTCCTGTTTCGATTACCACCGAAGCAGGAGTCAAGTGATTAATTGTTCCCTTTATGTATTCGTACATGTTGGAGGAAGCTTTATTTTAGGATGATTAAAGATCGTGCGTATCGTAGGCTTTTAATGGATTTTCCATAAGCTTTTCAAGTCCTTTCCGTACTTTGTAGATGTCGCAAGCTAGATAAATGGCTTTTCGCATCGAATCGGGCGAAGCTTCGTTTTTACCAACAATTTCGAAAGCAGTGCCATGGGCAGGTGAGGTGCGCACAACTGGCAATCCGGCAGTAAAATTTACACCGCCATCGTAATTCATCGATTTAAATGGTATTAAACCCTGATCGTGATACATGGCAAGAATTCCATCAAACTTGCGGTATGCACTGGAACCAAAAAATCCATCGGCTGACAAGGGGCCAAAAACAAGCATGTTCTGTTCGCGGGCGGCTTCAATGGCCGGAATAATCGCATCTTTTTCTTCGTGCCCTAAAAGACCGTTGTCGCTGGCATGGGGGTTTAGACCTAGCACTGCAATGCGTGGTTTGCGAATACCAAAGTCTTGTATGAGCGATTTATTCAGTATTTGTATTTTGGTAAGCACGTTTTCGGTGGTGATCTGGCTGCTTACCTGAGCAAGTGGTATGTGGCCGGTTACGACACCTATTCTGAAAAAATCGTTTACCATGAGCATCAGCACTTCATCGACCTGATACTTCCATTGCAGGTATTCGGTATGGCCTGCAAAAGTAAACTTGTTACTTTGTATGTTTTGCTTGTTGATGGGGCCAGTAACCAGCACATCAATTTTTTTTTCGTTCAGCTCTTCAATGGCTTTTTCCAATGCCAGATAGGCCGATTCGCCGCCTTCGGGAGTTATTTTACCGAATTCGACCCGGGTATTTTCGTCGATGCAGTTTACAATGTTGGCTTTTTTGGCATTGGCTTCGCTAGCCGAACGCACAATATTGAAACTGAAATTTTCCATATCGATGGCCTTGCGGTGGTAAGCGGCTATCTTTGGAGAACCATACACTACCGGAATGCATACATCCAACATACGGGTATCCATCAGCGATTTAATAATTACTTCATAACTGATGCTATTGATATCGCCCTGGGTTATTCCAACTACTATTTTATCGTTTTTCATTTTGTTTCCGTTAGGTAAAAACTGGTTTCTTTCATTTTCCTAATTTCTTTTCCGCCAAGATGTTGGGCGTCATTTGATTTTAGGACATGGTTATTTTATTTTTAGGTTGCGTATAAAATCAACTTTAGAAAAATGAAAGGTCAGGAAATTAAACCGAAATCATGCAGGCAAGGTTATTCCGGCATAATATAGGTTTTAGTTTTGCATTGACCATTCCTATTGCGCAACAAGGGCTAAAAATAGTAAAAACGGGTGAGAATACTACTGCTATTAAAGGCAGATATTAACATCGAAAAATTGTGGCTGTTCTGGTGAATCGTTATTCGGTCGGTTCAATAAAATTCAGGGTGTAAATTATCGCCTCCAGTCTTTTCAATAAGTTACGTTTGTCGTCGGTGGGAGCAAATAAAAAGGCATCGAGGGTAACTACCCGCTGGCGGGCCTCATCTACTTGAGTGATGCTGATAAATGGACCACCCATGGCATTACCCTCCACTATATGCCAAAGGCCTCTCATTTCGTAGGTAAAGCGTTTCCCGTTCAGCATAAATTCCGAAGTTGTTACCGGAAAGCGCATTTCGGTTTGCGCGTAAGAACCTTCTGCTTCCCCGGGTATATGCAGCTTCATATATTGATTGCGTTTGTCGAGAAGGTACTTATTCGTAAAAGTATTGGTGTCGGTATAGGGATAGTAGTATATAAGCACGCCTTCTATCACATCACGGTGTCTGTTGTCGAGCCATACAAAGTCTTTTCCTTCTGCATTGATCGTATATCCCTTTGGTACAATCAGATCGATAAAATGTTTTTCTTTTAAATGGGCGTTTATCGAGGCTTCCTGGCTTTTTTTGTAGCTGTCCTTTAAGCGCTCCAGCTCGGCTTGATGAATTTGTTGTTCGATTGCAGGCGCATTTTCTTCGAAGAGTTTTACAAACTCCTCGCTGTTGGGCGCCATTATCTGAATAGTTAATTGTTTTTTTGCCCAAATATCTCGTTGGAAAGTGATTTTTGGTTTGTAGTCTGGACCTATCTTCGTGATAAGTATATTCCGTTGCTTTTTTACTGCCTGCGAAAAGCCTTCGTGCGGCATCCATATCAGGTCAAACATTTGTTCGTCTCTCGGCAGACTTGCAATGGGTTTTTCCAGTTCGGTGCGCAGGGCTTCTCCTGGTTCCGATTCCCAGTTTGGTGTAGACATAATTATCACCACATCGTACATGGCACCCGTTATGCTTGGTAAAACAATTTGATTTACTGCACCCTTATGGCAGGAAATGCCAAGCATCGAAAGCATTAAAATCCATGTTAGAATCCTGTATTTCATAAATCCTGTTTTTATTTATTGACTTCTGTTAGGATTACCCCAAAGATAATACAAGGCGTCAATGGATTGGATCCCAAAAAGCAGACACCGGGAAAAACTATTCTTCTTTTTGCAATTTGTTGCTTGAGTTGTACGTGGGCTCATCATCGCCGTCTTTAGCTTTTTTAAACTCACGCATACCTTTTCCAAGCCCTTTCATTAGCTCAGGAATTTTACGTCCACCAAAAAGCAATAATACGATTAAAAGTATCAGAATGATTTCGGTAGCCCCTAGTTGACCAAAAGCGATTAGGTTTATCATAATAGGTAAATTTAAATTTCAATTTATATTGAGAAGATTTTTTAGCTGCCCATCAGCTTAAGGATCCATCTGTACACATCGTTTCCGTTTGCATACAAAAGAAGGAACAATAAAAGAACCATGCCCACAATCTGAGCATATTCAAGGAATTTATCTCCCGGTTTTCTTCCGGTAATCATTTCAAATATCAGAAATGATACATGCCCTCCATCGAGTGCAGGAATGGGCAAAATATTCAGAAAAGCAAGCATCAGCGAAAGAAATGCTGTGAGTTCCCAGAAGCTCTGCCAGTGCCATACCGGAGGGAAAAGACCTCCAATGGCTTTAAATCCACCAATTCCCTTGTAAGCCCCGGTATCGAAATTAAATATAAGTTTAAACTGCCTGATATAAGACTGGAGCTTATCGCGGGCCATTACAAACCCGGCAGGGATGGCTTGCCAAAAAGTATAACGGTAGGTTACAAACTCAAAGTAGCCGAGTTGTTCGAGCTGGTATAGGCTGCTGATTATCTGCACCCCAATTAAACCATCCTGGCTAATAGTCACATCCAGATTAATTTCAGAATTGTCACGTACTACCAATAGGCTTACTGTTTTTCCTTTCAGGCTATCTAACACTGGTTTAAACTGGTCGTACCACTGCATTGGGATACCGTTGATGCCCACTACCTTATCGAGCGCTTTAAGGCCTGCATTTTTGTTGGGTGAATCGGCAGGAATTTCGCCCACTAAAAATGGAATACGGGGAGAAAGGAGAAGGCCTTCGTTAAGAATGCGGTTATCGGATATTAAACCTGCCAGGTTGGTGGGGATGCTTAGTTCTACATGCTGGCCCTGCCGATCAACCAGCATGGTTCCACCATAGAGCATTTCTTCGAGAATGTCAGAATAGCGCTCGGGCTCTGTTCCGTTGATGGAGATTATTTTATCGCCGGTTTGCAGACCTGTAGAATGCATGACCGAATCGATGACCCATATTCCGCCGTTTAAGCTTTTGTTCGGGATATACTGTTCACCCCAGGTAAAAAGCACCATGCTGTAAATTACAAACCCCAGAATGAGGTTGACAATAACCCCACCCAGCATGATAAGCAGCCTTTGCCATGATTTTTTGGATCTGAACTCGTAGGGTTGTGGTGGTTTGGCAAGTTGTGCTTTGTCCATCGATTCGTCTATCATGCCCGATATTTTTACATAGCCGCCCAGGGGCAGCCATCCAATGCCATATTCAGTATCGCCTTTTTTTATTTTGAAAAGTGAAAACCAGGCATCAAAAAACAGGTAGAACTTTTCGACACGGGTTTTAAAAAGCCGGGCAAAAAGGAAATGACCCAATTCGTGTAAAACAATTAATATTGAGAGTGATAAGAGCAGTTGTCCAATTTTTATTAAGGTCTCCATCCGTATGGGGTGTAATTTAAAATGAATACTAAACAAGGAACTTTACAAGGGCCATGATACAAACACCAGTTTGCGAAGAACCGGTGCAAAAATAAGATTTTTATGCTTGAATTGGATAAATTGCATGAACTATTACTTGATAAGTGTGGCAGTGTATTTTCTCGCTTCGCAATCGGTCTCGGCATAATCGCTCAACGATGGGTGCGCCTGAAAGGAAATCTGGGTCATACTGTTTTTAATTAAATCCGGGATATCCATAAAACCAATACGATCGTTTAGAAATGCCTCTACGGCTACCTCGTTGGCTGCATTCATAATACAAGGCATGTTGCCACCCAGGTGCATGGCCTCAAAAGCAAGGTCGAGGTTCCGGAACACCTCGCGGCGCGGCAATTCGAAACTAAGGTTGGGGTAATCGAGAAAATTGAATCGTTTAAAATCGGAATTAAGTCTGTTCGGAAACCCGAGGGCATATTGTATGGGCAATCGCATATCGGGTAATCCCATCTGGGCTTTCATTGAGCCATCGGTGAACTGAACAATGGAATGAATAATACTCTGCGGATGCACAATTACGTCAATCTGATCAGGCTGCAGGCCAAACAACCATTTGGCTTCGATAGCTTCAAGCCCTTTGTTCATAAGGCTTGCCGAGTCGATGGTTACCTTGGCCCCCATACACCAGTTGGGGTGGTTTAAGGCTTCTTTCTTCGTTACTTTTTGCAAGGCCTCTTTGGTGAAGGTTCTGAAGGGACCACCGGAAGCAGTGAGGTAAATTTTTTCAAAAGGGTTGTGGTTTTCACCTGCCAAACATTGGAAAATGGCGGAGTGTTCCGAATCGACCGGGTAGATAGCAGCTCCACGCGTGCGGGCAAGCGCAGTAATGAGTTCGCCGGCAATTACAAGGGTTTCCTTGTTTGCCAATGCAATGTTTTTACCTGCCTCAAGGGCGCTGATGGTTGGAAAAAGTCCGGCGTAACCCACCAGGGCAGTTAATACCGTATCTATTGTATCAAGTCGCACAATTTCATTCAGGGCTTCATTTCCGGTATGCACTTGTATGGGATAATTTCGAAGGGCATCGCAAACTTCGCAATACTTATCTTCTTCGGTAATTACCACATGCCTGGGCATGAATTTTATCGCCTGGCTGATAAGAAGCTTGGAGCTTTTTTGGGCTGTAAGCACCTCCAGACTGAAAGTATCCGGATTTTTTTCAATTACTTCCAATGCCTGTGTTCCGATTGAACCAGTAGATCCGAGAATGGCAATATGCTTTTTCATATCTCTGTTGGAAGGTGCCATACCCTAGAACGAAACATAATCTTCTGGGTTGAGCGCCATGCCATTGTACCAAAGTTCGAAATGCAGATGTGGACCCGTGGTGAGTTCGCCAGAGTTGCCAATAATGGCTATTGGGTCGCCGGCCCGCACATAGTCGCCTACACGCTTCAATAATTCGGCATTGTGTTTATATATCGAAAGCAGGTTGTTGCTGTGCTGTATTTGAATTACCCAGCCGGTTTCCAGCGTCCAGGCGGCCAAAGTAACTGTTCCGTCGAGGGTCGATTTAACAGCGGCATCAGCTCCGGTAACCACATCGGTGCCGAAGTGGTTGCTACTCGATTGAAACGAGTTGGTTACAATGCCCTTGATGGGTGGAAAGAAATGCAATTGCGAGATAGGCACAAAATGTTCGCGGTGTTTATATGCCGAAAGTTCTAAACCCACTTCGTCTTCGAAGCGCTGGCGTATCATGCTGTCTTCGATGGATCTTGAAAAAGTAATGTCGGTGTATTTTTTCGATGTATCTCCAGGGTTTTCGTGGTTGTTCGGGACACCTCCGGTGATAATGGTGCGCATGTTATCGAAATAGCGGTCGCGACGTTGAAGTTCGTTTTCCAGCGAATCGAGTCGATGGGCATTCATAACAATGGTGCGAAGTGTGTTTTCATCGGGATAGCCGGGAATAAACTCACGGATAGGAGTATAGGCTATGAGTGAGACTACTATGGCCAGGAAAATAAAAAGGGCAGTGCCTCCAAGGGCAAATACATTCATGCGCGATAGCCGAAGATTCAGCACTTCTTCATACGATTCGTCACGGTATAAAGAGAGCCTGTATTTATCTTTTAGTTTATCAAAAAATGAGGGCTTTTCATTTTTATTTGCCATGCAAATAGCTGTTTCTTGGGTTGAAAAAACAAAAGTAAAAAGTTTTAATCAGAAACCTTCGAAATTGTTTTCTTTTCAATGGCAACTTGAATATTTAATTAATCTACTGATAAGTAATGTGTTGTATGCTATGTTGATAGAATAGCGCCTCGCTTCTTTAATACTTTTTAACGATTTTGTAAACTTGCATAAATTGATATTGTACCGATGAATGAGCGATTTGTTCGGATTGTAGGTTTTGGATTAATCGGTGTGGATAAGGATAATGGGCCCTACCGTCAGGTGATTTTTAAAGACGATCAGACGGGTGAGACAGCTGAAATGCTGGTGAATAAAAAAGAGAGGCCCATGCTTTGGGAAGACATTGAAAAGCTTGAACGAGGCAAATCGCTCCCTCCCTACAGGGGAAGTGTGATGCGCTATCAGGAAATTAGCCTGCTTGTATTTGAAAATGAAAAACTCGAAGAAGTGCTTCAACGGCAAAGAGCCAAATTTCATGTGAAAGAAAAAATCAATTACACGCAAGCAGAGGCGATTCGACAAGAAACCAAGGGTTACATTACCAACTTAACTGCTTCTGGTGCAATGGAGATTAGCTGGAAAGAAATCGATCTGGCTGCTAAGCTCGTAAAGTTCAGACAATATGCCGGCGAGGGAAAATTTGTTTGGGGCAGTTGGTACGAAATTGTGCTCTGAAATGGCTTACCGATAGCTGCGAGTTCAAAAAAGCCTCATTTGCTGATCATCCCAAAGGGTCGGATAGTTGTCTTCGAATTTCTTAAGCACTTCGGTAATAATTGCTTCGCGCATAAATTTCGAACGGTTGTCAATTTTAAAACGCTCGCAATAGTGATCAATCGCTTTAAGTTCGCGCTGATTAAACAGTATCGACCTCCGGTTGATGCGTTTCAGGCTGTTTTCTGTGGCTGACCTTCTTTTCATGTAATTGCGGCAATGGCAAATGAGCTTTTCGAAATTACGCACTATTCAAACCACGGCAAAATGCTATTTATTAACAAATTACAGCCGCTAAACCTGTTTTTCAGGGCTTTTTTTATTATTGTAGTTTGGTAAATTGCAGGTTGACAAGCATCTAGTAAATTACTTTCTTTTTATGGCTTAGCTTTTTTAGCTTGTTGATAAATCTTTTCGCGGAAGGTAGGTCAATATAAAAGAAACCAATTGCGAGATTTTAATCAGCTGACTGAACAAGGACAAAATAAGAATAGAAACTACAGTAAGGATGATTCCGGGTATCCATTCCAAATTTGAGTGCAAGATGAGATAGGCAAAAACCAGTGCGAAAACAATAAATATATTGGCTCTTATCAGAAGGCTCCAGTCAGTTTTTAGAATGAACTTTTTTTTCACCACCACAATGTGGTAGACAATAGCAAATAATTGTGCACTGGCATTGGCAATAGCTGCCCCGGTTGCTTTAAGCAATGGCACAAGTAGTATATTAAGCGTAAGGCTGATACCAACTGCAACAAATGCCATCACAATAAGCTCTTTTAGGTTTCCATTGGCCGTAAGCAGCGCTCCGAAAGTATAACTGATACACATTCCAATAAAGCTTAGTGTTAGAATCATAAAAATATCGGCCGATTCTGAAGGGCTGCCCGGATAAAGAAACTGAAACAAAGGATAGCGGTAGAAAATCAGTGCTATTAACATAGAGGCTGCAGGTACCAATAAAATCAAAAGGGCGGTTTTTAGCAGAGAGCTTATTTCTTCGCGCTCGCGCAACAGTTTAGAAAAAGTGGGTAAAAGAATTAGCGAAAATATAAGTGCATAATTGGCCAGAAAATCTACAATGCGAAAGCTTTGTGCATAAATTCCTGCTTGTTCCCTGCCATCGGGCAAGAGGTAACGGAGAAATACCGAGTCGATGCGATAGTATACCGACATAAGTAATAAAAGCAATGCATAGGGACTCAGTTGGCGAAGCAAGGGAATGTAATGCTTCCATTTTATGCTCAGGGATATCTTTCGGCTTTTATGCAATACAATAAGCAAACTAAGGCTTAAACTCAATAAATAGGCGGCAAATTGGGCATACACAAACCATTCGATCCGGAACTGGTTTTTGGTAACCGGAATAAGCAACAGGCTGCCGCAGATCAGAATCATTGCAAAACGGTCGACAACTGAAATAATACTTTCCGACTTAAAGAGTTGCAGGCCACCCATGTTGGCCCGTAGAAATAAAATAAACGAAGCAAGGGTTTGGTTGATGATGATCACTACAAACAATTGCCATTCGTGTAAGGAGGGTAAAACAAAAAATCCGGCAGTTGAAAAAACCAATATGAAAAGCAGGCTTAAGAGGATTTTCATTCCCAGCAATCCCGATAAAAGCCGATGACTTAAACCCGGATTATGTGCAATTTCTTTTCGGGAATAATTCTCAATGCCCAAATCAAGAAAAATCTGAAAAATCAGAACAAGGTTAAACAAGGGAAAATAACTGCCATAAGTGAGAGTTCCCACGGTATTTTGTACCACACGGTCGATGCCAAAAACATAGATGGGTTTAATGAGCAGGTTGAGGGCAAAAAAGAATGCCAGGTTTTCGACGAAACGCTTCTTCAATGGGCTTATTTTAATTTCAAAAATAGCGATTTATTTGTGAGACTTAAATTTTATGAGTTCACGAAATGAAATTTTATAGTCAGAATCCCTATTTAAATCCATCGGGACTGAAAGCGGGTGCGCGGGTAAATACCCCGCCTCTTGAAGCGAATAAAATAAAGTCCTTTGCTGATACCCCGTCAGCTTGCTGCGGGGAGCTTCATTTGTATTGATTTCCTGTTCGCATTATTAGCAACACATTAAGGCTAGCAAGGCTATTTAAAAAGAAATTAGGACTTGTAGGCAGATAATTGCATTTTTGAGGTAGAAATTGCATGTATGCTCAAAGCCTATTTTATTGCGGAGCTTTTAGAAGCCGGTTGCGATGAGGCAGGCAGAGGATGCCTTGCAGGCCCGGTGGTTGCTGCTGCTGTGGTTCTGCCGCCCGATTACTATAGTCCGGTATTGACCGATTCCAAAAAGTTATCTGAAAAGAAACGAATACAGCTTCGCGCCGAAATTGAAAAAGAGGCAGTAGATTATGCAGTGGCTTTTGTCGATCACACCGAGATTGATTTGTTGAATATTCAAAAAGCCTCCATCAAAGCAATGCACCTGGCACTTGAAAAATTAAAAGTTCAGCCAGGGCATATTCTGGTCGATGGTAACCGCTTTTACAGCTATCGGCAGATACCGCATACCTGCATTGTGAAAGGCGATAGCCTGTATTTTTCCATAGCAGCTGCCTCGGTGCTTGCTAAAACAAGCCGCGATGATTTTATGGTACAACTTCACCAGCAATTTCCTGAATATGGTTTTGCGGTGCATAAAGGGTATCCTACCAAAGAGCATCGCAGAGCCATTCTTCAATATGGTATTACCAATTACCACCGTCGCAGTTTCAAGCTGCTCGATGCACAAACTTCACTCGATTTTTAGTTTAAGTCTGAAAAAAGATTGTTTTGGCAGCAAGTTTTTCTCGGGTTATATTTTTTGAGGCAAGTTTGCTTGTTGGGTTTTTTAAATTTACTTTGTACCCTGAAACAGGGAATTACTAACAGATTAATAATCAGTAAAAAATGGAAGTTAAATTGGTAAATATAGTGTCGACTTTTATGGTTTTGTTCGCAGTAATCGACATTACGGGTTCTATACCCATCATTATCAACATCAAACAGAAGTCTATCGGCACTTTTGCTCCTTTTAAAATTTCTGCAGTGGCTTATATTATTATGCTCCTCTTTCTCTTTTTGGGTGAGCATCTTTTGCAATTATTCGGTGTTGACCTTTCGTCCTTTGCCATTGCAGGTTCGCTGGTAATATTCTTTCTTGGGCTTGAGCTTGTTCTGGGGCATGAGTTCTTTAAATACGAACCCTCGAAAATGGTGGGTATTGTTCCTTTATCTTTTCCGCTCATTGCAGGCGCCGGCTCCATGACTACTTTAATTTCGCTAAGGGCCGAATATAGCTTACTTGAAATAATGATTTCTCTCACGCTCAATATTGTTTTTGTTTATTTTGTGTTGAAATCGACCCGCTTTTTTGAAAAATATCTGGGTGGAGCAGGAATACAAATTCTTAAGAAATTCTTCGGAATAATCCTTCTCGCGGTTTCTATCAAGCTATTTTTATCCAATACGGGTATTGTTTTACCGCATCATGGCTGAGATTATTATGTATACCGATGGAGCTGCCAGCGGTAATCCTGGCCCCGGAGGTTATGGCGTAATTCTCCAGTCGGGCCAGCATTACAAAGAGCTCTCGGGTGGTTTCAGGCTTACCACCAACAACCGTATGGAATTGCTGGCTGTAATTGTTGGATTGGAAGCGTTGAAGAATCCAGGCAGCCAAATCACAGTATATTCCGATTCAAAATACGTGTGCGATGCGGTGCAAAAGGAATGGCTTTTCGATTGGGAAAAGAAAAACTTTAAAGGAAAGAAAAATCCCGATTTGTGGCTTCGTTTTTTATCAGTATATCGCCAGCATAAGGTTCATTTTCAATGGATAAAAGGGCATGCCAGCATACCCGGCAATGAAAGGTGCGACCGATTGGCTGTATTGGCCTCCCAGCAATTGAAGCTACCTCCAGACCTGGGGTACGAAAGTCAAAAGGCTTCGTGAGGTTAAGAATTAAAAGAATATTTGTATCTTGATACGAGTTTTTAAAGGCCAAAATGAACAGCTCGAAAAAAGAAATATATCTTCATTACAAAGGAATCATTCTTTACGATACCATTGGCGACCTTATTAGTGAACTCAAGGAAATTATGTTTGAGCGTCATGTAAAGCAATCGGTTTACAAAAAGGTATTGATGGTGATGATAGAAGCCCTTGAGAATGTGTTAAAATATCACGAAAATTTTGAGCACGAAACAGGGTTACTCCAAAACTTCCCTCCTGAAATTACCATTTCACGACTTAGCGATAGTATTTCCATCTCGGTTGGAAATCCAGTATTAAAGGCCGATGCTTTAAAGCTGAAGATGAGATTGGAGGAAACTGCTCTGCTCGACAAGCAGGGTGTAAAAGATAAATACAAGCAGATAATTACCAATGGTCAGTTTTCGGAAAAAGGAGGAGCTGGCCTTGGCATAGTGGAAATGGCAAAAATTACCGATCGTAAAATCAATTTTACTTTTCACGAGATTAGCGAAACATATGATTATTACCGAATTACGCTTCGCATCAATTGTAATTGAATTGAAATATTACCTGAAAAAATAACCTTTGGAATGAAACGATTAATTGTAAGTGCTACCGATTACACCCCGGCTTTAGACTTTAATCCGGCTAACCTTTCCATGCAGTTTAAAGGAGTATCGAGGCCGGAAAATGTAGGTTTATTTTATCAGCAGGCTATCGATTGGGTCGATTCCTTGAATGAAGGGTCAGTTACAATTCAGCCCGGAACCATCCGATTGGTTTTTAAACTCGATTACTGCAACTCGGCTTCGCAAAAATATATCCTTGTTTTGCTCGAACGTCTGATGGAGCTAAAGAATAAAGGTTTTAATCTGTCGGTTGACTGGTATTACGACGATGGAGACGACAAGATGCTCGAGGATGGAGAGGATATTGCCGATGCCATTGGAACCAAGTTTAACCTTCTAACTAACTGAGGCTTTAATTATTCGGTTTCGAACATGTATGTTCAGGGATGAACAGTTATATATCTGCAGCCAAATAACTAAATACCACATAAGTAACCTGTTGATAGTTATGGTATTATTATTGTTAAAAATCAATCGGAATACTTTAAAGGTATGATTCTCAATTTTATTCTGGCTACTTTCCGAAATATTGCCGCCCATCGTTTCTCGTCTGCTATGAATATTCTCGGGCTGGCGGTGGGTATGGCCTGCACGCTTCTAATTATTTTGTTTATCAATCATGAAAAGAGTTACGACCGATTCCATACTTCGCACAATTTAATTTATCGCGTTACTTTGGAGGGCCGTCTGCATGGCCAGGATTTTAAAGGTGCCACAAGCAGTGCACTTATGAGCAAATACCTTCAAACAGAATCTAATGCCATTGCTGAAATTACCCGACTTACCCGCCTGGGAGCCTGGTTGGTATCAAACGATAGTGTCCGTTTTAACGAAGACAATATTTTGTTTGTCGACTCCAATTTCTTTCGGTTTTTCGATGGCTTTGAAATTGTCGAAGGCAAAATAGATTCCATGCTAGTCGCTTCACGCAGCCTTGTGCTTACCGAATCGGCTGCCATGAGGCATTTTGGCACTACAAAAAATCTAATTGGTAAAACACTCAAAGTAGAAATAAAGGAGAAACCTTATACAGTAACCGGAATAGCAAAAGATCCTCCATCCTATTCGCATATACATTTCGATATGCTGGCTTCACTGAGTACTTACGATTATTTGCTATCAACAACATGGGGGTCGAATAATGTATATACTTACCTGAGAATAGAGAATGCCAGCCTTAAAGATAGTGTCGAAATGGCTGCCAACAGTCTTTTTGAAAAGTATATCCGGCCAGAATTGGTTAGTGTAATGACCGATGTATTTCAATCTGACGATAAGTACATTTTTCGTTTACAAGCGCTTTCTTCTATTCATTTATATTCTGACCTGAAATCGGAATTAAAACCTAATAGCAAAGCTATTTATGTGCGTTTGCTCGGTTTTTTGGCCGGGCTGATTCTGCTTATTGCCTGTTTGAATTTTGTCAATCTATCCACTGCTAATTCTTCCAGAAGGTCTCAGGAAGTAGCTATCAGGAAAATTGCCGGTGCCGAAAAGCGACACCTGATTGTACAATTTCTGGTAGAATCGATTGTGATTTGTTTAATTGCACTTACACTGGCTCTTTTACTTGCTGAGGGCTTTTTGCCCTTTTTTAACCGTATTTTTAATCTTTCATTGCAATTTGTTTTGTTTCAGAATATACGTTCTGTGGCACTTATTCTTTTAGTTACCCTTGTTATTGGAATTCTTGCGGGCACTTACCCTGCCTTGTTTGTTTCGAAACTGAATATTCTGAATGTATTAGATGGAAACAAAGAAAACAGAAACACGATCAGCCGGATGCGCACTTTGTTTGTTTTCTTGCAGTTTTCGGTTACCATCTTAATCTTTATTATCACTATTGTGGTATTTGCCCAATTAAATTTTATGGTAACCCGTGATGTAGGTTTTAGTAAGGACAATATATTGATAATCAGACGTTCTGATGCTTTGCGCGAAAATCTGCAGGTATTTAAACAGGAAATTAAAAGCATTGAAGGTGTGTCTGAGGTATCACATTCCAATTCTATTCCCGGCCGCGATTTTAATTTAAACACATTTCGATTAAAGGGCACTAAAGAGGATGCTGCGCTTCTTTTTAATCAATTATTTGTGGGGTATGAGTTTGTTAATACTTATCGGCTTAGGCTTAAGCAAGGAAGATTCTTCGACAAAAATGTTTCAGGCGATACCCTAGCTTGTTTGATCAATCAGAGCGCTGCCGATAAAATGGGTTTGAGTTATCCGTTGGATGCCGAATTGTATCAACCTGGCTTTGGCAATAGACCCGGACATAGTTATAAAGTAATAGGAGTATTGGAAGATTTTCACTTTCAGAGTCTTGAAAAAAAAATTGAACCGCTCCTTATTTGCTTAATGCCTGGAAACTGGGAGGGATATCTGAGTGTAAAAACCAATTCAGACGATATGCTTAAAACTATTGCTGCCATTGAGCAGGTTTGGTATAAATATGCCCCTGAATATCCTTTTGTTCATTTTTACCTCGACAAGGATTTTAACCTGAAGTATGACACCATCTCTCGTTTGGGGAGGTTTTTCATTGTGTTTTCGGTGGTTGCCCTCTTTTTATCTTTTCTGGGATTTTTTGGTTTAATAGCCAACCGGGCAGTAGTGCAGTCGCGCGAAGTAGCTATCCGAAAAATATTAGGTGCCGGCACAGAAAATCTGGTGTTTGTGATTTCCCTTAGAAACCTTATTCTATTGATACCAGCCGCAATTACAGCCTTTGTTGTCTCTTACCTTGTAATACCTCAATGGCTAGCCGGTTTTTATTACCATATTGGTTTGAGTTTTTGGCACTTTTTGCTTGCAGCAGGTGCGATTTTGTTGGCAGTATTGCCAATAGTTCTATCTCATGCTGTGTATGTAATTAAAAAGCAACAATGACTTGAATTGCAGATTTAAAGACCAAACCAGTTATGTTCTTTATTTCGAAAAACTCCAGTTCACTAATCTATCATAGGTTCGATTTCAACTTTAAACTCGGCAGGTTTGCAATTATTCGGGAATGAAGTAACAATAATATCAACTCCTGTGGCAGCATATTCTTTGATATTCCCAAGGTTAATTCCTCCGGCAACAGCTATTCTAACATGCGAATTAATTTGTCTCATCTGGTCAACCATGCTTTTCACTTCATTAGGCTCCATGCTGTCGAGCTGAATGACATCTACGGGCACTTCGCAAAGAGCCAGTGCATCGGCACCGTTGCTTGCTTCCACCGCAATGGGCTTGCCAGCTGCATCTTTTTTAAGCTGATCAAATTTTTTTAGCAGGCCATTTAACCCACCTAGAAATTTATAGTGATTGTGAAAGAGTAAAATATTTTCCGATAAACTAAGGCGGTTGATATTACCTCCTCCGGTTAGTATAGCTTTGGCTACAATTTTTCGGGTATACGGTATTGTTTTTCGAGTTCCTGAAACTATAATGTCCGGGTTTTGCGACTTTGCAGCCTCTACCATCTCTTTTGTACAGGTAGCAATGCCACTGGCATAACCTAAGAGATTGGCTGAGATACGCCATAAAGTATGCAAGTGTTTGGCCAATCCTTCTGCTTCGAGAAATTTCACATCTTTTTCGATGTATTCACCGCTCAGGGTCATCAGGGTGGGGGTGATGTTAAGTTTCGCAAATAAACGCATTACTTCTTCGGTGCCGCAAATTACAGTAGCCTCGCGGGTATAAAACTGTATGCGGGCAAGCTGACTGCCAAAGCGGGTCAAACGAGTTGTCATATCGAAATAAGGAACATCTTCGGTGATTAACCTGTCTAATTCCTCGTCCGAGAAATAAATCATATCGCAATAGTTTAGTGATTTTCCAACCTCAAATCCAAAAACACCTTGCCAAGGTTCGTAAGGTTTAAGATACACAAAATATATTAAAAGCAAAACAAACCTATTCAATATGTTTGAAAAACAGAGGTTTGAGCTTAGAGGTTAAATTAAATTGCAGTAACACTGCCACTTCATAAGTCATAGAGGAAATCCCTGGTATTTATATCGGAGTATTGGAGGCTTTTAATCGAGGTATTTTGTCCAGAAGTGCATGGGTGGATTGCCTTCTTTATAACCGAGTTTATTGTAAAGATGTTTGGCAGTTGCGTTATCTTCTCTTACCTCGAGGGTTATTTTGGCACAATCTATTTCGCGGGCTTTGCTGCTAACAAATTCAAGCATGAGCCTGCCTACACCTTTGCCTCGTGCACTTTCCAGCACCACTACATCGTGCACATTGATAAATGGCCGGGCAGCAAAAGTGCCAAAACTAATAAAGCAGTTTACCAGGCCCACGAAATTTCCATCCTCCTCGGCCAAGACGCAAAGCTTGTTGCAATGATTTTTTAAACCTTCGATCAGCCTTTTTGCACTTTCGTTGGTGTGCGGTGGGTGATTTCCCATTTCGTCCTGCATGTAATGATTCATCAAATCAACCACGGCAGTGGTGTGCAGCTTATTTTCGAAATCGACTTCAAATATTTGTATCATGTGAAGGCATGGTTTTTTAAAATTATCAATCTATTATTTAAAAACCTGCTGAGAATAGGTTTTTTATTAGCACTAAATGGGTATAGGTTCCACTTCGATTGTTCCAACGGCACGTTTGCCCATGCCCATTAACAGAATTAGTAGTATGGGAATGAGGCTGATTATGGCCATGGCCAGGTAAATGTCTTTATAAGCCAACATTTTGGCTGTATTGTTTGCTTCGGACCGAAGTGAATTGTCGGCCGCTTTTTCGGCTTCGGTCCACTGCTCTCCGCTTAGCAAGGCCAAATTTTTAACCTGGTTGTATTTCGAAACTGCCTGAGGATTTCCCTCATTTAATTGTTGACTGATTCCGGTTGTGTGGTTTAAGGTAAGGCGGGTAATTACAGTGCCTAGTATCGCAGAGCCAAGTAAGATAGCAATCACGTTGCGAGCAATCAGGCCACTCATCATACGCGAGGTACTCATAGGTTTGGGGACATTTTCGGAAATATACAAGGAGCTTATTACATATAAAAATCCTATTCCTATTCCTTTGAATATGAGTGGCAATACAAAATCTTTTGCACCAATTCCGGGATAGAACCTGTAAAACATTAACAGGTGGTAAATTCCAAAAGCCAGAAATCCGGCCACAGATATTATCCGAAGGTACACCCGCTTGTACAACAGCCAGGTGCAGAGAGGGATAGAAATGAGAATGCCTACAAAAACTGTAAGATGGGTTCGGGCCTGGTAAAGGTCGTCGAAACCAAGTATACCTGACATAAAGCCTAATATTACAGACCCCGTATTGTTCAACACGCCAATCAGGAAAAAGAACACGCTTCCGATTACTACATTTTTATATTTAAAAACTTTGAAATCGATAAGCGGATTTTGCGAAAACTTTAAATGAATGGCATAAATGCCAATAACTATAAGAATTAGGGCAGTTGCCATTTTAATTCCTCTGTCGGAATACCATTCTCTGATTTGTCCTTCTGCTGTAAGAAAAAGTATTGGGGTGAAAAAGAGAATCAGGATTAGCCAGCCTCTGAAATCGAATCGGAATGGCGTTTTTAAGGGGGCAACATCCTTTTTTACGAATACTAGCGTCAGCACAAAACATAGGAGGAAATTCAAGTTAACCATCATAAGGGATGTTCTCCAATCGTATATATGTGCCACCTGAGCTCCAAAATATTTGTATAATAGGCTACTTCCTTGTATTATAAACTGAACAATGCCATACAAAATAGCCATGTTAAATGCCGGATTATAACGCATGATGATAGGGAACAGAGTTCCAAAAATTCCCAGAATCGATAAAAAGGCAAGCAGCGAGCGGAATAGGATAAACAGATAGAAATTGGGAGCAAAAGCCGAGGCACTGTTTAACACCAACGAAAAAATGATTACGGTATACAAGAGGGTACGCAATTTAATCTGCTTGGCAATTTCAAGAGCCAGAGGAATTCCGGCAATAAGAGTAAATACCGGAATAAGGTTCATGTACATAAACTGGGTCGAAGATACACCGAAATAACCTTGTATCTGGGCATTTTCATAGGCTGTGGCATTCAGCACATTCAGGAATGGCACAATTAACAGGTATAGGCCCGTTATCCTTAACAATTCGCCCCTGTTCCAACCCATTTACTCTATTTTTTAACCTTTACAGAAACGTTCATACCTGCCTTAATGGCATCAAGTTCTTCGGCAGGGGCTTCAAATTCAATCTTAACCGGAATACGTTGAGTGATTTTTACAAAATTTCCTGTAGAGTTATCGGGTTCTATCATCGAAAATTTGGCTCCGGTTGCAGGAGCTAACTCGGTGACCATTCCTTTGTATTTTTTTCCATTAAGTGCATCGACTTTGATAATTGCTTTTTTGCCAGCTTTTATTTTATCAAGCTGTGTTTCCTTAAAATTTGCAATGACCCATTTCTGGTTGCTTTGCACAATAGTAGCCAAAGTTTGGTTATTCGATACAAGTTCGCCCAGTTGTATGGTCCGTTCCCCTATAATGCCATCCATGGGTGCTGTGATGCAGGTATAGGATAACTGCAACCATGCTGCTGCTAAATCGGCCTCTTTTCTTTGGATGGTAGCCTGGTTCGACTCAAGGTTACGCTTATTTTGTTCCGTGATCGATTTACTTGCAAGTACATCTTGTTGGCTTGCTTCGAGGTATGCCTGTTCGGTTTTTAGCTGGGCAATAACCTGGTCGAATTGGTTGCGGGTAACTGCTGAATCGGCAAACATATTCTCGTACCGTTCGTAATTTCTTGTAGCCTTTTCGAGACTTGCGGTATTTCCTTTCATTTTTGCCACATCAGCCTCCATTTGAGCGTAGGAAGTTATAACCGATTGTTCTGTAATAGACAAGTTAGCCCTGGCAATGTTTAAATCGGCCTGAGCTTGTGCTACCTTTATTCGAAATTCCGAATCGTCCAGTACTATCAGGGTATCTCCGGCTTCTACTTCCTGGTAAGAATCGAATCTGATTTCAAGTATGTTACCCGACACCCGGGCATTCACCGAGGCCATGTTGGCCTCAACCTGGGCATTATTGGTTTTAACATGCCTGCTCACATCGAAGGCAATAAAAAAAATCCAGATGAGTCCTGCTAGTAAGAAAACTCCGGCAGTACGCTCTATGGTTCGGTTTTTTCTGTTCTCAGCTTTTTCGGTTCCTGTTGTTTTAGTTTCCTCCATCCTGGCTTAATTAAGTCTGCCCATTGAATAGAGCAGGTTGTAATACTGATTAATGGCATCGATTATAGCATTATTGAGAGAAAGATTTGCTTCGTTCAGTTGCAATTCAGCATCAATCATGTCTATAATGGGGGCAAATTCATTGTCGTATTTGCTTTTAACAATTTTATAGTTTATCTGCGCCAGTTCTACATTCTTCAAATACGAATCGATGTTCTTTTTGCTTTCGATAAAACGCACATAGGCTGATTTAAGTTCCTGGTCGATTGTGTTCCTGACCCTATCAATATTGATAGTTTCTTTTTCTATTTGTATTTTGTTGGCCTGTATTCGGTGGTTTAAATCGTACCAGCTCGAAATATTGTACGATACCCCAACTCCAACTGCCCAGTAATTGAGAATGTCTGATTGTGGGGGGAAAGTTCCCGGAACGGGTAATTCGGAATTGTAAATGGCATTACCGGTAATGTGGGGATATAAGGCATTTTTTGTCCTTCGTAACGAAAGTTCGGAATAGTATTTCTGATATTCAGCCTGTTTTATTTCATTCCGGTTGGTAAAGGCTTCTTCAAGGCACTGTTCGTATACGAGTGTGTCTTGTGGAATCTGAACAATTACATCGGCCGGAACCAGGCGCGTCGAACTTTCTATTCCGGTGAACAGGCACAAATAATTGCTTAATAAATCGATGTTGTTCCAAGCTATAAAAACAGAAATCTCAAAATTCGAGAGCTGGAGTTCGGTACGTGTCAAATCGCTGATAATGTTCTGTCCATTCGCAACCTTCGACTCTATCTTGGCAATGTTGATTTTAACATTTTTAATGTTCTCTTCTATAATTTCAACTTCGCGGTACAATTTATAAAGGATGTAAAACTGGCTAATAACAGTAAGCTTAACCTGTGCTTCAGTCATTTTAAGAATTTCGTTCTGGATTTGGCTTTGTATTTTTTCCTGTTCAATCCGGGTTTGTATGGATCCCCCCATGTAAATTGGAAATCCTGCAGAAATGTTCCATCCGCCTTGATGATTGTAGTAACTAATATTTGTATCATTCGAATAAAAATCGCGGTATATCACCGGATTTCCAATATAGTTGTAGTTCATTCCTGCACCCAGTGAGGGAGCCCGGGCCATTTTGGCATTCAGGATATTTTGCTCAGCCTCGGCACTGTCTTTGCGCACCATACTAAGCTCCAGGCTATTCAGCATGGCAAGCTGAACAGCCTCATTTAATGAGATAGTTCTTGTTATTACTTCGATGCGGGTTTGTGCATACATCATTTCATTACTGATTAGACTCAGGAAAAGTGTTAGTCCGACCAAAAAGAAGTTTGAAATTCGACTTATACGCATTAGGTTTATTGAAGTGTAATTCGAAGGCATTGATACCTTGAAAAATGAACAATGAATCAAAACTTTATGGTTTCTAAAAAGGATTCAGAGATTCTAAGCCTCTTTTTTTTCTGAGCTCAACCACATTCCAGCTAATTTATAGCCTATGGAAAGAATCATTGCTCCGGTAAATAAGCCTATAAATCCCATCATCATGAAACCACCAATGGCTCCCAGAAAAATAACCAGCATGGGCACCGGAGCCCCTTTTCCCATCAACCATGGCTTCAGAAAATTGTCGCTTAGCGAAATCAGCAAAATCAGAATAGTCCACAATGTTGCCGGGAAAGGTTCCTTTACCGAATAGAGATAAATTATCACGGGTATTCCAACGATGGTGGGTGGTAACTGCACAATGGCCAGTATTAAAACCAAAAATGCCCACAAACCCGCCAGGGGTACATCGGCCATAATCAGGCAGCTTCCCATGAGAATAAATTGTATCACGGCCACTCCCAAAATACCTTTTGCCACATTCCGAATCGTTTGCACAACCAATTGTAATATATCGTCTCCTGCACTACCAAGCAGGTGGTTGGCAAATACTTTAGCCGATTTTTCTGATTTTTCAGTATGAGCTAAAAATATTCCGGAAATAATCAGCGATAAAACAAACATAAGAATAGACGAGGTGAAATTTAAGAATGAACTTCCTAATTTTTCAATCAACTTTAAGAGGGGTTCGCGGTATGTGTAGAGGCCGGCCTCGAGGTTATCTGCTATCAATTGCCATGCTTTATAAATGGGTTCGCCGATTAAAAACCAATCGGCTACTTTTTGCTCGGGTGGTGCTACTACAAGTGTATTGTCGCGTATAGCCTGGAACAGGTTTTTACCTTCTTCGGCCAATGATGCGATTAACCAATAAGAGGGAAGGATTAAAATTGCCAATAAAACCAGGGTGATGATGAGACTGGGGATGACTTTATTACCCTTCATGGCAATTGAGAACTTTTTATACAAAGGATACAAGGTGATTGCCAGAATAACTCCCCACAATACGGGAACAAGAAAGGGAAGGATGATTCTGACACATAAAAATGAGATGATTAGAATGAGAATTAACTTAAGACTAATATCAAACACTTTTTTGTCGTTCAGTGTATTTGAGTTCATGCCGTTTGGTTATTTGGTTAATACGTTATAAATATAAGGCTTTTGTGAGATTTTACTGTATTGAAAGAAAGAATTGGTGCCTATAAATATGGATAAGGTAAAATCCTTTCTGATATTCTCATCAACTTTTTGATATGCTTTCCTGAAATTCAATAGAGGTCGAAATCTTTTTGCTTTAATTGGGTATATTTGTTGGCTGAAAAACACATTCTTTTTTAAGAAATATTTACCCTTGAAGTATTTGGAATTGAAATAGAGATAGATGGAAAACATACGTAATTTTTGCATTATTGCCCACATCGACCATGGGAAAAGTACGCTGGCCGACAGACTTTTAATGAAAACGGGCACACTCTCCGAGCGCGACTTTAAGGACCAGGTTTTGGACGATATGGACTTGGAGCGGGAGCGGGGCATTACCATTAAAAGTCATGCCATACAGATGTATTATAAATTCGAAGGTGTAGATTATAAGCTCAATCTGATTGACACTCCTGGTCACGTAGATTTTTCATACGAAGTTTCACGGTCTATTGCTGCCTGCGAGGGTGCTTTGCTTGTGATAGATGCCACCCAGGGCATTCAGGCGCAAACCATTTCTAACCTTTACCTGGCCCTGGAACACGACTTAACCATAATCCCGGTGTTGAATAAGATGGACATGCAAAATGCCATGCCCGAAGAAGTGAAAGATCAGATTGTGGACCTGATTGGTTGTGAACGCACTGATATTATTGAGGCCAGTGGCAAATCAGGACTTGGTGTGGAAGCCATTCTCGACGCAATAATTCACCTGATACCTCCTCCAAAAGGTGATGTGAATGCACCACTTGAGGCACTCATTTTCGATTCAGTGTTTAATTCCTTCCGGGGCATTTTTGCCTATTTCAAAATAATGAATGGCACCATTAAAAAGGGCGACCTGGTAAAATTTTATGCCACAAAAAAAGAATACTATGCCGATGAGGTTGGTGTTTTGCGTCTTAAACCCGAAGCCAGAAACCAACTGAGCGCAGGCGATGTGGGCTACATTATTTCGGGCATCAAAACATCACCCGAGGTGAAGGTGGGCGATACAATTACCCATGTAGCAAGGCCATGCCTAAAGGCCATTGAGGGTTTCGAAGATGTGAAGCCCATGGTGTTTGCCGGAATCTACCCTGTCGATGCCGACGACTATGAAGACCTGCGTGCCTCAATGGAAAAACTTCAGCTCAACGATGCCTCGCTGGTTTTTGAACCCGAAAGTTCCGCAGCCTTGGGTTTCGGATTCCGATGTGGTTTTTTAGGTCTCCTGCATATGGAAATTGTTCAGGAACGTCTCGATCGCGAGTTTAACATGGATGTAATTACTACGGTACCCAACGTTTCCTTTAAAGTATTAAAAACAGACGGTGAGTGGATTGATGTACACAATCCTTCCGGCTTGCCCCATGTAACCAAAATACAGCAGGTCGATGAACCTTATATTTATGCCCAGATTATTACCCATGCCGATTACGTGGGGTCTATCATGAATCTTTGTATCGACCGAAGGGGCATTCTTAAAAATCAATCATACCTCACTACCGACAGGGTAGAGATTACCTTTGAAATGCCCTTGTCTGAAATTGTATTCGATTTTTACGATAAACTAAAAAGTATTTCAAAAGGATATGCTTCTTTCGATTACCATGTTACCGGTTACAAAGAGGCCGACCTGGTTTGCCTTGATATTCTCTTAAACGGCGAAATGGTCGATGCGCTTTCGGCACTTATACACAAAGGGCATGCCTACAGCTTTGGAAAGAAAATCTGTGAAAAGCTGAAGGAACTCATTCCACGTCAGCAATTCGATATTGCCATACAAGCAGCCATTGGGGCCAAAATAATTGCACGCGAAACCGTGAAAGCTGTAAGAAAAGATGTTACTGCAAAATGTTATGGTGGCGATATTACCCGTAAGCGCAAGCTGCTCGAGAAACAGAAAAAGGGTAAAAAGCGTATGCGCCAGGTAGGCAATGTGGAAGTACCACAGGAAGCATTCCTTGCCGTACTTAAACTCGATTAAGGCTTCAGTTGACGGAGGGCTTCTTCCACCGATTCAACCGGTAGCAGGCAGCTTTGCTGATGGCATACGTAAATCAATGATTTGCCTTCAACAAACCGGTCCTTCATGATAGGTAACTGCGAATTCTTTTGACTTGCAGCAACCAGGATGTTGTTCTGCAATTCTTCAAATTGTTGTGCCCGAATAATCGCATCCGGACCGGTAATTATCACTTCGGGCCAGCTGAAAAGTTTTTTAAGGGCCAGTATTCCCCAATTCGAATAGTATGGACCTTGTGCAGCAAGGTTATCTGTCAATTTTTCCAGCATCCTGGAACTTAACTCAATCCAATCGGGTCGATTGAAATAAATCCCAAGCTCATGCAGTACATGGGCGGCCACCGAATTGGAAGAGGGTATCACATTGTCGCTTGTTTCAAAGTTCGAAGAAAACAGACTTTCCGATTGCTGACCAGCATATCGGAAAAACCCGGTTTCTGTGTCGAAGAATAATGTACACATCTTTTCGGTTATACCTCTGGCATGCCATAGATACTTTTCTTCAAAACTGGCACTGTAAAGGTCGATAAGGCTTTGGGCAAGCAGGGAATAGTCGTCCAGAAAACCGGCTATCTGCTTGTCTGAAGTGCGAATCCGAAAAACTTCATTTGCATCGGCGGTCATATTTTCGAGCAGAAAATCGGCCAGGCTGAGGCTTGTATGAAGGTACATATCATCGCGAAAAACAATGTAAGCCTTCGCCAGTGACGAAACCAGCAAAGCATTCCAACTTGTCATTACTTTTGTGTCGGTAGCTGGTCTGGGCCGATGTTTTCGAGCATCGAGCAATATTTCAAAGCATTCAGCTAAGAAGGGAGTTTGAGTTTCGACATTTAATTCCGTGTGCAAAACGTTGTAACCGTGCTCCCAGTTTCCTTCTTCTGAAAGCTTGTAGGTCGATGCAAATTTGGTAAGTTTTTCGCCTAGGGCAGCTTCCAGTTCCTGCCAGGTCCAGACATAATAGCGGCCTTCCATGTTTTCGCTGTCGGCATCAATCGCGGCATAAAAACCACCCGTTGATGCTGCAAGTTCGTTTATTAAAAAATGAGTGGTTTCGTTTACGACTTGCCTGTAACGCGGCTTTTTGTAAATTTGGTAGGCTTCGGAATAGAGAGCAATCAATTGGGCATTGTCGTAAAGCATTTTTTCGAAGTGCGGTACTTTCCATTCTGCATCGGTCGAATAGCGGGCAAATCCGCCTGCCAGATGATCATAAATCCCTCCTGCTGCAATGGCGTCGAGGCTTGTTTCGAGGTAGGCTTTAATTGGTTCGTTCTGGACGAACAGATTGTATTTTAGAAGAAAACTAAGGGCATTGGGCAACACGAATTTAGGTGCTCCCTTGTGACCTCCCCATTCAAAATCGAAATACCGGGTCCATTGGCTTACTATTTCATTTAGTAAATCGGGGTTTAGTTTATTTTCAGAGGAAAGGATTAATTGGTTTTTCTGCTCCTCTAAACCATTCGTAAGGTTGATGGCATATTCTTCAAGACGACCGGGTTGATTTGTGTGTATTTCGTGCAGTTGGCTTAATAGGTTAATCCATTGTGATTTAGGTAGGTAGGTTGCAGCATATATGGGCCTGCCATCGGGCAATGCCACTGCATTAAGCGGCCATCCGCCGCGCTGGCCCATCAGGTGTATGGCATTCATGTATACATTGTCTACATCGGGTCTTTCTTCGCGGTCAACCTTGATACTGACAAAGTATTGATTCATCAGTTCAGCCACTTCAAGGTCCTCAAAACTCTCGTGCTCCATCACATGGCACCAATGGCAGGCCGAATAGCCTATGCTTATCACCAGTAATTTATTTTCGAGCTTAGCCTGCTGAAGAGCTTCTTCTCCCCAGGACTTCCATTGCACCGGGTTATGGGCATGTTGCAACAGGTAGGGCGATGTTTCGAGGATTAAGCTGTTGGTAAAGCGGGGCTTATTGGCCATGTTTTTTATTTGGTAAACAAGCCAAAGTCGAATAGGTTTTGGTATAGATGGCTTTGCTCATTAAAAGGGAGCATTTCAGGATTTTTTTTCATAACCATTGTCAATCAACGATCATGGGCTAAATTGACTTTGAATTTTTAGTAAAACTTTCAGACAGAATCGTTGTTAATGTGATTGTATTCTTAACTAACCATCATGGCAGGCTCCTCTAAAACAATTTCTTCAAAACTATTCTTGCTTTATATAGGCCTGAGTGCATTTTTTTTGGGTAATGCCATATTGGCCCAGTTTATAGGGGTGAAGATATTCAGCATAAACGACCTGTTTAATTTTCCTGAAAATTCAGACTTGCAAATCAATATGAGCATCGGGGTTATCATCTGGCCACTGGTGTTTATTACCTCCGATATTTTAAACGAATATTTTGGTAAAAAGGGTGTCAGGCGAATCAGCTTTATCAGTGCTGGCGTTATACTCTATGCCTCTGTTATGACTTATTTGGGTACAAAAACACCTCCCGCTTCATTCTGGCTTGATGCCAACCTAGCTTATGGGGTCGAAAATAATTTTGATATCAATTTGGCTTACAATGTTATATTTAGCCAGGGTATTGGAATTGTCATTGGTTCGGTAACAGCTTTTCTGGTGAGCCAGCTTGTGGATGTGTATGTATTTCATTACCTGAGAGGTCTTACAGAGCATCGTTTTCTTTGGCTCAGAACTACAGGATCTACAATCGTTTCGCAGCTAATCGATAGTTTTCTTATTTTGTTTATTGCTTTTTTTGTGTTGGGCAACTGGAGCCTGAAGCAAGTGTTTGATGTAGGCCTGGTGCAATACATCTACAAGGTTGGTATTGCCATTCTGCTTACGCCGCTCATTTATCTGGTGCATTACTTTATCGACCGTTATTTGGGGAAAAGGCTTTCTGAAGAATCAATGTTACTGGCCGATAAAGATTGGTAAACCTTTATTGTTTTTACCATAAGCATGGAAACGATCGCGTAAATTAAGGCATAAAAAAAGAGGAAACAATTTCCTCTTTAGTTTAATTTTGTGACCCCATCGGGATTAGTTCCGCTTCGCTTTATGATCCCGATGAGGTGATTATAAACGAAAAAAGAGGAAACAAATTTCCTCTTTAGTTTTATTTCGTGACCCCATCGGGATTAGTTTCGCTTCGCTGCATGATCCCGATGAGGTGATTATAAACGAAAAAAGAGGAAACAAATTTCCTCTTTAGTTTAATTTTGTGACCCCATCGGGATTAGTTCCGCTTCGCTGCATGATCCTGATGAGGTGATTATAAACGAAAAAAGAGGAAACAAATTCCTCTTTAGTTTAATTTTGTGACCCCATCGGGATTAGTTTCGCTTCGCTGCATGATCCCGATGAGGTGATTATAAACGAAAAAAGAGGAAACAAATTCCTCTTTAGTTTTATTTCGTGACCCCATCGGGATTAGTTCCGCTTCGCTTCATGAACCCGATGTGGTGATTATAAACGAAAAAAGAGGAAACAAATTCCTCTTTAGTTTTATTTCGTGACCCCATCGGGATTCGAACCCAAATCGTCAGAACCGGAATCTGAAATTCTATCCATTGAACTATGGGGCCAAAACAGGGCGCAAATTTAGCATTTTTTGCAAACTTTCGAGTTTTACTGTGTACGATTTTGTTTTGCAGGTGCTTTGTTCCTCAGGAAAAGGGTTAAAGGCATTATTTTATTTCGAGTTGGAAATTTTTTAGTCTTTTGTAATCTTATATTATCTAAAACTGGATTAGCTTCACCAAAAAAAAGCATGATCTGGAGTAAACGTTGGTTTCAGTATAGCATTCTGCTCTTTTTGGCATTTATTTGGGGTAGTTCGTTTATTCTCATGAAAATTGGCTTAAAAAGCTTTTCAAGCGAACAGGCTGCCGGTATTCGTATATTTTTGGCCTCGCTGGTGCTTCTTCCTCTTTCCATTATTCATCTTCGATCCCTCAGAAGAAAAGATGTTAAATACCTAATGGTGGCTGGATTCTTTGGCAGTCTTATTCCTGCTTTTCTGTTTACCAAAGCCCAAACACGAATCGATAGCGCTTTGGCTGGTATGCTGAATTCGCTAACTCCCGTATTTACGCTTATTGTTGGTTTGCTTTTTCACCAAACCAAAACCCGATGGATGCAAGTTCTTGGACTTATATTGGGCTTTGTGGGTGCCTTAGGTCTTATTGCTTCCGGAAGCAATGTCTCGTTACAAAACGTCAACAGTTATGCTTTTTTTATTGTCTTGGCTACCAGTTTATACGCTATCAACATCAATGTGGTGAAAACTCACCTCACTCATCTCAAGGGGGTTCAGATTACTTCCTTGTCTTTTTTCTTTGTCGGACCAGTTGCCCTTGGTTTTCTGCTGGTCTCTGATTTTGGGCCTGTACTCCAGTCGCCCGGCTGGCCTTATCATTTCGCAGCCCTGGCTGTTTTGGGCATTGTAGGAACCGCCTTTGCGATGTTGTTTATGAACAGCCTGATACGTTACACTTCTGCAGTATTTGCCTCGTCGGTTACCTATATCATCCCCGTTTTTGCAATCATCTGGGGTATTATGGATGGTGAAACTATTACCTGGATACATCTGAGTTTTATGGCTGTTGTGCTTACAGGTGTATACCTTATCAACCGTAAACATTAAGAGTACATTTCATTTTCCTTTAGCAGGTAGTTTTCTTTTTATCCGATTGTAACAAGTTTTTTTACTTTTGTGGCTAAAATAAACAAACCTGGTCGCAAAGGGTACCAATAAATATTACAGAGCATGGATTACCGATTTACCGAAATTGAGAAGAAATGGCAGGATTACTGGGAAAAGAATAAAACATTTAAAACCCATAACGATTATACCAATCCGAAGAAATTCTATGCCCTTGATATGTTTCCCTACCCTTCAGGCAGTGGTTTGCATGTGGGTCACCCCGAAGGATATACAGCCACAGACATTGTAAGCCGCTACAAACGTATGAAAGGGTTTAATGTATTGCACCCCATGGGTTGGGATGCGTTTGGGCTTCCCGCTGAGCAATATGCCATTCAAACCGGTACTCATCCTTCCATTACTACCCGCAACAATTGCGATAATTTCCGCCGGCAAATCAAGGCATTGGGCTTGGCCTATGATTGGGACCGTGAAATCAATACCACCGATCCGAAGTATTTTAAGTGGACACAGTGGATTTTTATGCGTCTTTACAATACCTGGTTTGATGCCAGCCTTCAGAAAGGTAGGCACATTAGCGAACTGCCAGTGCCAGAAGAAATAAAGGCCCAGGGTCCATCTGCTGTAAGAACCTATACCGATTCGAAAAGGCTGGCCTACTACGACAATGCACAAGTATGGTGGTGCAATACTTGCAAAATCGTGTGTGCGAACGAAGAGGTGCTTAACGATGGCTCGCATGAAAAATGTGGTACCAAAGAAGTTGTGCGCAAAAACCTCAAACAATGGATGCTTCGCATACCACATTACGCCGAAAGATTGTTAAGAGGACTCGATAATCTGGACTGGCCTGAAGGTGTGAAAGACATGCAACGCAATTGGATTGGTCGTTCCACTGGTGCCGAGGTCGATTTTGAACTTGAAGGGCTGCAGGAAAAACTCAAAGTGTATACTACCCGTCCCGACACACTTTTTGGGGCCACTTATATGGTAATTGCTCCGGAGCATCCATTGCTCGATAAAATTACCCTGCCCGGCGAAATCCTTAAAGTTAAAAATTACATACAACAGGCTTCCCTGAAATCTGATCTGGACAGAACCGAATTAGCTAAAGAAAAAACGGGAGTATTTACAGGACGTTTTGCTATTAATCCGGTTACCGGGCAAAAAATTCAGGTATGGGTAGCCGATTATGTGTTGATGGGATATGGCACAGGAGCCATTATGGCTGTGCCAGCTCATGATGCACGCGACTTTGAATTTGCGGGAGTTTACAAGCTGCCGGTTGTTTGTATTCTCGATCCAGCCTCGGCCAGCAGCGAGTTGCGCGAAAAAGTGCTTGCCGGTAAAGCCTGCTGGACCGAAGATGGATTGTACATCAATTCGGCAAACCCATCGAAAGGAATAAACATAAACGGGCTGAGCAAAGAAAAAGGAATTGCAAGCATCACTGCATGGCTCGAGAAAAGTGGATTGGGGAAGGGAGCTGTGAATTATAAAATTCGCGATTGGTTATTCAGCCGTCAGCGTTATTGGGGAGAACCCTTTCCCGTGAAACATTACGAAGATGGTGTCATTGAATTGGTAGAGGAATCGGAATTGCCTGTGACTTTACCTGAGCTGGAGAAATTTGAACCCGGCGTCAATGGCGAATCGCCTCTTGCCAATTCAACAGCCTGGCTGTTTGGAGAAGATAAAAAAGGTAAGTTTCGCCGCGAAACCAACACCATGCCGCAATGGGCCGGATCGTGCTGGTATTACCTTCGCTACATCGATACAGCGAACGACCAGGAACCTTTTTCGCAGGAGGCTGTAAACTATTGGATGCCGGTTGATCTGTATATTGGCGGCGCCGAGCATGCTGTGCTACATCTATTATACAGCCGGTTCTGGCACAAAGTACTTTTCGATCTTGGAATTGTTTCAACAGACGAACCTTATCAAAAGCTCTACAACCAGGGAATGATTCTGGCTTTTGCCTACGAAACTGCTGCAGGTTCCAAGGTGCCTTCCGATGAGGTGGAAGAACGTGAAGGCTTGTATTATCATAAATCAACGGGCGAAGAGTTGAATCAGATTGTGGCAAAAATGTCGAAATCGCTCAAAAATGTTGTGAATCCAGACGACGTGGTTGCCAGCTACGGTGCCGATAGCCTTCGGTTATACGAAATGTTCATGGGCCCCCTCGATGCTACCAAACCCTGGACCGATACCGGTGTGAAGGGAGTGTATAATTTTCTGCAACGTGCATTCAGATTTTTCTCCGAACTCGACAATCTGTTTGAAGGAGAAGAAGACAGGGAGGTTTTAAAAGCACTCCATCAATCGATTAAAAAGGTTGAATCGGATATTGAAGCACTAAAATTTAACACGGCCATTTCTCAGTTTATGATATTTACCAACCTGGCTCTTAAGAAAGGAAAGGTAACTAAAGATACTGCCCAGAGTTTTATTCGCATTCTGGCTCCTTTTGCCCCTCATATGAGCGAAGAGTTATGGAATCTTTATGGAAACTCCAACAGCATCGCTTTTGCTGCATGGCCAGAGGTGAACGAAACCTACCTTGTAGAAGATAGCTTTGAATACCCTGTTTCGTTTAATGGTAAAATGCGGTTTAAACTCGAATTTCCGATCGATGAGCTGCCTGCTAACATTGAAAAAGCCACACTCGAACACGAGAGATCGCAAAAGTACCTCGAAGGTTTGCAGGTGGTAAAAGTGGTAGTAGTTCCGCGCAAAATAATAAACATTGTAGTAAAGTAGGCATGACTTGCTTTTACTTTAACCTGATACCCTGAAATGGTTAATAAATATTATTGTATTGCTGGCAATTCTGAGCCATTTTAGCTAAAATTCACTGTTGCATGAAAAAAAGAGTCTTAATTCTTATTCCTGTTTTATTGGTGTTGGTAGGTCTGATTGTATTTGGCATTTATTACACCTACCATCGTATTCCACTTGGCAAAATGAAGGCCAGTGAACCGGCTGATAGTGTAGTAATTGATATTCCTACACTTTATGGAATTTCACTTGACTCTTTCAACATAGAGGAGGGTAGAATCAAGCCTAACCAGACTTTAGGAAATTTGCTTAAAGCCTATAATTTACCTGAGGGAGCTTTTCAGGCACTCTTAACCATTCCTTCCGATACTTTCGATTTGAGAAAAGTACGCGCAGGAAACAAGTTTGTGCTTTTCTTCGATAAAGACACCTCTCGTACCTTGCGGTATTTTGTGTACGAGCATACACTGGTCGATTATAATATGGTTTGCTTTTTCGACAGTGTCTGGGCCACAAATGGCCGTAAAAAAGTAGACGTGGTAAGACAGCATTATCGCGGTAAGATTGAAACTTCGCTCTGGAATGCGATGACATCGGCCAATATTAATCCAATGCTGGCTAACGATCTTTCCGACATCTATGCCTGGAGCATCGATTTTTTCGGACTTCAGGTGGGAGATAGCTTTAGTGTTGTATGCGATGAGGAGTTTGTAGATACCATTTCGTTAGGTTGTGGAAAAATCCATGCGGCCTATTTCAGGCATGCAGAAAAAGATTTTTATGCGGTTCCCTTTGTTCAGAACCAGGTCGAAAGCTACTTCGATCTCGAAGGAAACAGCCTGCGAAAAGCCTTCCTCAAAGCTCCTTTACGTTTTTCACGCATCAGTTCTGGGTTTTCACATAGCCGGCTTCATCCGGTATTGAAAATACACCGTCCTCATCACGGGGTAGACTATGCCGCACCGGCTGGAACGCCTGTATATGCCATAGGCGATGGTAAAATTATTGCTGCTGACTATGGCTACAATAAAGGAGGGGGTAACTCGATAAAAATCAGGCACAACAGTGTGTATACTACTGCATACCTACATTTAAAAGGATTTGCAAAAGGTATTAAAGCAGGCATTTATGTGAAGCAGGGTGATTTAATTGGTTATGTAGGTTCAACCGGTCTTTCAACCGGCCCTCACCTCGACTTCAGGTTCTACAAAAATGGTCATCCTGTGAATCCACTTTCAGTAGAAGCACCGCCTGTAGAGCCCATTTTAGAGGAGAATAAAAGTGCATTCGATTCGGTAAAAGTAGTAACCCTTAATCTTTTAAAGAACCACTAGAACCGGTTGATGTTCAGAAATTTTTACGCTTCTCTAGATAATTGATAAGACCCTTCAGGGATTTATTAAAACTTCGATTCCTTCTTCTTTTTTTTCTTGTTATTACCGTTTAAATACTTTCCTACAAGCATGGCAATCAATATGGCAATGTATAGCTGACCTGTGGTAGCCAGCATCATAGCCAACACCCGGCTTGCGGGCGAGATTGGCGCCATGTCTCCATAGCCAAGGGTGGTAAGGGTAACAAAGCTGAAGTAAACATAATCCGATAGATTATTCGGCCTTAGATTGGTAAGAATAGGGTTGGAATTAAAAACATCGATGATCAATAGTGCAAGACTGCTTATAATTCCAAGCAAGAGGTAACCATTTATGGCCGAGAAAATAATGTTGGTATTTACCCTCTTACTTACCGAAACGTGAATGATTAAGGAAATGGTAATGATAAACAAAAACACGATAAGCAACATTAAAGCCAATGAGCGAATAATTTGCAAGTTTGTCAGCACATCTGCCCAAATTGTTATAATAACTACCAACCCAATAATGAGCAGGATTTTTTTTACTGCCGAAACATAATCGATAGCAAACGTGCTGCTCAAAACTAACAGCGAATACAAAATAGCCAACACGAATGGAATTTCTGTGGCCAGCTGAAACGATGGCACTATAAAAAACAAAACAAGAATGCACAACAGCAAAATAAGGTTGTTGCGCCAATGTCTGTTAACGTTTCTTTTGTCGAATAAATTCATGATAATAAATTTTAGAGAAAACTAATGTTGGTACTTACCTGATAAAATAACCTTTTCTATTGTTTGCGGGAAATAGGTATATTCGAGTTGATGCACCTTTTCAGCAATCGCGGCTGGTGAATCTGTTGGAGATATGGCGCACCGGGCCTGAAAGATGATGTTTCCTTCGTCGTAATGCTCGTTCACAAAGTGTATGCTGATACCAGTTTCCTTATCGCCAGAATTTTTAACGGCCTCATGTACATGCATGCCGTACATGCCCTTGCCACCATATTTAGGTAAAAGTGCCGGATGGATGTTAATAATTCGTTGCGGATACGCCTGAATCAGGTAAGCAGGGATCAGCCATAAAAAGCCTGCAAGAATCAGGTAGTCAATCTTTCTCTGCTGAAGTGTTTCCAAAAGATCGCTACTCTGGTAAAAGCTTTCGCGCTGAAACAAAAAGGCCGGAATACCTAGTCTTTCTGCTCTTTGTAACACAAAAGCATCTGGCTTGTTGCAATAAATAGAATCAACAACAACCGATGGGTGATTTCTGAAATGAAGTGCAATGTTTTCTGCATTGGTTCCCGATCCGGAAGCAAAGATTGCTATCTTATTCATATTCAATTTTTTTAATACCAGAAAAGCCAATGATCAATATTAGGCTCAAATACAAAAAAAGACATTTTTAAAATATTAAATCCAGTTTTTTGTTTGTTTTTTTTCAGATATTGCATTTCTTTGCACCTTTAAAATTTGAACCAAAGTATAAATTTAAATTTAGTATTATGTCTGACATTACTTCCAGAGTAAAAGCAATTATCGTTGACAAACTTGGTGTTGACGAAAGTGAAGTAACCCCTGAAGCTAGTTTTACTAACGACCTGGGTGCCGATTCGCTTGATACAGTTGAGCTGATTATGGAGTTTGAAAAAGAATTCAACATTGGAATTCCGGATGACCAAGCTGAAAAAATTGGTACTGTAGGTGATGCAATCAACTACATTCAAGAAAACGTAAAGTAAATCTTTTTGCTGAACAAGAAACTTAACCAGTTTAAATTATGGAGTTAAAGCGAGTAGTAGTGACCGGATTAGGTGCATTGACACCCATTGGAAACAATGTTTCTGAATTCTGGGAAAACCTTGTAAAAGGTACCAGCGGAGCCGATAAAATTACCCGTTTCGATTCGACCTATTTTAAAACTAAGTTTGCTTGTGAGGTTAAAAACTTTGACCCCCAGGATCACTTCGACCGTAAAGAAGCCAGGAAAATTGACCTCTTTGTAATGTTTGCCCTGGTTGCTGCCGAGGAAGCAATGAAGGATTCAGCACTGAATCTTGAAACACTTGACCTTGACAGGGCCGGAGTGATCTTTGGTTCGGGTATTGGTGGTTTTACCACCATCTTTGAAGAAATGGAAGGCTATTTCAAAAATCCTGAAATGCCACGCATTAATCCTTTCTTCATCCCCAAACTAATTATTGATATTGCCGCAGGGCAATTGTCGATGAAATATGGGTTCAGAGGCCCCAATTTTGCCACTGTTTCAGCCTGTGCTACTTCCAACAATGCCATTATCGATGCCTTTAATTACATCCGTCTGGGGAAAGCCGATGTGTTTATCACAGGAGGTTCAGAGGCTTCGATCAATCAACCTGGCTTAGGCGGATTTAATGCCATGCAGGCTCTTTCTACCAACAACGATGAGTATAAAACCGCTTCACGTCCTTTTGATGTGTCGCGCGACGGATTTGTCATGGGTGAAGGTGCCGGAGTGCTGATTCTCGAAGAATATGAGCATGCCATCAAGCGTGGTGCCACCATTCATTGCGAAATAGTTGGTGGAGGCCTTACCGCCGATGCCTATCACCTTACAGCTCCACATCCGGAAGGTTTAGGAGCTACCAATGTAATGTGGAGGGCTCTCGAAGATGCCAATCTGAAAACCACCGATGTAGATTACATCAACGTGCATGGAACATCAACCCCACTTGGTGATATAGCTGAAACAAAAGCAATTGTAAAAGTTTTTGGCGAACATGCCTATAAACTGAATATCAGTGCAACAAAATCACAGACTGGCCACTTGCTTGGTGCAGCAGGTGCAGTAGAATCTATCGCTTCTATTCTGGCCATTAAAAACGGAATCATACCACCAACAATCAACCTTCAGAATCTTGATCCAGCGATTGATTCAAAATTGAACCTTACTGTTGGAAAAGCTCAAAAACGCGAAGTGAATGTGGCTGTCTGCAACACTTTTGGATTTGGTGGACACAACACTTCTGCTATTTATAAGAAATACACCAATTAGCCTTGTCCGCTTTTTTTTTTAATAAATCGGAAAAAAAGATCCTTAACCCCGATCGAAAGACTCGTGCGCAATTCAAAAAAATTCTTGGTTTCAAGCCCGGAAAGCCTGAATTGTATCAGCTAGCATTAGTACATAAGTCGGCAGCGGTAAAGGTTTATAACAACCCAAAATTAAACAACGAACGTCTGGAATTTCTCGGCGATGCTATTCTCGATAGCATTATTGCCGAACATCTTTATAATTGTTTTCCTTTAAAGGATGAAGGGTTTCTGACTCAGCTACGCTCGAAAATAGTAAACCGCGAAACATTAAAGCGGATTTCAATTAAAATGGGCATTGGCAATCTGATCATTTCAAAAGTTTCGAACGACAACCACAATGCCGTTTTTGGCGATGCCCTCGAGGCTCTGATTGGAGCCATTTATCTCGATAAAGGTTATAAGCGCACAAAACGCTTTGTGCTTAAAAGAATTATCAACTACCATATCAACATAAAAAAGCTTGCCGAAACTGAAATCGATTTCAAAAGCAGAATAATCGAGTGGAGCCAGAAAAATAAAAAAGAGCTTAACTTTTCGTGCCGTGAAGATACTTCTCCCGGAGGTAAGCATCCTGTATTTATTTCACACCTTATGGTGTTTGATAAAATAATTGGTATGGGCACAGGCAACAGCAAAAAGGAAGCCGAACAAAATGCAGCCCGACAGGCGCTTATGCACATCGAATCCTGAGATATGACAAAGCCTAAGAAACATTATCTTTCTGAAACTCACTTGTCAAAACAATTGGCCATCGGTTTGGTGAGCTCAGAAACCGAGTTTCAGATAAGCCTTTTGTTAAATAATACTTTACGCATCAAACTTGCCCTTTCTGAACCAATTGTGAAGGAAATAAAAGCAAAGCAGATTTGTTTCCCTTGTTTTAAGTATTTTTTCGATGATCTGCCAGGAGTAGTATTGGTGAAAAACAAGACAAATCAGCATGTGCTGCTTGCATCTCACGCCAACTTCGATTATATTCTTATTTTCTCAGGCGAAGAAGCTGCAATATATTCTGAGAAATGCCTGACTCTCTTAAAGACTAATCCTCAGTTCAGCCTTATTGTGCCAATTGCCACAGAAACACTTACTAACCTCAATAAGTTAATTTCAGCACAGTAGAAGCTAATATCTTCGGTAATTATTACGAATATTCTTTTCTCCAAATATTTTTCTCTGCTTGTTGGATAAGCCTTTTTGCCCATTTATGCAGTGATTTATCTCATTCAGGCAGGGTAAATAATATCATTCGTTGCTAATTTGCAAAGGAGGGTAGTTAAGGTATCTTTAGTAAATACCTTTTTTGCCGCCATTGCCATGATTCACGAACAAAAGATCAACCAGATTTTGGTGAAGAATGAGGATTGGATTATATCGAAAATTCTCTCATCTGCCAAACAGTATACCCAGCACGAAAGCCGCTCGCTTATTAATTTTGGATGGAAACAAACAGTAAGCAGTTTGTCTGCATTGTTGTTTAACGACTTTCAGACATTAAAACCGGAAAATGCCATTAGTAATATAAGACAATCCGAAGGTTCTGAATATACTACTTATGCCCGGAATGTTGTAAATATGTGTCGTCAAAGCCAGATAGAAGCGCATGTATTTCTTTCTTTTTTAAAAGTTGTCAGAGGCACTTACGAGGAGTTGATTTGCGAAGGGAGTTTGCCTACTTCTCAAAAAACTTCCTTTTTCAGGCAAATTGATAAGTCTTTCGATTGCATAGAAGTAGCATTTATCAGACTTTGGTCGGCCAGTGCGAACAAGACCAACGAAGTGAGCCAATCTCCTTACATCGATTCGCATACCTATAATTCTCTTTTCGAAAGTCTTCCCTTACCTTGCATTATGGTCGATACCTTTCATAGGGTAGTTAAGCACAACAAGGAGGCCAGGCTGTTTATTCCTTCGCTGTTTGAAAGAGAAACCGGCAAACTTAACCGCAACATTCGTATACGCGAAAAGGAAAGCTTGCATGCCAAAATTGACGAGTTCAGAATTTCGAAGTACGAACAAAGTAATTTCGAGGTATCGCTTACTACAGACGACAAGGATTATTATGTGCTTATAGGTTTGAGAAAGCTTCGTGCATCTGCACATATTTTAGTTTCTTTTATCGATCTGACAACCTGGAAAAAACGCGAACAAGATATTATTGAAGAAAAGAACAGGCTTAAGGCCAACAGAAGCGAAGGCATCGATTACCTGGCAAATATTTCGCACGAAATCCGCACTCCCGTGAATGCCATTGTAGGCTTTTCGGAGTTGCTTTCCACTGTATCGCTTCCTGAGAAAAGCAGGATGGAGTACATGAATATGCTCAAAAAAAGCAGCAACGATCTGCTGGGTATTATTGAGGATGTGATGGATCTGGCAAAAATTGAATCAAGGAAACTTAAAATAAGCTATAAAGATTCGGTGGTTTCGGAATGGCTTTATGACCTTAAGCAGGTTTATGAAACCTTGATTCACAGGCAATCAGACAACAAAGTCAAATTGTTGCTATACATTCCGGAAAACGAAAAGGACTTTGTGATAAGTACAGACCCTAAACGCGTAAAACAGGTTTTATCTAACTTAATTGGCAATGCTCTTAAATTCACCGAGAAGGGAACTATTGAAATCGGCTACAAGCTTTCGAGCGATAATTTGATTTATTTTTTTGTGAAGGATACAGGAATAGGAGTTCCGTATACCATGCAATCGAAAATTTTTGACCGCTATGCCCAGGTTGATAGCATTCCGATTAGTCAAAATGCTGGCAGTGGACTTGGACTGGCTATTAGTAAGAATCTTGTATCGATGTTAGGCGGAAATCTAGCTGTCAGCTCTACCCCGGGAAGAGGTTCCATTTTTTATTTTTACCTGCCTTGTTTGCCAGGCAAGCCTAAACCGGAAATTTCTGTTGCACAGTCTTCACCCTTAAGGAAAGCCATAAGCCTGGCTTCAAAAACCCTACTCATTGCCGAAGATGAGGATGCCAATTTTCTTTATATAAAAGAAGCCTTGCGTCCTACAGGAGTTGGGATTATCCGGGCCAACACAGGTGCCGAAGCCATTCAGCTTGCCGAAAACAATCAGTCTGTCGACCTGATATTGATGGATATTAAAATGCCCGAATTAAATGGCATTGATGCTACTAAATACATTAAACACATTCGACCCGATTTGCCAATCATTGCCATCTCGGCACATGCCATGGAAAACGACAAGGAAACCTGCCTGCAAGCAGGGTGTAATGCCTATCTGAGCAAACCTGTGAGCTATAGCGAACTTATTTTTCAGATTAAAAAGGTATTGTCTTTAAAAAGCGTGGTGCAAAAAAGGATTGCGGCAGGAGCCTGATAAAATCAAAAAGAGGGAACATTGTTCCCTCTTTTTTTTAACCCTAACCTAATAAAACCTATGAAAAGAATTTCAGAGTTTGGAAGCAGTACCTTCCGTGTTTCTGATGATTCAAAAATAGGGTAAACATGTGTTAAGATCCCTTAAGGTCTGTTAATAATTGTTAAACTATGAGGGCATTCTTTTTCAGCCTATTACATTTGTAGGAAATGAACAAACGCCTTATCATCGGACTTGGCCTGGTAATGACCCTCGTGTTACTTAGTCTAATTACGGTTCAGATTAACTGGATTCGAAATGCCTATGCCGTAAAAGAAAATCAGTTCGACCAGATGGTACATACTGCCCTTACAGAGGTGGTAGATGTAATAGCACAGCAGGAGACCTACAATTACCTGCTTAAAGAGTTTTATCCCACGGCGGGTATACAGAATTCTGCCACCTATTGGATGCAGTTTGCAAAAGATTCCGCACAAATTAACCAACGGACTGCTACTCACGAAGAGGATAAATCAATAGACAACAATCAGATTTCATCGATTAAGAGTGATAGCATCGATTATGATGCAATGTTCAAGCAACATCGGAAAGTTTTACTGGAGAAACAAAGGTACATTAACCGCGTTTTGTGGCGAATTATGAATCAATCGCCAGATATACGTGCCAGGCTCGATGTAACGGAGGTAGAATCCATTTTAAGTGAAGTTTTGCTTGATTTTGGCATTAATTCCAATTTCGAATTTGCCTTAAGTACCGGTAGTGATGAAATGTATTTTCTTTCAGAAGGCTTCAAACCACTAAACGAGCATTCGGTTTATAAGGTCCGATTGTATCCTGATGAACCTATGCCTGCCAGCTATTATCTTGAAGTGTATTTTCCCGATAAACGAAATTTTATTTTTCGCTCCATGGCATTTATGGGTATCTCATCCGGTGTGCTTACGATGCTTATAGTATTTACATTTGGGTTTACCTTGTTTGTTATTTTCAGGCAGAAACATTTGTCGGAAATTAAAAACGATTTTGTCAATAATATGACTCATGAACTCAAAACACCCATTTCAACCATTTCTCTTGCCTCGCAAATGTTGGGAGATCCATCCATCCCCGACGCTGCGAAAAATTTGAACCGGATTTCGACCATTATTCTGCAGGAAAGCAAGCGCCTCGGGCACCAGGTTGAGAAAGTATTGCAAATTGCCAGTATTGATAAAGGCAAATTGGAAATGAATATCAAAACTGTCGATATACACGATCTGATCGAAAACGTAGTTGGTACCTTCCGATTGCAAATTGATGCAAAGGGAGGATTGCTTATTCCTTCACTGCATGCTGTCAATAGGCAGGTAAGCGTAGACCCGGTGCACATGAGCAATGTAATTTCGAATCTTATAGACAATGCAATTAAATTTACACCTTCGAATCCTGAAATTTACATTGAAACCAGTAATATAGGGCAACAGGTTTTTGTAAGTGTAAAAGATAATGGAATTGGAATCAGCAGAGCCAATCAGAAAAAGGTTTTCGACCGGTTCTATCGCGTTCCTACCGGAAATTTACACAACGTAAAGGGCTTTGGCCTGGGACTTAACTACGTGAAGAAAATAATCGAAATACATAAAGGTGGAGTAGAGCTTGAAAGTGAACCCGGACAGGGGTCAACCTTTCGGTTCTGGCTTCCTTTAAATAAATAAAACTATGGAAAAAATCAGCCTGTTGCTTGCCGAAGATGATGAAAACCTCGGGTCGCTCCTGCGCGAATACCTTATAGCCAAAGGCTACGATGCCAATTTGTTTGTTAATGGCGAAAAGGCTTATAAAAGCTTTATCAAAGAGCATTACGATTTGTGCATATTCGACATTATGATGCCTGTGAAAGATGGGATTACTTTGGCACGAGAGGTACGCCTGCTAAACTCCACCATACCCATCCTCTTTCTGACCGCGAAGTCGCAAAAGGAGGATATTCTAAGCGGATTTCAGGCCGGTGCCGATGATTATATAACCAAACCCTTTAGCATGGAGGAACTGGTATACCGTATCGAAGCCATTTTAAGAAGGACCCACTTTCAACCTACAAGCCAGATGGAGTTTGCCATTGGAGAATTCTTATTTTATTCCGACAAACAAGTACTCTCTCACAATGGTGTGGAGCAAAAACTCACTACCAAAGAGTCCGATCTTTTAAAGCTTCTTTGTATTAATAAAAACGCCATACTCGAACGGAATTTTGCATTGAAAACCATCTGGGTCGACGACAATTATTTCAATGCGCGCAGCATGGATGTTTATATTACCAAATTGCGTAAATACCTTAAATCCGATCCTTCAGTGGAGATTATGAACATACATGGGAAAGGTTTCAAGCTTATTGTAAAATAGTTTTCCGTGTTTTGGATTTTCTTTTTGACGATATTTTTCGCTGATTTCTTAAGCTTATATAAAGGCTGTAATGCAAATGCTCTGAATAAAGATAAATTCAGAATAGGTTAATTTTATGCCTCAGGTACTTTGAAATCTGATTTTTATCAGTAAATTTGCAATCATTGAAAATGAAATATGAAATTATTGACCAGCATACTTTCTATTATCCTCCTTCTCGGTATTATTTATCCCGGATGAGAATGGTTTGTATGTAGAAAAGAAAAAATATACGAGGGCCATTCTCCAAGAGTTTGGCCCTCTCGCTTTTATAAAGATTTGCACTTTTAATTGTTTGGTTTTTTTGGAAACCGACTTGTTTAAGAAATAAAACAAAAGCAGAACCTAAAACAAATACAATGAGCGAGAAACTGTACATTTTCGATACAACCTTACGCGATGGTGAGCAGGTGCCTGGTTGTCAGCTGAATACCGTAGAGAAAATTGAAGTGGCTAAAGCCCTTGAATTATTGGGTGTTGATATTATCGAAGCCGGGTTTCCTATTTCAAGCCCAGGCGATTTCAAATCGGTAGTAGAAATTTCAAAAGCCGTAAAGAACCCAACCATTTGTGCGCTTACCCGTGCCGTTGAGAAGGACATTGATGTGGCTGCCGAAGCCCTCAAGAGTGCAAAACGTGGTCGCATTCATACTGGAATAGGTACTTCTCCCTACCATATCAAGTACAAGCTTAACTCCAACGAAGACGAAATTGTAGAACGTGCCATTGCTGCTGTGAAGTATGCAAAAAAATACGTTGAAGATGTAGAGTTTTATGCAGAGGATGCAGGCCGCTCAGAAAACGCTTACCTGGCAAGGGTAATCGAAGCAGTTATTAAAGCAGGTGCTACGGTGGTGAATATCCCCGATACCACCGGCTATTGTTTCCCACATGAATTTGGCGAAAAAATAAAATACCTTGTCGATCACGTACCCAATATTCATAAAGCCATTATTTCTACCCATTGTCATAACGATTTGGGCATGGCTACTGCCAATACACTGGCTGGTGTTTTAAATGGTGCCCGTCAGGTTGAAGTTACTATCAATGGTATTGGTGAACGTGCCGGAAATACTTCGCTCGAAGAGGTTGTAATGTCCATAAAAAGCCGCAAGAATCTGGCAATCGAAACAGGAATTAATACACGCCAGATCTATAAAACAAGCCGCCTGGTTTCGTCACTGATGAATATGCCCGTGCAGCCCAACAAGGCCATTGTAGGCAAAAATGCTTTTTCCCACTCTTCTGGCATTCATCAGGATGGGGTATTGAAAAATCGCGAGAATTACGAGATTATTGACCCCGTTGAGGTAGGAGTGAGCGAGTCAAGTATAGATCTCACTGCCCGAAGCGGCAGGGCAGCCCTCAAACATCGTCTTCAACTTTTAGGCTACGAGTTCGAAACAGAAGAATTGAACAAGATTTACGACGATTTTCTTGAACTGGCCGACAAGAAAAAGGGTGTGAACGACGAGGATCTTCAAATTTTGGTGGGCAATAAACACATAGGTGAAAAACGCTCCATCGAGCTTAAGCATCTTCAGGTTTTAGCTGGATCCTCAACCATACCTATGGCAACCGTGGTTCTTGATATTAACGGCGAAGAATTTTCGGCTACTGAAGCAGGAAATGGACCGGTAGATGCTGCCTATTCAGCCGTTAAAAAAATGGTGATGCATAAAGTTAAGCTCGAAGAATATATCGTTCAGGCAATAACCAAAGGTAGCGATGATGTAGGTAAGGTACATGTGCAAATTGAGAACAAAGGAAAAATCTATTATGGTTTTTCAGGCAATACCGACATTATTACCGCTTCGGTCGAAGCGTTTATCGATGCGATCAATAAAATTGTTTAGCAGATACTAAATTTGTAATCGCGTCTGACTTTCAATATAAACTTATTAAAGTATATAATTTTTAATAATAAAAAATGGGAAAAACATTATTCGACAAAGTTTGGGATGCTCACGTAGTATCCGAAATCGCGGGCGGCCCCAGCGTGTTGTATATCGACAGGCATCTGATACACGAAGTTACAAGTCCTCAGGCCTTTGCAGGCCTCGATGCGCGTGGCATTAAAGTGTTCAGACCCGAAAGAACAGTGGCCACTCCCGACCACAACGTACCTACAAAAGATCAGCATGTTACCATTAAAGATGTACTATCAAAAACCCAGGTTGAAACCCTTGCCCGTAATACAGAAAAACACGGAATCAGGCATTACGGACTAAATCATCCTTATCAGGGTGTGGTGCACGTAGTGGGGCCGGAGCTTGGGCTTACCCTGCCCGGTATGACTATTGTGTGTGGCGATTCGCACACTGCTACCCATGGTGCCTTTGGCAGCGTTGCTTTTGGTATTGGAACCAGCGAGGTTGAGATGGTAATGGCTACCCAGTGCATCTTGCAGCCAAAACCAAAGCGCATGCGCATCAATGTCGATGGAAATCTTGGCAAAGGTGTAACAGCCAAAGACATCATCCTGTACATTATTTCAAAAATTTCAGCAAGTGGTGGAACTGGCTATTTTATCGAATACACCGGTTCGGCCATCCGCAGCCTTTCTATGGAGGGTCGAATGACGGTATGCAACATGAGTATCGAAATGGGTGCCCGTGGGGGTCTGATCGCTCCTGACGAAGTAACCTTTAAATACATTAAGGGCCGTGAGTTTGCACCCAAAGGTGAAGAATGGGATAAATTGTATGCCTATTGGCAAACTCTTCAGTCCGACAGCGATGCCAAATTCGACATGGAGTTGAACTACCATGCAAGCGACATTGAGCCAATGATTACCTATGGAACCAACCCCGGAATGGGTCTTGGAATTAGTGAATCTATTCCTACATTGGATTCTATCGAAGATGCTACGCGGGCAACTTTCCAAAAATCGCTTCAGTACATGAATTTTGAAGCAGGTTCGGCCATGATTGGCAAACCCATCGACTATGTATTTGTAGGTAGCTGTACCAACGGACGTATAGAAGACCTGCGGGCCTTTGCAGAGTTTGTAAAAGGCCATAAAAAGGCATCGAACGTGGTGGCATGGATTGTTCCCGGATCGAAGCAGGTTGAAAAACAAGCTATCGAGGAAGGTTTGGATAAAGTATTAGCCGCTTCGGGTTTCGAATTGCGTCAACCCGGATGCTCGGCATGTTTGGCCATGAACGACGATAAGGTACCTGAAAGACTGTATGCAGTTTCTACTTCAAACCGGAACTTCGAAGGCCGCCAGGGACCAGGTTCCCGTACCTTGTTGGCCAGTCCGCTTACCGCAGCAGCCGCAGCTATTCGTGGTAAAATTACCGACCCTCGCGAATTTTTATAGAATATTGTTTACAATAAAACATCAGATATGTCAACTCAGAAATTCACCACAATAAAATCGAGCTGTGTACCCCTTCCGGTTGAAAATGTTGATACCGATCAGATTATTCCGGCGCGTTTTCTGAAAGCCACCACCCGCGATGGTTTTGGAGAAAACCTCTTTCGCGACTGGCGGTACGACAAACAAAATAAGCCTGTAAAAGAGTTTGTGTTGAACAATACCACCTATTCGGGCACTATTTTAGTGGCCGGAAAAAACTTTGGCAGCGGATCGAGTCGCGAACATGCTGCTTGGGCTATTGCCGATTACGGGTTTAAGGTGGTTGTTTCCAGCTTTTTTGCCGATATTTTTAAAAACAATGCCCTTAACAATGGTCTTTTGCCAGTTCAGGTATCTGCAGGTTTTTTACAACAGCTTTTCGATGCAGTTCAGGCCGATCCAGACACACAGGTTGAGGTGAGCCTGTTGGACCAAAAAATTGTTTTACTCGAAACCGGGAAATCCGAAAGCTTTGAAATTAATGCTTACAAAAAAGAATGCTTGCTGAATGGGTACGATGACATTGATTATCTGCTTAGCAATAAATCAAAAATAGAGGCCTTTGAGCGCAACAGACCAGTAAGCCTTTAAGAAATTGCGGTAAACTGCCCTGCGTTCTAGTAACTTTACAACGAAGGGATAAGGGGCAGTTTATTATCCATATTTTTTAGCAGGAAACGAAATGAAAATAACCGTAATGGATACCACACTCCGCGATGGGGAACAAACCTCGGGAGTGTCCTTTACCTTCGATGAGAAACTTAGTATTGCAAAACTTCTACTCGAAGATCTGAAAGTAGACCGCATTGAAATTGCTTCAGCGAGAGTATCGGAAGGGGAGCGGGAAGCTGTAAAGCGCATTGCCGCCTGGGCTGAAAAACATCACGACCTGGAGAAAATCGAAGTGCTCGGTTTTGTCGATAATCATGTTTCAATCGATTGGATTAAGGAATCAGGGTGTAAGGTTATTAATCTTCTTACAAAAGGTTCTCTTAAGCACGTTAGCCAACAACTTCTTAAAACTCCCGAAGAGCATGTTGCGGAAATCATCGAAGAAATAAATTATGCTTCCAGCCAGGGCGTTCGAGTAAACATCTACCTCGAAGATTGGTCGAATGGCATGCGCAATTCGCAGGAGTATGTTTTTTTTATGATCGACAAGCTTAAAAATCAGCCCATTCAGAGGTTTATGCTGCCCGATACACTTGGTATATTGAATCCGGATGAAACCTATACCTTTTGCAAAATAATTAAAGAGAGGTATCCTGATTTAAATTTCGATTTTCACTCCCACAACGATTATGACCTGGCTCCGGCCAATGTGTATGCCGCTCTTAAGGCTGGTATAGACTGTTTTCACGCCACCATCAACGGGCTGGGAGAACGTGCTGGAAATGTGCCCCTTTCGAGTGTTATTGGCATTGTGAAGGATCATTTCCACTACGAAATGAATGTCGATGAATCGAAGCTGAATATCGTGAGCCGCATGGTAGAAACCTATTCAGGCATTCGCATTCCACCCAATAAACCTATTATTGGCGACAGCGTGTTTACACAAACTGCCGGCATACATGCCGATGGCGATAAAAAAAATAACCTTTATTTTAATGACCTTCTCCCCGAACGTTTCGGGCGAACACGCGCTTATGCCTTGGGAAAAACCTCAGGTAAGGCCAATATAGCAAAGAACCTCGAAGTACTGGGTATTGAACTCGATGCCGAATCGATGAAAAAGGTTACAAAGCGTATCATCGAACTGGGCGACCTGAAAGAAACGGTAACCCAGGAAGATTTGCCCTACATCATTTCCGATGTGCTGCGCAGCGAATCCATTAAAACCGATATCAGGATATTAAACTACAGTTTATCTACCGCCAATGGTTTGCGTCCGGTAGCTACACTTAAAATTCAGATTGGTAAGAAAAGTTACGAAGAAACATCAGTGGGTGACGGGCAATACGATGCTTTTGTGAAGGCGCTTAAAAAGATATATGCATCGCTTAACAAAGAGATGCCTCGTCTGATCGATTATGCGGTTTCCATTCCACCAGGAGGTAAAACCGATGCGCTTGTTCAGACAGTTATTACCTGGCGCAATGGTGGCAAGGAGTTCCGAACACGCGGACTCGATTCTGACCAGACGGTTTCGGCCATCAATGCCACCATGAAAATGTTGAATATTATTGAGAATAAATAAAACTATACAGAATGGATTTTAAAATTGGTGTCTTGCCGGGCGATGGAATTGGTCCGGAAATAGTGGAACAGGCCATTAAAGTATTGAATGCCGTTGGAAAAAAATTCAATCACAAGTTTGTTTACACCTATGCACCTGTTGGTGCTGCTGCCATTGATGAGCTGGGCGATCCGTATCCGGAAGCAACTCATCAGGTATGCATGAATTCCGATGCCGTGTTGTTTGGTGCCATCGGCCACCCCCGTTTCGACAACGATCCCACTGCAAAGGTTCGTCCTGAACAAGGTTTGCTGGCCATGCGGAAAAAATTAGGCCTGTATGCCAACATTCGTCCTGTTTCTACCTTTGCCTCCTTAATTGAGAAAAGCCCGCTACGCACGCACATTGTCGAAGGTGCAGACATGGTGGTGGTGCGTGAACTTACAGGCGGTATTTATTTTGGAGAAAAAGGCCGGTCAGAAGATTTGAAAAAAGCTTTCGATACCTGCACCTATACAGTAGAAGAAATCGAACGCATTTTAAAGCTTGCTTTTCATTATGCAGCACAGCGAAATAAGCGACTCACCGTGGTAGATAAAGCCAATGTGCTTGCTACCTCTCGTTTGTGGAGACAAACCGCACAGGCTATGGAGAAAGACTATCCGGAAATCGTAGTAGATTATATGTTTGTCGACAATGCAGCCATGCAGCTGATTCAGTGGCCTAAGAAATTTGATGTAATGGTTACTGAGAACATGTTTGGCGACATACTTAGCGATGAAGCTTCGGTAATTACCGGTTCCCTGGGACTGTTACCCTCAGCATCGGTTGGTATTCATACCTCGGTGTTTGAGCCCATACACGGTTCTTACCCTCAGGCTGCTGGCAAAAACATTGCCAACCCGGTTGCTACCATTCTTTCTGCTGCCATGTTGCTTGAATCGCTTGACCTTATTGATGAAGCAAAAGTGGTACGTAATGCCGTTGAGGCTTCACTCCAGGCAGGTGTGGTTACAGAGGATATTTCAAAAGAAAAGCCGCACAAAACTTCAGAAGTAGGCGATTGGATTGCCTCGAGAATATAGAATCTCGCTATATTAATTGCCAAAAAATATAAAGAAATGCAGCTCCAAAGGAGATGCATTTTTTTTGTTTCCACAGGAGAATGGTAGATCTATACAAATAGGTGAATAAAAAAAGGGCCTTTAAAACAGGCCCTTTGTATATCGAATGAAAAAATTAATGCTAATATCCTCTGGCAAGAGGGTCTCCTTTTGCAGTTGAATAATTGATTTTAAGAGCACTAGCCTTGCGCAATTCCTGCTTGATATCGGTAACAATACCCATTTCCACATCGCGGTCTACTTTAAGCGAAACAGTCATTTTTGGCTGATCGCTTTCCGAAAGTCTTTCACGCTCGGCGGCAATGAACTCGCGTATTTGCTCAGGTTCTGCAAACGCATCATTCAGCTGTATGCGTGGAAGTTTTCCAAATTTCGAATTAGTTGGCAAACCAATGTAAATATAACTTACAAGCGATTTGTTATCGAGTTTCTTAATCTGGTTTGCTACCGGTGCATGCACTTTTACCAAAGGATTATTTTGCTTCATGGTGGTAGTAACCATAAAAAAGAAAAGAAGCATAAATACAATGTCGGGCAGCGATGCAGTTGAAAGGGCTTGAACCTTGTTCTTACCTCTTTGTTTAAATCTTCCTGCTAACATAATCTTATCCTCCCACGTTTTTGGGTTCTGCTTCCGAAATCTTCATTGGGTAAACTTCCTCAATGGCATCAATCATCTCCTTCTCCTTTTCATCTTCAGAGTCCAGCTCAACGTATTTTTTTCCAAACTGACGCAAGCTTAATTCATTTCTTAGGTCGTTATAAGCGGCTGCCAGTTCGTTCTGAACGCTGATATAGGTTTTAAAGGAGGTGCCCCTGTCGTTTTGAAGCGATATCACGTGTTTTTTTGTTACATTCACTGTTCCAAAATAGTCCACGGTTATTGGTTCAAGCGCGGGTAAATTGGGGTCGTTGTTCGGATTTAAAATAAATTCCTTGGCGGCTTCACGTAAATCATTTAGCTGCATTAGCTGACCTTCTACCAATAATTGGTTATCGCGGTTAACCAGCACTACAAATACGTTTCGCTCCTTTATTTCAATATCGTCATTATTGTCTGTCTCCGGCATAGGAGGTAATTTCCTCACAATGCCCGAATCGGTATCCATGGTAGTGGTAACCAGGAAGAAAATCAGGAGGAGGAAGGCGATGTCTGCCATTGATCCTGCATTGATTTCCGGTATTTCTCTTCTAGCCATATAATTTATAATTTAGTTCTGAAATTTTTCAGGCCTAGTTAAAAGCCCTGTAAATTTCCGATACAACAATACCCAAAAGGGCAATTCCACCCAAAATGTAGGTTGCCCACAATCCAGTGCCCGTCCATTTAAGAATAGCTGGGGACTCATTTGGCATTTTTTGAATATCGCTTGAAATGTCAGCTGATAAAGCATAGGAGATAGCAACAAGTGCCCCACCTAACACCAATACAATTAATGCCCCTTTAATGGCTTTTGGATGTGTAATAATATGGAAAAAAGCAAAAGTTATAGTTAATAGGATGGCTATGCCAAACAGTAAGTAGCTCCAATACAGGCCAATGGCTGTAAAGCGCGGTTCATCATCTGTGACAAGTCCCGTACCTTCGGTTACATTGCCACCTAAAAAAAAGGCTAGAGCTAATGCGACCGAGATAGCTACTATTATGTAGAATACTATCGAAGATATTTTTTGCATTGCTTATTTATTTTTGAGATTGTACTTTACAAGAATATCCATCAGTGAGATAGATGAATCTTCCATTTTGCTTACCAAGGTGTCGATTTTGGCAAGAAGGTAATTGTAGAAAACCTGCAGGAACATAGCTACAATAAGACCAAACACTGTTGTGATAAGGGCAATACCAATACCTTCGGCTACAATGGTAGCACTAACATCGCCAGCTGCGGCAATATTGTCAAATGCGAGAATCATACCTATAACGGTACCTAAGAACCCAAGCATTGGGGCAAGTGCAATAAAAAGAGAAATCCAGCTGAGGTTTTTTTCTAAAAGACCCATTTGAACACTTCCGTAAGAAATAATTGATTTTTCAACTATTTCCAGACCTTCGTCGATACGATCCAAACCCTGATAGAATATGCTGGCAACTGGTCCACGGGTATTGCGGCATACTTCTTTACCAGCTTCGATTCCACCTTCATTCAAAGCGGCTTCGATTTTCAACAACAGTTTTTCGGTGTTGGTAGAAGCAAGGTTCAAATAAATGATTCTTTCAATGGCAATAGCTAATCCGAAGATAAGGCAAAGCAAAATAGGAGCCATAAATAATGGACCACCCTGGATAAATTTAGACTTAAATTGCTGGTGCAAGGGAGCAGGAAGTTCAGCTTCTTCTTCTGCCACAACAGGGGCTGTTTCAACAACAGGTGCTTGCTCAACAGCTTGTGTTGTATCCTGGGTGGTAGGCTCGTCCTGAGCGTTTAAGGTGTTAGATACTCCGAAGAAAAGTATCCCCATTACAGCTAAAAATGCAAATAATTTTTTCATGACATTAATTTATTAGTTTTTCTCTTATTCGATATGGTTTTAATTTATTCCTGAAATTGATATTATATCTATTGCTCTTTTTTTTGGGAGTAACAAAAATACATGTTTTTGCGAGATTAGCATCAAAGCAGGCTTATTTAATTAAGCTTTTCTGGCAAGTTTGTTGTTAATTATTATAGCCTCAAATTGAACGTATTCTAATTTTTACCTACCCGAATAGCTAATCTTACAAAAGTTTCCTTTCATTGTTTGCGGAGAGGAAGGGATTCGAACCCCCGTCACGCTTTTGGCATGAACACACTTTCCAGGCGTGCGCCTTCGACCACTCGGCCACCTCTCCAATATTTTAATGGGCCCATGCCCGTTTTTTTTCGGGGCGCAATTTACTAAAATAATTTAAAACACAAGTTGTTAAAGGCTTATTTCTCCCCGTATTGATTGATTGAGCAAAGTTTTAACCTCCTCATGGCTGCTGCATTTACCTAACAGGTACATGAGCTTGGTTAGTGCTGCTTCGGTGGTGCTGTCACGTCCGCTAATCACACCAGCATTTTTTAAGGCCAGGCTGGTTTCATACATTCCCCATTCTACCGTACCTTCGGCACATTGAGTGACCCCCAGAACAACAATGCCCTTTTCAATAGCCAGGCTGAGTTCATCTTTCAACCACGCAATGGTAGGGGCATTGCCAGAACCAAATGTTTCCAACACAACTCCCTTTAAATCTTCGATATTGAGTAGTGCACGTACCGTTTTGTGTTGTATTCCGGGGAATAATTTAAGGATAACTACATCGGTGTTCAGTTTTTTACTTACCCGAAAGGGTTCTTCGCTTTTGGACCTTAGGATTAAATGGTGGTTGTAGCGGATGTGCACCCCAATTTCTGCCAAAGCAGGAAGGTTATAAGACTGAAAAGCCTTGAATTCTTCGGCATTGTATTTCGAAGTGCGGTTGCCCCTGTATAATTTACTTTGAAAGTAGATACAAACTTCAGGCACATAGGGTTCGCCACGTTGATGGGCCCCGGCTAATTCTACCGCTGAAATCAAATTTTCTTTTGCATCGGTCCGCAGGGTACCTATGGGAAGTTGAGAGCCGGTAAATACTACCGGTTTCCCCAGGTTTTCGAGCATAAAACTAAGGGCCGATGCCGAATAGGCCATGGTGTCGGTGCCATGCAGCACTACAAATCCATCGTATCGGTTGTAGTTATCTTCAATTACGGTGGCTATCTTTTCCCAAGTTTCGGTATTCACATTCGAACTATCCAGCGGAGGATCGAAGGTATAGGACGAAAGACGAAAATGCGATTTTCCCAGTTCAGGAATTTCGTCCATAATGTGGTTAAAGGGCAGGGGTTTTAGCGAGCCATCTTTCAGATCGCGCACCATGCCTATGGTTCCGCCGGTATAGATTATTAGTATTGTCGGATGTATCGAAATCATAATTGAAAGATCCTTTCGGCATTTTTTGTTGTAACCAAGGCTACTTCCTCGACCCTTAAACCTTTTAGCTCAGCTATACATTCTGCCACAAGAGGCAGGTAACTACTTTGGTTACGTTTTCCTCTGTATGGAACAGGCGCAAGGTAAGGAGAATCTGTTTCGAGTACAAGATGATTTAGGTCAAGGTTCCTGACTACTTCTTTCAAATGGGTGTTTTTAAAACTGATAATACCCCCAATGCCAATCAGAAAGCCCATTTCGATGGCTTTTTGGGCTTGTTCCAGATTGCCGGTAAAAGCATGGAAGATTCCCTCGATTTTTTTTGCTTTTAGGCTTTCAAGCGCCTTAAAGGTTTCGTCAAAGGCATCGCGCACATGAATTATTGCCGGAAGTTTTTTTTCGATGGCGTAGTTTATTTGCATTAAAAAAGCATCTGTTTGTTCCTTCAGATATTTTTGATCCCAATAGAGGTCTAATCCAATTTCTCCTACCCCTTTGTATTTGCCACTTTCGAGATGCGTGAAAATACAATTTAGTTCGTTTAAATAATCTTCCTTTACATAAGTTGGATGCAGCCCCATGAGCGGAAAAAAGTTTTGAGGATAAGCCTCAGTTAGTTGATTCAAGGCTTCAACGCTATGGCTATCTATATTGGGCAATATCATCCTGTCGACTCCTGCATCAAGGGCATTTTTCAGGCAGGCATCTCTATCGATATCAAAATCGGGCAGGTATAAATGAGTGTGTGTATCGACAAAGCGGAGCATAAAAATTTTTTCTCAAAAGTAGAAAAGTTTGCCTTACTAATTCTTCATTTTCTTTTTTGCTGAATAGGGCAGTGTCTCAGGCGAGTTTAAAATGTTTTCCGGGAAGGGATACTATCTGGCCAGAGAATTCGAGAGTTAAAAGGATGGAAGATACCAGCGAGACTGGTTTCCCAAGGTTTCGGGCAAGCTGATCGAGCGAGAGGGAATCCTGGCCCGATAATGCTTTCACAAGCGCTTCTTCCTCGGGTGTTAAAGTGACAAAGAGACTTTTCTGCACGGCTTGTGGTTTCATTTCAGCATCCCACTTCATAAAATAAAGTACATCACTTGCCGATTCGATAAGGGCTGCCATGTTTTTTTTAATAAGGTTGTTGCAGCCTTTGGAGAGTATGTCTCCGGCTCTTCCCGGAAAGGCAAATACATCGCGGTGATACGAAAGCGCCATATCGGCCGTTAAGAGAGAGCCTCCTGTTTCGCCTGATTCAACCACAATGGTGGCATCGGATAACCCGGCAATGATACGGTTGCGGCTAACAAAGTTGCCGGGATCGGGTTTTTGTTGCGAAGGAAATTCTGAGACAATGGTACCATGACCGATAATCTGATTGAGGTATTTTTTGTGAGCAGACGGATATACTTGTTCAATTCCATGCCCGAAAACGGCGATGGTTCGGAGGCCGGCATTCAAGGCTTCTTTATGGGCACAGATGTCGATGCCATAAGCAAAGCCACTTACAATTACAAGTTCAGGAAAAAGCACTGCAAGCTCTGTTACCAGTTGCCGGCAGGCATGTTCGCCATAATGTGTGGCGCGGCGAGTGCCTACAAGGCTGATAATTCGCCTGGCATCGAAACAATTTTCGCCTTTATAATAAAGCACAACGGGCGAATCGTCGCATTCTTTTAACCGTTTCGGATAGCCCTCATCGAGGTAGAACAAACAATTTACCTGGTTTTTCTGAAGGAATTCAAGTTCTCTTTCGGCCATTTGCAATACTGCTTCGCGATTGAAACGCGCAAGTATGCCATTTCCTATTCCCGGAACTTTTAACAGGTGATTTTTATTTTCAGTAAAAACAGCTTCGACACTCCCAAGGTATGCTACCAGTTTACGCGCCAATACAGGGCCTATATTGGGTATAAGGGAAAGGGCGACCTTATGGAGCAAACTTTTGTCCATTAAAGGGTATTAAATTATTTGGGCGATTTGGAATTTGAGTTTAGCGAGTAGAGCAAGGCTGCAAGTTCCTGTTTCGACAGAATACTTAAAGAAACAGCCGGGTACTTGGCCTCAATATCTTTAAAATACCTTCGGAGTATAAGCTTTTTTTTAATTCCCAGCAGGCTGCTTTTATAAGTAAATGAAATAAACTCGGTTTTGGGAATTTCGATGGAATTTTTCTTCTTGTTGGCATAAGCCAATGAGTAATACCGCAATACGATCAGGTTAGATTCATCGTTGTAATGGATATAATGGAATTCATGGAGCGAATCGATAATTAAGACCAGTCCATAGACCAATCCAACCAGGATGGCCCAATGGTATTTGTTCAGTCCCAGAAAGGTGTTCGGAAGTTTTCCTAATAATATTATGGCTAAAACAAGAGCAATAAAGCCTAACAGTGTAAAGAGTCTTCGGAGCTGGATGAAGATTACCCGTTTCTTGCTATCTATGATCATAGGTGATTGTATTGCAGGGTTTGAGTTGCCAAATATAATGAATTCTGAAAATGAAAGGGCCATAGTCTAATAATCAATCAAACACACATGAAGCTCTGCGAATGGGAAAAAGGGTATTAAAAACATATGACAAGATGTTTCTGCTTTAGAATAGCTACTTTTACCACGCTACATTATTCGAATTATTAATTACTTATACAGTAAGCATGGACAACGATAAAAACTATCAGGCTTTTTTAGCCCATCTTCAATCTTCTTTGGCCGATATGTCCTTTATTAAGCTTAATCTATCGGACAAGCGAAACAAGAAAGAAGAGCTAAAATCTGTGAGCATAAAACCTGTTCAGATTAAAAAGGGCTTGATGCTTAGTTTTGTTTATCGTTATCCCACACGCGATTTAACCAAAAACTATACTTTCGAGGAGGCTTTGGAAGCCATAAAAGATTTAATCGAAAAAAGTTTGATACAGGCAGAACTTCAAACCAGCCAGCAAGTCTGGCACCTTGTCAAATACAAAAACGATACTTCGAAGCTTATAAAAAATGAACCCCCTACGGTTCAGGTTCAAAATCTTCAGCACGACAAACAAAAAGTGCGGATGATTGAACCGGTATCTGGTGGTTACCTCGAAGCTCTTGGTTTGGTTGATTCACTCGGCAAGGTTAAACCGAGCATGAACGATAAATTCAGACAAATAAACAAGTACATCGAAATTGTCGATACCATGCTGCGCTCTATACAGATTGAAGGCCCTTTCAAGGTAGTGGATATGGGTTCCGGAAAGGGATATCTTACTTTTGCTCTCTACGATTACCTTATCAATACCCGAAAAGTCGAGGCTCATGTAACAGGGGTTGAGTTTCGCTCAGAACTGGTGATTGCCTGTAATTCAATAGCAAAGAAGTGTGGATTTGAGGATATTGTTTTCGAGCAGGGAATTATAAAAGACACTCCGGTGGAGGATGTTCACATGCTTATTGCACTACATGCTTGCGATACCGCTACCGATGAGGCGATTTTTAAAGGCATTTCTGCAAAAGCAAAGGTTATTCTGTGTGCCCCATGCTGTCACAAGCAAATAAGGCAACAGCTTAAACCTACCAATATTTTATCACTCATCAGCCGGCATGGTATTCTCCTGGAGCGTCAGGCAGAAATGCTTACCGATGCTATCAGGGCACGCATTCTGGAAGCGTATGCTTATAAAACAAAAGTTTTTGAATTTATTTCTACTGAGCACACCCCAAAAAACGTAATGATTGCAGGAGTACTGCATCAGTCGGATTCTGAGCCTGATCAATCGGCGCTCGAAGAGGTAAAACAGTTAAAGTTGATGCATGGAGTTGAATACCATGCCTTGGAGAAAATGCTTGGCCTTATGTAGCCTTTCTTGTTGCGGGAACGAAAACAGCTTATCTTTTTTTTTGGAAGAACCTCTTTAAAAGCGCTTCACTTTCTTGTGCCATAATTCCTTGCACCACTCTTGTTTTTGGATGCAGGAGGCCTTGTTTTATAAGGGTGTATCCGCGTTTGGAATCGAAAGCCCCGAAAACAATTTCACCAACCTGCGCCCAGAACAAAGCACCGGCGCACATCACACAAGGCTCGAGGCTCACATATAGGCTGCATTCGTTGAGGTATTTACTACCCAGTGCATTGGCTGCTGCGGTAATGGCCTGCATTTCAGCATGGGCAGTTACATCGTTCAGGGTTTCGGTGAGGTTATGTGAGCGGGCCAGAATCCGATTGTTGGCTACCACTATAGCACCCACAGGTACTTCATCACGATCGTAGGCCAGCATAGCTTCTTTAAGGGCTTGCTGCATAAAATATTCATGAGAAAACAGTTCGGGTTCCATAGGCTGTTTATTGGCCTTTTTTAATTTGAACAGGATTTGCTTACCAGGGTTAGTATTCCGTTTCCGTTGCCAGCATATTTTTTATTGAAGCCCAGGCTACACTATCAATTATAGCTTGCTCAGTGTATTGCTCTGTCTGGCTAAGCTCGAGTATTTCAGCTACTCTTTTGTTCGATTCAGGGTGCGTGCTGATCCAAGGTATTGAAATGAGCTGATCCTGATCTTTCGAAAGACGGAATAAGAAATCGGACAAGCCCAGAGGATTTACTCCCGCTTGTACAAGGTATTTTATTGCTGTTGCATCGGCTTCGCTTTCGAGTTCGCGGCTGTAATGGTTGGAGCTAAGGGTATGCACCATTTCACCAACTATTTCGCCGTTATTTCCACCACTTATTACGGCTGTTAATAGGGCTATTCCTACCTCACGCGTAAGCTTTTTCATTACATGGTTTTTTTCGATATGGGCTACTTCATGTGCAAGCACGGCTGTGAGTTCTTCCGGGTTGTTGCAGTATTGCACCAATGCCGAATGCAATACTATGTGCCTGCCCGGTAAGGCATAGGCATTTATCTCAGAGTGATGTATAAGATGGAGTTGGATTGATTGTGTATCGATGTTGTTGCTGCGGCACAGGTGTTTCATCAGGTTTCGTATGGTATAAACTACTGAATCGGTCCTGCAGGTGTCGTTTTGCGAGAGTACCTGATCGATAAATAGTTTGCCAAGGGTTTCTTCTTTTTGTTTCGATAGTTTTTCAGTTGTTTCTGGTTTAATAAATTCAATGCGACTCAGGGCAAACCAAATAAGAAAAAATGCTCCGAATAAAATCACAAACTGTCTAAGTGTCTTCAGATTCATGCTTTATTGTTTTTGAAGAATGTTAACCATCGGGCCGAAAAACCACCATTCTACATGCTGGCCTTTACGAGTGTATATGGCAGCAACGATGGTGCCTGTTAATTCAAGAATGTTAAAAATAATCACAGTAATCACATAGGCAATGTAATTGTTGGTAAGCGGATTATCCTTAAAAACTATGCTCAAACCCCATACAATGGCCGTGCTGTTCATTAAAAAAACCCCTAGTTGCGAAAACAATGCCTGCTTGCAGTGCCACTTTACAAAGCCGCTGCTTTTAAGGTTGTTCAGGAAGAAAATAAGGGTAGCTATAAGGTTGATTATTGGTAGTGGCAATCCGGCAATGATAGCCACCAGCGACATTAGGTAGGCATTCGAAGCTTTTTCGGCTTCGGCTTCGTTAGGTTTATAAGGGTAATCCTTTATTTCTATCATAATTGTTTTACTATGTTCCAGATCCAGTTTGCCAGCACCATTGCAATGGCTAGGACTGTAATTGTTGGTTTTTTAAGTAGTGTCTCAGCCTTCACATAAAGTTTTAAAAATCGGTCTTTTTTCTGAAAGTAATCGAAAATAACCATTACAGGTGCTACTATCAGCAATAAAGCTGCAATAAACCCTAAGGGATTCGTGAGTAAAGCAGCTGTTAAGTTGCCTTGCGCCAAAAAACTTACCGAGCGTGTAGTACCGCAGGCAGGACAAGGCTGTCCGCTTACTGCCTTAAAAAAACACAAGCTCCTTATCTCCTGGGCTGGGTTTGTGTAAAAAAGTTGAAAAAAAACCAGGCTGTAACCGACCAGTGCAAAAGCCATTACCAGTAAATACAACCTGTTCCTATTCATTCACTTTTATAAAATGGTTTGAAGTTTTTCCATGTTCACCTCGCGCGTACGGCCCATGATTAAAAACCAGTCTACAATGGTCCATACATAAAGGCCCCCACAAGTTAAAAGCTTGGCGACTCCAAGTCCGGTATCGCCAATAATAAAGCGGTCAATACCAAATGTTCCAGCAAATAAAGAAACAATTATTGAAATGGTAGGGTCTTTAAATCCTGCTGAATGCAGCATAGTAAACCTTGAATCGTCTGCAGCGAGCATGCGTTCTCGTATGGCTGGGATTTGATAGCTTTCGAAGAATTTGCTATGGGTCATTAAAAACATGTCAACTTTTGAAGCTTCCATAATAAAAGGATTTAAGTGGTAGAAATATTTCAAATTAAAGAAACAGGTTTTAATTTTTATCTCCAAATACTGCCGTCTATATTTTAATCAGAAAGCGATGACTTCCGGCATTTTTTTTATCTTCACCGGTAGAACTAATCCAATACCATACTACATCATGAACACAAAAATATTACTAGGGATATTGTTACTTTCCACTTTTAGTCTGGCTTGGTCGCAGAAGAGCATTGAACCGCAAGTTGAATTGAAAAGTTCCGATGTCGACAAGTTTATTTCGAGCTACCCTGCCATTAAAGCAGATTTCGAACAGCATGGTTATGAGATTGGCATTAGCAACGATTTCGATGCCTTTGTGGCCTCTCTCGAGGGATACGAAGAAGGGAATACCCTTGTCCAGAAACATGGCTATGCCGATTTCACCGAATGGATTTCCATTACCTGGACCATTGTAGTAAGCTATGCTGCCATCATGCTCGAAGAAAAAGGAATGCCCGAATATCAGGATGCTTTGAGAACCATCGACAACGATTCTACCCTCACAGCCGACCAGAAAGAGATGGCGAAGGAAAAACTCAGTCAGGTGATGGCTGCCATTGAAAGTGGTTTCCAGCCTGTGGCTGTCGAGGGCAACAGGCAGGTCCTTCATCCTTATCTGCAACCACTAAAAATTCTCTTTATAGGGGATTAAATCTTAGTGGAAGTTGTCTTTCTGAAGTGCTGTTTTTCTTTTTTGGCTCTCCTGCAACCAACCACAGCAATTTTTACGAGAGCACAGAAATAAAATTATCTTTGCGGCATAAAACTATCAAGCCATTATGTTCGAATCTATCAAGTTCGATTGCAGGTACTTCAGGGGACATATTCCCTGTCAACCCAATAAGTTGAGAAACAAAATCTGCAACAGTTGTGACGAATACCTTCCTTTTTCAAAAAAAATACTCATTATCAAGCTTGGTGCCATCGGCGATGTAATCCGTTCTACACCCCTGGCGGTAAAATACCGCAAGCTTTATCCCGGATGCCACATTACCTGGCTTACTCATTTTTCCGATGTATTGCCTACCGAAGAAATCAACCAAATTTATACTTTCGATTTCCTTTCGTACTACAAAATAAAAAACAGTCGGTTCGATATTGCCATTAACCTCGACAAAGACCCCGAGGCCATTGCTTTGCTTGCTGAAGTTTCTGCCAGCGAAAAGTATGGGTTTATTTTAAACAACAATCATCTCGATGCCGCAACCCCTGCCGCACAGCATAAAATTGTTACCGGTCTTTTCGATGGTGTATCAAAAGAAAATACCAAAAGCTACCTCGAAGAGATTTTTGAAATCTGTCATTTGGATTTTCAGGGTGAGCCTTACCTGCTTAATTACAACCAGGAGTATGCTCAAAAATGGGAAGTGTTGAAGGTACAGGCGGGTAGCAAAAAGATTATAGGACTTAACACCGGTTGCGGCGAACGTTGGAAAACACGCCTGTGGCCCAAAGATTATTGGATTTCGTTTATTGGCTTGTTGACCCGTGCTGGGTATTACCCTGTGTTGCTTGGAGGCCCTGCAGAAGACTCTCAGAACCGCTCCCTGTCTGAAGCCACAGGAGCTTTTTATCCGGGTACTTTTTCGCTCGCAGAATTTATTGCACTTACTTCGAACTGCGATGCCATTGTAACCCAGGTATCAATGATGATGCACATAGCTACCGGATTAAAGAAGCCCATGGTGCTGTTCAACAACATTTTTAACAAGCACGAATTTGAACTTTATAAGCGTGGTGTAATTGTTGAGCCTTCGTCTGGCTGCGACTGTTTTTACGGCAATACCTGCAAGCGAGAAAGAAACTGCATGCACGACCTGTTGCCTGAAACAGCCTTCGAAGCTCTCGAATCGTTAAAACACCTGATATGAAAATAGCCCTGCTTTCTACTTTTTACCCTTATCGTGGTGGTATTGCCCAGTTTAATGCCTCCATTTACAAGGAACTTGAAAAAGAGCATGAGGTGAAGGCTTTTACCTTTTCTGTTCAATATCCTGGTTTTTTGTTCCCCGGTGAAACGCAATATGTCACCGAGGCTGACAAGGCAATTCAAATTGAAAGCCATCGGGTGTTAAATACTATCAATCCAATTTCTTATTACTCTGCAGCACGGGCGATTAAAAAATTTCAGCCCGACCTGCTTATCATGAAGTATTGGATGTCCTTTTTTGGGCCATCGCTGGGCTTTGTTGCTGGAAGCATGAAAAAACATTGCAAAGTTATTACCATACTCGACAATGTAATTCCACACGAAAAGCGGTTTTTTGATACAGCATTTACCAAGTACTTTTTAAAACGCAACAAAGGTTTTGTGTCCATGAGCCATTCGGTAACTGCCGATTTGCTTAGTCTGAAACCCGATGCCCGCTATACCTATTTGCCACATCCGCTTTACGACCACTTCGGAGCTAAAGTCGATAAGCTTGCAGCCCAGTCCCTGCTTGGGTTGAAATCCGGGAAAAAGACACTCTTATTTTTTGGAATCATCAGAAAATACAAAGGCCTTGATGTACTCTTGCAGGCATTCGAAAAGCTCGACGATTCCTATCAACTTGTCATTGCCGGGGAGGCTTATGATGATTTTGAAAAATACCGGCTACTCATTCAAAGTTCATCCTTGAAAAACAACATATATCTCTTTAACCGCTACATAGGCGACGAAGAAGTGCCTGTATTTTTCTCGGCAGCCGATGTGTGTGTGTTGCCCTACCGATCGGCTACGCAAAGCGGAATTACATCCATATCGTATCATTTCGAATTGCCACTGGTTGCTACCAAAGTGGGTGGCTTGCATGAAATTGTGAAACATAACGAAACAGGAATTATTGCCGAGGCTTGCGAACCAGGCTTGATTGCTCAGGCGCTGAAAGATTATTTTTCGGCAGGCCAACCCGAAAAATTCCGGAGCAATATCAGGAAATTGAAAGAAGAACTTTCGTGGAGAAGTTTCACCCAAAAATTAGTATCCTTCAGCTCCGGTTTGTAAACACTTTATTTGAAAGCGGGTACGCGGGTAAATACCCCGCCTATTGAGGCGAATAAAATAAAATCCTTTACAGATACCCCGTCAGCTTTATGCGGGGAGCTTCATTTGCCGCGTGTGAAATGCACCAGGTAAATTCCCCCTACGATAACAATGCCTCCGGTAATTTGCCAGAGTGAAAAAATTTCGCCTAACATAAAAGTGGCAATAATGGCTGTCATTACCGGTTGGCCCAGCAGGGTGGGAGATACAACCGAAGCCGGTAAATGCCCTTGCGAATAATTAATCATGAACCAACCGGCAACCTGAATTCCTAAGCCCATAGCCAGCCAGTACCCCCATGTTTGGGTGGAATACCCGGTAAATTCGAGTTGAAAAAACAAGGCGTAAATAAAGGAAGTTACCGTAGTAGCTACTGTGCTGAGGTACAAAAAGGCAAGGGTGTTGAGGTGTTTTCGACCAGGTTGGGTGCATAACTGGTACCCACTGTAAAAAATACCTGCAAATAGTCCATAGACGATACCTTTCAGCGTTGCCCCAGGAGAGAGAATGTCTTTCCCGATGAGGCACATTACGCCAATTACTGCCAATATTACCCCAACCCAGAACCAGACATTCTGTTTTTCCTTAAAAAAAAGAATAGCGCCTATGCCAACCCAAATAGGAGCCAGGTTGCCTGTAAGTGTAGGAAGGGTAGCATTACTGGCCATGATGCCGCTTGTCCAGAATGCCATATCGGTGGCTAAAAATACGCCCGCCAGTATTGCAAACAACATACCTCGCCGCGGCAGGAGGAGTTTACCGCGAAAAAAGGCCACCAGAAAGATTGGGGTAAGTGCCAGAGCACCAATAAGCATACGGTAAAAAGTGGTTATTATGCCTGGTGCATCTGCCAGCTTAATGAGTATGGGTGATACCCCCAGCAACATTAAGCCAGAAAAAAGGGCAGGGTAGGCATTACGGGGAATGGTTTGATTGTTCACTCAATTTGCAAATTTGGGTCGAATTTAGGGTATTTTTTGCACTGTAGCTTTGATCCTGCAATAGTTTTCCGGACATTTTATTAAGCCACTAATTGATTTATTAAAATCTCTTTTTTGTTTCTTATTGATGTTTTTATTGTCGTATGAATCCTGTTTACATTATACCATGCCTCAATGTATTCGAATACAGACAATTGAGCTTCTTCGAAAGTTTTAAAACTGTTTTGATAAACAAGCTCAACTTTCAGTGTCTTAAAGAAACTTTCAGCAACAGCGTTATCCCAACAATCCCCTTTACGGCTCATGCTTCTTTCGACAAGTTTGTAGGATGCGAGTAATTCTTTAAACTCATTGCAGGCATATTGAACACCACGGTCAGAATGAAAAATAAGCACCTGGGTTATAGGGCGGTTCCTGACCGCCATCATCCAGGCCGGAATGGTTGTATGAATTGCCTTTAAAGATCTGCTAAATGCCCAACCAATTACTTTTCTATCATAAAGATCTATTATAACCGTCAAATAGAGCCACCCTTGCCAGGTTTTAATATAAGTGATATCCGACACCCACACCTGCGCTCTTCTGGTCACCGTAAAGTCTCTATTGAGCTTATTTTCCACCACAGGGTAATGATGTCTGGAGTCAGTTGTAACAACCCACTTCTTACGAATAATGCTCTGCAAATGTTGTTTTTTCATTAACCGGGCTACTCTTTGTCTTGACACAGGGATCCCTTCTTCCAAAAGTGCTATTGTAACCCTGGGGCTGCCATAGGTCTTTTTGCTGAACTCGTAAATCCTTTTTATGCGATTTGATAAATCTTCGTTCTCGATATCCCGCTTCCCGGGCTTACGAATCAGCCAACTGTAATATGAACTCCTGCTTACTTTTAATACTTTACACATCTTCTCAATGGGAAATATGGAGTCATTTAACCTTATAAACTGGAATATTTGCCATCGTTCTTGGAGAAAATGCTTACAGCTTTTTTTAAGATGTCGCGCTCTAGCTGTGCATCACGAAGCTCTTTCTTTAATCTTGCGATTTCTTTTTGCTCATCGGTCAGAATCTTATTGCCCTGACCAGGAAAGCTCGCACCTCTATGAAGCTCTGCCTCTCTTCGCCATCGGTAGATCAGATCGGCACTTATATCCAGTTCGGATGCCAGTGCAGATATGTCTTCCCGATTATAACTGAGTTCAATAACCATCTGTTTAAACTCACGATCAAATCTTCTTCTTTGTCTCATATCCGTTAAATTAAGCATTTTAGCTTAACTTACTGTCCGGATAAAAATAGCAGTTCCACTCTTTAACCTTTTGTTATATTCGATGATAATTAATAACTTAAGCTAATCTATTCTGAATGGAATGAGCAAATTGATTTTATTGGTTGTATTCAACTTACGATACGCGCACCGCGCTGGAAATAAGGGTGAAAATTTACAAATTCCTGGCTGGCGAATTAAATCCACCAAGTCCTATTAAATCATTGGAAGCCCTGAGAAAAGCGGCCTACCGATTCTAACCTCACCACATTTAAAAGAATGAACAAGGAATTCCAAATACATCCCCTCAAAACTCTCCTGTTAGCAATAGCCTTGTTTTCAATAGTTCCAACTGTCCGCTCACAAGATATGGATACCCTTTTTAACCTAACACTTGAAGAGCTGTTGAACATTCAGGTTTCGGTAGCTTCCAAAAATCCCGAAAAGAGCTCCGAATCTGCCAGCATACTTACCATAATTACCAGGCAGGATATAGAAGACAATCACTGTCGCGACCTGGTGGATGTGCTAAATATGGTGCCCGGAATGAATATTGCAAAAGATGACGATTATACCACTTTTACCAGCCGCGGCTTGTATGGCTTCGAAGGCCGCACTCTGATTATGATAGACGGATTGCAATTGTCCGATTTGTATTTTGGCTCCTTTGTATTAGGCAACGAGTTACCGGTGCATCTGGTGGAACGCATCGAAATTATCCGCGGGCCCGGTTCGGTAATGTATGGAGGTACTGCCGAGTTGGCTGTGATCAATATTGTTACCCATGTCAAAAATCAAAAAGATGGACTCACTGTTGCTGCACGCGCAGGCTGGCTGCCTTCTACATATGGACACTACGATTTAGGTTTTTCTGCTGCTAAAAAGGTGGGCGATACAGAACTTTCTTTACTGGGTTTTGCTGGGAAAGCGCGTCGCAGCGATGCCATGGCTTCTTATATAGGCGATAACGCCACTTTTTTGCACAATGAAGCATCGGCTGGTTTATCCTCGGTAAACCTTACAGGAAGCGCAGTATTCAGAAACAATACTGAGTTTAAGTTTGTTTTGAACCAATATAAAAACAAGCAGGTGCGAAAATTCTCGGTTGATACGCTTATGGCAGATTCTTCTGACACTGACCGCATTTACAAAAGCATCGAAGAGGGCACAGCTGCACGCAAAGTGGAATACACCTATTCAACCATTGGAATTGAATTAAAGCACGCGTTTCATGTAGGACAGAAATTACAATTGGTACCTGTGTTGAATTATCATTACAGTTTTCCTTATAAACGCGATGTGGTGCGGGAAGAAGTAGTAACACAGCGATTCAAACCTACACTTTATGGCTTGTATCAATCGAATGGTACCGAAATTATTGCCGGAGGAGAATATGCTGGCGATTATTCAAAAATTATCAGGCCCGTCCCGTCCAATCCGGTAGATTTTTTACGCAAGTCAATCAACGAGGAGGGGAAAGACCAGATTCTGATTTCCAACGGAGCCTTTTTTGCCCAGGTAAAACAGAAGTTATCGCTCGAGCTCTACAAACTCTTTTTTGTAGCCGGCATGCGATACGATATCAACGAATTGTATGGTTCTCGCTTTAACCCAAAAGCAGGGGTAACTCTTTCTGGTAAAACCATCAATGCCAAAATGCTATACAGCAGTGCTTTTCGTGCACCCCAGGTGGGTAACAATGCTTTTAGCCGCTATGGAATAAATCCGGATACCAATATGTTTTCCCGCATTGGCTCTGGTGTAGGTGCTGAAACAACCCAGATTCTTGAAGCAGAAGTGGGGATTAAACTTTTTAGTAAATTAATGCTGCAAATAAATGCCTATCACCAGTGGGTCGATAGCATCATTGAATTCAGATACAATTACCTCAATGGCGATTTGTATTCCGATAACGGTGGTAAAATCAGTACTGGTGGGTTAGAATTCGAAGCACGTTACCAGGGAAAAAAGTACCGTGGTTTGCTCAATTATTCACATATCTCACCTTTTTTCTTTTCCCATAATAATCCTTATGCCTACAGTTACGAGGATCCGAAAGGAGGAGATACTTACATCACACCCGACAATCAGTCAGGGTACCCTACGCGGCTTGAACTTCTATCGGTACCAGATATAAAACTCTATACGAACCATACTTTCCAAATTACCCCCAAAATTGCCGCTAGTGCCAACGCCATGTATACTAGCGAAAAATGGGCTTACAATGGAAATGGAACCAGCAAAGAAATCGATGCACAGGTCATTTTTGGTGCCGGCCTTGTAGTGAACAACCTGTTGCCCGGGTTAAAACTTCAACTGAGCGTGCATGACCTACTCAACGAAAGGCTGAATGTGGCAACAACCTGGTACGATGGAAATTACGATGTGTTGCCTTACAAAGGAAGAGAAATATCGCTGTTAGTGGGGTATTCGTTTTAACCAGAGTAAAGATTGTGGGGCTTATTTATCTAACCAAAGCCTGAATGTGTGCGATTTCGCTGTACTTACCAAAAATTCTTCTTTGGAACCTTCGAGGTAAAGTTGGATGCGACTTTTCGAAAGGATATTCATTTTCTCAATAGCACGAAATGCCACCATGGTTTGCCTGTTAATCCGGAAAAACTCTTCAGGATTCAGGAGTTCTTCAAGCTTTTCCAGCGAATAGTCAATGGCAAAGCTCCTGCCTTCGCGGGTATTCAGAAAAGTACTTTTTTCGGATGATTGAAAGAAGCTTATTTCAGCTGTTTCGATCGATTTAATTTTGTTTGCCACACTTACCGCGAAACGTTTCTTAAATTGTGTAATTCTCGACGAGAGTGTATTGATCAAGGCATCCATCGAAATTACCGGCGAAACCAACCGCATTCTTTCAAACTTTTTCAAACTTGCTTCCAGCTTCGATTTATCGATGGGTTTTAGAAGGTAATCGATGCTGTTCAATTCAAATGCTTTTATGGCAAACTCGTCATAGGCAGTGGTGAAGATTACAAAGCTATCCAATTGTATTTGCTTAAAAATGTCGAAGCTTATTCCATCGGCCAATTGAATATCCAGCATTACCAGGTCGGGATGTGTATGCGTTTTTAACCAGCTTACCGATGCTTTTACGCTGTCTAACCTATCAACAATTTCTATGTCGGTACTAATTTCCTTGAGTAGCTTCTCCAATCGAAGGGCTGCTGGTTGTTCATCTTCAATAATAAGGGTTGTAATCATAATTCGACAAGCAACAAGGGAATTATTACCCTAAATATAGAGGGAGTTTCGATTATTTCCACTTCCCTTTCGGTAAAAAAGCGGTAGCGCTCGATGATATTTTTAATACCCTGTCCGGTTGAAAATTCAGGATTTTTGCGCTGCAGGTTGTTTTCAACAATTATTACCTGATTTCTGGCCTGCACCTTAATAATCAAGGGATCTTCTTTTGAAATGATGTTGTGCTTCAGGCTGTTTTCGATAAGCATTTGGAGTACCAGTGGCGGCAACGCATAGTGAAAATACTTTTCAGGCACATCCATTTCGATTTTTAAGTTCTCACCAAAGCGAACCTTTTGCAGCTGAAGGTATTTTTCAAGCATTTCGCTTTCGTGACGCACCAACACCAACTCTGTATCGCGACTTTTTAATGTGTAGCGCAGAAAGTCAGAGAGGTTCTGGATATAATCCACGGCAGGCTGATTTTCATGCACCAGGTGACTGATACTGTTGAGGCTGTTGAACAAAAAATGCGGGTTAACCTGCGATTTTAGCGATTCGTATCGTGCTTCGATGTTGTCTTTTTCGAGCTTAACCGATTTCGAAAAGTGTATTTTCCATTGCGAGTAAAACTCTATCGCCTCGTGTATAGCCGTAATCAGAAAAGTGATGAGGTTGGTGAATATGATATCTCTATATAAATTTTCTACCTCTTTAAGAATACCTAACGCACGTTCTATGTAAAAAAGACCTATGGCAAAGCTATTAGTATAAATCAGTACAAGAATAATTTCAATAATCAGGTGCTTTAAAGGGTAACGTTCCCAGGGGTATTTTTTCCATAGAAAAATTACAATGCTTAACACGCCAGCCCAAATGCCGGAAGTAATAATTACAGAGTGAAGCATTACATAAAGCTGAGATTTATTTTCTTGCTCGTGGTGGTTCGGAAAAATAAGGCAAATGAGAATACCCACTAATGGGATAATAAAAAGTGGGTATTTCAGTTTCTCTTTTTTCATACTTTAAAAGCGGATCAATATTACCATAGGGTTCTTTTTACCAAATGCCATTTAACCGACAAATTAGTTTAAAAGTTAATGCGATAGAGAAACATTGGAAGAAAACCTTGCTGATATACATAATAAATCTCATTCTCATTGGGGTCGTAAAATTCCATAAATACGCTCTGATAATTAAATACATTCTGCAAATCTATGGCCCACTCCTGGCTTAGCTTTTTTCCGTTCAGTCTAAATCCAAACCGAAGATCGGTGCGGAAATAGTCGTCGAATTTGTTCTCGTAGGCTTTTGTCCAATTGCGCACATCTTCTCCCATCAATTCCGATTCTTCCAAATCTACAGGCACATAACGTTTCCCGCCTGCCCACACAGTTTTTAGGTCGAAAGTAAATGTTCCGCGTTTGCTTATCTTGTACTCATAGCCACCTAAAAGGTTAAAAACGTATTTTCCGTTAAATGCAGTGTTTCGCCAAACTTTATCGTAGCCCTGGTATTTCGAGTCGAATACCGAAGCAGTAAAGAGGGTATAAAATCCACGACTCAGAAATTTTTCCACTGTCAATTCCAATCCATAATTGCGCCCAGTACCTTCGTTTACAAGGCTATCTTCGGCAGGCCCACCAAAATTATCACCAGTATTGAGTGTCGAAAATTCCGGGAAGTTTTCCTTCACAGGTATATCGTATAACTCCTGGTAATAGGTTTCAAGTTTTATTCTGAAATCTGGTGTAAGCAAGTTATTATACCCTAACACATAGTGGTTACTTTTCGAGAACTTCAGGTTGGTGTTGGTTAAATAGTACTCTCCTGTTTGTAGGTTCTCAGATTGAACAAAGTAGGTCGATCGGCTTTGCATCTGGCTGTGCTTTCCAATGCCAGCATTTATGCTTTGATTTCTCGTAAAATTCCAACGCACCGAGGCTCTTGGTTCAAGGGTCACTTCGTCATTCAGCGGCAAGTATTGGGTATGCAGCCCCAGGTAAGCTGTAAAGTTGTTGCTAAAATTGTGTTGCCACTGTCCATAAGCCCTGTATAACTGCAACTTGTCATCGATATTGAGGGTTTCGATAAACCTCGATTCGTCGTAAAGCAATACACTGTCGATGTAATTTATAGTATAATAGTCGCCAATAAATCCTATGCTGTAATTGTTTTTGGCATTTAATTTATGCCTGAACTGGGTCGAAAAGCTTAGTTTTCCTTCAGTTTCTTCTGAACCAAAGTAATTCGTGAATGATTCAGTATCGTAATGCGCTGAATCGACTTTGGCTTTGGAGTAGGTTGTCTGGTAAGAAACTGTAGTTTTCAGCCTGATATCTTTATTTACATAATAGGTGTTGCTGAGTCCGCTTACCCAAAGGCCCGAACCGAAATCAGTAGCCATTCCTCTCAGGTTATACGAGTTGCTTACGCTGTCGCTTAGGTCTCTACCCAGGTCGATAAAGCTGTCGCCCCAAAGGGTGAATACCTTAAACCGGCCCAATTTTGTTCCCGGAATATCTATGAGCATGGTAAAATCTTTGTAATCGGGTATAGCGGCCCCTGTACCAAAACTAAAGCCTAACATATTCATAGCCTCCATGGTGGAGTAACGGAAGTTTGCAAGGTACGATGGTTTTACTTTTCCCTTTCCAATATTTATGGGTCCTTCGGCCCCCAGTTCGAAACCGTTAAAGCCTACCTGCCCTAGGAATTCATGGACCTGGTTGTTTCCAGAGCGTAGGTTCAAATCAAATGCTCCGGCCAAGGCATTGCCATATTCTGCCGGAAAGGCCCCGGTTAAAAAATCGGAGTTGGTCAGCAGGTTATTGTTCACCATGCTTACGGGGCCTCCTGTAGTACCCTGAGCACCAAAATGGTTTGGATTGGCAATTTCAATACCTTCCATCCGCCATAAAACCCCACTGGGCGAGTTGCCGCGGATGATAATGTCGTTGCGCGAATCGTTCTGGGTCATTACCCCGGCATAGTTGGCTACCATGCGTGCAGGGTCTCCCAGGCTTCCGGCAAAACGTTCTGTTTCTTCGACCGAAAAAGTACGGGCACTTACCATGGCCATTTCGTTTTGCGTTTCGTCTTTGCGTTTTCCGGCAATTACCACAACCTCTTCTACTTCAATGGCATTTTCGTGGAGTTGAACAGTCACCACAGATTCTTTAGCTGATGTAAGCAGCAGGTTATTGATTAACTGGCTTTGGTAACCGATGTAACTGACTTCAATGTTGTGGCGTCCTATGGCTATGTTCTTCAATTCGAACTGGCCATTCATGTCTGTAGTCGTGCCTATTGGTTCAGTGGCGTTCCCGATTATTACGTTCGCTCCAATCAGGGGAAAACCGGTAACTGCATCTGTCACTGTTCCGCGAATGGTTTGTTTTAATTCGTCCTGGGCATTTAGGCCTAAATATAAAGCTGATAGTAATAGGCCAAATAGAATTACTTTTTTCATAGTGGGTAGATTTTATTCGCCTAATGTAAGTAGTGGCCAGAATACAGTAAAAATAAACTTGCTGGATAAAGAAAAAGAAGGTCTAAATGAGTATTTATGTTCGCCGAATAAAATATGTTATTTATTAAATTCAATACTCTCTGATATAAAGAAATCCGGATGACAAGATTTTTTTCAGTCACCCGGATTGGTAATGGATTATTATTTCCTATTTCTTTTTTACTACTTGAAGCGATAGTTCGTCGAGAGCTTCTTTACCAATTTCTGAGGGTGTATCGATCATAATGTCGCGGCCTGAATTATTTTTCGGAAATGCAATTACATCGCGTATCGAATCGAGACCGGCGAATAGCGAAACTAGGCGGTCGAAACCAAAGGCAATACCTCCGTGCGGAGGGGCACCAAACGTAAAGGCATTCATTAAAAAGCCAAATTGATTCTGAGCATCCTCGTCGGTAAAGCCTAATAGCTTAAACATTTGCTTCTGAAGCAGGCGGTCGTGTATACGAATGGATCCGCCTCCAACTTCCACTCCATTAATTACCATGTCGTAGGCGTTCGCCCTTACTGCAGCCGGATTAGTTTCCATCAGTTTTATGTCTTCGTTTTTTGGAGACGTAAACGGATGGTGTTTGGCGTGAAAACGCTTGGTTTCTTCGTCCCATTCAAGCAAAGGAAAGTCGAGAACCCACAATGGGGCATAGGTGTTTTTATTGCGCAGGCCAAGCTGATTTCCCATTTCGAGGCGTAACTCGCTGAGTGCATTCAGGGTTTTTTCTTTGACTCCGGCCAGAATAAGCATCAGGTCACCGGGTTTAGCATCAAAGAATTTGGCCCACTGTTTCAGGTCATCTTCGGTATAAAATTTATCCGCTGTCGATTTCAGACTACCATCTTCGTTGTATTTTACCCAAACCAGACCTTTGGCGCCTACTTGTGGCTTGGTTACGAAGGCAGTTAGCTCATCGAGTTGTTTGCGTGTGTAGGCAGCACAACCCTCTGCGCAAAGTCCACCTACGTATTCTGCTCCGTCAAATACCTGGAAACCTTTGCCTTTTACGAGTGCGCTGATTTCTTTCAGTTTCATTCCGAAACGTATATCAGGTTTGTCATTGCCATAGTTTTCCATGGCATAGGCATAACTTATCCTTGGGAAGGGGCCTTCAAATTCTTCGTGTTGTACGCTTCTGAAAAGGTGCCTGATAAGTCCTTCAAAAGTATTGAGTATATCGTCCTGCTCTACAAAAGCCATTTCGCAGTCGATTTGAGTAAACTCGGGTTGGCGGTCGGCGCGCAGGTCTTCGTCGCGAAAGCATTTTACTATCTGAAAATAGCGGTCGAAACCGGCCACCATCAGCAATTGCTTAAAGGTTTGAGGTGATTGAGGCAGCGCGTAAAACTGTCCGTTGTTCATCCGCGAAGGAACCACAAAGTCGCGTGCTCCTTCAGGCGTTGATTTAATAAGCACCGGAGTTTCTACCTCGATAAATTTTTCTGCACTCAGATAGTTTCTGGTTTCAATAGCCATTTTCGACCTAAGTTCCAGGGCTTTACGCATCGATTCGCGACGTAGGTCGATGTAGCGGTATTTCATTCGTATTTCTTCACCACCGTCTGTGTCGTTTTCGATGGTAAAGGGAGGCACTTCCGATTTGTTCAGCACCTTTAATTCCTGCACAACAATTTCAATTTCGCCAGTAGAAATTTTTAAATTTTTGCTTTGCCGTTCCTCTACTTTGCCGGTGGCTTGAATTACAAATTCGCGGCCAAGTTTTCGGGCCTGTTCGCAAAGGCTGGCATTGGTTTCGAGGTTAAAGGCAAGCTGGGTGATACCATATCGGTCGCGTAGATCCACAAAGGTCATTCCGCCCAAATCGCGCGAACGCTGCACCCATCCGCTTAATGTAACTACTATTCCTACATCAGAAAGGCTTAGTTCGCCACAAGTATGAGTTCTGTACATTTTCTGTTTTATTTAAAATTGCCACGAAGATAGAAAGAAAATGTACGCTAAAAACCAGACAAAAAGCATTTTAAAGCAGAGAATGAAATTCTCTTTTTAATTTACTTTTTTTCGAATAGCAGATCCCTGGCCAGATGGGATGAAAAATAAAAAGCAGGAATTAATTTTTATTGAGTTTTTCCTCGCGTCTTTTCAATTTTTTAAGGGCTTTTTCCAACTTTTCTTTCAATTGGGACAGCACGCTTTTTCCGGCATCTTTCTTTTTAGCTTTTTCAATTTTCTTGTTAATCTTTTCGACCTTTAAGCTTGCTGTGATTACTTTTTCTTCCTTCTTTTTTACTTCTGGAGCAGGTGCTTGAGTCTTTGTTTTACTGGCTGCTGAAATTGGAGCTGTGCTTTTCTTGGCAGCAGGTTTTTTAGCGGCAATCATTTTCTTTTCTGAAGGCGAACTTGCTGCCTTGCTTACAGCCGACTTTTTTGCTGATGATACTTTGCTGGCAGTTGCTTTTGGGGTAACAGCCTTTTTTGTTGCTGGCTTTTTAGCTTTTGCTGGGGCTGGCTTGGCAGTCTTAATTGCTTTCGATGTTGCAGGTTTGGCTGCTGTGGCTGGTTTTTTCGCTGTCGGGGTTGCTTTCTTGACAGGTTTCTTTTCTGTTGAAGGAGTAGATTTTTTCGTTGGTTCTTCCATGTCTATTTGTTATTTCATCGCCAAAATACAAAAAATTATTATCAGCCAGATGCTTATAAACTAATTCGTTATCAAAAGATGATGCATTCGAGTCTATTTTTTTAATTATTCTTTGCAAAAATCATAAAAACAGACTCTTCAATTAGTTCATTCTTTAAACTCTTAATTCAATGCATTTCGTTGACTTCAGTTTGCATGCGTTGTACCTTTATCTAACCAAACAAAAAAGACCATAACCATGAAGAAACAGTTATTTGTTGCTTTCATTTTGTGTCTTTTTATTGTGTTGTCTTGCGATAAAAAGGAAGCTGAGGATCCTCACAACCAGATTCCCGACAAGCTTGTTGGTAGCTGGTTGAATGAAACACTTCGCGAAGGCGAAATACCTACCGAACAACTTTGGTGGGTTTTTAGTAAAAACGATGAACTCAATGGCACCTTTGAATTTTACTGGCAAGTGGATTATCCGGTAGAAAATGTTTTTACCGTAGCTGCCGCTGCGAAGGGTACTTTTACTGTGGATAATGATTATCTTTTTCCTTCACCCAATCAATTTGGTTCTCAGCTTGTTGATCTTATGTCGAATGAGTTTTACGATTCTGTCATGTGGTATTCTCCGGGCGATGAATTTTACGACCTGTTTGAGTTTTGGGAGTCATTTCATTTCGAACTAAATGGCAATACACTTGTGTGTGGCACCGATGAGAATGGCGATGGAGACTTTACGGACAATGATGAAAGCTTGATCTTTATTCGCCAGAATTAAACTTTATGGTTTAGTCTTGTTACAAAAAAAAGCAAGGCATTTTTGTCCGAATAAGCAGATTATCCCGGCAACTGACCAAAAAGTTTCATAATCACACGGTGAATTTTATGTGCTCCCTTCACCGGTTCTGCAAACATGAAAATGCATTTGTTATGTATGATCTCTTTCTCAAATTCTTCGGCAATTTTTAAGGTGCTATCGGTATGAGACATTTGCTGCACCCAAATATTCTTTATCCCTTTATTGAGGGCACTGCGCAGCACCTGGTCAGTTTCGAATTTTGGCGTAACTATCAGCAAACTATCTACATCCGCAGGCAATGTTTCTACAGATGCATAGCAATGGTGACCATTAATTTTTTCTGCATTTGGATTAATAGGAAGGATGTCATATCCATTTTTTAATAATTCTTTGAACACTTCATGACCAAATTTTTTCGGGTTACGTGATACTCCGGCTATGGCTATATGTTTTCCGGCGAAAAAATCATCGATTTGTGCTTTTCTAACTTTCATAATTTCATGAATTTTCAATTGTCAATAAAATTAAAAAGAATTCTTTTGTAGCGCTAATTCGTGTTGTAATCAAGAATAATTATAAATAATAATGCAGAGAATTTGCACATAGCGCTTTTATACTGAGAAGAGAATGCTTTATTTTGGAACGTATTTTGAACACACCCCGGAAAATTAATAATCCATGCAAAACACATTCTTTGTATCTCTTTCTCGTCTTTCGCTGGTTGTACTATTGGCTGTTTTTATGACTTCATGTGGAAATTTCGAGAAAATTTCCATAGGCGATCCTTCCGAGTTTAAGTTAGAGGGTTTTGAAGACAACCACCTTAAATTGCATATAAAAGTACCTGTTGACAATCCTACGCATCATAAAATTATCTTTTCCGATATCGACCTGAAGGTATTTCTGAATGGGAATTACATCGGTAAAATAATTATGGACGAGGGTTTGGCAATTGAGCGGAATGTTGCGAAAGAATACGAACTTCCGATTAAAATTCGTCTGGCAAATATTCTGGGCGCTGCATTTATTATGATGAATATGAAACAGGGACAAAAGGCTGAAATCCGAATCGAAGGTACCATTACTGCAAAGTCATTTCTGGTTAAGCGGACCATAGATATTAAAGAAACCAAGCGCATTACGCTATAGGTCACTCAACTTGTATTTTTTTATCAATCTGACCAGCAGTTTGTTCCCCAAAGCAGGCTGCGCATAAATACGCATTTTTTCAGCGAAGTGATATTTCAAACCTTTCTGTGTAAAAAAAAGCTTAATTTTGCACGACAAAAGCTTACATAGTGACCCTTTTTTTCAAACTCTTCTTAATCCTCTTTTTCTTTTTACAGTGCACAGTTTCCTTTGCCCAATCAGAAAGTCTAATCGATAAGGTAACTGACAGATCATTGACGGAAGCAAAAGTGATAATAGTGCAAAGCGAGGCTATTAAAAGCCTTATAGAAAGTCATCAATATACCAAAAGTCAGCTACAGGGAATTACAGGTTACCGTATTCGTATCTATTCAAATTCAGGGCCTAAAGCAAAATCAGAATACGATCAGGTGATGGCCAAATTCTCCTACGCCTTTAGCGAGGTGCCGGTTTATCCCAAGTTTGTTTATCCGAACTACAAGATTTATGTGGGGGATTTTAGAAGCGAGTCGGAAGCATTAAAATTCCGCAAGCAGATAGAATTGCAGTTTACCGAAGCTTTTTTGGTACAGACACAAATCAATTATCCAAAATTAAATTTGAATGACTGACGACATTAAGCACGAATGTGGGATCGCATTTATTCGTTTACGAAAACCTTTAGAATATTATCAACTGAAATACGGTACCTGGCGTTATGGCCTGAATAAGCTGTACCTTTTAATGGAAAAGCAGCATAACCGGGGTCAGGATGGTGCAGGAGTTGCTGCCATTAAGCTTGATGTTGAACCTGGTTACGAGTACCTTAATCGTTTACGGTCTGTAAAGGCTTCTGCAATACAAGATATTTTTCAGGGCATTAAAGCCAGTTTCACCGAAGCCGAAGAAAAATCACCGGGACTGCTAAAAGATATTTCCTGGGTTAAAAGTCATCTGCCTTTTGCCTCTGAAGTGCTTATGGGGCATTTGCGCTATGGAACCTATGGCCTTAACAACATTGAAAATGCCCACCCTGTGGTGCGTCAAAATAACTGGCGCTCACGCACACTTATGCTGGCAGGTAATTTTAACCTTACCAATGTCGACGAGATGTTCAATCACCTGGTAGATTTGGGCCAGCATCCCCGTGGAAAAATTGATACAGTTACCATGCTCGAAAATGTAGGGCACTTTTTGGATGCTGAAAACCAAAAGCTTTTCAATATTTTTAAGCGTCAGGGCCTTAGTAATCAGGAGATATCGCGTGAAATAGAATCCCAAATGAGCATCCGAAATATCTTGCAGGAGTCGAGCAAGAAATGGGATGGAGGTTATGTCATTATGGGTGCCATTGGCCATGGCGACGCCTTTGTAATGCGCGACCCCTGGGCTATACGCCCCGCTTTTTATTATTACGATGATGAGATAGTGGTAGCAGCTTCAGAAAGACCAGTCATTCAAACCGTGATGAACCTGCCGGTAGAAGATATTCAGGAACTCGCTGCAGGAAGTGCATTAATTGTGAAAAAAGACGGATCGGTTGACCTGGAGCAAATCCGTGGGCCATTTGAGCGTCGGTCCTGTTCTTTCGAACGTATTTATTTTTCCCGGGGTAGCGACAAAGATATATATCGCGAACGTAAAAAACTTGGGCAGTTGCTTACTCCTGCCATTAAAAAGGCAGTTGAAGGCGATTTCGAGAATACGGTCTTTTCTTTTATTCCCAATACAGCCGAAACAGCTTTTTACGGAATGGTGCATGGTGTGGAACTCAGTATGCAGCACGATGCAAAACGCAACCTGCTTAATTGCGGACAAACCATTACAGAAGAAGTAATCGATAAAATCATTTCGCTTAAGCCAAGGGTTGAAAAGGTAGCCATTAAGGACATTAAGTTACGCACCTTTATTTCGCAGGACGAGGGTCGCGATGATCTGGTAGGCCATGTGTACGATGTAACCTACAAAACCATTGTGAAAAATGTCGACAACCTGGTTGTAATTGACGATTCCATTGTGCGTGGCACCACATTAAAATACAGCATTATTCGTATTCTCGACCGTTTAAAGCCCAAACGCATTGTTATTGTTTCATCCTCGCCACAAATCCGTTATCCCGACTGTTATGGCATCGACATGGCAAAACTGAACGACTTTGTTGCTTTCAGGGCTGCCATTGAATTGCTTAAAGAAAAGGGTCTGGAGCATATTATCAACGACGTATACAAAAAATCGAAGGCTCAGGAAGAATCACCCAAAGAGGAGATTAAAAATTACGTAAAGGAAATTTATGAGCCTTTTACCGATGAACAGATTTCGGAAAAGATTGCACAAATGCTTACAACCAAAGATATTAGTGCTGAGGTTAAAATCGTATATCAAACCATTGAAGGTCTGCATGAAGCCTGCCCCGATCACACAGGCGACTGGTATTTTACCGGAAACTATCCTACACCGGGAGGCAATAAAGTAGTTAACCGATCCTTTATCAATTTTATCGAGGGTCGAAATGTAAGGGCGTATTAACTATTCTTATTGCAAAAGAAGCTAGTAGGAAAAATAGTATGTCAGACTGTAGCATCTCAGTCCAAATGGTCTAGTCCATTTTGCCAGTCAGTTTTTGCTTTTGGCTTATAAGATTTGATGTGTCTTTCAATTTTGGAAGGGTACATATCCGCGCAGGTAATCAGAATGGCGGTTTCTTCCACACACCCAAAATGCTCGTTTAATATGGTGCCAAAGGTTCTTAGGCTTGGAGAAAGATTGATATAGGCATTGATTAATGGGGGAATTTTTTCACCTCTTGATCTCACTTCGTAAGACAGAATTTTCATGTCGTCTTTCGGGTTGTCTGCTGTGAGTATCGAAGCCATCTTCTGTCTATCCATCCTGGTATCGAGCGGGTGGAATGGTCTCATCAGGTTTTCGTGGTCAGAGTAATGTTTTATCAGGTAGTAAAGTATCAGATTGCGCGCTTCGGGTTCAAAATCGGTATACATGGTTACCTTTCCGAAGAAATACTTGTAGTCGGGGTTGTTAATTAAAATGGCACCAAGGCCGTCCCAAAGGTTGTCGAGGGCAAACATACTTTTTTTACCCATCTGTGTCGATTGGTAGGTAGGCTGAACAAACGAACGTCCTAACTCGATGGTATATGGAAGGTAATCGTATAAAAAATTATCGCTGAAATGAAAAAGTTTTGCAGTGGCAATCTTTACCTTACCATTTTCGTCCCTGCTCATTAATCCGCCAAAATGAAAACGGTAGCCACCGAGAATTTCTTTCTCCTGGGGGTCCCAGACAATTAATTGCCTGTATGGATTATCATTTGTATCGTATTCGTCCAAATCAATCTCAAGCCCTGTTCCGCCTCCGGCTTTACGAAAGGTTAATTCACGCAGTCTGCCAATTTCCCTTAAAATGTGAGGCGAATCCTGGTGGGTAATCACATATAGCTCATTTCCTGCATTGTTTGTATCGCGCAGGAACTTATCAGGGGTAAGTTCTTTTTCGATTAGTTTTTTATCCACCGGCTGTATGAGCTCTTTCATATTTGTTCTATTCAGAGTAATCCCACAAATTTATAAAATATTTCGCAGCCTGCATAGGCTGTCTACAGAGGAATAGTTCTTACGCCATCGAGAAGGTAAACTTTTTCTTTGACCCAACGGGCCCATTCGATTGGTTTTTTCGAATGGTCGAAAGTTTGCCAGGGAATTGGTTGCCCAAATTTTACCACTATGGTTTTGTTACGATGTTTGTATGTTTCATCGATCAGGTAAAGCATTTCGATGTTGGCTTTTATACTAAGTTTTTTGCGTATGGTGCCAAGTCTGTAAAAGAATTCGGAGTTTCGACCTCCCATATGAATGGGTATTACATCGCGCTGGTATTGCCGTGCCTTGGTAATAAAACTTTTTTGCCATTCGAGGTCCACAATTTGACCTTTAACCCGACGACTCACATAACCTGCCGGAAAGGTAAGAATCTGGTCGTTGGAACGGAAAGTCGCGTCAATTCTTTCAGCAAGCTCTATGCCTTGTCTTCCGTGTTTGTTGATGGGGATAAAAACTGTACTTAGATTTCGAAGGTTCATGAGTATGTCGTTTACTAAGAACTTGAACCCTCCATAATGCCTGGCCACAAGATGCATAATTATCTGTCCGTCGAAACCTCCCAGAGGGTGATTCGATACGAAAATAAACCTTCCCTCTTTTGGGAGGTTTTCTTCGCCTTCAGTCACAATGTGTACATTAAATTCCTTTATCATCGCATTGGCAAAGTCCAACCCTTTCAAATGACCATATTCCCTAAGTAGTTTATTGATAAAGTCTTCGTGGGCTATCCGCCTCAGGTAAGTGTAAATAAACCCCGGTAGAAGGCGAGCCAGACGAGGGTTTTTTTCATAAAATATTTTTTTGATGTCGACCTGTTGTATGCTTTGATTCGTTGATGGGTTCATTCGATTAATACCGTCTTGGTTCAGATGCTAATTTATAATTATTTGAATTGATACTGTAAGTCAATGGATTAAAAACGGATTTTTTCCTTATTCACAATTACAAAGAAGTTTTCAACAAAAGTGGTAAAAAGTGGGTAATAATGGTAAAATGTGGGAATTTTTGTTGTAGTTTTACCAAAATTTATTTGTGCTATGATCACATTTGTTGGCGACCATATTTGTAAGCTCGATGCAAAGGGGCGGCTCATGCTGCCTGCTGCTTTGTGCAAGCAAATGGAGGAAGGTCAGCCTGCGAAGTTTATTATTAAAAAGGATGTGTTCGAAGGTTGTCTGGTGCTTTACCCATTCGAGGAGTGGGACCGTCAGGTAAAAAGCCTGCGAAAAAAATTGAATCCATATAAAAAAGAACACAATACTTTTTTAAGGGTGTTTTTTAAAGGTGTGGCCGAGGCCATTGCCGATTCAAGTAACCGGCTTTTAATACCTAAGCGATTATTAGATGAGGTAGGAATCGATAAAGATGTGGTTTTAGCAGGACAGCCAGGAAAGATTGAATTATGGGCCAAAGGCAAATATGATGCGATTGAATTAAGCGACGACGATTTTGCCAACATGGCCGAAAAACTATTGGATGGATTTGTAGACGAAGCAGAAGAATGACAGACTATCACCAACCCGTACTGTTGCAGGAGAGTGTGGATGGGTTAAACATAAAACCCGATGGGATTTATGTCGATGCAACTTTCGGAGGGGGTGGTCACTCCCGCGAGATATTAAAGAGACTTAAAGGTGGCAAGCTTGTTGGCTTTGACCAGGATACCGATGCCAAACAGAATCTGATCGACGACGACAGGTTTTTGTTTGCACACCATAATTTCAGTTATCTGAAAAATTTCCTCGACTATTTCGAAATTGATGCAATCGATGGTTTATTGGCAGATCTGGGTGTTTCGTCCCACCATTTTGATAAGGCCGACCGGGGATTTTCTTATCGTTTCGATGCCCCAGTGGATATGCGAATGAACCAGCAGGCAGCTTTTTCGGCTTTCGATTTACTGAATACCTATACGTTCGAGCAGCTGGCCAAAATCTTTAGGGAGTATGGTGAACTGAATCATCCAGCCAAATTGGCCAATGAGCTCATCAGTTATCGGAATCAGAAACCTATCGAACAAACCCGCGATCTTCTGGAAGCCTTGTCAAGCTCCATGCCCCGACAGGCCGAAAACCAGTTTTTGGCAAAAGTCTATCAGGCCCTTCGAATTGAAGTTAACCGCGAAATGGATAACCTGAAAAGTCTGCTCCTTCAGGCTCGGGATGTATTAAAACCAGGCGGACGATTGGTCGTTATCAGTTATCATTCGCTCGAAGACAGGTTGGTAAAGGATTTTATTCGTGACGGATCTTTTGAAAAAGACGAGTCTATTGATTTATATGGCAATAAGAAGGAAGTATTCAGGGCATTGAATAAAAAAGTAATTGTTCCTGGTGAAGAAGAGATTAGAACAAATAACAGGGCTCGCAGTGCCAAATTGCGAATTGCCGAAAAAAATTAAGTGAGATGCTCGGGAAAAAGTCATCGAAAGTTGAGTTTGTAGCTTCTTCGGTCGAACAAAACGAAGTAAAGAGCCTTAGCCTGAAAAATATGCTCGATGGTTCCTTGCTTACGGGTAAAACCCTTGTTTCTCAATTGCCTTTTATTCTTTTTTTGGTAATGCTGGCTATTTTTTATATCGGCAACCATTACCATGCCGAGCGAATGTACCGCAAGCTTTTAAAGGAAAGGGAAGAGATTAAAAACTTAAGGGCCGAGCAATTGACTACCGCTGCCGAATTAATGAATCTGAGCAAAGCATCGAATGTAGAAGATATGGTGCAGGAACGGGGACTTGGTTTGAAACAGCCTACCCGTCCACCTTATAAAATTGAAGCAGATTAAAGAATGTCTATCAAACGCGACATATTGTGGCGAATTGGCCTGGTGTACCTGGGGATTCTGGCATTTGCAGTTTTGCTTGCCTCCAAGTTACTTTTTCTTCAGTTTATCGAAGGACCGGAACTTAGAGCTAAAGCTGAAGAAACCCGCATTAAGAATTTTATTATTCCTGCACACCGAGGCGATATATATGCTTCCGATATGCGACTTCTGGCCAGTTCGGTTCCTTATTATGAGGTGAGGATTGATTTTAAAGCCGCTGGTCTTAAACGCGAAGTGTTCAACGAAGGTATTGACTCACTAGCTTATTGTATGTCGCGCCTGTTTAAGGACAAATCGGCCGCAGCCTATCGCAGGGAGTTTACTACCGCCCGTCGCAACGGCGAACGATATTACCTGCTCAAAGCAAGTGTAAACTACCTTCAACTGAAAGAAATGAAAACCTTTCCTATTTTCCGCCTGGGCCGAAACAAGGGGGGTATCATGTTTGTCGAACGCAGCCGCCGCATTAATCCGCATGGGAATCTTGCCCTGCGCACCATAGGATATACTTCGCAGGGCGAAATGGGAAATATTGTCGGCATCGAGGGTGCTTATGATGAATTTTTGGGTGGTGTGGAAGGTGTAAAAACAATGCAAAAGCTTTCTGGCGGGGTATGGATGCCCGTTGATGACGATGGCGAAATTGATCCCAAAGATGGCAGCAATGTGGTTTCTACTATCAATGTCGATTTACAGGATGTGGCACACCGGGCGCTTTTATCGCAATTGGTGGCCCACGATGCAGGTTACGGTTGCGTGGTGGTGATGGAAGTAAACACAGGCGATATAAAGGCAATGGTGAATATGAAAAAGGTCGACAATCAATACCTCGAAGTTTACAACTACGCCATTGGTGCCAGCACCGAACCGGGGTCGACTTTCAAATTACCTGCTTTACTGGCTGCCATTGAAGATGGGTATATCGATCTGGAAGATACCATCAATACAGGCAACGGGATATTTGAACATTACGACATTACTATTCGCGACGAAAGTCATGAAACCGGCGGATATGGCAAGATTACAGTGCAGGAGGTTTTTGAAAAATCGTCGAATGTGGGTATGGCCAAAATAATTACTGGAGCTTATGGCAAAAAGCCTGCTCGTTTTGTCGATAAGATTTATAACCTCGGGTTAAACGACCCGCTGAATATCGACATCAGAGGAGAAGGGATGCCCCAAATAAATTATCCTGGCGACAAGCTCTGGTCGGGTGTATCGCTGGCGCAAATGTCTTATGGCTACGAACTCAAGCTTACTCCCCTGCAAATACTTACTTATTACAACGCCATTGCCAACGATGGTAAAATGGTTAAGCCACGCTTCGTGAGCGAAATTCAACGAAGAGGTAGTGTGGAAAAAAGGTTTCCTGTCGAAGTGATCAATCCTTCTATCTGTTCCCGTTCCACCCTTAAAAAGGCCCGAAAGATGCTTGAAGGCGTTGTCGAACATGGAACAGCAACAAATCTGAAAGCATCGAATTTTAAAATTGCAGGGAAAACGGGTACTACTCAATTGTACGATAAGCAATTTGGTTACAAGGGCGACAAACGGAGCTATCAGGCCTCGTTTGTGGGTTACTTCCCTGCGAATGCGCCCCGTTATTCCTGCATTGTGGTGGTAAATGCCCCATCGAAAAATGTGTATTACGGTAACCGAGTGGCAGGTCCTGTTTTTCTTGAAATAGCCAATAAGGTGTATGCCACCAGTTTGGACCTTCAAGTAGCAGTGAACGAAGAAAAAGCAGATAGTGTGGAGCTTCCTTATTCAAAGAATGGATATAAAGATTATACCCTCCTGGCACTCAAAAAACTGGATATCAAATCTAAAACGGGTAAGGAAACAGGCGACTGGATAAGCACTCAAAAAGTAGATGATGCCATAAGGCTGAATAATCTTAGGCTTGCCAATAATCTGATGCCCAATACAGTTGCAATGGGTTTGCGCGATGCACTTTACCTGCTCGAGAATATGGGTTTACAAGTTGAAGTACGTGGCAGGGGTAGTGTGCGCCGGCAGTCTATTCCGGCAGGATCCAGGGTTCGAAGAGGCGATAGGGTAGTATTGGAATTGAGTTTTACAAACTAAAAGATGAAACGCTTAAACGAAATAGCAACCAATTTTGAATTCGCTCTGTTTGGCAATGGTAACATGCCTGTGGAACGTATTGTTTTCGATTCGAGGCAGGTGCGCAAAGGAGATTTGTTTGTGGCACTTCGGGGCACAGCGCATGACGGCCATATTTATATACCTGAAGTAATTGAAAAAGGTGTCGATTGCATTGTGTGCGAGCAGTTACCGGAAGAATCGCCAGAAGGTGTATGTTTTTTAAAAGTGAAAGATTCGCATGCGGCTATTGGACATCTGGCCTCCAATTTTTATGGCAATCCTTCTTCGAAGTTAGAATTAGTAGGTGTTACTGGTACCAACGGGAAGACCTCAATAGCTACACTACTTTATCAGCTCTTTACCAAACTTGGCTATCAATCGGGTTTACTCTCTACGGTGCGTAACCTCATTGGTGAGGTAGCATTGGATTCAACGCATACCACACCTGATGCCGTGAGCCTGAATAAGCTTTTGGCAGATATGGTCGATGCAGGCTGTAAGTATGCTTTTATGGAGGTTAGTTCACATGCCATCGACCAACGGCGTATTGCCGGGCTGCAATTCCGGGGAGGTATTTTTTCAAACATCACGCACGATCACCTCGACTACCATAAAACCTTCGATGCCTATATTAAAGCCAAAAAACAATTCTTTGACGAACTTCCTTCCGATGCTTTCGCGCTGGTAAATATCGACGATAAACACGGAAGGGTAATGGTACAGAATACACGGGCCAGGGTTCTCACTTATTCCATAAACCATGTATCTGACTTCAAGGCAAAAATACTCGAGAGCCATTTCGATGGCACTAAAATACTGCTGAACCAATCTGAAGTTTGGACACAGCTTATCGGGCAGTTTAATGTCAGCAACCTGCTTGCCATTTATGGTGCAGCTTCGCTGCTGCTCGAAGGTGATTTGGAAATTCTTCCCCACCTCAGTGCTTTAAAAACAGTGGAAGGTAGATTCCAGTACCTTCGGTCAAAGCATGGAGTTACAGCCATTGTGGACTATGCCCATACTCCTGATGCCTTACTCAATGTGCTTTCTACCATTAACAGCATACGCAAAGGTAATGAGCAGCTTATTACCGTGGTAGGTGCCGGAGGAAACCGCGACAAAACCAAGCGTCCGGTAATGGCAAAAATCGCTGTCCGCGAAAGTGACAGGCTCATTCTTACTTCAGACAATCCGAGGAACGAAAACCCCCAATCTATCATCGACGATATGATGGCCGGTGTCGAAAGTTCCTTGCACTTTAAAGTCTTGTCGATATTAGATCGACGCGAAGCCATCAGGGCTGCCTGCATGATGGCACGCCCAGGAGATATTCTCCTGGTAGCTGGGAAAGGCCACGAAAATTACCAGGAAATCATGGGGGTAAAAATACATTTCAGTGACCAGGAGGTGATTTCAGAGATTTTTATGTCGAACATTCCACACAAAAACGCTTAATATGCTTTACGCTTTATTTGATTATTTACATCAGTTTGAATTTCCCGGAGCCGGCTTGTTTCAATATATTTCCTTTAGGGCATCCCTGGCGATTATCACTTCACTGATACTTTCGCTCGTGGTGGGTAAGCGCATTATATATTTTCTTCAGCGTAAGCAGATTGGTGAAACTATTCGCAACCTGGGCCTGGAGGGTCAGATGCAGAAGAAAGGTACTCCTACCATGGGAGGTATTATTATTCTTACCTCGATTCTTATTCCTGTTTTGTTGTTTGGCGATTTAACGAACGTCTATGTGGTGCTGATGCTCATTACTACCATATGGCTTGGGTTTGTGGGATTTCTCGACGATTACATCAAAGTATTTAAGAAAAATAAAATTGGCTTACGCGGAAAATTTAAGCTTCTCGGCCAGGTTGTGTTGGGAGTTGTAGTGGGGTTAACCATGTATCTGCACGAAGATGTAGTGATTCGGGAAAAAGTAATTCATCCCGATGGCAGGTCGGTAATGCAGGTGGTAGAAGGTACCGGTACGGAAGTAAATCAAATAGTAGCCCTTACGCGCGATGTGAAATCGACCAAGGTTAATGTTCCCTTTTTAAAGAATAATGAATTCGATTATGCACGTATCATAGGATTTCTTGGCGAGAAGGGCAGGCCTTTTGTATGGATAGTATTTATTTTGGCGGTGATTTTTATCCTTACTGCCGTTTCCAATGGGGCCAATCTTACCGATGGCCTTGACGGACTAGCTGCAGGTACCTCTGCCATTATCGGCACAACGCTTGGTATCCTGGCGTATGTTTCGGGCAATACCATCATTGCCGATTACCTCAACATCATGTATATACCCCACTCTGGTGAGTTGGTGGTGTATATCAGTGCATTTATTGGCGCTATGGTGGGTTTTCTCTGGTATAACTCTTACCCGGCACAGGTATTTATGGGCGACACAGGCAGTCTTGCCATTGGAGGCATTGTAGCCGTTTTTGCCATTCTTATCCGCAAAGAATTGCTTATTCCCATACTCGCCGGCATCTTTCTGGTCGAAACAATTTCGGTTATGATGCAGGTGAGCTGGTTTAAATACACAAAAAATAAATATGGCGAGGGTCGGAGAATTTTTCTCATGTCGCCTCTGCATCACCATTTTCAGAAAAAAGGATATCCCGAACCCAAAATCGTGACTCGTTTTTGGATCGTGAGTATTCTACTTGCAGTAATAACAATAGTAACACTTAAAATAAGGTAGTCTATGGAAAAGCGCATTGTCATTCTCGGTGCCGGAGAGAGCGGAACAGGTTCTGCTGTACTGGCTAAAAAACAGGGGTTTGATGTTTTTGTTTCCGATTTGGGAAAAATCAAACCACATTACAAGGAAATCTTGTTTAACTACGAGATAGAATGGGAAGAAGAGCAACATACCGATCGCTTGATTTTAAGTGCCGATGAGGTTATAAAAAGCCCGGGTATTTCAGACAAGGCCGATATTGTTCTGGCTCTTAAAAAGAAAAACATACCTGTGATTTCTGAAATAGAATTTGCCGGACGTTACACCAGCGCCAAAAAGATTTGCATCACCGGAAGCAATGGTAAGACTACCACTACCAACCTCTTGCACCACATGTTGCGCAGAGCCGGATTGAATTGCGGAATGGCCGGCAATGTCGGCAAAAGCTTTGCATTTCAGGTGGCTACCAAATCGTACGATTATTATGTGCTTGAATTAAGCAGTTTCCAGCTCGATGGTATGTTCGAGTTCAAACCCGATATTTCTATTCTGCTCAATATTACCCCCGATCACCTCGACCGCTATGGCTATAACATGCAGAACTACATCGATTCCAAATTCAAAATCACTCAAAACCTTTCCGAAGACGATTATTTTATTTACTGCTCCGACGATGAGCTTACCATCTCCGAGTTGGAGAAAATAGTGTTGCGTGCCAAACAACTCGAATTTTCGCAAACAAAAGTTGTAAAGGAAGGTGCACATGTAGAAGACGGAAATATGGTGATTTCGGTCAACGAAGATACGATGTCTGTACCCCTTGATGAATTATCGCTTAAAGGCCGTCATAATATTTATAACTCTATGGCTGCCAGCATTGCATCTAGGGTTTTGGATATAAAGAAGGAAGTTATACGAGAATGTCTCCAGGATTTTAAAGGTGTTGAACATCGTCTGGAGCGTTTTATCAAGGTGCACGGTATTGAGTTCATCAACGATTCGAAAGCCACCAACGTCAATTCGACCTGGTATGCCCTCGAATGCATGACTACTCCCACCGTGTGGATTGTGGGTGGCGTGGATAAAGGAAATGATTATTCGGAACTCCTGCCTTTGGTGAAAGAAAAGGTGAAAGCCATTGTTTGTCTTGGAGTAGACAACACCAAAATTCACAGTGCTTTCGATGGGGTAATTGAAATAATTGTCGATGCAGGCTCGATGAAAGAGGCTGTTAATAAGGCCTATAAACTTGGAGAGAAGGACGATACGGTATTACTCTCGCCGGCTTGTGCCAGTTTCGATTTATTTAAAAGCTACGAAGACCGGGGCAGCCAGTTTAAAGAATGTGTGAGAGAGCTTTAAAAGGATACTTCATAACTGAAATAGGGAATGCAAGAAACATTAAAGAAATATTTTAAAGGCGATCCGGTTATCTGGGGGGTTGTGTTTGCGCTGAGTCTGATATCCATACTGGCAGTATACAGCTCTACAGGCACTTTGGCCTATAAATACAGAGCCGGCAATGTGGCTTATTACCTGTTTAAGCATGTCTCGTTTTTGTTTCTGGGATTCCTGATAATCTATTTTTTACACTTGGTGCCTTACCAGGTTTTTTCCCGTCTTTCGCAGCTTTTCTTTTATATTTCAATTCCGTTGTTGGGCATAACTTTGGTTTTTGGTACCAGTCTCAACCAGGCCTCGCGATGGTTAACCCTGCCCGGAACAGGCTTGACATTTCAAACCTCCGACCTTGCCAAGATAGCTCTAATCATGTATCTGGCGCGTCTGCTATCGCTCAAGCAGGATACAATAAAGACCTATAAAAAAGGGTTTCTGCCTTTAATAATCCCGGTCTTTGTGGTATGCGGACTTATTATGCCGGCTAACCTTTCTACTGCCGTTTTGTTGTTTGCCGTCTCCATGATTCTGATGTTTGTGGGCCGTGTAAGAACCATTTACCTGGCCCTGGTTACGGGTATTGGCGTTGCAGCAATAGTGGGGCTTATTTTCCTGGCCTTGAATTCCGATTGGGAGGGAAGATGGGGTACCTGGAAAAACAGAATTGTCAATTTTGTGGATCAGGAAGAAGGAGACAACTACCAGGCCGAACAATCGAAGATAGCCATCGCCACCGGAGGAATACTCGGAAAAGGCCCTGGTAATAGCGTGCAGCGTAACTTTTTACCCCATCCCTATTCCGATTTTATTTTTGCAATCATTGTGGAGGAAGGGGGTGTTATTTTTGGCTTCTTCGTCATCTTTCTCTACCTCTACCTTCTCTACAGGGCCGGGGTAATTGTAAGCCGGAGTTCCCGAACCTTTCAGGCATTTCTTGCCTTTGGCCTGAGCATGATACTTGTGCTGCAGGCCATGGTGAATATGGCTGTTGCAGTGGGGGTGTTTCCAGTTACCGGACAGCCTCTTCCATTTATATCGATGGGTGGAACTTCCATATTATTTACCGCAGCAGCACTCGGCATGATATTGAGCGTGAGCCGCAGCACCGATGCCATTCCTAAAGCCGAAACTGAAGCATCTACTGAAGCAACTAATGAAAATATACCCGATGAGCAGAAAACTTAAGATATTAATAAGTGGAGGAGGAACCGGAGGTCACATATTTCCGGCTTTGTCTATTGCCAACGAACTAAAAAGACGTTTGCCTGATACCGAATTCCTTTTTGTAGGAGCCGATAACCGTATGGAAATGGAGCGCGTTCCTGCGGCTGGTTATAAAATCATTGGTTTGCCGGTGAGGGGACTTATACGAAAGCTTACCTTCGCAAATTTTTATGTGCTTCGCGATTATTTTAAAAGTTTACGTAGGGCTCGCCTTATTGTGAAGGAGTTTAAACCCGATGTGGCTGTTGGTGTTGGAGGTTATGCCTCAGCTCCGGTTATTAAAGCAGCATCTTCTTTGGGTGTACCCTGTCTTTTGCAGGAGCAGAATTCCTATGCCGGGGTTACCAATAAAATACTTTCGAGGCGTGCAAAGAAAATATGTGTTGCATACGATCAAATGGAGCGGTTTTTTCCAAAGGAAAAAATAATTCTCACCGGAAATCCGGTGCGTCCAATGCCCATCAACCAGGATCTTAAGAGGGAGGCACTAGTGCATTTTGGTATTCAAACCACAAATCCAGTATTGTTTATCATGGGAGGGAGTTTGGGCGCCAGAACAATTAACGAAGCACTTTTAGCTGCAACCGACAAACTAGGCGAAGAAGCCGTTGAGGTTATCTGGCAAACAGGGAAGTATTACTACGAAAATATCAAAACACAGCTTGATGCAAAAAACTTGAAGAATATACATGTAATGGATTTTGTAAGCCGCATGGATCTCGCCTACAATGTTGCCGATTTGATTGTGAGCCGTGCCGGGGCCATCAGTTTGTCAGAGCTTTGTTTGGTAGGAAAGCCTTCGTTGCTGGTACCTTCACCGAACGTGGCAGAAGACCATCAGACTAAAAATGCCATGGCACTTGTGCATGCAGGTGCTGCCCTGATGGTGCCCGACAACAAGGCAGTGAATGATTTGATACCAACTGCCCTGCAGACAATAAAAGATACTGCCCGCCTGGAGCAGTTAGGCTCAAATGCTTTAAAACTGGCCAGGCCAAAAGCTACCGAGACCATTGTTGATGAATTGCTTAGTTTGATTAAAGTTTAATAGATGGATATTGGCTCTTTTCATAGGGTGTATTTTTTAGGTATCGGAGGCATTGGAATGAGCGCTCTGGCCCGCTATTTTAATGCTCAGGGAGTTGCTGTAGGTGGATACGACCTTACTGCTACTGAACTGACCAGGCAGCTGGAAAGTATGGGTATGGAAATTCATTACGATGACAATCCGAACTTGATTCCTCAAGCTTTTCGCGAGCTGGAAAAAACCTTGGTGGTACTCACACCAGCTGTTCCAGAAAATCACCTTGAATGGAAATTTTTTAAGGATAAAGGATTTACGATATTAAAAAGGGCTCAGGTACTTGGTCAGATTTTTAACTCTCAAACTGGCATAGCCATTGCCGGAACGCATGGAAAAACATCAGTAACTACGTTTACCAGTTTTTTACTCAATGAAACGGGAATAGGCTGCAATGCCTTTTTAGGGGGAATTTCGAAAAATTTTAATTCAAACTTAGTACTCAATAAATCGGAATATGTAGTAGCGGAGGCTGATGAATTCGACCGCTCTTTTCTGCAGCTATTTCCCCAGTTTTTGCTTATCACTACAATCGATGCCGATCATCTCGATATTTACTCCGGGCTGGAGGAAATTCAGCATACCTTTCAATTGTTGGTGAATCAGGTTCGGCAGGGCGGAACCGTTGTTTTGAATAATAAAGTTAAATTGAAGGTGCCTGAAGGTCTGTCGTACTTTACCTATTCACTCGACGATGCGTCGTCTGATTTTTATGCCAGTAATATACGCAAGGAAAAAGGGGCCTATTGTTTTACATTGAATACACCTTTTTTCAGGGTTCAAAACCTGCAACTTGAAGTGCCTGGTAAAACCAACATCGAAAATGCTATTGCTGCCATGGCTGTGAGTTGCGTGCTTGGCGCCACCCCTGATAAACTTATTGGAGCATTGCCTCGTATGCGCGGCGTGGTAAGGCGTTTCGATGTGCAGTATCAGAGTGAAAAGGTAGTTTATATCGACGACTATGCACACCATCCCCGTGAGTTGGATGCGGTGATTTCTTCCTTGCGCGATTGGTTTCCGGGTAAAAAGATTACCGCTGTATTTCAACCCCACTTGTTTTCCCGTACACGCGATTTTGCAGCAGAATTTGCCGAAAGCCTGTCAAAGGTCGATGAGTTGATTTTGATGGACATATACCCGGCCCGCGAAAAACCCATTCCAGGAGTTACTTCCGACATCATTTTTAATCGCGTGAACCTTGAGGCCAGGCATCGTTGTTCAAAAATAAACTTGCTTTCTACCTTAAAAGAGCTAAATATTGAGGTACTTCTCACAGCAGGAGCCGGCGATATCGATCAGTTTATAATAGAAATTGCACACTATCTGGCTGAAAATGAAAAAGTTTAGGAAAATAGCCGTGTGGACGGGCCTTTTGGCCTATTTTATTCTCATATCGGGATTTGTTTCTTCCCGCCGCGAAAATGTGCTTTGTGGTGAGATAAAAGTTGTGGTTTCCGATAGCGCCCAAAATAAATTTGTTGCGGGTCGCGACATTACTTTAATGCTTGAACGCAAACTGCACAAGGTATTGGGATTACCAATTGAAGAAGTTAATACCGATACTATCGAAAAAATTATACTTACCAATTCTCTCATCCACGAATGTAAAGTTTATACTACGAGCACGGGCAGCTTAACAATCGAAATCAACCAGCGGGAGCCTGTATTAAGAATCATCGATAGCAAAGGCATGCATTATTACATCGATTGTGAAGGTACTGTTCTTTCAACATCAGCAAGATTTACACCCCATCTGCTGGTGGCCAACGGATATATAAAAACCCCCTTTGAAACAGGGCGGCTTAACAATATTTTTGACTCTGATTTTGAGCAATCGGCCAAAACCCTTCGCGAATTATTCGAATTGTCAAATTTCATTCAGAATAATACTTTCTGGAATGCACAAATTGTGCAGTTATATGTGAACCGAAACAAGGAGTATGAGCTTATCCCCAGAGTAGGCCCCCATATTATTTTACTGGGGCCTCTGCAGGACTATGAAGCAAAGTTTGATAAGCTTCAGATTTTTTACAAAGAGGGGCTCAACCAGGTTGGCTGGAACCAATACCTCTATATCAACTTAAAATTTAAAGATCAGATTGTTTGTTCAAAAAACACCATACAACCATGAGGCAGGAAACAACTTACATTGCAGCCATTGACATCGGAACTACCAAAATAGTTTCATTGGTCGGAAAACTTAACGAGAACAAAAAACTCGAAATACTGGGAATCAGCAAAGCTGCTTCTACAGGTGTGAAACGCGGAGTAGTTCAGAACATCGACGAAACGGTAAACGCCATTCGCGAATCGGTTTCAGAGGTACAAAAGCAATCGGGCATTGTATTTTCGAATGTGTTTGTAGGCATTGCCGGGCAACATATTAAAAGCGTAAAAAACAGAAATCACCTCAACCTGGGCTCTGAGCGCGACGAAATAACCCGTGCCGATATCGAGACCCTTATTGCCGACATGCAAAAGATTCCACTTGAACCGGGCGAAGAAATTATTCATGTGCTTCCGCAGAATTTTATTGTCGACAACGAAACCGGTGTAAAAAACCCTGTGGGAATGTCGGGCAGGCGCATCGAAGCAAATTTTCATATTGTGATAGGAGAAGTAGCCTCTGCTAAAAATATTGAAAAGTGTGTAAACAGAGTCGGCTTGAAGGTTGAACAGCTTATTCTCGAACCACTGGCATCCTCGGCTGCCGTGCTTACCGACGATGAAAAGGAAGCAGGAGTAGCCCTTGTCGACATTGGAGGTGGTACTACCGACGTAGCGGTTTATTACGACGATGCCATTCGGCATACAGCCGTGGTGCCTTTCGGGGGTAATGTGGTTACTAACGATATCAAAGAAGGCTGTTCGATATTGAGCCGTCAGGCCGAATCGCTTAAAACCCAGTTTGGAATGGCATTGGGCGACCTGGCTCCCGAAGACAAAGTAGTCACCATTCCGGGCATCAGCGGTCGCGACCCAAAGGAAATATCCTTTAAAAGCCTTGCTTACATCATTCAATCGCGTATGGAAGAGATTATCGATGCGGTAATGTTCGAAATCGAAAGCTCGGGCTGTATGGACAAACTAAGTGCAGGTATTGTAATTACCGGAGGGGGCGCCATGCTGAAACACCTTCCGCAATTAGTAAAATTCCGCACCGGTATGGACGTGCGTATCGGTTACCCGAACGAACATCTTGCTTCCAGCCATCTCGAATCCATCAATCACCCAATGTATTCTACGGCCATAGGTTTGCTGCTAAAGGGCATTGAAGTAGGAAGGAACCAGCCGGTGAAAGAACAGAAAGAGCAAAACATGAAGCAAAAATTGGTAGAGGAACAACCCGAGGTGGTAGAATTCGAAGTAACCCAAACGGAAGAGCGGCAAAAACCATCGCGCATCATGGATGTAATTAAAAGAAGCTTTAACGACATATTTGAAGAAAAAGGCGCCAGCATGGATTAAATGCTATGAATTCCTGAGCCTCTAGTAACGACCTTAACTTGCCAAAAGACATTGTGCTGACAGTACCAAAAAATTAAATGCCATGGAAGATTTATTACAATTCGAACTGCCGGTAAACCGTTCCTCGATCATCAAGGTATTTGGTGTGGGTGGCGGTGGGAGCAATGCGGTGAACCATATGTACCGCAAGGGTATTAAAGATGTAGATTTTGTTATCTGCAATACCGATGCCCAGGCCCTTGCCAACAGTGGTGTGCCGGTTAAAATTCAACTTGGGTCTTCGCTTACCGAAGGCCGGGGCGCTGGTAACAAACCTTCCATTGGCCGTGAGGCGGCCATTGAGAACCTCGACGATGTAATCGATGTGCTTTCGAACAATACCAAAATGGTGTTTATTACCGCCGGAATGGGCGGAGGCACCGGAACTGGCGCAGCCCCTGTAATTGCCAAGGCAGCCAAAGAACTGGGTATATTGACAGTAGCCATAGTAACCATTCCTTTCCGCAACGAAGGTCAGCGCCGTATTAGTCAGGCCATGGAAGGCATTGCGGAAATAGAAAAGCATGTCGATTCACTTTTAATTATCAATAACGAAAAGATAAGGGAAATGTATGGCGACCTTCGTGTTTCCGAAGCTTTTTCGCGTGCCGACGATGTTTTGGCAGTGGCAGCAAAGGGAATTGCCGAAATTATTACTGTGCATGGTTATATCAATGTGGATTTTGCCGATGTGGAAACGGTGATGTCCAACTCAGGCGTGGCTATTCTTGGTTCGGCGCAGGCCAGCGGGCCCGACAGGGCTATTGAGGCCGTAAAAGAAGCCATGAATTCGCCCTTGCTCAACGACAACAACATTGCCGGAGCGCGTAACCTATTAATCAATATTACTTCGGGGGCCAATGAGGCTACCATGGACGAAATTGGCCAGATTACCGATTACATCCAGTCTTGCGCGGGTGACAATGCCGACCTGATTTGGGGCAATGGCATGGACGAGAAACTCGGCGATGCACTTTGCGTTACCCTTATTGCCACCGGCTTCGAAACAAGCAGCATACCCGAGCTTTATACCCGCAAAAAGCAACTCGACCGGGTTCCGCTCGAAAAGCAATTTACCCAGGAAGAACAGATCAGGGCTCAAAACCAAACTGGTTTCGAGGTGAGAGAAGTGAAACAGACACGCTCGGCTCAAACGAATATAGTTTCGCAACGAACCATTGAATTCGACCTTTCTTCCGAAAGTTATTCATCAAGCCCTCAGAGGGTAGAACCTGAACTATCTCCCGAGGCACGCAAGGCGGCAAACCGGGTAAAAAGCATTAAACGCAATTACGAGCAGATGCAGGAGTTGAAACTGAATCACCGCGAGCGTCAGCTGAATATCGACGACCTAGAAAACCAGCCTGCCTATATACGTAAGCGCATACAAATCGAAGACAGGAAACCTTCAACGGAGTCGAATATTTCGAAATTCTCACTCATCGACGATCCGGAAGAAGGAGGCGTTAAGCTGAGCAGCAACAACCGCTATTTGCACGATACGGTGGACTGATTTTTCTGCCGAAACTTTTTCTGCAGCATGTGTTTAAATGAAACCATTTAAAAGAATTTAAAAATGAGCATCTCCGAAATACTTACACACGACATTCAGGAGGCCATGAAGGCCAAAGATAAAGTTACCCTCGAAGCGCTTCGGGCTATCAAATCGGCCTTTCTGCTTGCAGGCACAGCCCAGGGTGCTGCAACGAAGCTAAGTTCTGACGAAGAACTTAAAATTGTTCAGAAACTGGTGAAACAACGTCAGGATTCCGCCACAATTTACAAGGAACAGGGACGTGCTGACCTTTTCGACAAGGAGATGGGGGAGATTGCTGTGTTACAAAAATACCTTCCGGCCAAACTAAGCGAAGCAGAACTGACCACGGCCCTGAAAGCTATTATCGAAAAAACAGGCGCAAAAACCCTCCAGGATCTGGGTAAGGTAATGGGCGTGGCTAGCAAGGAACTGGCTGGCAAAGCCGATGGCAAAGAAATTTCGCAAAAAGTAAAGGAGTTGTTAGGCTAAAAAGCAGCATTTGTGTAGCTTAGTAAATTAAGAAACTGCCTCAGATATTTGAGACAGTTTCTTGATATTTACAAGCTATTGCTTAACAATAATAAGAGATTTTCCAGATTCTTTACCAAACAATCTAAGAATGTATTGTCCATTTTCAAACAAACTTAAATCAATTTCTGTCTTATAAGAGTTTTCGTCTAAATTTTTTGATATAATTATCTGACCTAATAAATTAGATACAGTTAATTGATAAAATTCAGGGTTATCAAATTCAATAGTGTACAACCCCTTACTTGGATTAGGATAAGCAACAATACCCTCATTTTCGTCTTTAGCGGCTTTTAGTTGGGGTGCTGTTTTGAAGGGATCATATAGAAGTACTTTAGTATAAATTATGTTGTTATTTGCATTTTGCTCTGTGACATAATCAAGAAGATCCAAAATCCCTAAGATGTAGTAGTAAGTTAGAGGTAGCTTTGTTCCATTATTACCATATTCAGGAATTGCGAGATTATCAATAACTTCTTGAGTAGCATTTACATTTCCAATTGGAGAATGAGTACTTCCACCCATAACTATATCAGATGCAGCTTCATAGGTGGTATTAGTAGAAAATAAGAAATCAATATCCCAATAATCATTCATCAATCCTGGACCATTGTTTTTTACATAGTTTTTAATTTGAACATTTGTATTTATTGGAACCATAGGTACCCCTTGTGCATCATTAAGAACGTTATTAAAATCTGGATTACTTGAGAAGGCCAAATCAGGTTTTGGGCCGATATAGTTTATCTTAACTGATGATATATTGTTGCTAGTATTTTCAGGAAAAGCCCCCGTTGCGTTGGCATAAAAAACAATATAGTATTCGCCATCAGGATACGTTGAAGGAATTGAGATATTTGCTGAATGTGAGCTTGTTGCCCCTGCTGCAAGTGACCCAACTGAACTAGAGTTTAATTCCGTTGTTGTACCATTGGAAGTGGTTGAAATATAATATTTTAGAGTTGATGCAGGTGCAGCTTGTGTTCCAATATTCTTAACACTGCACGATGCAACTACTACTTCACTTCCATTAATTGTAGATTTTGAAATTTTTGGTGAAATAATTGTTAGATCTTTATTTATAATTGTTATTGATTTATCCATAGTATTATTAGAAGCGGGTAATTCCAGCACACTGTTATTTGCATCTGCTACAAACCTAATGATATTATTACCCATAAGATTAGACGGTATGGTAATAGTCGAGTTTTTTATTCCTGAATTTGCCCCAACAGCTAATGCCTGAATTGGTATTGACGCTAATTCTATATCCCCACTAGCTGTTACAATATAAATTTTTAAAGTGGATGAATTAGCACCATAGGTTCCAATATTATTCACCTGACAGGTTGCAGTTATTGTTTCACCTGCATTTGCAGTGGTTTTACTTATTGTAACATTGGATAGGCTTAGATCAGCTCTAAGCATTTCCACAACACAAATTGCGTAGGGCGATCTATTTCTCTTTTCGCCAGTATATGAAAACAATCTGAATTGTTCTGTAACTTGGGGAAGGAAGGAAAGAGTATGATCCTTTACTGTGATATTTGGCCCTGTTTCACAACCAAAATTCCAATATATCCCTGTAAAAAATCTTTGAAAAACATACCCAGTTTCATTCGTTGCGTTATCTGTCCAAGTAAATTTAATATCATATGGACTAGAAGATTGCCCCCCGACCTGTTTGCCAGTGCCTATTAGGTTAGTTGGGGGATTTGGAACTGCACTTACTGAAGCAGTTGCTGATTGCTGCATGTAAGTGTCAATTGGATCTGGTTTTTGGGCAAGAACCCAATTTGCGCTGACTATAGAACAAGCTAGCGCTAAAAATAAAAGTTTACTTTTCATAAAATATAAGATTTGGTAAGACGCCTACTCTATAATTGCTTTTCGGCAACCGCAATGAACTTATCATTAACTATATTTTGACCTAATTCTACTTTAACAGATTTACAATTTTGAATATGAGTAATTTATATCACGCTGTCGTTTTAAATGCCGGTCATAAATTCTATCAATCATTTGTTCTTCGGTCATCTGTTTATAAAGTTTAAAAGTGATAAATTCTTTAATATCACGAGCCGATAGTAAAGGTAAATCATCAAAGCAATGCAATTTTTCTTTTAAAATAAATGACGAGACCAAAAAGTTTAATGCAACCTGGTGTTGCCATGCAAGCCATTTTCGTGTCTGAAACTGGTCTAGCCCGAGTATCTGTTTTGATTCTTTTATGCAATGTTCTACAAAGTACCGTTGTGCTTGCATATAGGCTATAGCTTTCTTAGTGTATTGTTCAAGATTAGCATTGGTAAAAGAATATTTTATTTCGTCCTTGCCTTCTTTGGTTTTCGTTTTACGGATAACCAGTAACCTTTGCTCTACTTGCATTTTACTGTTATTGATTATCCAAAGCTTTATAAAATGATAGTCAGCTACAAGAACTCCTTTGGCTGTATTACGAACACTAATACGCTGCCAATTTTCGTCATTTAAAGTCTGTAAATATTTTGATACACTTAATTCGTCTGTAGTTGCTTTTAATTTCTTGGGTTCACGACCCTTATTGCTTTTTCGCTCGGGAATAGCCAAGTCAGGACGTTCCAAATATATTTTTTGGTCTTTATGGATATCCAGCATGTACAGATAACCAAGCAAATCTATGCTGCTGGCAAAATCCACATCGTTACCATAATAACCATCGCCTCCAATAAAATCGAAGATGATGCCATTGGTTACTTGCTGGCGAATAATTTCTAATGCCAGTTCGAGCTTAGTTTTAAATGTTCGGTGCTTTACAGGAACGCCTGCTTTTTCGCATCTTGTCTTGTCGTCACACCAAGCCTTGGGAAGGTATAGTCGGGCATCAACCATTGATGCAAAATCCCCATTACTTAAACAAGCAAATACCGCAACCTGACTATTTGATAGTTTCCCTACATTCCCACAATATTGATGTCCAACGCCTACGCTATGGTCGCCTTTTTTTACCCAACCACTTTCATCAATAATCAATCCTGTAAGTTTTCTTTTGGGTAAAACCTGGCTTACTTCCTGGGCTACTTGATTTATCAAAACTCGATGATCCCAGTTAGACTCAGTTATAAAGTGCTGCATTTGATGGTAGTTAGCTCCCAAATCTTCGCTTATTCTTTCAATATTGCGCATCTGACTTTGTATTATTCCTAATGAATATTGCTGTGCTTTGTCAAAGAACTTCTTTGTTGAATTACAAAATACATGCTGATAATCATTAAGGTGAACACTAACTCGCTCTATTACAGAGGTCAGTGTTTTTCCATATCGATTATTATTTTTACGTTGTATTAAACATTTTTCGGAACGATAAGCCTGTTTTTCTGTGCATTGAAGATACTGAATTTCCTTGAAATATCAATGTTTACAAGGGTTTTGTTTAATCTGTTAAAGTAGAACTAAGTTGCACTATTAAATTGTAGACAGGAATCAATTACAAAGGGATAGTGTAATTGCAAAAATTGTTGACTTAAGGAATTTGTTGTAAAAACAGATATAGAGGCCAAAAATAGTTGGTAAAAAGTTTTTTATTCCTTGTCACTATTGAGATACAAAAGAGTTAATTGAAAGTTGTTTCAGTTAACTCTTTTATATTTATGAAAACATCAAAAAAAAGCGTTGTTGGGCATGTCAAAGTTTGAATGTAATCAAATGGGGAACCCAGCAAGGAAAACAACGTTTTAAATGTCAATTTTGCGGTATATTATTCACTAATGCTAGTCTATTTACAAAGAAAACAAATCAAAAAGTTTGGTTTCAGCATTGGGTTATTGGACGACAAACGATACCACAGATAAGCAAATCCAGTGGATACTCTGAGCGGACGCTTAAGCGAATGTTTTCTTATTATCTCTCACAATCCCCTGTATATGCAGTTAAGCCATCAGAGAAGGTTAATTTATTGATAGATGGAACCTACTTCAGTAAAGATCTTTGTTTGGTTCTTTACAGAGATAACACGATAAAATTCACACAGTTGTATCGATTAACTGATGGGGAATGGTATGACGAAATGAAAGAAGACCTGGAAAATCTATTAAAGCTTGGAGTCCAAATAGAAAGTATAACATGCGATGGACATAAATCACTGCTTAAAGCGATTCGTAAAGTATGTAAACATGTAACCGTTCAACGGTGTATTATTCATGTTCAAAGAATGTGTCGTATCTGGCTTACAATGAACCCCAAGAGTATTGCAGGTATGGAACTTAGAACTATTATAAACCAGTTACATAAAATTGAGAATAAAGAGCAATGGGGGAATTGGGTTGTCAACTTATACAACTGGCATGAAAAACATAAGGAATTCTTAGATCAAAAAAGCTACAACTTTGATACTGGAAGGTATTGGTACACTCATAAAATGGTTAGGCGTTCATTTACAGTTATTAAGAAGGCTTTGCCTGATATGTTCCATTATCTGGACAATGACAGAATTCCAAAATCCACAAATGGATTAGAGTCATTTTTTGGACATCTTAAAAGTCACATAACTCTACACCGAGGACTATCCAAAGAACATCGTAAAAGCTTTATAAGATGGTATTTATACTATAAAAACCAAAGAGTTTTCTAAGCCATAATCACAGAAATTGAATAAAAAGGCCCTGATTGTTAGTCAGGGCCCAATTCCCGTGGTAAATCTTATTGCTATCAGGTTGCTCTCCAGCAGAGCCTAAGTCCTCTTTAGATTTACTCTTGTATTTTACAAAATTTAAAACAAATAATCACCAACTATTTTTGGCACCATTACCTAAAAACAAAATTCTATGGTAGAAATATTTTAATCTTTTCAAGATTAATTAAATCTGCCAAAACATAGGCAAAATTCGAATCAATATTACCTGTAATAGTGATACGGACCGTTGTATTTTCAGTAAGTGCAATTGCAAGGCTTGTAAATTTCTTGTTTTTATCAAACACTAGTAATGCTTTGTTTCCTTTTATTTCAGTTGGCAGATATTTTCTTTCCATTTCGTCAATTAAATTGAAAGCAAACGCATTCTCAAACGCGATTTTATTTATTATATCATCATTATTTGATATTATTAATTCCACTTTTTGATCTTCATTAAAACTGTTATCAGAGTTGGTCAACATATACTCTCTAATTATTGTAATATTGTTTCCAATCATTTCATTTGATCTTGTATCAGGATTTAGTTTATAATCTCCTAGAATTAAAGGACATAACTGTTCGTCCAAATATAATCCATGTAAAATCTGAACACTATACTCTATATTTTTTAGAAGTTGTAATGCATTACCGTAATCATTGGAATCAATTAATCTTAATAAATTTTGATAATTTGATTCTATATCAGTTTTAAATTCTTTCTTATACTCCTGACCAGCAATATTGGAGCATAACAGAGTTATTATTAATAAAACGATAGTAATTCTTAGATTTTTCATACAAAAATGGGTTAGTTATGGTTTGAAAATAAGGTATAGATGATCTCTTGGAATTGTTGATTTTTGCCTATAACCGATATATTCTAGGGAAGTTTATCTTTTACAAATTTATAAATATTCCGTAATATTTTATAAAATAGACAATATCTTTTTAACCCTTCTCACCTGCATAGGAGAGTGCCATTTTCATGCTCACATCACTCACACCCGAAAAAAAGCCAACAATTACGTTTCGCTGACTGGCATCGAGGGTAAAATTGTATTCGGTAACTGAAAGATGGGTATGGAGCACCCATTTCTGGTCGAAAGAATGGGTCCAGTTAAGTGTTGCAAATGCATTTCCCCAGCTCATTTTATTATTAAAATCAAGCTGGTATTCTTCCAGGCTATATTTATCCGCTCCTTTATATCCTGTGAGTGTAATTTTGTCCTTTTGCCCGGGTTTAAAGCTAAGCTTGAGATTAAGGTCGTAGAAATGGTATTTCGAATAATTGTAAAAACTTGAGCCCTCGTTGACAAAAGGCCTCAACGCAGGCTTCAATACTTCATCGATATATGAGCGCCTGGCTGCCAGCAGATAAGTAAATTTTTCATTCGCCAGGGGTCCTTCGATGGAAAGGCTTGTCGATAATAAACCAATGTTCCCATGAATGTTATGTTGACTTGTATTGCCTTCAAGGCCTGTAAAACTTACTATCGACGATAGTCTTCCACCATATTCTGCCGGCATACCGGATTTTATGAGCCGGGCACCCGAAGTGGCTCTGGCATTGAATATTGAGAAGAATCCTAACACATGACTAGGATTGTAAACTGTGGCATTGTCAAAAAGTATGAGGTTCTGATCGGCACCACCACCCCTTACATAAAAGCCTGAATTGCCATCGTTGGCAGCCGAAACCCCTGGGGTAAGCTGTATGACGCGCATAAAATCTGCTTCGCCCATTAAGGCGGGTAGTTGTTTAATGTCGCGCATGGTAAGGTTTACTTCGCCGGTTTCAATACCGGTTACATTTTCCGATTTATTTTTGGCTGTCACCACAATTTCTTCAGCTTGAATGCTGGCAAGTTGAAGCCTGAATTCGATGTGTCTGGTGGTTCTTGTGTCTATTTCGATTGTATCGGAGCGGTATCCGAGGTACGAAGCCACTATTTTATGCATGCCGGGTTTTAGGGTCAGGCTGAAAACACCTTTTTCGTTGGTAAGACTGCCATAATTGCTGCCTGACAGGTATACCGTGGCACCAATAAGTAACTGCTGATGGTGTTGGTCGCTAACGCTTCCGTGTACTATTGTCTTATCCTGGCAAAAAACCTGAGTGTTCAGTAAGAAAAGTAAAAAGAATACTTCAGGTCGCATCGTGTAAATAAAATGAATTGTTATATCCGTAAAATTAAAACTATTTGCAATAGTTCAAAGTTTGAGTTTATCTGCCATTCAAGCACATAAATAGAAAAGCCACCGTATTTTTTACGGTGGCTTTTAATATTTTATTGATTTTCGTTAGAAGAAATTGATGCGGTTGTCTTCCACTCCGGCTAGTTCGGTAAGCACATTCATCGAACTGTAATTTACGCGGGCAGCATAGCTTCTGTTCAGGAAGCTTTTTTCAGCCATCACATCGCTGGCAGCTTCTGCTGCATCTTTGGTGTCGACCTGGAGCACATATACGCCGTTGTTACCTACTATCGGGGACGAAAGCTTGCCTGCTTCCAAGGAAGTAGCTACTGCCTGCAATTCCGGCTCTACACCAATTCCGGGTATGGAATAGGCTGTAAACCTAAGGTTGCTTGCTGTATTCACATTGGTATTTAATTTAGCAGCAATGCTGTTGATGTCGCTGGCACCTTTTTTTGCTTCTTCGATTTTAGCAATAAGTTGATCGGCTTGTTTTTGTTTGCGAATTTCATTGCTAATGGAGTTTTTTACTTCTTCCACTGGTGCAAAGCCTTTTTCTCTGGCTTTGTCGAGTATGGCTACTACGTACTTATTTTCAAACTGAAGCACTTTTGGGGTTACTGTACCCTCTTCGCTGGAAAATGCCCAGCGCACAAGTTCCCGTGAGCTTTCGAGGTTGTTTACAGTATTGGCATCATCGCGCAGGTTCAGGGCCGAAAAAGGCACCAGTTGTTGGTCGGCAAGGGCTTTGTCAAACTTTTCTTTGGTGTTGTACAAGGCTCCAAATTCACTGGCCTTTGCAAAGTAATCCTGGTCGGTGGCCTCGCTGATGCGCACTTCGTGGGCAAGCACACTTACCTGAACTTTTTTCGATGGCGCCGATTGACCTTCTATCTTGATAATGTGCATTCCGTAGTTGGTATAGACTAATTTAACCTGGCCTGTCTTTCCGTAGAAACAGCTGTCGCTGAATGGTTTTACCATGCTACCTTCTTTAAACCAGCCCAGGTCGCCGCCTTTTTGTGCCGAAGCTTCGTCGGCAGAGTAACGGATGGCAAGTTCGCTGATGTTTGCACCTTTTTCAAGTAGAGTTTTTAAACTATCGGCAAGCTTTCGAATGGCAGCTACATCGCTGTTTTGTTGGGCAGTGAGTAAAATATGACTGGCTTTCACTGAATCAGGTAGAATGACTATATTGGCCAGCTTGGCCAGTTTGTAGTAATTACCTTCGAAATAGGGTCCATACACATCGCCCTCGTTGGCCGAAAAGGCAAAACTGCTAAGAGCAGAATCGAGGTCTGCCCTGGTAAGGTTGCGCGAGTCGGGAGCCAAATCGGAGTTTGCCCGAGCATATTGATCAGCATTTTCTGCTTCGATACTTTCAAACTCGGGTTTAATTTCATTTATCCAGCTCTGGGCATCCAGATAATCTTTTTCCGAGGGTACAACCTCCCACACGAGGTAACGAATGTCGCGCGACTTTTGCTGCTTAAATTCGTTTTTATGTTCTTTGTAGTAGGCTTTAATTTCGTCTGCACTCACCTCAATAAGGGAGTCGGGTATTTCGTTGTAACGCTTCACCAGGTAACTAATGCTTACGCTGGTGTTCATCTCTTGCTTGCGACGCGTGGCTTCTAGGCTGGTAGTATAAAGCCCCTGACGAAGGAGAGTGTTGTATTTTTGGTTTTTGCGTTCTTTGTAGATCAGGTCTTCGAGGTAAAGCCAAAACATTTTTTGGGTGTTGTCTTGTTCCAGCTCATTGACCTGTTGCAGAAATTGCGAAAGGGCCATACGGTTAATCTGGCCGGTATTGGGATCGGCAAAAAACTGCATGATAAAGGGGTGAGGGTTCTCGCCGTTGATCATATCGAATAGCTCGTCGCTGGATACACTCAGGCCCAATTTCTGAAATTCACGGTCTAACAAAAGACTTTGAATCATGTCGGTCCAGGTACGCTGGCGCACTTCGTTGAGCGCTTGCTCGTCCAGGCTGTTCACCCCCATTTGCATTTTTACCAACTCTTCCTGCTCCTGAATCATTTGCTGGAAAATATCTATTGTGATGTTTTTACCATTCACCACAGCTACATTGGTCCTGTTTTTATTGAGGTAAAGGTTGCCGGAGGTTAGAATATCACCAAGGATAAATGCCAAAAGCGCCATACCAATTATGACTGCTACCAGAAGACCGGCTTTGTTTCTTATTTTTTGAATGATTGCCATTGAAATAGACTTTTTTAACGTTTGAAAAATCAGGCACGAATATAGCAATTAAAAGGTTTTTACAAGAAAAAAATGTGCTATTTGTAAAGAAATTCTATGCATGTACTTACTCAAAGGTCGTTAAGTTAAGCCTTCCAACGTAAAGGGTCATACGGGTTTACCAGGCACCCGGAGTGAGGCAGAATTCACAGAAGGTAATCTTTTATTCGTGAGACTTAAATTTCATGAGTTCACGAAATGAAATTTTATAGTCGAATCCTGATTTACATCGGGACTGAAAGCGGGTGTGCGGTTAAATACCCCGCCTCTTGAGGCGAATAAAATAAAATCCTTTGCAGATACCCCGTCAGCTTGCTGCGGGGAGCTTCATTTGTTTAGTTTCATGTTCTTTGAAAATAATCTGTTAAATTTTAATCGATTGCCGCTCCGCCTGGTGCAGATCGCAATTACGGCAGACAGATGGATTTTAGGTACTTAAGCGGTTGAATTCGGATCGCCAGAAGTCACGGATGTTTGGGATGTCAGCAAACTAGCTACCCTATTCGTTTAAGCTGCACAAGCTCGACTTTGGTATGAGAAACTTCCAAAATTTTTATTTCGAATGGTGGTATAGAGATCACTTCGTGCAGACCAGGAATATTTTGATAAGCATTTATTACAAATCCGGCCAGGGTATCATATTCTTCCGATTCTGGAATTTGAAGCATAAAGTGCTCATTAAGGTAATCGATTTCGAGGCGGCCCGAAAAAATATACTCATTTTCTGAAATGGTTTTTGTTACCAATTCAGTAGTATCATGTTCATCTTCTATTTCACCAAATATTTCTTCTAATATGTCTTCGATAGTAAGCATTCCTGATACACCGCCAAATTCATCCACGATAACTGCAATCCCTTTTTTTTCCTGAATAAACTTTGTAAGCAGTTTTTGGGCAGGCATGGTTTCGGGCACAATTGAGATATCGATAAGGGGAAAAGTGTTGTTAGTTTGTTTATTAAAGAGCGATTTCGAGGTTACGTATCCGATAATGTTATCAATGGTTTCATTGTAAACTAGTATTTTTGAAAAACCTGTCTGAAAAAATAATTCCCTGATTTCTTCCGTGCTTGCGTTTTTGTCTACCGCTACAATTTCGGTGCGAGGTACCATGCACTCTCTAATTTTTAGGGAGCTAAAATCCAATGCATTCTGAAAGAGCCTTATGTTTTCACTTTCGCCGGTTTCGTTTGGGTCCGATGAGTTGTTTTGCTGCATCAGGTAAACCAGATTTGGCTTGTTGAAATACACCTGAAAGGCTTCGGTATTATCTGTCTGATTCTGATGCAATTTGCGAAAACCCTGTGTAAGAATTCCCAGGAGGAAGGTAAAAGGAATGGAGATTGTAAATACAAAGAGCAAGGGTATCGAAAAAGTGTTAATCAGTACATTGGCATATTGCCGGGAAAAGGGTTTTACTATTACCTCGGTAAGTAGATTTATCGATGATCCCACCACCAAAATCAGCAGAATTACAATAAGAATACTTTGTACTATAGCTTGTTCAGGTAGAAAATAGGTTTGAAAGATTCGTGTGGCACTTAGGCAAAAGGCAATTACCGAAATCACCTGGCCAATTACCAGGCTGAAATAAAAATGCTCTGGGTTGTCGGTGAACAGTTGCAATATACTAGTTCTGAATTCACCTTTTTTAGGTTTGGTCTCGAATTGCAAATGATTAGCCGCTCCAAATGCTACCTCAATACCCGAAAAAATGGCCAGCATAAAGGCCGAAAGTATCAGTAAAAAGGTATTTCCCATTTAACCTGGTTTATTGGTGTTGCTTATTCGAAGATGCCGGCGAAGCATATACATTATCAAAGACATTGCTGAAAGTACAAAAAAAATGTAATTGTTACCCAAACCGCTGCGAAACGAACCGACAACGCCCGAAAGGAGCGTTAGCAAGGCGGTAATCAACCAGAAAATCTCCATAATTCGATTGATCCTTTGGTTATTCTTCATCTTGTACCCTCACTGTTCCGGATGATCCCAGCAGGCGATAGCTCGAAAGATCCTGAGCAGCTTCGAAGCCTTTTTCACCAAAATAGATTCCGTCTTCGTTAGTAATTTTTGTAAACAACTGGGAGTATATTTTCTGTTTCGGTTGATCCCAGAACATTTGTTCGCTTTCTACCAGCTCACCTGTTTCAATATTCTTTGCCACTACGCTGTCGCGTGCTTCCCAGATCTGGGTTGTTTCGTTATAAATCGAGTAATTGGCAGTGATCACGGAGGTAAGTTGGGCATTTTCGTTGTAAAATTCCACCCTGATGCCTTCCGGAAATTCGTAATAAGGTTCTTCCATATTCGAATAGCGCTTCAAAGCCGGAGTTATAAATTTTAACTGAAGCTTACCTGTATCGGTATATTCTACTTCCAGATCTCTGGCCGATTGGTCCGGAAGGTTGAGTTCCGAGGCATAGAGATTCACTTTTTCGAGGTCGCTTTTACACGAAATAGCAAAAAAGGTGATAACACAGGTAAGTACCTGTGCTATCACCCATAGTGAATTGTTTTTTATTAACTTTCTAGTTAAACCTTGCTCGTGTTGATTCATTGATCCAACAATCTTTTATTTGATAGGTGTCGCCTTCGTTCACACCTTTGAAAAAGGCTTCTTCTTTATTTGGAAAATAGTTGCTGTAAGTACCAATTAGCTTGTCGGCACGTTCGGCAACGGTGGCATCGACCGATTTGGCTTTGTAAAACATATCTACTGCTACCCAAAATACAGCCGATGGTATGTTGGTTGCATCGCTGCTGGTGCATAGTTCACGACTTTCGGCGTACAGTTGTCCGATAAGTATATAGGGCTCCCCAAATCCGGGCTTTAGCTCGGCAGAACTAAGTGCCGCCTGACGGGCATTGCTGTATTGTTTACTTTTACTGTAAACAATGGCCAGGTTAAAGTAATAATCGCCTTTTTTTGTGTTGTCTGTTTCGAGTGAGATCGCTTCGTTGTAATAATTTATAGCTACCTGGTATTGCTCCTTATTTTGTGATAGGAGTGCAATATTCAATGCAGCCTCCGCAGAGGGTTTTAGTTTGTATAAATCCTTCGATGCTACCATAAAAAGATCAGAATCGGTACAGCTGCGGCCTTTAAGCAGATTAGTAAGCATGCTTAAGAAATCAGCATCTTCTCTTTTTGTTTTATGCTCTTCGGTAAAAATTCCGATGAGTGTTTCACAATCGCCGGGGCCTTCTTTAGCGAAATTCAGATCAATAGTGCCTTTCAAGTCTTTCAGATCGGTTTCGGAAGGGGATGCTGCAATTTGGGTATCCACTATTTTCGAAATGAGCAGATAATCGTCTATCACCTGTTTGGCATCCACTTTATTTGCTTTGTAAAGTGAAATAGAGGCCGAAAGCATAGTGGGCAATACTGCCTTCGATGATTTCTCCTTTTCGAGGCTCACAGATTCTTTCAGGTAATCATAACCTTGTTGCACATATTGAATATCGTCGTTACGTCGGTATTTCAACAAGTCGGCTCCCTGGCGCCCTCGTACGTTACCGATTTCGCCATAATATTGTATCCGACGCTCGTAGATAAGCATAAGGGTGTCTACTAATTCTCCTTTTTTAGGTTGATCGATGTTTTTATCGCAAAGGTCCTGATACATTTTGGCACCATCGAGGTATATGTTTTTCGATGCCTTGGGGCATTCGTCAAAGACGATTCTCCAATAACCGATCGCCAAATCGTAGTTTTTGCCTTTTACGTTTTCGCGGTAGAGAGAAAGATTGGTCACACACCTCACGCTGTCTTCGCCATGTCCAAATCGCGAACCATCGTCTTTTCCTTTTTGCGCCCAAACGGATGGACTTCCCCATGTAAGGGCCAAAATTCCTGCAAATAATAATAAGGTTTTCATACTTTTTGTGTTAATCGTATTTTGGCTTAAGAAACCAAAAATCGTGCAATGTTAAGCCAAAGGTGATAAAATGATAGTTCTCTTTAATTAATCCTTGATCTGTTGTCCCTCTCATACCATATTGGTATGCCACATTAAAGGTTGTTCCTGTAAATAATTTCCGGGCATTTTTTATCGGTAGCCCCAAACCTGCTGTAACTCCTTGGTCGGTGATATTGGTTCCGTTGTAGTACAAATAGGTTTTTGTAAAATATCCTCCTAATTGATAATGAATTCGTTTGTAATACTCTTCTCGCGTTCTTATACTCAGCGGAACCGGTATGTAATCTGCACCAAAGCGGTAGCTTTGGTATTTGCCGGCTTCAAAACTGGATTGAACAATATCTGTGCCACTCCAATCCTGTGTAATCATTTCCGCTGTAATTACAAGGCTTTCTTCGAGTTGGTAACTGGCTCCGAAAGTAAATTTATTGGGCAATACCAATGCATCCGGGGTGTCGATCGAAAACTCCAGGCTATCTGCAAATACTGTGTTTCCTCCACTAATAGGGTTATAGCGTATGGTCTTTCCTTTAATTTTTACATCGATATCGGCTTTGGCATCCAGGGTAGCGCCCAACACGAACGAATGTTTCTCTCCAATTTTTGGATGAAACTGAACACCAATTTTCGAATAAAAATCGCTGGCAATGTAATTGGATGATTTTTTTAGGTAAGCCGATCTGGTATTTTCTGTCAGGTAGGAAGTCTGGGTGCGGTCGAGCGATCCAAAAAGGTAGTTTAAATTAATACCTACCGAAAACATTTTTTTAATGGTGAGGGCTCCTCCCAGGTAAAATTCATTGAACCCGCCAAATCCGGAGTATTCAAAGGTAGTTGATTCGCCCACGGCGGGAATTGTTCTTATATCGTTGAAATTATACTGAATACGCGAAAATGGAACCAAACCAGCACTCAGGTTCAGCCAACGATTAATCGGAAAGCCAATGGCCAGGTAATCGATGTTCATGTTGTTCGATTGGTCGGTGCTTTGCTCAGTGTGGATGTTTACTATTTGGGCTACAAAAGCTGTTTGAAAAAGAAAGGAGTTGGTATCCTGAGAAGTATAAGAGGCCGGGTTGAGGTAATTGATTTGATTTTGAATCCTAAGGGCTGCAGAACTTCCCCCCATTGCCTTATTTACCGCAAAGCCAGAATAGGTTAAATCGCCAATGCTGTAACGGGTATAAGGTGTATTATAGTAATTCTGTGCTGTTCCCCTGTACGATAGTAATAAAAAAGACAGGAGTACAAGCCCTCTAACGATTTGATGCATTGTAATTTAGTATTGTGTTTAGCCCCGAAGTCACCAGATTTGGGAGCACAAATATGGTTTTTTTTAGTTTAATCTCAAAGAAGTGAGCATCTCCTCCGGTAAGTATCACTGTTAAATTATCGTAAATCTTTTCAAAATTTTCGATGACACCTGTTATTTCGTATACCATTCCGTTTACCACTCCACTTACGATGGCATCTTGTGTATTTTTTCCAAAAAGTTCAGTGTGGCTCAATGGTTCAAGCAAGGGAAGTTTTTCGGTGTAGGCATTCAGAGCCTTAAAGCGCATACGTAAACCGGAAGAAATGGTGCCTCCCAAATATTCGTTGTGCTTATTCTTAAACTCAAAGGTAATGGCAGTTCCGGCATCAATGATTAATACGTTTTTATCTTTAAACTCATCGATGCAACCTGCCACAGCAGCCAGTCGGTCAAGCCCAATGCTGGCAGGTGTTTCGTATTTCGAAATAAAAGGCAGTGCACTTTGATGGTTGAATTGCATGAAATACGGTATATGCTTTTTTAATTCTTCGACAGTACCTTCAGGAATAAGACCACTGGCAGACAAAATACACTTATCGGTTTGGGGATATTTTTTTAATATGTTTCCTATTGTTTCGCTGGTGAGTTCTTGAATCTGCATGGATGAAACAATTTTATTGCCTAAGAAAAGGGCAATTTTTACTTGAGTATTTCCAATGTCAATGGTAAGGTTCATTTGATATCTTAGGTGGCTAAAAATAAGGTGTTTAAAATCCGAATGGCATGATCGATATCACGCACATTCTCAACGCTAAGGGTAAGTTTTTGTTGCCCTTCCTTCATTCTAAACAGGCTTGGGTTCTTTTGCACCTGTTGGAGTATGGCCGAAAATTCGGGTGAATTGAAATAAGCTGAATCCTGGCTTGAAATGAAATACAGAATCAGTTTTTTGTTTTTTAGTACTAATTTTTCGAATCCCAGCTCCATGGCAAGCCATCTGAGCCTTACAATTTTAAGCAGTTCTTCAGTGGCTTTTGGCAAGGCACCAAAGCGATCGGTAAGTTCAAGTTTGAATCGCTCAAGAGTTTCTTCGTCTTTGATGGCATCAATGTCGCGGTAAAGCCTTATTCGTTCTGCAATATTACCAATATAGCTTTCAGGTATCAATACCTCAAGGTCGGTATCAATTACACAATCGTTGGAGAATTTTGTTTTTTCGGTAGTTTCCGGCAATACTTCATCCTGAAAAAGATCTTTGTATTCGTTTTCCTTTAATTCCTGTAAGGCTTCGTCGAGAATACGGTTATAGGTTTCGAAACCAATGTCGGTTATGTATCCGCTTTGTTCTGCTCCCAGCAGGTTTCCGGCACCTCTTATATCGAGGTCCTGAAGCGAGATATGCAAACCACTTCCCAGGTCGGTAAATTCTTCGATGGCTTTCAGCCTTCGTCGTGCTTCGGGGGTTAAGGTAGCAACCGGTGGTGCCAAAAGGTAGCAGAAAGCTTTTCGGTTCGAACGGCCCACTCTGCCGCGAAGCTGGTGCAGATCACTTAGTCCAAAATTCTGGGCGTTGTTGATAAAAATTGTATTGGCGTTTGGAATATCAAGCCCCGATTCAATAATGGCTGTGGCTATCAGCACATCGAAATCGCCATTGATAAAGTCGACCATTACCTGTTCAAGTTGAGGACCTTCCATTTGGCCATGCCCAACAACAGTTTTAACCTGTGGACAGAGCTTTCTGATGTAAGTTTCTAATTCATAAATATTTTGAATGCGGTTATTGATGATAAATACCTGTCCACCCCTGGAAACTTCGTAATTAATTCCTTCGATGAGAATTTCATCATGAAAAGTATGTACTTCGGTAATTACCGGATGCCTGTTTGGAGGCGGGGTATTGATCACCGAGAGGTCGCGGGCACCCATTAGCGAGAACTGCAAGGTACGGGGAATGGGAGTTGCTGTCAGGGCAAGGGTGTCGACATCAACTTTTATGGCTTTGAGTTTTTCTTTGGCCGATACACCAAACTTTTGTTCCTCGTCGATGATGAGCAGGCCAAGGTCTTTGAATTTGATGTCTTTACCCAGTAAACGGTGGGTACCTATTAAAATATTGACTTTCCCTTCGGCAGTGTGCTCAAGCACTATTTTCTGGTCGGAAGGTTTTCTCAAACGGCATATGTAATCGACGGTACACGGAAAATCTTTAAGCCTTTCGCGAAAAGTATTGTAATGTTGAAGAGCCAGTATGGTAGTTGGTACCAGAATGGCGACCTGCTTGTTGTCGGTTACCGCTTTGAAGGCTGCCCGGATGGCAATTTCTGTTTTACCAAAACCTACATCGCCACAAACCAGCCTGTCCATGGGCATAAGCCTTTCCATGTCAGCTTTAACTGCACGGGTAGCTTTCTCCTGATCGGGAGTATCTTCGTAAATGAAAGAGGCTTCCAGTTCTTCCTGCAGAAAAGTATCCTTCGAAAAGCGGTAGCCCTGCTTTGCTTTGCGCTGGGCATAAAGCAGAATAAGGTCTTTGGCTATGTCTTTTACCTTTTTCTTGGTGGTCGATTTGAGTTTCTGCCAGGCTCCTGAACCCAGCTTGTGCACGCGGGGTGGGGCATCATCCTGCCCCTTGTATTTCGATATCCGGTGCAAGGCATGTATGCTCACCTGTATTACATCGTTGTCGCGGTAAACAAGGCGAATGACTTCTTGTGCCTTTCCATTCTGAATTACTCTTTCAAGGCCACCAAACTGGCCAATTCCATGGTCGATATGCACTACGTAGTCGCCGGGTTTCAGGTCTTTTAATTCGCGAAGCGAGAGGGCTGCTTTGCCAGAATGGTAGCCATGAAGCTGGTATTTGTGGTAACGACCGAAAATTTCATGGTCGGTATAGCAGCAAATTTTCAGGTCGTCGTCGATAAAACCGCTATGAATGGCTTTGTGCAAAGGTTTAAAATCGATTCCTTTATGGGTGTCGTCAAAAATAGTTTTCAGCCGCTCGTGTTGCTTTTCGTTGTCGGAACAAATAGCTGTGAGATAACCTTTCGATAGCTGATTTTTCAGGTCATCGCCCAACAATACAAAGTTCTTTTTAAAAGCAGGTTGTGGCCGTGTATTAAAAATAAATTTTTCCGATTTGGAATAGTATGCCTTGTTACTTAATTCGATGGTAGGAAAATTGCCTAACTGAAGCAAAAAATCCTTGCCTGATAAGAGCGTATCAGCATCGGCTGAATTGGAATTGGTTTGTGCGTTTTTGCTGATCTCTTTAATTCTTTCGGAAATAAAGTCGATGTTGCTGCACCAAATGTGAGTTTCAGGGGGCAATATCTCAAGGAGAGAGATTTTTTCTCCATCGCTGCGGGTTTCGAGGTTGGGTAAAATGGATATTTTTTCAAAACTGTCTTTCGATAACTGGCTTTCTACCTCAAAAGTGCGGATGGTCTCCACTTCATCGCCAAAAAAATCGATTCGGTATGGATTCTCGGCTGTATAAGAGAAAACATCTACCAAGCCTCCTCGCAAAGCAAACTGTCCGGGTTCGTAAACAAAATCTACCAGCTCAAAACCATAGGCATCCAACACTTCGTGAATAAAGTCGATGCTGATTTTTTCCCCTACCTGAAGGTGTAAAGTGTTTTCGTCGATTTGAGCTTTGCTCGAAACTTTTTCAGCCAAAGCTTCGGGGTAGGTAAAAAGTAGGAGAGCTTCTTTCTGATTCTGGTTGAACTCATTCAATCGGTTGAGGACATTCGTGCGCAGAATAATATTCCCGTTTTCAGCCTGTTTATATTGTACTGATCGCTTGTACGACGAAGGAAAGAAAAATACCTGCCGTTGTGGCAAAACGCTTTTTATATCAGAATAAAAATAGGCAGCAGCATCTTTATCGTCGAAAATGCCCAATTGACAATTTCTAGTATTTTCGATGAGTGCTGCAAAAAGCATGGTGGATGCCGATCCACTTAATCCTTGCAACAGGATAGGCTTGCTGGAATTTGAACCAAGAAGTTCCTCTAGCTGTGGGTAGTGGGGATGTTTGCGGTAGGCTTTGAAAATATCGTGCAATTCCAGGCTCATGCTTCAATTATTCTCGAATGGGCCAGGGGCCTTATTTCTTGTTTTTTCGTTTCTGAGCACCTCTGTTCGAGGGTTTATCAACCCTTTTTCTTCCGGGGCCACCCAGGTTGACTTTTTTATTTTTTTGCTTTTTCTCGTGAAAAGAACCCTTCGAACTTTTCAGGCGTGGAGCCTTTATGTAGTTTTTCGTCGATACCGAGGGTTCTTCTTCGGGTAGCAATAGCTCGGCAACTTCCACTTCTGCAGGCAATTCTTTAATGAGCAAACTTTTTTTCATTAACTGCTCTGCCTGCTGCAAATACTCCATCTCCGACTTATCGGTAAACGAGATACTGATTCCAGCTTTGTGAACACGGCCGGTTCGGCCAATACGGTGAAGGTAATCTCCCGGATTTTCGGGTATATTCATGTTGATTACATGGCTTACATCTGTTATATCCAGTCCGCGGGCCATAATGTCTGTGGAAACCAGTATGTTGATTTCTTCTTTCTCGAATTTTTCGAGGGTATTAAAACGAAAATTCTGCGATTTGTTGCCATGAATAACCCCTATTTTTTCCGGAAACTGGGGCTGAAGTTTTTCATAAACAAGGTCGGCAATTTTTTTGCTGGGAACAAATACCAGCACTTTCGAAAAGTCAGGTTCTGTATTTAACAGATGTGCCAGCAAATTTATTTTCGTGTAAAAATTTGGCACCAGAAAAACTCTTTGTTCAATCTGGTCGAGAGGGGTGCCGTGAGGGGCAATTTCTATTTTATGTGTATCGCCCAAGAAACCAGATAACAATTTCTCAACCTGCTCAGACAGGGTTGCTGAAAAAACTATGTTTTGCCTTCGTTCGGGAACAAGATCAATCATGCTTTTAACTTGAGGCAGAAATCCAAGATTAAGCATTTCATCTACTTCGTCAATTACCAGATGTTTAATTTGTTTCACTGAAAGTACGCCTCTCATGGCCAGATCGAAGAGCCTGCCAGGGGTGCCAATCAGCACATCCAAACCTTCCATTACGGTTTCTGCCTGCGGAGTCATGTTGGTTCCGCCATAAACCCCTGCAATTCGTAAACTGGTGTATTTGGCAGCTTGCTTGGCTTCTTGTTCGACCTGCACCACTAATTCGCGTGTAGGTACCAGCACCAAAATGCGTGGGTGCCGTTGTTCAGAATAATTTAAGTGCGTCAATAAGGGCAGGAGGTAGGCCAGGGTTTTGCCCGTGCCGGTTTGCGCCACACCAACTACATCACGGCCAGATCGTATTACTGAAAAGGCTTGCTGTTGAATAGGTGTTGGATTGATAAACCCCATTTCGTCGATGGCTCGGAGAATCGGGGAGCTTAGATTAAGATCGGTAAATAGCACGCAGTATTTTTTTTACAAAGGTAATGGTATTATTGGGAGAGACCAGTTAGTGGGGTCTTTTTTGTGTATGAGATTCCTTTAGGGTGGCTGTTGAACTAGTCTTTAAGCTTTTTTCTCATTCCCTGGGGGAGCATATTGTTGTTAAAAAATAAAGAATGTTCTGCCGAAATACTGTTATTTTTGATTGAATTAACCCTTTCTGAGAATTATGAATATTTTTAAGTTTGGAGGAGCTTCGGTAAAAGATGCCGAAGCTGTTCAGAACCTGGCCAGAATAATTAACGAATACACCGAGCCACTGGTGGTAGTAGTTTCGGCTATGGGTAAAATGACCAATGCCCTCGAGAAGCTCGTTCAGGAATATTTCGATCGGGGTTTGAATACCAATAAGATTTTAGAAGAAATTCGCAGTTATCACTTCGAGATCATGAAGGAACTATTTCCCAAGGATCACCTGGCCTTCAATCAGATCGAATCTGTGTTTTCGGAGATAAAAGACAAACTGTCTCAATCGCCTTCGCAAACTTTTAATTTCGAATACGATCAGTTGGTTTCATATGGTGAAATTATTTCTACAAGTATTGTGAACCTCTACCTCAATCATTTTGGAATTCTTTCGGAGTGGGTCGATATACGCAATGTGCTCAAAACCGATGCGAACTACCGCGAAGCACATATTTTGTTTGAAGAATCTGCGCCTCTTGTGCAGGCGGCCTTCACAAAAAAGGATTTGAATGTATTCGTAACCCAGGGATTCATTGGCTCTACCCTAAACAGCCACACTACTACTCTTGGTCGCGAAGGATCGGACTATACAGCTGCTTTGCTGGCATCTTTTCTTAAAGCCGAAAGCCTTACGGTATGGAAGGATGTACCTGGAGTACTAAATGCCGACCCTAAATGGTTCGACAACACAGTCAAACTCGACAAACTTACCTATACCGATGCCATAGAGTTGGCTTTTTACGGGGCCAGTGTACTGCATCCGAAAACGATACAACCTATTAAAAAGGGAAATATTCCTTTGTATGTAAAATCATTTCTGAATCCGAAAGCAGAAGGTACTGCGATTGGTAATTTCGATTACGATAAACTGGTGCCGAGTTTCATTTTTAAAATAGATCAGGTGCTGCTCAACATACATCCCAGGAACCTGTCGTTTATTGCCGAAGATAACCTGGAGCGCATATTTGGTATATTGGCCAAATACGGGTTAAGGGTAAATTTAATGCAAAATACAGCAGTTAGTTTCCGAATTTGTGTCAACAACGACTCTACCCGTGTGCCTGGGGTGCTGAATGACCTGGGGCATTCTTACGAGGTTTCTACGGAGTACAATCTGGAACTGATTACGATACGTTACTACGATCAGGATACTATCCAACGGGTATTAGCGGGCAAGGAAGTTATTCTCGAGCAATATTCGAACAAAACGGTACAATTGGTGGTCAGAAAATCACAATAGCAACAAGAACTTAAGCTTGCAGTGCCAATTGAATTCTCACCTTAAGCTCTGAAATTGACACAGAGCGAATTATTTAGGGCCACAATGGCTCTTTTATAATCCTGTCGGTTGATTACAAATTGCATGTTTACCTGTTTGAGCGATTGTGAAAAAGCTTCGATGTTAATTTTGTTTTCTGCCAGTGCAGCCGTGGCTTTTGCTAAAATTCCAGGATGGGCAATATTGGTCCCGAGTGCGCAAACGATGGCAACTGGCTTAATGGTTACTTCAAAAAATGATTCCTGTAACTCTTTCACTAGCTCAGGTAGTAAATCTTTTTCCCAAAGCAATTGTGTGATGCTGTTTGCATTGGTGGCTTTTAAAATATAGCTGATTCGGTATTTTTTCAGCATCTCCATAATCTTAAGGTCGAAGCCAACCTCACCTACCATCGATGGATCGTGGATTTCAATGGCAATTACCTTGTCGGTTCCGGATATAATTTCCACATTGGCCCTGGTATCGACAAAGTTCTTCGAAATAAGTGTACCAGGGTGTTCTGGTTCGAAAGTATTTTTAATACGAATATTAATATTGGCCATTTCCAGTGGCTTTGAGGCTTTTGGGTGAATAGCTTCCATGCCTACATCGGCAAGCTGGTCGGCTACATTGTAATTTGTTTGCCCCACCGGTATGGAGTTTTCTATACCTACAATATTTGGATCGGCCGAGGAAAGGTGAAACTCTTTATGTATCACAGCTTCATCGGCTTTAAGGTCTACTGCAATTTTACTAAAGGTAACTTCTGAATAGCCTCTGTCAAATTCCCGCATGATACCTTCAGTTCCTTTTGTATAACCGGTGGCAATTGCAATGGTATTTTTAAAATCAATGCCGCGCAGAGATTTGTTTATCCGCTGGTCGATGGTGAGGTACTCCGGGTCGTTAAAGCCGCTCAAATCGATAAATGTGGCGTTTATTCCGTTGTTTTCCAGAATGCTTGCCGAATTGAATGCTGAATGGGCTTCGCCGATAGAGGCCAGAATCTCTCGCGCAGCAAGAAAGATATTTGTGCGCGAAACATAACCGGTTGCGAGTACATCGGCAAGACTATTGAGGTAGTTTTTGGCCTGCACTACCCGTCGCGAAATAAAATATTCGGCTTTGCCTAAATCAAGACCTATGGGGACAAAAGATTTGTTCAGTTCCAGCAATTTGTTAAGCACTTCTGTGAGGGAGCTATTGTAGTCGTTGCCGTTTGCAAATTTTTCATATACTCCAGGTTCACCTGTTTTTTTATGTTCAAGTAGCCAATTGGTTACACCACCATAGGCCGAAACTACAAACACGCGGTTGTAGAGTTCCGATCCTTTTCGGTTACCAATGATCACATTTTGCATTACATCCTGAAAGCGGGTCATGGAAGTGCCGCCAATTTTTTCTACTGTTAGCATGCGAAGGATTTTTATCGGGGGGCAAAAATAGAGAATTTATTTCTGTATAGAAATACAAAATGCCGGTAAATTAATTCAAATTTACCCTAAACAGTGGTTTATAACCCTTTAACTCACCCGTACTTGTAAATTGCTCGAGTCCTAAAACCATGGCAACTACCTTTTTCTCAAGCAAAGCCTTACCCGAATCGAAATACCATACTTCTGTAAATTGAATTTTGCCAATGGCATCACGCGAATATCCTTCTGCGGTTTCCATTTTCTTAATATCGCGCGGGGTGAGTTTTTCTTTTGTAAAGAAATCGAAAACTAGAATCTGTTCGTTGTAAATGGCTGTGAAGAGGCTATCCAGGAAGGTGTTCCTTTTTAATTGCTGCAGACATTCTTCTGTCCAAAGATCCTCTTTATTCAGGTTTTTAATGATCACATCGTAAATTATGGTGTCGGCAATTACAGGCAGGTTTTCCCTTGGGGTTGTATTATAGACAATTTTTTCAGTTGATTCGCTTGGCCTGCATCCTGTGATCAATATGGCTGCGAAAGCCGACAATATAAAGAATTGTACTTTCATCAGGTAGGTTTATCGGTTAAACTCCAATCGTTCACCTGCTCTCTGCACTATTTTATCATCCTGGTATACAATTTTGCCATTGACAAGTGTGCAAATTACTTTCGAATTGAAATCAACCCCATCGAAAGGTGACCAGCCACATTTATACAAGATATTTTCTTTAGAAACTTTCCACTTTCGGTTCAGATCGACCAATACCAGGTCGGCTTTATAACCAGGGCGCAAATATCCCCTGCCTTTTATACGATAAAGATCAGCAGGGGCGTGGCACATTTTTTCTACTACACGTTCAAGCGAAATTTTACCGCGTTGATAGCATTCGAGCATGGCAACCAGCGAATGCTGCACCAATGGCCCTCCAGAAGGGGATTTGGTATAAGGGTTTGCTTTTTCCTCCAGGGTATGAGGAGCATGGTCGGTGGCAATTACATCAAGTTTATTGGCAAGGAGTCCATCCCATAAACCCTGCTGATCGGCAGCGCTCTTAATAGCCGGGTTCCATTTAATGAGTGAACCAAGTCTTTTATAGTCGCTGTTATTAAACCATAAATGATGCACACAAACTTCTCCGGTTATTTTTTTTTCAGTGACAGGTCCGCTTTCGAGCAAGCTCATTTCCTGAAGAGTCGATAAATGCAAAATATGCAACTGAGAACCATATCGCGAAGCAAGCTCAACTGCCAACGAAGATGATTTGTAGCATGACTCGGCGTTTCTTATTTCAGCATGGTATTCTACCGGTATGGAATCGCCATAGCTTTGTTTGAACCTTTCTGTATTGGCTTTTATAGTAGCTTCATCCTCGCAATGAGTAGCAATTAATAGGGGAGCCTCGGCAAAAATTCCCTCAAGGGTTTTTTTATTGTCAACAAGCATGTTGCCGGTAGATGCACCCATAAACACTTTCACTCCACAAACCTGCAGTGGATTTACTTTCTTTACCTGGGTGAGGTTATCGTTGGTTGCTCCTAGGTAGAAAGAGAAATTAACCACCGATTTATTTTCGGCCAACTCAAATTTTTTTTCCAGTTCTTCGAGGGTGATGGTTTGGGGATTGGTGTTGGGCATTTCCATAAAACTTGTAACACCACCTGCAGCAGCCGCTGCTGATTCGCTAGCCAGATCGCCCTTGTGGGTGAGTCCTGGTTCCCTGAAATGAACCTGATCGTCTATAACACCTGGCAGAAGATAAAGTCCACGGGCATCAATTACTTCGGCTTCTGTATGCTCCGGAATTGTATCACGATGAATGGAATCAATCAAACCGTTTTTAACAATCAGGTTTGCCTGATATATTTCGCCTTCGTTAACCAGCTTTGCATTCTTAATAAGAAGTAGTTTCATCGCTTGCTTTTTTATAGGTCTTAAAGAAGCTTGCTACCTTTAGTTTAATAACTCCCCAGAAAGCCTCATTGAAAATACCACCCGACATTTTCGATTTTCCTTCCTTACGGTCGGTAAATACAATCGGAACTTCCACTACATGAAATCCCAATTTCCAGGCAGTAAATTTCATTTCAATCTGAAAAGCATAACCCTTAAATTTAATTTTATCCAGTTCTATCGATTTAAGCACAATGCTACGATAGCATTTAAACCCGGCAGTGGTATCATGTATCGGAAGCCCGGTAATAAAGCGTACATACCTTGAAGCAAAGTACGACATCAGAACCCTGCCCATAGGCCAATTCACTACATTAACCCCCGATTTGTAGCGCGAACCGATTGCCAGATCAGCTCCGTTTTCGCATGCTTCATAAAGCTTTAGCAAATCCTGAGGATTATGAGAAAAATCGCAGTCCATTTCGAAAATGAATTCGTACTTATTTTCTATGGCCCATTTAAAGCCGGTTATGTAAGCCGTACCCAGACCAAGCTTTCCAGGACGCTCAATAAGATGAAGTTTCCCTTCAAAGCGGGCTTGCTGCTCTTTCACAAAAGCACCCGTACCATCGGGAGAATTATCGTCGAGAATGAGTAGATGGAAATCACGTGGCAGGGAAAACACGGTGTCAATCATCCGGCCAATGTTTTCAATTTCATTGTAGGTTGGAATAATTACAAGTGCCCTGTTCATAGAATATTAGATTTTTATGCGAATATACCATAATAATTGAACAAGCCGAAACGCCCAAATGAAATTGTAATGGTCAGGATTCTGAACAAGGTTTGCAAATGTCGAGCAACAGAGCAAAACTTGTTTATGTAAGTGGGGTTTAATTTTCTATCGTTTCTGGTAGTGGTTAGTTTGGTATCAATCAGACCTTCAGGCAAGTAAAAAAATAGCATTAAAAAAGTGAACATGAGTATTGCGAATTCAAAAAAAGGAGATAGATTTGCAGCCGCTTTTGAAGCAATGTTCTTTTAAGCAAATGAGGGTTTCTTCCTGATATTTTTTTATTCAGCTCTGATAAAAAAGGAGTTAGAAAAAAGATTGAAAAAAAAGAGTAAAAAAGTTTGGAAGGAAAAAAATTCGATATACATTTGCACCCGCTTTTGAGTTGAGGCTCTGGTCAGAACGGAGGGAGATGAAAGAAGCAAGAAGAATACAAGAAGAAGTTCTTTGAGAATAATGTGAAGAGGAAAGGTAAAGGAAAAAGGTACTCGGGGAGAATTCCCTGGTAATAAGCCAGTAGATCAAGACATATAAAGTTTTAATTACAATGAAGAGTTTGATCCTGGCTCAGGATGAACGCTAGCGGCAGGCCTAACACATGCAAGTCGAGGGGCAGCACGGGTAGTAATACTTGGTGGCGACCGGCGCACGGGTGAGTAACGCGTATGCAACCTGCCCTTAACTGGGGAATAGCCCGGAGAAATTCGGATTAATGTCCCATAACATAGTGATTCTGCATGGAATTATTATTAAAGCTCCGGCGGTTAAGGATGGGCATGCGTGACATTAGGTAGTTGGTGAGGTAATGGCTCACCAAGCCCACGATGTCTAGGGGGGCCTGAGAGGGTAATCCCCCACACTGGTACTGAGACACGGACCAGACTCCTACGGGAGGCAGCAGTGAGGAATATTGGTCAATGGACGCAAGTCTGAACCAGCCATGCCGCGTGCAGGAAGACGGCTCTATGAGTTGTAAACTGCTTTTGTACGGGAATAAACATAGGTACGTGTACTTATTTGAATGTACCGTAAGAATAAGCATCGGCTAACTCCGTGCCAGCAGCCGCGGTAATACGGAGGATGCAAGCGTTATCCGGATTTATTGGGTTTAAAGGGTGCGTAGGCGGGAATGTAAGTCAGTGGTGAAATCTTGCAGCTTAACTGTAAAACTGCCATTGATACTGCGTTTCTTGAGTATAGTTGAGGTAGGCGGAATGTGTAATGTAGCGGTGAAATGCTTAGATATTACACAGAACACCGATTGCGTAGGCAGCTTACTAAGCTATAACTGACGCTGAGGCACGAAAGCGTGGGGATCGAACAGGATTAGATACCCTGGTAGTCCACGCCGTAAACGATGATCACTCGTTGTTGGCGATACACCGTCAGCGACCAAGCGAAAGTGTTAAGTGATCCACCTGGGGAGTACGCTCGCAAGAGTGAAACTCAAAGGAATTGACGGGGGCCCGCACAAGCGGTGGAACATGTGGTTTAATTCGATGATACGCGAGGAACCTTACCTGGGCTTAAATGCAGGACGACGTTTCGGGAAACCGGAATTCTCTTCGGAGCGGACTGCAAGGTGCTGCATGGTTGTCGTCAGCTCGTGCCGTGAGGTGTCGGGTTAAGTCCCATAACGAGCGCAACCCTTATCGTTAGTTGCCAGCGGGTCAAGCCGGGGACTCTAACGAAACTGCCGGTGTAAACCGTGAGGAAGGTGGGGATGACGTCAAATCAGCACGGCCCTTATGTCCAGGGCTACACACGTGTTACAATGGTCGGTACAAAGGGCAGCTACCTGGTGACAGGATGCTAATCTTGAAAAGCCGGCCTCAGTTCGGATTGGAGTCTGCAACTCGACTCCATGAAGCTGGAATCGCTAGTAATCGCGCATCAGCCATGGCGCGGTGAATACGTTCCCGGGCCTTGTACACACCGCCCGTCAAGCCATGGAAGCTGGGGGTACCTGAAGTCTGTAACCGCAAGGAGCGGCCTAAGGTAAAACTAGTAACTGGGGCTAAGTCGTAACAAGGTAGCCGTACCGGAAGGTGTGGCTGGAACACCTCCTTTCTGGAGAAATTGGTTAATTATTTTCCGAACTAACGGAGAAGTACCTCTCCTTACCTTTCTTTCTCTTCATATTTATAATATCTGGAGTTATCATAACTCCAATCTCAGTCCCGTAGCTCAGCTGGTTAGAGCGCTACACTGATAATGTAGAGGTCCCCAGTTCAAATCTGGGCGGGACTACCATAACAATCACATTTGATTGTTGGGTCCCAATCAGATATTTTGGCTATTTATTGTCAAAGCAAACGAAGGGTTATGGGGGATTAGCTCAGCTGGCTAGAGCACCTGCCTTGCACGCAGGGGGTCAACGGTTCGAATCCGTTATTCTCCACTTTTAAGGTTTAAAAAACGTTCTTTTTTTGGATACAATGGTTGTCAATTCAGTTCGATTCTGAATGTATCACACAGCCTGTTATACAATTAACAGGTATAATCAGATACAATTCGTTGTAAATGATTAAAAGTTCTTTGACGTATTGGAGAAGTAGAAGTTATTGAAAGTAGACGCGCGAGCGCGTATAATAAGAAAGTGAATAAGGGCGTACGGTGGATGCCTAGGCTCTCAGAGGCGAAGAAGGACGTGATAAGCTGCGATAAGCTACGGTGAGGTGCAAATAACCGTTAATCCGTAGATTTCCGAATGGGGCAACCCATCACGCTGAAGGCGTGATATCCCGCAAGGGAGGCGAACCCGCTGAACTGAAACATCTAAGTAGGCGGAGGAGAAGAAAACAAGAGTGATTCCCTGAGTAGTGGCGAGCGAAAGGGGAACAGCCCAAACCATGTTAGTTTAGGCTAATGTGGGGTTGTAGGACTACGACATATTGTATATATAAGAAGTGGAAGCTAACTGGAAAGTTACACCAAAGGGGGTGAGAGTCCTGTACACGTATTTATATATATGATTAGTAGTATCCTGAGTAAGGCGGGACACGTGAAATCCTGTCTGAAACTGCGAGGACCATCTCGTAAGGCTAAATACTCCTGAGAGACCGATAGTGAACCAGTACCGTGAGGGAAAGGTGAAAAGCACCCCGAACAGGGGAGTGAAATAGTTCCTGAAACCGTGCGCTTACAAACGGTTGGAGTCACGCCAATGGCGTGATGACAGCGTGCCTTTTGCATAATGAGCCTACGAGTTGCTCCTCACTAGCGAGGTTAAGGTTTTAAGAACCGGAGCCGAAGCGAAAGCGAGTCTGAATAGGGCGCTAGAGTTAGTGGGGGCAGACGCGAAACCTTGTGATCTACCCATGGCCAGGTTGAAGTTCAGGTAACACTGAATGGAGGACCGAACCAGTAAACGTTGAAAAGTTTTTGGATGAGCTGTGGGTAGGGGTGAAAGGCCAATCAAACTGGGAAATAGCTCGTACTCCCCGAAATGCATTTAGGTGCAGCCTCGTGTTAGTGTCATAGAGGTAGAGCTACTGATAAGGCTAGAGGGCTTCACCGCCTATCAACCCTTGACAAACTCCGAATGCTATGACATGATTCACGGGAGTGAGGCTACGGGTGCTAAGGTCCGTGGCCGAAAGGGAAAGAACCCAGACCATCAGCTAAGGTCCCCAAATGTATGCTAAGTTGAAGAAACGTGGTCCGACTGCAGAGACAGCTAGGATGTTGGCTTGGAAGCAGCCATTCATTTAAAGAGTGCGTAACAGCTCACTAGTCGAGCGGTTGGGCGTGGATAATAATCGGGCATCAAGCATACTACCGAAGCTATGGATTACCGACGTAAAGTCGGTACTGGTAGGGGAGCATTCCAGTGCCGCAGAAGCAGTATCGTGAGGTATTGTGGAGGAGCTGGAAAAGCAAATGTAGGCATAAGTAACGATAAAACAGGTGAGAAACCTGTTCGCCGTAAGACTAAGGTTTCCTGATCAACGTTAATCGGATCAGGGTTAGCCGGGGCCTAAGGTGTACCCGAATGGGGAAACTAATGGACAGCAGGTTAATATTCCTGCGCTTGCATAACACTAAAAAGTGACGGAGTGATGTAGCTGCTAGGTGCTGACGGAATAGCACCTTGAGCCTAGCCTTCGGGCGAAGCGAAGCAGTGAGTTTGCTTCCAAGAAAAGCGAAGTTATGCAACTCGTACCGTAAACCGACACAGGTAGTCGAGGAGAGCATCCTCAGGCGCTCGAGTGAATCATGGCTAAGGAACTAGGCAAAATCGACCTGTAACTTAGGGAGAAAGGTCTCCCGATGCAAATCGGGACGCAGTTAAAAGGCCCAGGCGACTGTTTAACAAAAACACAGGACTCTGCAAATTCGAAAGAAGAAGTATAGGGTCTGACACCTGCCCGGTGCCGGAAGGTTAAGAGGGGATGTCATCACGCTTCGGTGTGAGAAGCATTGAATTGAAGCCCCGGTAAACGGCGGCCGTAACTATAACGGTCCTAAGGTAGCGAAATTCCTTGTCGGGTAAGTTCCGACCTGCACGAATGGTGTAACGATCTGGGCACTGTCTCGGCCATGAGCTCGGTGAAATTGTAGTTCCGGTGAAGATGCCGGGTACCCGCAACGGGACGGAAAGACCCCGTGAACCTTTACTATAGCTTAACATTGATTTTGGGTATGTGATGTGTAGGATAGGACGGAGACTATGAAGCGGCCTCGCTAGGGGTTGTGGAGTCACCCTTGAAATACGTCCCTTTACCTATCTGAGTCTAACCACGCCAACGGCGTGGGACATTGTTTGGTGGGTAGTTTGACTGGGGTGGTCGCCTCCAAAAGCGTAACGGAGGCTTCCAAAGGTACCCTCATGACGAATGGTAACCGTCAGAAGAGTGCATTGGCACAAGGGTGCTTGACTGTGAGACCGACAAGTCGATCAGGTAGGAAACTAGGGCAAAGTGATCCGGTGGTTCCGTATGGAAGGGCCATCGCTCAAAGGATAAAAGGTACTCCGGGGATAACAGGCTGATCGCTCCCAAGAGCTCATATCGACGGAGCGGTTTGGCACCTCGATGTCGGCTCGTCACATCCTGGGGCTGGAGAAGGTCCCAAGGGTTGGGCTGTTCGCCCATTAAAGTGGCACGCGAGCTGGGTTCAGAACGTCGTGAGACAGTTCGGTCCCTATCTGTTGTGGGCGTTGGAGATTTGAGAGGACCTGACACTAGTACGAGAGGACCGTGTTGGACAGACCTCTAGTGCACCTGTTGTGGCGCCAGCTGCAGAGCAGGGTAGCTATGTCTGGCAGAGATAAGCGCTGAAAGCATCTAAGCGCGAAGCTCCCCTCAAGATGAGATCTCCCTTAAGGGTCGTTGGAGACTACGACGTTGATAGGCTGTAGGTGTAAAGGCGGTAACGTCAAAGCCGAGCAGTACTAATTACCCGTGAGCTTTCATTATACAGTTCATACAAGCGCACTATTGAAAATAACCTTTACTTCCACCAATACGTTAAAAATATTGTTGTTCACCCAAAAGGAGTGACAAAATCCTGAAAAGCAAGCTCTAAAGAGAGCAGCACTTCAAGGATCAAGACTTTAGGTGGCTATAGCAGTGGGGTCCCACCTCTTCCCATCCCGAACAGAGAAGTTAAGCCCACTAGCGCCAATGGTACTGTGAAAACGGGAGAGTAGGTCGCTGCCTTTCTTTTAATCCCGATATTCTTTCTTAAGATATCGGGATTTTTTATTCGTAAGACTTAAATTTCATGAGTTCACGAAATGAAATTTTATAGTCGAATCCCGATTTACATCCATAGCCATTAACTTAAGACTTATTTAATAGATATTTAGCTATATACATCACTATTCCTCTTCCGAGGAAATTATGTGTTTTTTCCTCATATTTGTATATATTTTGAATCACTAGTGGGCATTATAAATTAAGTTACGTTCTTTGAAATTCTTTGTACATCGCAGTTGTAGCGTTTTTTGATAGCGTGACGATTTGAATTGAATAGTTAGATATTTGCTTCAAAACAAGCAAATTCTATGAATCAAGGTAAATTATCTTCGCACAACTTACAGATTTTTTACCCCGCAGGGTTTTGATCGGATTGTTCAAAATCATGAAGGGAATAAGTATGTTAGAACATTCACTTGTTGGAATCAGATGCTTTGCATGGTCTTTGGACAGCTAACTTCAAGAGACAGTATGCGTGATCTAATGCTTAGTTTGGAAGCACATCAACCCAAATATTATCACCTTGGATTTGGGCCTTCAGTATCCCGACGAAATCTAGGCACTTCAAATGCAAAACGCAGTTATAGAATATTTGAAGAGTTTGCTTACGTTTTAATTGAGCAGGCCAGAAGGAGTTGCTACAAAACCGATTTCGAAGTCAAGGTAGACGGTAACGTTTATGCATTAGATTCCACAACTATTGATCTATGTTTGAGTGTTTTTTGGTGGGCTGAGTTCCGAAAGGCAAAGGGAGGCATAAAACTTCACACCTTATATGATGTGAAGACATCCATCCCAAGCTTTTTACATATCACCAAAGCAAGTGTCCATGATGTCAATATACTTGATCTCATCCAATTTGAAGCTGGAAGTTTTTATGTGGTTGATAAAGCATATATTGACTTCCGTCGTTTGCATAGATTGCATTCTCAAGGCGCATATTTTGTAACAAGAGCCAAAGAAAATATGCGTTTTAGGCGACTATATTCCAGAGTTGTTGACAAAACAAAAGGAGTACAATATGATCAGGTTGGAAAGCTAGAAACACACTATTCGAAAAAGGAATATCCCGATAAACTTCGCAGAATAAAGTATTATGATCAGGAAAGTAAAAATGAACTTGTTTTCTTAACCAATAATACCGAGTTAGAAGCCAAAGAGATCGCCATGTTGTATAAGAAACGCTGGGAAGTTGAACTATTTTTCAAATGGATGAAACAACACTTAAAGATTAAATCCTTTTGGGGAAATTCAATGAATGCTGTTAAGATCCAAATATATTGTGGGATCATTGCTTACTGTTTAGTCGCCATAATTGGAAACAAACTGAAAGTTGACCGTCCAATCTACGAAATATTACAAATATTCAGCATTTCTCTACTCGATAAAACGCCTGTAAGAGAGATACTTACAAAATGCGATTACAAATATGTCAAAGAACTTCAAGTTAAACAATTAAAAATCAGTGGGTTTTAAGTGCCCACTAATGATTTTGAATTTGTAATAAAAGGCGGCAAGGTTTTTCGCAACCATTAAAAGGCCGCCTTTTTTTATAAAGGTAGTTTTTCTTGTGGAAAAATGCCTTTTTAGCTGATGTAAATCCTAGTATTTATAGATAGTGTAGCCAAATTCAGCAAGAATTTGCTTAAGTTTTTTCGGAAGAGAATCTGAATACTAAAGCTCGTGAAAACAATTTTATTAAGCGAGGTAGAAAAATCACTGGTTCTTCATTTATCAAAACACTTGTATTCAATGAAGAATCCCATGAACAGTTAAGTCTTTTAGATTTAAAATGTGATTTATATGAACATTCTGACTACCGTATAAGTCAAGAAGCAATCCACAAGCGCTTTACACCTGAAGCTGTTTCTTTTTTAAAAGATGTTTTCCAACAACTGCTTTCACAACAATTAACATTTACAAACAGTACGGTTTTTAAGAAAGGCTTTTTTAGCAGTCTATGTATCAGAGACTCCACCAAATTCAAGCTCCCAGTATCGTATCATGCTAGTTATCCATTTTATGGTAGTTACAACAAAATTTCATCCCTGATGAATTTTCAATACGAGTTTGATTTATTCTCTGGAAATTGGACCAGTTTAGAGCTGACAAAAGCAACCAGAAATGACCAAACCGATTCAAATGAAACCGTCAACGACATAAAGCAGGGTAGCCTGAATATCAGAGACCTGGGATATATAACACCAACATATTTAAAAGCCGTTGAAAAAAATATTGCATATTATATCAACCGCTTACCAAAGATCGGGTTTATCAATTAAATGTAGATAGTTATGAATCAATTGACTGGAAGTCACTTGATAAAAGTATTGGAGGAAAAGGCCTCAATCATCTGGAACTTGAAGTTATTCTAGGAAAAGAAGATAAGCTAAAATCAAGAATGGTTATAATCCCAGTTCCCGAAAGTGTAGCAAGAGAAAGGATACATAAAGCAAAGCAGGGAGGGAAAAGATCGAATGGATACCAGTTGTCTAAGGAATACAAAATAAAAGCCTACCATAATATTTTTATTACCAATGTGCCAAAAGAGGTACTAACAGCAAAGGAAATTTTTGAAGCATATACATTAAGGTGGCAAATTGAATTAGTGTTCAAAACCTGGAAATCAAACCTGAATATCCATAAAATAAAATCAATGAAGAGGGAGAGAATGGAGTGCCAACTATTTTCAAAACTCATATGGATATTATTGAACTCAAAAATTTTTCAAATGGCTAATAATGCAATAAAAGCAGACACTCCAGATAAGGGATGTAGCTTGGTTAAGTTTTGTAAACTTGCTAAAAAGTTCTCACAAACTTTGCGATATATTATTAGTGAAAGATACTCCTTTGTAAATTGGTTTAAAACAGCTATTATACCAATTGTTCCAGACCTTGTTGTTGAAAAAAGGATGAATAAAGACACACATTGTCAGATACTTAATCGGATTTTTGTCCTCTAAAGTTAATGGCTATGGATTTACATCGGGACTGAAAGCGGATTCGCGGGTAGATACCCCGCCTCTTGAGGCGAATAAAATATAATCCTTTGCAGATACCCCGTCAGCTTCCTGCAGGGAGTTTCATTTTATTACCCTACCCATTTCTATCATTGCTAGTCGATTCTCTAAATCAACTACCAGATTAAAACAATTAAAGGTTTGTTTGTGATGCAGATTTAACTTTTCCGATTCAACTATTTTACTTAACTTGAATTCCTTTTTCTGCAGAAAAAAGCAAATCAACAATAGGGGTTATTAAATTGGTTGCTGTTTTTTAAACAATGTTTAGCTCACTTGTAATAAAAGTCATTAGTCTTAAATAGTAAACATATCATTTTTAAGTGAATTTCTGAATAGGTGAAATGCAGAGGATGAGCCAGTTAAGAATTAATTAAATTAAAACTAAAAATATATTAAACGGGCTATTGCAAATACAAAAAAAGCATCTACATTTGCAGCCCGCTTTAAACGAAAGCAAGGTTCTTTAGGTGTTGAAAATGTCGTAACCAAATAAGAAATTTATCAAATATTTTTTCTGAGAAAAAATATTTGAGGAAGATCAAAAAAATATTTGGATTTATAAAAAATTCGATATACATTTGCACCCGCTTTTGAGTTGAGGCTCTGGTCAGAACGGAGGGAGATGAAAGAAGCAAGAAGAATACAAGAAGAAGTTCTTTGAGAATAATGTGAAGAGGAAAGGTAAAGGAAAAAGGTACTCGGGGAGAATTCCCTGGTAATAAGCCAGTAGATCAAGACATATAAAGTTTTAATTACAATGAAGAGTTTGATCCTGGCTCAGGATGAACGCTAGCGGCAGGCCTAACACATGCAAGTCGAGGGGCAGCACGGGTAGTAATACTTGGTGGCGACCGGCGCACGGGTGAGTAACGCGTATGCAACCTGCCCTTAACTGGGGAATAGCCCGGAGAAATTCGGATTAATGTCCCATAACATAGTGATTCTGCATGGAATTATTATTAAAGCTCCGGCGGTTAAGGATGGGCATGCGTGACATTAGGTAGTTGGTGAGGTAATGGCTCACCAAGCCCACGATGTCTAGGGGGCCTGAGAGGGTAATCCCCCACACTGGTACTGAGACACGGACCAGACTCCTACGGGAGGCAGCAGTGAGGAATATTGGTCAATGGACGCAAGTCTGAACCAGCCATGCCGCGTGCAGGAAGACGGCTCTATGAGTTGTAAACTGCTTTTGTACGGGAATAAACATAGGTACGTGTACTTATTTGAATGTACCGTAAGAATAAGCATCGGCTAACTCCGTGCCAGCAGCCGCGGTAATACGGAGGATGCAAGCGTTATCCGGATTTATTGGGTTTAAAGGGTGCGTAGGCGGGAATGTAAGTCAGTGGTGAAATCTTGCAGCTTAACTGTAAAACTGCCATTGATACTGCGTTTCTTGAGTATAGTTGAGGTAGGCGGAATGTGTAATGTAGCGGTGAAATGCTTAGATATTACACAGAACACCGATTGCGTAGGCAGCTTACTAAGCTATAACTGACGCTGAGGCACGAAAGCGTGGGGATCGAACAGGATTAGATACCCTGGTAGTCCACGCCGTAAACGATGATCACTCGTTGTTGGCGATACACCGTCAGCGACCAAGCGAAAGTGTTAAGTGATCCACCTGGGGAGTACGCTCGCAAGAGTGAAACTCAAAGGAATTGACGGGGGCCCGCACAAGCGGTGGAACATGTGGTTTAATTCGATGATACGCGAGGAACCTTACCTGGGCTTAAATGCAGGACGACGTTTCGGGAAACCGGAATTCTCTTCGGAGCGGACTGCAAGGTGCTGCATGGTTGTCGTCAGCTCGTGCCGTGAGGTGTCGGGTTAAGTCCCATAACGAGCGCAACCCTTATCGTTAGTTGCCAGCGGGTCAAGCCGGGGACTCTAACGAAACTGCCGGTGTAAACCGTGAGGAAGGTGGGGATGACGTCAAATCAGCACGGCCCTTATGTCCAGGGCTACACACGTGTTACAATGGTCGGTACAAAGGGCAGCTACCTGGTGACAGGATGCTAATCTCTAAAGCCGGTCACAGTTCGGATTGGAGTCTGCAACTCGACTCCATGAAGCTGGAATCGCTAGTAATCGCGCATCAGCCATGGCGCGGTGAATACGTTCCCGGGCCTTGTACACACCGCCCGTCAAGCCATGGAAGCTGGGGGTACCTGAAGTCTGTAACCGCAAGGAGCGGCCTAAGGTAAAACTAGTAACTGGGGCTAAGTCGTAACAAGGTAGCCGTACCGGAAGGTGTGGCTGGAACACCTCCTTTCTGGAGAAATTGGTTAATTATTTTCCGAACTAACGGAGAAGTACCTCTCCTTACCTTTCTTTCTCTTCATATTTATAATATTGCTGTGATAAACAGCCAGACAGTTTGAACCGAAAGGTCCCTTCTGTCGAAAAGTTCTTTGACGTATTGGAGAAGTAGAAGTTATTGAAAGTAGACGCGCGAGCGCGTATAATAAGAAAGTGAATAAGGGCGTACGGTGGATGCCTAGGCTCTCAGAGGCGAAGAAGGACGTGATAAGCTGCGATAAGCTACGGTGAGGTGCAAATAACCGTTAATCCGTAGATTTCCGAATGGGGCAACCCTTCCGGCTGAAGGCCGGAAACTCCGAGTAATCGGAGGGCGAACCCGCTGAACTGAAACATCTAAGTAGGCGGAGGAGAAGAAAACAAGAGTGATTCCCTGAGTAGTGGCGAGCGAAAGGGGAACAGCCCAAACCATGTTAGTTTAGGCTAATGTGGGGTTGTAGGACTACGACATATTGTATATATAAGAAGTGGAAGCTAACTGGAAAGTTACACCAAAGGGGGTGAGAGTCCTGTACACGTATTTATATATATGATTAGTAGTATCCTGAGTAAGGCGGGACACGTGAAATCCTGTCTGAAACTGCGAGGACCATCTCGTAAGGCTAAATACTCCTGAGAGACCGATAGTGAACCAGTACCGTGAGGGAAAGGTGAAAAGCACCCCGAACAGGGGAGTGAAATAGTTCCTGAAACCGTGCGCTTACAAACGGTTGGAGTCACGCCAATGGCGTGATGACAGCGTGCCTTTTGCATAATGAGCCTACGAGTTGCTCCTCACTAGCGAGGTTAAGGTTTTAAGAACCGGAGCCGAAGCGAAAGCGAGTCTGAATAGGGCGCTAGAGTTAGTGGGGGCAGACGCGAAACCTTGTGATCTACCCATGGCCAGGTTGAAGTTCAGGTAACACTGAATGGAGGACCGAACCAGTAAACGTTGAAAAGTTTTTGGATGAGCTGTGGGTAGGGGTGAAAGGCCAATCAAACTGGGAAATAGCTCGTACTCCCCGAAATGCATTTAGGTGCAGCCTCGTGTTAGTGTCATAGAGGTAGAGCTACTGATAAGGCTAGAGGGCTTCACCGCCTATCAACCCTTGACAAACTCCGAATGCTATGACATGATTCACGGGAGTGAGGCTACGGGTGCTAAGGTCCGTGGCCGAAAGGGAAAGAACCCAGACCATCAGCTAAGGTCCCCAAATGTATGCTAAGTTGAAGAAACGTGGTCCGACTGCAGAGACAGCTAGGATGTTGGCTTGGAAGCAGCCATTCATTTAAAGAGTGCGTAACAGCTCACTAGTCGAGCGGTTGGGCGTGGATAATAATCGGGCATCAAGCATACTACCGAAGCTATGGATTTCATAGAAATATGGACTGGTAGGGGAGCATTCCAGTGCCGCAGAAGCAGTATCGTGAGGTATTGTGGAGGAGCTGGAAAAGCAAATGTAGGCATAAGTAACGATAAAACAGGTGAGAAACCTGTTCGCCGTAAGACTAAGGTTTCCTGATCAACGTTAATCGGATCAGGGTTAGCCGGGGCCTAAGGTGTACCCGAATGGGGAAACTAATGGACAGCAGGTTAATATTCCTGCGCTTGCATAACACTAAAAAGTGACGGAGTGATGTAGCTGCTAGGTGCTGACGGAATAGCACCTTGAGCCTAGCCTTCGGGCGAAGCGAAGCAGTGAGTTTGCTTCCAAGAAAAGCGAAGTTATGCAACTCGTACCGTAAACCGACACAGGTAGTCGAGGAGAGCATCCTCAGGCGCTCGAGTGAATCATGGCTAAGGAACTAGGCAAAATCGACCTGTAACTTAGGGAGAAAGGTCTCCCGATGCAAATCGGGACGCAGTTAAAAGGCCCAGGCGACTGTTTAACAAAAACACAGGACTCTGCAAATTCGAAAGAAGAAGTATAGGGTCTGACACCTGCCCGGTGCCGGAAGGTTAAGAGGGGATGTCATCACGCTTCGGTGTGAGAAGCATTGAATTGAAGCCCCGGTAAACGGCGGCCGTAACTATAACGGTCCTAAGGTAGCGAAATTCCTTGTCGGGTAAGTTCCGACCTGCACGAATGGTGTAACGATCTGGGCACTGTCTCGGCCATGAGCTCGGTGAAATTGTAGTTCCGGTGAAGATGCCGGGTACCCGCAACGGGACGGAAAGACCCCGTGAACCTTTACTATAGCTTAACATTGATTTTGGGTATGTGATGTGTAGGATAGGACGGAGACTATGAAGCGGCCTCGCTAGGGGTTGTGGAGTCACCCTTGAAATACGTCCCTTTACCTATCTGGAGTCTAACCACGCCAACGGCGTGGGACATTGTTTGGTGGGTAGTTTGACTGGGGTGGTCGCCTCCAAAAGCGTAACGGAGGCTTCCAAAGGTACCCTCATGACGAATGGTAACCGTCAGAAGAGTGCATTGGCACAAGGGTGCTTGACTGTGAGACCGACAAGTCGATCAGGTAGGAAACTAGGGCAAAGTGATCCGGTGGTTCCGTATGGAAGGGCCATCGCTCAAAGGATAAAAGGTACTCCGGGGATAACAGGCTGATCGCTCCCAAGAGCTCATATCGACGGAGCGGTTTGGCACCTCGATGTCGGCTCGTCACATCCTGGGGCTGGAGAAGGTCCCAAGGGTTGGGCTGTTCGCCCATTAAAGTGGCACGCGAGCTGGGTTCAGAACGTCGTGAGACAGTTCGGTCCCTATCTGTTGTGGGCGTTGGAGATTTGAGAGGACCTGACACTAGTACGAGAGGACCGTGTTGGACAGACCTCTAGTGCACCTGTTGTGGCGCCAGCTGCAGAGCAGGGTAGCTATGTCTGGCAGAGATAAGCGCTGAAAGCATCTAAGCGCGAAGCTCCCCTCAAGATGAGATCTCCCTTAAGGGTCGTTGGAGACTACGACGTTGATAGGCTGTAGGTGTAAAGGCGGTAACGTCAAAGCCGAGCAGTACTAATTACCCGTGAGCTTTCATTATACAGTTCATACAAGCGCACTATTGAAAATAACCTTTACTTCCACCAATACGTTAAAAATATTGTTGTTCACCCAAAAGGAGTGACAAAATCCTGAAAAGCAAGCTCTAAAGAGAGCAGCACTTCAAGGATCAAGACTTTAGGTGGCTATAGCAGTGGGGTCCCACCTCTTCCCATCCCGAACAGAGAAGTTAAGCCCACTAGCGCCAATGGTACTGTGAAAACGGGAGAGTAGGTCGCTGCCTTTCTTTTAATCCCGATATTCTTTCTTAAGATATCGGGATTTTTTATTTTCCAAATCCCTTTGTTTTCACACTAAACCCTGCTTATAAACAGTAAATTTCTTACTTTTGTCTGGTACAAAATTTGTAGTTCTTACCTGATGAATCATTCTCTGCATATACTTGCTATTCTATTTTTCTTTAATATTTCAGTTCATTCACAATCTGTTTCCGACTCGAATGCTGTACTTAATGGATGGATTTTAGACAAATGGTTTGTTAATCCCGAGAAAACTATCATCGATACCAATCTTGAGAATTTCCAGATTCATAATATTATTCTTCGGAATTATTCCTCCGCTGCAACCCTGAGCTCCAATGGCTCTCCCTATCTTTCGAACTTGTTTTTTAGCCGCAAACAAGACGATTTATTGTTTCTGAATTCTTACAGCGACTATTTCTCAAGTTACTCTACAACCGTTTATTTTAATACCCGCAAGCCATTTACCCAGCTCGATTATATGCTAAGTTGGCCTAAAACAGACCGTGAGGAGTATTTTAAGATTTTTCATACTCAAAATATCAATGATCGGTTAAATTTTGGTTTAAGTGCTGGAGTAACAACCGACAAAGGACAATATAGGTACATTAATGCCAACAGTAAATCGTTTAGCGTTTTCAGCAGTTACACAGGACGAAATTATACCATTCATCTTTCTCTAGATCTTAATCGATATTATGCTGGTGAGAATGGTGGGGTTGTCGACTCGAGTTATAATGGCGACTGGCAGTTTACCAAAGAAATTGAGACATATTTTACCGGAGGGTCTACCAGTTCAAGTGTACCCGATGTAGATGTGCGTAATAAAGTACGGTATATCGATGGTATGCTTAGCCAAAATATTAAGCTTTTTACAATTGGCCAGAAAACAGATTCGGGAAATGTTTCAAACAATTTAGCTCAGCCATCGGTAAGCTATGTTGTGCGTTACCGCAAGGCTTCGAAAATTTATGAGAATAAAGAAGAAATTAATAATTACTATTACGATAATATCTATTCAAACATTAAGGCTACTTACGATTCCATTGCTGAAATGAGGGTTACCAATACCTTTCAATTCGACTTTAAAACCAAGCTCAGAAATAAAGTTACAGCTGGAGTATTTGCAAACGTGAACCACGATTACTTAAAATACACCTATTATTCCTTACTCGACACAGCACTAATCGATTCTAGTTTTTTTAACCGTATCGATACTACAGGACTTACTCCGCAAGAAAGACAACTGTCAGAGAATAAATATCTTAAAAAAGGTGTTACCAACTACGATACACTTTACGACATCAATTCGAACCAGAGTTTATACAATATTTATGTGTCTGGTGGTATTTATGGAAAATTCTGGACACATTTTCAAAGCCGGTTTTCAGCTTCCATTTATCTCGCAGGGTATAAAGCCGGTGAAACCATGTTGGATGGACTGATGCTCACGAACATTAATCTGTTTAACCGCCCTTATCAGTTATTTTTAAGTGGTTCTCTTGAGAATAGGGTGCCTTCTTACCAGTTAAATAACTACTATTCAAATCATTATATATGGGAGAAGGATTTTAAAGCCATAAATAAGCTTTTTTTATCAAGCAAATTGAGCGCTCCATCAAACAGATTTGAAATCGATTTAAAATATAACGTACTTCGCAATTATATTTTCATTACCGACTCAATGCCTGAATCCTACAATCAGCCATTGAGTATTTGGGCCCTGGCAGTGCAGAAGGAATTTGTAGTTTGGAAGTTTCATTCCATTAACAAGATAACCTACCAGGTGTCCGAAAACAGATCGGTTGTTGAAGTGCCGGCTTTGGTTGTATTTAACTCAACCTATATCGACCAAACCTGGCTTTTTAAACTTACCGGCGGAAAACTGAGAACTATGCTTGGAGCTGATGTGTATTACAATACCGAAATGAAAGCCACAGGATACATACCTGCACTTTCGCTTTTTCACATTCAGAACTCCTCGAATATGACGGGTAATTATCCCTATGTGGATCTTTGGTTGAGTATGAAACTAAAACGAACACGTTTTTTCTTAAAATATGAACATGTGAATAGTTCAACCAGGAACTTAAACCATTTTCTGGCACAAAACTATCCTTCCAAATCTGCAGCTTTTAAATTTGGCTTATCCTGGACATTTTACGATTAGGCCAAGGCTGTAAGTTCATAAAATTTAATCCGAAAAATATGAGAATTAAGTTATACATCTTAATGGTGCTTGTTGTATTGGTATTTTCGCGATGCAATCGATCGCATAATTCAGGAAATGAGGCATATAAGCCCAACAAACTCGAAACGATCAAGCAAAATGGAGTATTGAGAGTAGTAACAGATTACAATTCGACCAGCTATTTTATTTACCGAGGTCAACCTATGGGATACCAGTTTGAGTTGCTACAAGAGCTGGCTGATTACCTCGATGTTAAACTGGAAGTAATTGCCAACAACAATCTGGAGCAAAAATTTGAAATGCTTGAAAAAGGCGAAATTGACCTGATAGCTGTGAACCTCACAGTGACCAACAAACGAAAAGAATTTCTGGCCTTTACAGAACCCCATACTAAAACCCGGCAGGTACTGGTACAGCGAAAACCCGAAAATTGGGCCCATCTGAGTGAATCGGCTATAAACAAAGAACTGGTTACCGAACAGCTTCAGTTAGGGGGTAAGACAGTGCATGTGCAAAAAAACAGTGCTTATGCAAGACGTTTGCACAATTTGGCCGAGGAGATTGGCGATAGCATTCGTATAGTTGAAAGCGATGAAGGACTCGAAAAGCTTATTCAAATGGTGGCAGAAGGACACATTGATTATGCAATCAGTGATGAAAATGTAGCTTTGGTCAACAAAACATATTATAACAACCTCGATGTATCATTGCCCGTAAGTTTTCATCAGAATCTTGCATGGGCAGTTGACAAGGAAGATACTGAACTACTGAAGGCGATTGATATATGGTTAAAGGAGTTTAAAACCACAAACCGCTATGCAATTCTTTACAAAAAATACTTCGAGAATAATCGTTCATCAGAAATTGTTGGAAGCGATTTGTTTGCAAACAAATCGGGCACCATTTCTCCATACGATGATTATATTAAGGAGTACAGTGCTCAGATTGGCTGGGATTGGCGATTAGTGGCTTCGATGGTATACCAGGAGTCGCGCTTTAATCCAAGCGCAGTTTCGTGGGCCGGTGCCTTTGGCTTGATGCAGTTGATGCCAAATACCGCAAAAAGATTTGGCGTTAGTTCTGAATCTACCGCAGGGCAACAAATACGGGCTGGTATTATGTTTATTCAATGGCTGGATAATCTGTATTCGGATATAACGGATATTGAAGAGCGTCAGCGCTTTATTCTGGCTTCGTACAACATTGGCCCGGGTCACGTAATGGATGCCCGCAAACTGGCCGATAAATATGGTAAAAACCCTAATGTTTGGGAAGACAATGTAGAGAACTTTCTGCTAAAAAAATCAGAGCCAAAGTATTTTAACGATCCTGTAGTGAAATATGGATATTGCCGTGGAACCGAAACCTACAAGTATGTAAGCGAAATACTTGAGCGATACGAGCATTATAAAAATATCGTAGTAAACTAATCAAGAAATCGATCGATAGCTGGTGTAGATTTAAGCACTTCTATTAATTCGCTTAAAATCATTGCGGTAGCACCCCAAACCATTTCATTTTTTACATTGAAGTAGGGAGTAGAAAACTCCTTACTTTGGATGATCAGATTTCTATAATGCACCTCTGGCTTCAATAAATCTTTAATGCTTGCAGGAATCAGGTAGTCAACTTCAGATTTGTCAATTAAAAATTCCGGAGTGTGCATTGCAAATGCAATAAATGGATGTACTACGAATCGACTAACCGGAATGTAAAGCGGTGAGAGAGCACCGATGAATTCAATCAGGTCCGGATTAATGCCTACTTCTTCCATACTCTCTCTGAGGGCAGTTCCGTAAAGATTCTGATCGGTTTTTTCTGCTTTTCCACCCGGAAAGCTTACCTGGGCGCTATGGTGTCCATTGTAGGATGGCCTTTTTATCAGAATTGTTTCAAGCCTATCCTCCCTATTTGGGTACAATAAAATAAGCACTGCTGCAGGAATTGGGTTTTCTACTTCGTTAGGGAATAGGTGGCGCGATTCAGGGATCATGCGATGATGAGCCTGTTTACCTGGTAAACCTTCTTCAAGCCTCTGTTGTATGGTCTTAATTAAACCATCCATTTAACTATAGCGTAATGATTTTACCGGTTGTATGCGCGAAACAATTAATACAGGCAACATCATAAAGAGGAAAATAACTGCCAGAGCTGCGGCATTGATTATTAAAAAGTGCCCTATATTGATATTGACAGGTGCATAATCAATAAAATACGATGCCTGATCGAGACGGATAAGATGGTATTTATCTTGAAGGTATAAGATGACAAGGGCAATAATATTCCCGAAAAACATACCTTTCAAAATAAGATATAAAGCTTGGTATAAAAATATTTTACGCATCGAAGCATTGGAGGTACCCAAGGCTTTAAGAAGGCCAATAGAAAAGGTACGGTCGAGTATTAAAATGATAAGACCCGATACCATGTTGAGGATGGATACACAAACCATCAGAATAAGAATTACCCATACATTCATGTCGAGTAAAGAGAGCCAATCGAATATTTGAGGATATCGTTGCTTAATGCTTTTCACCTCGAGTTTGCCACCTTCGTCATTGAAACGGTATTCGACTTCTTCCTTGATAAGATAAGTCATCTGATCAATTTCCTTAAAATCATCGATCATTATTTCATACCCGCCAACAATTGATGAATCCCAGTTGTTTAGACGCTGTATATGTCCAATATCGGCGAGCATAATCTGCATGTCGAACTGTTCGAGACTGGTTTTATAGAGTGCACATACTTTAAATCGACGCATGCGGGGCTTATCGTCGATAAAAAACATAGCGAACTCTTCGTTTAGTTCAAGTTGGAGCATGTTGGCCAGCTTTTCAGAGATCACCACCTCGTTGGTGCGTACCGAATCGTTCACAGTAAAATGTGTGCCCTGGGTAATGTGCTTTTCGAAAAATGCCCAGTTGAAATCCTCGCCTACACCTTTTACCACAACACCCTGAACATCGTTTTTAGTTTTTATCATGCCTGGTTTTGTGGCAAAAACTTGTATATGATCTATTCCGGGCATTTTTGACAGTTCGGGTAAAAAGGCTTGTTGTTTTTTAATGGCTGAGGTTTCAAATGAATTGTTCAGATCGTAATTGGTAATTTGAATGTGATTGGCAAAACCGATTACTCTTTTTTGAATTTCCTGCTTAAAACCTGTAACGGTTGCAACTGCTATGAGCATTACTGCCAGGCTCATAGCAATGGCAATAACCGATAGCCTGATGATAGGCATTGTATGTTTTTTATTGCCGCGCTGGCTGTGCACAAACCGGCGTGCAATATAGAATTCAGTATTCATTCGTTTTTAAAAGCTTTGTTCAAAAGTAGTAAATTTGAACCTTAGATATTGTTGTAGGTAAAAGTATATTTGGCAGATTTGAATGAGTGCAAGTCGATTATGCTTAATAACATTCGAAAAATGCTGCAAAGATATCATGAGGCAGTCTGAAAGGAAAATAATATGTCTGATAACCCAAGTGCTTTGCTGGAAAATTCATTTTTCAGAACGAGATCTTTTCTAAGATTATTTGCAATAGTTTTTGTTGTTGTGAGTTCAGCATGGTTTTGCGCTTGGGCATACTCACAGCCTACTATCCGTCCTGGAGCTTTTCGCATTTCGGAGTACCTACCTCTGGTGAAAGGAAAAAATGTGGCTGTGGTGTGCAATTATGCCTCCAAGGTAAATAGCACTCATTTGGTTGATACACTTTTGTTTTACAGCAGGCAAGAAGGTACAGCTTTCTCTGTTAAAAGGGTTTTTTCTCCCGAACATGGTTTCTCAGGCACCTATGATGCCGGTAGTAAGGTCGATGGAGCTTTAATGTTGTATGATTCAGTTCCGGTTGTTTCTTTGTATGGAAGTAAAACCAAACCTTCGAAAAGTGATTTGCAGGATATAGAGATCGTATTGTTCGATTTACAAGATGTTGGGGTTCGGTTTTATACTTATATATCCACTCTGCATTATGTAATGCAGGCTTGTGCAGAAGAAGGAATTAAACTGGTTGTGCTCGATCGCCCCAACCCTCATATTCAATATGTCGATGGACCAGTTCTTGAAATGAAGTTCAATTCTTTTGTTGGTATGCATCCAGTGCCAATAGTATATGGTATGACCATTGGTGAATATGCCAATATGATCAACGGAGAAGGATGGCTTGGTGAAAATATGAAATGCACACTGAAGGTAATTGAGATTGGGAACTATTGGCGGCATTCGCGTTATAGTTTTCCCGAAAAACCTTCACCGAATTTGCCTGACATGCGTTCGGTTATGCTCTATCCTTCGCTTTGTTTATTTGAGGGTACAGTTATTTCGGTGGGAAGGGGTACTCCTTCTCCTTTTCAGGTTTTCGGTCATCCAGATTATCCAGAGAAAAATTACTCTTTTATACCTAAAAGCAAACCTGGAGCAAGTCTGAACCCTGAATATAAAAATTTAAGGTGTTTTGGGGTTGATTTAACCCGAACCTCCATCGACTCATTGTACCAAACTCATCAATTAAATCTGTCTTATTTGCTGGCGGCTTATCTGAAAATGAATAGCAAAGAGCTGTTTTTTAACGAATATTTTAATTTGCTGGCCGGAACGGATCAACTCCAAAAACAAATTCTTGCTGGGTTTACAGAAAAAGAAATCCGGGCTAGTTGGGAGCCCGGATTAAAAAATTTTGAAACAATTCGACAGAAGTATCTGATTTATCCCGAATAGTCTGTATAGGACTTTAATATCAGGAAATTCGACCAGGATAAACTTCCAGGGCTTTTTTCAGGCATTTCATGGCGATATCGAGCTGTTGCAGGTTAATTACATAGGCAATTCTTATCTCTTGCATTCCTAATCCTCCTTCGGTATAAAAGCCTGCACCGGGAGCTACCATAACGGTATTGCCATCGCAATTAAATTCGTCGAGAAGCCACATCGCAAATTTCTCAGCATTGTCGACGGGAAGTTTGGCCATGACATAAAATGCACCTTTAGGATTGGGGCAGAATACACCAGGCATTTCGTTAAGCGCTTTTACTACAAAATTCCGACGAGCCAGATACTCATTAAAAGTATTGCTCATGTATTCGTCCGAGGAGTCGAGTGCAGCCTCACCCGCAATTTGCCCCACATAGGGTGGAGATAATCTTGCCTGGCAAAATTTTAAGGCAGTATCTCGTAGGGACTTATTTTTGGTTACCAGGGCACCGGTGCGCAAGCCAGTGGCACTATATCGCTTGGAAAGGGAGTCGATTAAAATGGCATGGTTTTCAAGCCCATCGAGGTGCATGATGGAAGTGAAAGCCTCTCCATCGTATACAAATTCGCGGTAAACCTCGTCGGAGAGCAGAAACAAATCGTACTTTAATGCCAGATCTCTTATTTGCTCCAGTTCCTCGCGGCTGTATACATGACCGGTTGGGTTATTCGGGTTGCAAATAATGATACATTTTGTACGGTTGGTAATTTTTTTCTCGAACTCTTCTATGGGAGGAAGTCGAAAACCATCTTCAATTTTCGAGCTGATGGCTACCACTTTTACATCGGTAGAAGTGGCAAAGCTGTAATAATTGGCATAAAATGGTTCAGGAACCAGAATCTCATCACCTGCATTTAAACAGGTGAGCAAAGTAAGGGTAATGGCTTCTGACCCACCGGTAGTAATCAGAATATCCTCGTAACTTACATCAATGTTGATTTTTTGATAATATTCGGCCATCTTCCGTCTTAACGATTCCATTCCAGCACTATGGCTGTATTCAATTACCTGTACATTCATGTTCCGAATTGCCGCCAATGCCTTATCTGAAGTAGGAATATCGGGTTGCCCGATATTTAGTCGAATTACTTTTCTGCCGCTTTTCTCAGCTTTTTCAGCCAGCGGAACAAGCTTACGGATTGGGGAGTTCGGCATTAAATTCCCTCGATCGGAAATGGATGGCATAAATTTGAATGTTAATGGTTATTAAAAACAAAACTCACAAGCCTGTAAGGTGGACTTGTGAGTCTAATCAAGCTATTTCAGTTTTTTAATTATTGCGCCGCCGCTTTGGCTTCAACAGTACCTCTAATGCTAAGTGTAATGGGTATTTCAGAACCATTGGAGCTTACAGTAATGGATTTCGAAAAAGAACCTACTCGTCTTGTATCGTATTTCACTACTATATTTGATGATTGACCCGGAGCAATTGGTTCTTTCGGCCACTGAGGAATGGTGCAACCACATGAGCTACGCACATTCTCGAGGAGAAGTGGTTCGTTGCCTTCGTTTTTAAATTCAAACTCGTACGTACCGTTGCCATCTTGCTCGATGGTGCCAAAATCATGATTCAGATCTTTAAACTTAATTACAGGCCCCTGAGCATCAATATCCACATTTGGCTCAGCCTGGCTGGTTTGGGAACAACTTATACTGAATGAAGCTAAAGCTAACAAACAGAAGGTGAGAATCTTTTTCATAATTATTCTATTTATTGTGCAAAATTATAATTAATTCAATTCGATCTTATCTGCATTTTTAAGTTTAATAAATCAAATTTAATGCCAGCAGAAAGTGGCTGCTAATTTATTGCTATTTTTACGCAATTTTTAAAAAGTGCATGATTTTATTTTGGTTTTTTTACAACAATATTTATTCAAACAATAAGAGTATAAATGGAAATTGAAAGCAAATATAATCCCCGTATTGTAGAGGATAAATGGTACGCCGACTGGATGAAGAAGAATTATTTTAGTTCGCATCCCGATAAACGCGAGCCTTACACCATTGTAATTCCTCCACCCAATGTAACTGGCGTATTGCATATGGGGCATATGCTTAACAATACTATTCAGGATATTCTTATTCGGCGGGCCAGAATGTTAGGTAAAAATGCATGCTGGGTGCCGGGTACCGACCATGCCTCCATTGCCACCGAGGCAAAGGTTGTAAATAAACTTAAGGCCGAGGGTATAAACAAAGACCAGCTTACCCGCGACGAGTTTTTACAACATGCCTGGGCATGGAAAGAAAAGCATGGTGGCATTATTCTCGATCAGCTTAAGAAGCTGGGAGCCAGTTGCGACTGGAATCGTACAGCTTTTACTATGGACGAAGCCCGCAGTAAGGCAGTTATCAAATCTTTTGTCGAGTTGTACGAGCAAGGACTGATTTACCGCGGTGTGCGTATGGTAAACTGGGATCCTTCCGCGAAAACAGCGGTTTCCGATGAAGAGGTAATCTACAAAGAAGAACAATCCAAGTTATATTACTTACGCTACAAGGTAGAAGGTGAGGTAGATAATTATGTGGTAATTGCAACTACCCGGCCGGAAACTATACTTGGCGATACGGCGGTGTGTGTGAACCCCAGTGACGAAAGGTATAAGAATCTAAAAGGAAAAAGAGTGCTGGTGCCTCTTATCAACAGATCGGTACCGGTGATTGAAGACGACTATGTCGACATGGAATTTGGTACTGGCTGTTTAAAAATTACTCCCGCACACGATATTAACGATTATGAAATTGGCATGCGCCATAAACTGGAATCGATTGATATTTTTAACGATGACGGCACTTTAAGTGAAAAAGCACAATACCTGGTTGGAGAAGATCGGTTTGTTGCCCGTAAAAAAATAATTCCTGCATTAGAACAATCCGGAAATTTTGTGCGTGCCGACGATTATGTCAATAAAGTGGGTTATTCAGAGCGCACAGATGTGGTGATAGAGCCCAAACTTTCGACCCAATGGTTTTTGCGCATGGAAACATTGGCCCGTCCGGCACTTGAAACTGTGATGGAAGATAACATTAGTTTTTACCCTGCCAAGTTTAAGAACCTGTATCGGCATTGGATGGAAAACATTAAGGACTGGTGCATTAGCCGGCAGTTGTGGTGGGGGCACCGCATACCGGTTTATTACCTGGACAATGGTTCGTTTGTAGTAGCCGAAACCGCTGAAAAGGCGTTGACTTTAGCGAAAAACAATACAGGGAACTCTGCCTTAACTATGGCTGATTTAACTCAGGACGAAGATGTATTGGATACCTGGGCTTCGTCGTGGCTATGGCCCTATTCTGTTTTTCCAGAGAAAGAACAGGATTATTATTACCCAACCAACGATTTGGTTACTGCACCCGATATTATTTTTTTCTGGGTAGCCCGTATGATAATGGCAGGCTATGCTTTTAAAGGCCAAAAACCTTTTAATAATGTCTATTTCACCGGGATGGTGCGTGACAAATTGCGTCGTAAAATGTCGAAATCATTAGGCAATTCTCCTGACCCACTTGACCTGATTGAAAAATATGGGGCCGATGGAGTAAGAGTTGGAATGTTGCTCTGCTCACCTGCCGGAAACGATATTCTTTTCGATGAAAGCCTTACTGAGCAAGGACGAAATTTTTGCAATAAAATCTGGAATGCTTTCAGGTTGGTAAAGGGCTGGGAGGTTGACGCCTCGGCCACGCAACCCAAATCAGCTGCAGAAGCCATCGAGTGGTTTGATCATACCCTCAATAAAACCATTGAAATTCTCGACGATAATTTTGCGAAATTCAGAATCAGCGATGCATTGATGTTAGTTTACACTCTCGTACGCGATGATTTTTCCGGCTGGTTTCTCGAAGCCGTTAAACCAGAATATCAGAAACCAATAGATAAAAAAACTTACGATGCCACCGTGGGCTATTTCGATAAGGTAATGCGGTTGCTGCACCCGTTTATGCCCTTCATTACAGAGGAAATTTATCAACTTATTGAGAAGCGGCAAGATAACGATAGTATCATGATAGCCCAAATGCCTATGGCTGGAAAGGTTAATGAGGAGCTGATTGAGCTTTTTGAGCAGACTAAAGAACTGGTTGCTGCTGTGCGCAACATCCGTCAGGGCAAAAATATTCCCAACAAAGATTCCTTGGATATTCAGATAGTAGCTGACGAAAAAAGTTACAGAAAAGATTTTTTACCGGTTGTTCAGAAACTTGCCAATATCAATCGGATTGTATTTGTAGAAAAGGTAGACAGCGGAACGATAAATTTTTTAGTACGAACCACTGAATTTGGAATCCCTATGACCGAGCTAATCGATTCAGAAACAGAACGTAAGCGCCTGGAAGGGGAAATTAAGTATTATCAGGAATTTTTAGTTTCGGTGTGTAAAAAGCTTGAAAATGAAAAATTTGTGAGCAGTGCTCCTGCAGCAGTAGTTGAAAAGGAAAAGCAGAAACAGGCTGACGCCGAATTAAAAATAAAAACAATTGGAGAGCAATTGGGCAAACTAATCTAATCGAAAAAAAAGCCGCTTCGCATATTATTCGGGGCGGTTTTATTCGTGAGACTTAAATTTCATGAGTTCACGAAATGAAATTTTATAGTCGAATCCCGATTTACATCCGGGACTGAAAGTAGGTGCGCGGGTAAATACCACGCCTCTTGAGGCGAATAAAATCTTTTGCAGATATCCCGTCAGTTTGTTGCGGGGAGCTTCATTATTTGAATTGAAGCTGGATTATCCTTCAAAATAGATACCAACGAAAAAGTTTAAGGCGCTAACCGCTCACGTCTCCAACCGTCACTTTTTAGGATGTACTCAAAACGGTCGTGAAGCCTGTCAGGTCTGCCCTGCCAAAACTCGATCAGGTCTGGAGATAATTTGTAGCCACCCCAAAAATTTGGACGATTAATGCGAAATTGACTAAACTTTTTTTCGTATTCGTTTTTTAGTTTTTCGAGGTATTCGCGGTTAGGGATTGGCTTACTTTGCGGCGATGCCCAGGCACCGATCTTACTGCCTTCGGGGCGCACATTGAAATATTCGTCTGATTGTGCTTCTGGCAAACGTGTGATACTCCCTTCTATTCTGACCTGACGCTGAGCAACAGGCCAGTAAAATGCCATGGATGCTAAGGGGTTACGCGCCATTTGCTGGCTTTTTTTGCTCTCGTAATTTGTAAAAAAAATCAAACCTTCATTATCGTAGGCCTTTAAAAGCAAATAGCGGGTTGAATTTCTGCCATCGGGTGTTGAGGTGCCTAGCACAAAGGCATTGGGTTCGTATATTTCATTTTTTTGTGCATCACGAAACCATTGATCAAATTGTTCCATAGGATTCGATTTCAGATCGATGAGTTGAAGATTCGATTTATTGTAATCGCGGCGTATATGGAAAAATTTCTTCATTTGGCAATTTATTAATAATAAATGCTTAACATTTTCTACATGCTTTATGTTCAAAGATTGAAATAGCGTATTTCTGAAAAAGATATAGGGATATACCTCCAGAGGAAGTTTGAATCAATTGTTTTCAGCTGGTGCCTGGTTGTGCTTGAGCTTTGCATTGTTAATGGAAGCGTTAAGTTCAAAACCAATGAGCAGTGAAATGGCATTGAAGTTTAGCCAAAGCATAAGAGCTACCAGGGCACCAATAGACCCAAAAAACTTATTAAGCTGGGCAAAGTGGTCCATAAAATAAGTAAAGCCTAATGAGGATATAATGGTAAGCAAGGTGGCTAGTTTGGAGCCTGCTGAAAAGAATTTCCATTTGCCTCGCCGGCTTGGTCCGAAATAATACAATAAGGAAATTGAGATATAAGTAAGGACTATTAGCATAAGCCATTTTCCAAAATAGAAAAGCCATGGATTGATATCGAAAAAGCTCTCTTCGAAAAATGAAGCCAGCCACATTTTACTGATAAAAAATGCAGAACTTGCGATGGCCGCCAGGGCAAAAAACACAAACACAAGTGCAATAGAAACAGCTCTTTGTTTGTACCAACTGCGGGTTTCGATGGTGTGGTGAGTGGCATTAAATGCTTCTATGATTCCGTGTATTGCTTTTTGTGCGAAGAAGAGACTGGTAAGTAGTCCGAAAATTGGCAACCCCCCCCGCCTACGGAATATTTCATCCAACAAGGGCTCGATGGCAATGAATGAATTTTCGGGCATAATGTCGAATAGCACTGTCGAGAGAGTGGCTTCGAAATTATCAATAGGCAGATAAGGCAAAATGGCTAGAAAAAAAACCAAGGCAGGTCCGAGTGCCAATAAAAAATTAAAAGCTATCGAGGTGGCCCTTAAGTTTAAGGATCCTTTTCTTATTCCTTTTATAAAGAATTCTATTACATCAGACAAGCTCACATCATTAAAGCCAGAAAAGGAGGTTTTCTTCCACCGTATTTTTGCAGCCTGGCTTGCCTTCTTTACCCATTGGCCTATTATGTAGGAGTCAGATTTTCGCATCTTTTAAGAGACCACAGCTTTAAGGCTTAAGTCGAGGCTACGTATCTGATGCGTAAGTGCTCCAACCGAAATGTAATCCACCCCACAGCGGGCGTATTCTCGGATGTTGGCCAATGTAATTCCTCCGGATGATTCTGTTTCCAGTTTGCCCTGAATAAGTGAAAGGGCTTCTCTGGTTAGTTCCGGGCTGAAATTATCGAGCAATACGCGGTCAACTCCTCCAGTTTTTAAAACCTCTGCGATGTCAGCCAAGGAGCGTACCTCGCAAATAATTTTTAGGTTTAGCTGGTTTTTTTTGTTGTAATCTCTCGTCATTTCAATGGCTTTGCGAATCCCCCCCACATAATCGATATGGTTGTCTTTAATCATCATGGCATCGTAAAGGCCCATGCGATGGTTTACTCCTCCGCCATGTTTAACCGCTATTTTTTCCAGAATACGCAAACCGGGAGTGGTTTTGCGGGTGTCGAGTAGTTTGGTGTCGAGCCCTTTAATTGCTTCTACGTACTGTCTTGTTTGTGTGGCAATTCCGCTCATACGTTGAACAAGATTTAATACCAATCTTTCTGCTTGCAGAAGTGCCAAAATTTTTCCTTCGGCAATGTATACGATGTCATTCACTTGTATCGGTTCGCCATCGAAAAAGTATTGTTCTACTTTAATTTCCGGATCAAAACGTTTTAATATTTCGATGGAGATCTCTGCACCAGACAAGATACCCTCTTGTTTCACCAATAGTCGGGAAACTCCCTTTTTGTCTGATGGAAATATAGCAAGCGAGGTATAGTCGCCAGGGCCAATATCTTCGTTTATGGCACCTGAGATGAATGAGTCGAGGTAACTCTTAAGCTCCATCTTTGTCGATTCTTAATTGATGAATGAACGCATTGGTGGTTTCGCCTTTTATTAAAATGGTAACACGGTAGGTACCATTTCCTGTAACCAGTGTGCCAATAGCATATTTCGATTCGCCCTGGCCTCCTTTGTGTAAAACCGAAAAGCTTTTAGGAGCATTGTTTTTGAAAAAATCCTTCAGAATAATTTCTGCCTGGGTTTTGCTGTAAACATTGCTGGTAGAGCCAATACTGAGCTCAAGCGAAGGTTTAAAATAATTTGATATCAGGGAGGTGTTGCCAGTGCTAAATCCATTGATCAAATCCGTTGGTAAGTCCTGACAAGTTGCTTTTGTCGCCAATAGCATGACAAATACCAGCAATGAAAGAAGTTTTTTATTCCAATTCATCATTGTACTTTTGTTAGGGTGACTCAAAAAGCAAGCCAAATAAAAAGTAAAAATACAACATTTAGCGAACTCTGAAAACCAACTTATTACCAACCTGCGGAGATGCTATTCAGGTTGAACTTAGGTATGATTTTTTTATTATTGTAATTTGCATGAAAATCAATTGTTTATGTGTAAACCGTTCTGAAAGTCATCACCTCGATGCTTTGATAGAAGATTATATTGAACGGATAAAAAAGCAGGTTGATTTTAGTCTTGAATCCATCGATACTCCAAAGAATTTCAGTAAACTAAACCCTAACGAAAGGAAAAAGGCAGAGGGAGAACTTATTTTGAAGCGACTTGGTAAATCTGATTATATAATTCTTTTAGATGAAAAAGGGAAATCTTTTACTTCGCTTGAGTTTGCCAATCAATTGCAACGTCATTTTAATGCCGGACATAAAAATATTTATTTTGTAGTTGGCGGTGCCTATGGTTTTTCCGATGCTGTTTACAAAAGGGCCCAGGAGATGCTTTCGCTTTCGAAAATGACTACCACGCATCAGTTGGTGCGATTGATATTTGCCGAACAGATTTACCGGGCATTGTCGATTCTTAGCGGGCATCCATACCACAACGAATAGATTGGTGTGTTGATCAATTAATGAGGAACTTATAGGAATATGCTATAAATTTAGTGCCGGTGTAGTTACTACGTTCTTTTCGATAAGAGAAAAGACCAGCCAGCCGGAAGAATGTTTTTTTACTTAGTAGATTAAAATGAATCAGAATACTCTCCGAAATTTTTACATCGCTATTCTGTTGCTAGCTCTTTCTGTGACACTTGTAAAATTGCCAGGAAAGATTGAGACCCGCACATGGCATGTAAAAAAAGCTCAGAAAGCCTTTATCGAAAAGCTCGAAAAGGCTACTGAACTGATTCAATTGGTTGATAAGGAATTTCATTCGCAATACGTAACCAATCGCGATGATTATTATTTTAAACATGGTGTAAGCGCCTTTTTATTTCGCGGAGACACACTTATAGCCTGGTCTGATAACAATGTGGCAGTTGAAAAAATTGTTACAGATACACTTAATGAAAATGGTGTTGTAAGCATTTTTTCGAGCAGCTATTATTATTTCAAGAGGCCGGTTGGTTTAGAAGAAGGACTTGGCCTGGTATTGCTTGAAAACAATTTTCCGCATAAAAATCGTTTCGTAGTCAATGGTATGCATCCTGGGTTTAAACTGCCAAAAGGAGTAATCATTGCTCAAAAACAAATTAAGAACAGTTTGCCCCTAAAAGATCAGGACGGAAAGATTGTCTTTTTCCTTGATTTTACGCATGCATCAAAAGATATTAATCGCAATTTGCTGGTACTAGCAACTCTTTTGTTTTTTACCGGAATTTATTTTTTGCTTCAATATTTGCGCATATACCTGAAATACATGAACGCTAAAAAGCGCTCATGGGCCCTGCTGTTAGTGGCTGGTGCATTGGTACTTGCGCGTATCGGATTGCTGTTTACAGCTTGGCCCGCTGATTTTTATCTTTTATTTGATCCCTATATCTATGCTTCTGCATGGGCTCCCTCGCTGGGCGATTTGATGCTTCACACAATCCTCTTTCTATTTATTATTTACCTCGTTTACAGGTATGTGAGAGTGCCCGCAGTATTGGTTTCCGGTTCTTCAGGCCAGGCTGTATGGATTTTGTTTTTTAACCTGATATTTCTCTTGGTGCTGGCCTATGCCATTTTTTCGTCTACAAGTCTTATTGCCAATTCGAGTTTAAAAATACTGGTACAAAATATCAGTCAACTGAAACTGCCTGTTATAATCGCTTATATCATTTTCTCATTAAACTTTTTTGCGGTATTGCTCATTGCACTCTGGATATTTAAAAATCTTGCAGAAATAAAGCTCTACCGATTGGTTATTAATTGTGGAATCCTGCTGTCGGTAGCTTATTTTATGAGTTTTGCAGTGAAATTGCCCTTTGAACTTTATTCTGTACTATTTGCTTTTATTTTATATTCCTTGTTGGCCTACATGCAGCGACACCTGCAACGGAATACAATTTTTTCGACCCTGATGGTATTTCTGTTGTTGTTTTCGGTTTACATCTTGTTTTTTACTGTAAAAACAGGCGGGCAGAAAGAGTATCAGCAGAACAGGTCATTGGCCATTGGGTTATCTGCCGAACATGATCCGGTGGCAGAGTATTTCTTTCGCGAACTATCGCGTGATTTGGAATCAGATACAGCTATCGTCAGGAATTTAGAGCCAGATGCCTTTGATATCGTTTCATTTTACGATTACCTTAGAAAAAAACACTTAGACGGGTATTGGAAAAACTACGATTTTACTGTAACAGTGTGCCGGCCTATTGACAGTGTACTCGTTAGCAGTGGAAGTTTATTTTTGTATCCCTGCTATACTTTTTTTGAAGAAATTATTCAATCCAGTGGCATTGTTATACCCAATACCCAGTTCTTTTATATCGATAAAAATTCTGGTCTGATCAATTACCTGGGATGGATCAGTTATAAAATCGCCAATAACTCTTCTGTGTCGGTATTCATTGAAATGGAATCGAGGTTTACGAGTAATCAGCTTGGTTATCCGGAGCTTTTGCTCGATGAAGATTTGAATTCGGGGATTAAATATGAAGGGCGCTCCTATGCAAAATACAACAAGGGCAATCTATTATCTTTCGGAGGAAATTACGATTACAGCCTGAGCTCGGAAATTTTCGAAAAGGGTTGGTCCGGAGAGTTTCGACAAATCAAACACAACGGATACCTTCACCTGGTTTTTAGAAGTAATCCTGACAACATTGTAGTAATAAGTGTACAGGAATTAAATGCCCTTGATTACATGGTGTTGTTCTCGTATGTTTTTGTATTCTTCTACCTGTTGGCTCTGTTTTTCACTTTTTTACTCGATCCCAATTACCGAAAATTCAATTTCAGCAATAGTTTGCGGAATAAAATTCAGTTTTCGGTGGTATTCATACTCATTGTTTCGCTGGTTCTTACAGCCGGGAGTACAATTTATTTCAACATACATAAGTTTAATCAGTCGCAACAGCGCCTGCTCGAAGAGAAAATAAAAATGGTGTATGTGGAATTAGAGCATAAACTTATGTACGAAGAAGAACTTACTGCCAATTGGAGGGCTGATAAATACGACAACCTGTCGCAACTTCTCATCAAGTTTTCCGATGTGTTCTATAGCGATATCAATCTTTATAGTCCCGAAGGTAAGCTCATAGCCACTTCGCGTGACGAAATATTCCGGCTTGGATTGCAAAGTGATAAAATGACCCCGATTGCATACCAAAACCTTCGTAAAGATCGGCTTACACGCTTCATTAGCAAAGAAAAAATCAGTCAGCTTTCTTACTTGTCGGCTTATGCTCCTTTTCTGAACAGCGAGGGCAAGCTGCTGGCTTATCTGAATTTGCCTTATTTTACTAAACAAACTGAACTTCAGGAGGATATCACTACACTCACAGTAGCGATTATCAATATTTATGTACTGCTTATTTTGCTTACTATCATTATAGCTGTGATTATTTCAGATCAGATTACCCGACCTCTTGAAATGCTTCAGGCCAAACTTCGCAACCTAAAACTAGGAAGCCGTTATGAACCCATCGAATACGCCAACAGCGACGAAATTGGCAGGCTTGTGAATGAATACAACAGCATGGTTCTCGAATTGGAAAAAAATATAGAATTATTAGCAAGGTCAGAACGTGAATCGGCCTGGCGGGAAATGGCAAAGCAAGTGGCACACGAAATAAAAAACCCGCTTACTCCCATGAGGCTCAGTGTGCAGCAATTGAAGCGCACCTGGAACGATAAACGCGAAGATTTTGAAACCTATCTGCAGCGGGTAACTGAAACACTGCTTGAGCAGATCGATAACCTTTCTGCTATAGCAGGGGAGTTTAGCAATTTTGCCAATATGCCCTTGGCAAAAATTGAAAAAGTTGAAGTGTCAGTTGCACTGAGTAAAGTTGTATCCTTGTTCGATAGTCAGGATCATGTAAAAGTGAATTATCTGGCCTCGCCAGGACAATATTGGGTAATGGCCGATGCCGATCAGTTGACACGTGTTTTTATCAATGTCATTAAAAATGGTATACAGGCTATACCTGAAGGAGTTGAAGGTAAAATTGAGGTGAAGCTGGAGCGCGAAAGCAATCTGGCCTTGATCCATATTTCAGACAATGGAAAAGGAATACCTGAAGAAATAATTGATCGGTTGTTTACCCCAAGTTTTACTACCAAAAGTGGAGGAATGGGGCTTGGACTGGCCATTGTAAAGAATATTGTTGAAAGCATCGATGGCCAGGTAGGTTTTACAACCCAGGTTAATAAAGGCACCACTTTTACCATACGAATTCCTCTTTTATATGAATGATCTAATGGTGGCTGTTAATACTTTAAATTTCTGTTGCTTGAATATATTTTTTTTATATTTGGTGAATTAAAACCGATACTGAGTAAACCACTTTGAAGCACTTAACCACCATACTTTTTCTATTTGCTTTCGTTATTGTGCTTCGCGCACAGGATAATATCGGGGGTGTGGTTAACCAGTATTATGCCGTGTCGGCCCTTCCCAATACCAATACAATTACCTGCACCGGAGAAGATTTGTCGGGTTTGCTGCCTGGCGATAAGGTATTACTCATACAGATGACGGGTGCTGGTTTTACCATTTTTAATGTCCGGGATAACAACCATGTCGATCAAAACATAGGTAGTGGCGGTAAATACGAATTTCTTTCTGTATTAGCAGTGAACAATGTAAGCAAGGAAATAAGCTTCACCGCTAATTTTAAAAACTCCTATACCGCCGGAGAAAAAATTCAGCTGGTTAAAGCATATGTAGGTTATGATGTAAATATCAACAGCGAAGTAACCGCCGCAGATTGGGATGGAAATAAAGGAGGTATCCTTGCCCTTGTAATTCTTCAGAAGCTTACTCTGAACGCCAATATCGACCTTAGTGGAAAAGGTTTTCGTGGTGCCGACCCGGCCTCCTACCTAATCGGTTGCCGGCCGTTTAATACCAACGATACTATGTATTTTCCTACAGGCTCGGTCAACAAAGGCGGAACCAAGGGAGAAGGAATTAAACCTGCGGCCTCAAATTATACTATTGGACCCGGCAATAACTTCAATGGAGGAGGTGGGGGAATCGGGAAATTTGGTGGTGGTGGTGGTGGAAGTAACTACAGCCGGGGAGGTGCAGGAGGTTTGCAGCAAATATTCTGTAATACCGCAGCTACTGAATTTGGAAGCGGTGGCAATGGACTTGAAGATGGATCATTAAGTGCGACTGCCTTGTTTGGAGGCTTTTACAGCACTTATAAAAAAATCACTTTTGGAGGAGGAGGAGGAGGTTCGACCGATAGTACCGGACTCAATGCTTCAAAGGGAGGTGATGGAGGTGGTTTGGCGATTATCCTGGCCGATACCATTATCTCTAACGGATACAACATTATCGCCAATGGTGAGTCGGTTTCAACACCTTCCGAAGCCGGAGCTGGCGGTGGAGGTGCCGGAGGCACGGTGTTGCTCGATGTGGCCTATTACAATGGTCCTCTTTCCGTTCTTGCGCTAGGTGGCAATGGTGGAAACACACTTGGAGTGAATTGCGGTGGAACTGGTGGGGGAGGAGCAGGTGGCACCTTGCTCATTGCTGCTTCAGCAACCCAATCGCAAGTAACATACGACTTGTCTGGCGGTTTAGAAGGAAATTCGGAATGTGGCTCAAATTTTGGCTCTCCAGGAATTGTAGGAGATACTTTACGAAATTATACAACTCTTCTCAACGGTTTTACTTTCAATGCCATTTCGGCAAACGACACCATCTGCAACGATGGCGATATCCCACATTTGCTTATTGGCACCGTGCCCAAAGGAACAACCAATTTTCAATATAAGTGGCTACAGAGCTCCGACAATAGTAATTGGGTTCCGGTAAGCCCCGCTGCAACGGGCAAAAACTATCAACCACCCACTTTAAGCACTACTACCTATTATACCCGCGAAGTTTTCTTCCCCGACGATAATATTCGCGATACTGCACTTTCGGTGATGATATTGGTATACCCCAACCTTAGCAATAACATACTTACTTTACGCGATACAATTTGTTCTGGTGTGGCACCCGGGGTGCTCAGTGCCAATCCTGTATCAGGAGGAAGTGGAGTGTATAACTATCGCTGGGAGTCGAGCACCGACCAGTTAAGCTGGATATCACGAGGAACCAACACCACGGTTTTACTCAATGAAACCAACAGTCTTGTTCAGGAAACCTACTACCGACGTCATGTAGAAAGCGGACCAGAGGCAGTGTGCTACAGCCTAAGCAATGTAGATACCCTTTCGGTTATTGATTCCATTCTCAATAACCTTTTGCTAAACCCCTTTTTGGATACAACTATTTGTAGTGGCCTTTCGGCTGGAACAATTCTTGGTTCGCAACCCGCTGGCGGCGATGGAACTTATAGATATGGATGGCTGCAAAGTTCAAATGGTATAACTTATACCCCCGTGGGTGCAGCCACTTTGATTAATTATAGTCCGGGCACTCTTTCGGCTACTCGCCATTACAAGAGAATTGTTTATTCCGGCTCCGACGATGCCTGTATCGACACCACTACTGCCAGACTGATTGAAGTATTGCCTGTAATTACAAATAATGTGATCGACAGCGACTCGCTCCGCTATTGCTCAGGCGATAGTCCGCTGGCTTTGACACAAATAACAGGTTTTACCCTTGGTGGAGGAGATGGGTCTTATTCATACCAGTGGCAACAATACGATGGAACAAGCTGGATCAATTTGTCTGGTCAAACAAGTTCATTCTTTTTACCAGGTGTTCTAACAGATACAACGGAATACAGACGAATCGTTTCTTCGGGTCTTGTAACCGGTTCTATCTATGCTTGTGTCGATCAAAGCGCTGCGCTGAGTGTAGATGTTATTCCTGCCATTGTCAATACTTTAGTTTCGGCCGATGAAAATATTTGTCAGGCATCCATACCTCAGCCATTTAGCGAAACCGCCGCTCTGGGAGGTGCCGGAACGGGCACATTCACATACCTTTGGCAGCAAAATACTGCGGGATTAGGTTGGGTGAATGCTATTGGAACCAACAACCTAATAAGTTATTCCGCACCGGTCTTATTCGCCTCTACTCAATACCGGCGATTGGCTACTTCTCAGATTTGTGCTAGTACAAGCAATGCGCTGGATATTTTGGTTTACGATTCCATTGAATCAAATGAAATTCTGGGCGCATCGGTTCAGTATGCTTGTTATAGCTCAACTAAACTTTTTAGTGGTTCGCAACCTGCGGGCGGAGACAATAGCTACGATTATTATTGGCAAAACTCTACCGATGGCATTAATTGGGGCAATGTGGGGTCGAACAACATAAATTTTACGAGCGACCCACTTACCACACAGCAATATTTCAGGCGTATTACATTCTCTGGCGAACTTGATCAATGCAAGGATACTTCGGCCTTTGTATTCGCGAAGATTAACCCTCTTCCTACGGGTGATATAGTAAGTAGTGCAGACACCCTTTGTGCCGGAGAAGTATTAAGTATTGCTTATGAAAATCTTACAGGCAATGGCGGTATAATTCTTCAACTTGGAGAAACAAGCCCACTGCATACTTCTTCCAGACTGACAAATTCCTCTGGAAGCATCACATTTAGTTTAAACGAATCGGCCAACATCCGGATACTAGAAATGCAAGACGATAGCACTTGTATTGCCGATACTTCCCTTACAATTGGCCGGGTTTTAGCCACTGCTTATGAAGTACCAATTGCCAATGCGGGAGCAGATTTCGAAGCCTGCGGTCTTGGAGTTCAATTGAATGCCAGTTTATCTACATCCCTTGGCACCGGCTTGTGGACTTCGGGTGATGCGGTGTTTGATAATCCGACCAGCGCCAATACACAAGCAAATTTAGGTTCTTATGGTCAATCTGTGCTTACCTGGACCGAAACAAACTGGGAATGTACCGATCAGGAAACTATCACAGTTACAGCTTATGAACAACCCGCAGCTGCCGATGCAGGAGAAGACCAGGTATTGCCTTATACTTTTGTTACCCAATTGGATGCCAATGAACCCCAATTGCCTGCTTCCGGAAGATGGCGGTTTGTATCGGGGATTGGTACCTTTGAAGACAGCACATTAGCCAATACAAGTGTTGAATTTCCTGGCATTGGAGAATATCAGCTTAGTTGGACCATTACAAATGGTGCCTGTTTACCTGTATCAGACAATTTAATCGTGTTGATAAACGAATTATTGTTGAATAATGGCTTTTCGCCCAACGACGACGGAGTGAACGATAATTTTGTGATTTCTATTCCCAGTGGTCAAAAATTTAAGGTAAGCATATTCGATAGGAATGGGCAACCTGTAAAGGTTCTTGACGGAACATTAGAATTAACCTGGGACGGTACAGGCAAAAATGGGCAGCAGGTACCTGAAGATACCTATTATTATGTGATAGAGGAAGAAGGAAAATCGGCCCGTGTCGGTTATATCGAAATAAGAAGGTAAATGCGTAAATTGAGCTTCATATTATTATTATTATTTTCTTGTGCACTGTCGGCTCAACAGTTCTCGATGCCTGCTCAGATCGATCGTAACTTGCTTTATGTCAATCCGGCATATGCTGGCAAACCTGGCGCAGCGGTGGTTCACCTAATGCACCGCACACAATGGTTAAATGTCCCCGGTGCGCCCACCTTCCAATCGTTTGAGTTCCATGCGCCACTTAAAAAACAAGCAGTAGCCTTAGGGTTGCAAGCCCGTCGCGAAACAGTCGGAAATAAAAACAACAACGAAGCTTTTTTTACTTATACTCACCGGATCAGGCTTGCCCAATCAACACTTGCCTTTGGTTTAAAAGGTGGAATTAATAGTATTAGCTACACACAAGCTTCTCTGGAGAATACCAGCACTTTCGATCCGGCGTATGAAACCAATTCTTTGCTGCTTCCCAATGCCGGGTTTGGTATAGGATACTATTCCAAAAAGTTTTATGCAGGACTTGCCATTCCCTATTTTTTTGGCACAAAGGCTACAAGCGATGGAACAGCAGAAATGGATTTTGATATGAGCCGTTTGGTATACCTGTTCACTGCAGGTGGGTCATTTCCTGTATCTGAAGTTTTAAAAATAGAACCATCCTTAGCGGTAAATTATTCTTCCAATTTAGAGCCGGCCATGATGGCACAAGTCAATTTCAGACTTATCGAACACATTCTTTTTGGGGGTGGATATCGATTGGATGAAGCACTCCTATTTAATTTGGCTTATGGCATTAACAAGCAGTTTTCGGTTGCATATTCCTACGAGCATACCCTTGGTAAGCTGGGAGCATTTTCAAGCGGATCGCACGAATTAGGGTTGATGTATTATTTTGGTTTTGTTGCAAACACAGTAAATCCAAGGGATTTTTAGCAAATTTGAATGAAACAGTTATTCTCCATACTCATACTCTTTATTGCTTTCGCAGCGATGGGGCAACAACATTACAAGGTTAGCGTATTGCCGTTTAACAGTCCCAATTCGAGCGAAATGGCACCATTTATTTATCAGAATGGCCTTGTTTTTAGTTCCGACAGAAAAAACAACATTGTGCTGGTAACCACCGACGAGCAAAGCAATTACCCCTACCATCTCTATTTTGTCGAAAAGAAAGGAAATAAATGGGGAATCCCCGGGTTATTTTCTGGCAGCCTCACCAGCAGGCTGAGTGAGTCATCAGCAAGTTTTTCTTCCGATTACCAGACCATGTACATTACACGCTCACAGATGGCAACAGCATCTATTTCAGATATTTCTAAGGCCGACACCATTCGCAATGGTATTTTCGAATGCGAGCCTGCAGGTAAGGATTGGCGTGTGGTACAATCCTTTTATTTTAATGATGAAAGCTACGATGTTGCCTTTCCAAGCATCAGCAGCGATGGGCGATACCTGTACTTTTCTTCCCGTCAGCCTGGCGGGCAGGGTGGGTACGATATTTATGTATCGGAGAAACGGGGAGTAAGCTGGTCAGACCCCGAAAACCTGGGGGCAATAATCAATACTCCGGAAAATGAAGTTTACCCGTTTATTCATCCAAATGGTCGATTATATTTTTCGTCGCGCGGGCATCAGGGGCAGGGAAGAATAGATATTTTCTATTCCGAGAAACGCGATGGTGAATGGGTTCGACCCATTAATCTTCCGTCACCTTTTAATTCCCGACAGGATGATTTTGCGTATGTACTTTCGGAAAGAATGGATACCGGGTATTTTGTATCGAACCGCCGGGGGTCAGACGATATTTTTCTTTTTGCATCATCCTTTCCTGCCTTTCCGGAATGTCCGGTTCAGGTTGACGAAAATTTCTGCTACACCTTTACCGAAACAGGCAGCGTTGATATTGCGGCCACCAGCATGAAATATGAGTGGGATTTCGGCGATGGAAGTAAAATGCGTTCCATAGATGCCTACCACTGTTATGCCAAAACAGGCACTTACGTGGTATCGCTTAATGTAATTGATACCCTCACGGGCGAGATTTACTTCAGCGAAGCTACTTACGACTTATTGGTTCAACCGGCAGAGCAACCCTATATTGCAGCCGTAGATACAGCCTATGTGTATGAAAAAATTCAGCTCAATGGGCAACAGTCTGTTATTCGAAGTTTTGAGCCAGTGAGCTATTTTTGGGATTTCGGCGATGGAAATATACAAACAGGACTTAATACTACTCACACTTATACCAACACCGGAGTCTTTTATGTTCGACTGGGTGTTACTGATGGGCAGGGTGAAGAAGATGAGAAGGATAAAAAAGTGGAAGGTGGACGCTTATGCGCCCAAAAAAGTATTTTGGTACTCAAGCGCTAAAGTGTATAACTTGAAAACTTTTTTATCGTAAACACATTTTGGCAAAACTTTTGTTTAATTTGTCCTACCCATTTAAGTACGCTTGGGATATTTTCAGTAATTTTAAATAAGTAATGAAGCAATTTCTCACTTTTATCATACTTTTTTTTCTTGCAGGTAAATTATTACTTGCTCAATCGGTGCCTGCGGGCGATGAGAATATTCCTTACCTGATGACTTTTGGAAAAGCTGCCGAAAAATCATGGGGAGATGATGATTTCTCGCAAACATTTTTCTTTCTGATCCCTGAATCATTCAAAGAGCCTATTTTTATCCGTGTCTACGATCCGGATGTGGGAGGCGAATTGGACGAAAAAAATGGTGAATGGGATACCCGCGTGACTTATGAAGTTTTTGGAGGCGCTGGCTGCTACACTCATAAAGATGCGCAAGAAACTGACCCGATAGGAAATTATAAAAGCGGAAACCTTCTGGCTACGAAATCTTATGGCATTAACCCAAGATACGACAATAACTGGTATACCTTTGGCCCCTTTAACCCTACCGAGGGAGAGTATGTATCGAAATTCGGAGGCTATATTTTTAAAATAATTTGCGAAGGAGTGGCGGGTAATGATGGAAACCTTTATCGATATTTTCTAAGTACCAGTTTTAGCGAAAACAGACCTGTGGAAGGCGGTAATGCCTTTGCTTTCGAATATTCGTTTCGCATGCACGATAACCCCAGCGAGGTGTCGCACATTTATCCTTATGTCGACGACCGCACCATAACTGTTAAATTGTCGAATTTTGATTGGGACGACGATGGTTTTATTCGCATTGTTTCAGTGGCACGTCGCGGGCAAATGGTGAAAGTATCGGGCGATGACCGATGGGCCGAAGAAGAATTTAAAATATTTGACGAAGAAAAAAATACCTCGCTCGATATTCAATTTATTAAAAAGAAAACCCCACCGGTTAAGAACAATAACGTCGTTGTAAATGTGCGAAACCAATACAATGAGCTATTACCCTTCTATGTAATACCTATCGGAGGAGTGCCTAAATACAATTATAACATTTCTGTTAAACGACAATAAACTTTATGATGCACCCTGTAGCTTTTCTTAGTCAGCGTTTGATCAGGTGGTTGTACGCAGCGATTTTTATTTTTGCAGCACTTACACCTCTTCAAGCTCAGCTGGAACGATTCAGGAATTATGATGTTGCAGAATTAAAATACCACCCTTTTATTTATACGATCAATCAAGATAAGAACGGCTTTATTTGGATGGGCACCGGCGAAGGCCTGTATCGATTTGATGGTTTTGAGTTTGTATCCTTCGATGCAGTCGATTCTCTGGCCAACGATGTTGTTAATGTGAGTTTTACCGATGACCTGGGCGATTTGTGGTTCGGTTTCAGCAACGGCTTAATTCTCTCCTGGGATGGTATAGGCTTTACTTCGTATTATCTGCCCGAAAACAATACCAGCGCTATCAGTGCTATTGCCCAAACACCCTGGGGCGAAATATTTGTTTCTACCAATGGCCAGGGTTGTTTCCTAATTTCGCCCGAAGGCGAAATAAAAGCAAGCGATGAGCAGTTTAAAGGGAAAGGCATTTCTAGTTTACTTTTTACTTCCGACCGTTTGTTGCTTGGTACCTCTGATGGTTTAGAGATTATTCCTATCGTAGATAAAAGTTTCGATTTTAATTCGGTGCTTTTACCAGAAGCACTTGCCTATGTCAGCATTCAGATTATAAAAGCCAGTCTTTGGGAAAATACCTACCTGGTTGGTACCGAAGATCAAGGTCTACTTAAACTTTCCTTAAAAAATCAAATACCTGAAATTCAAGCTGTAGCACCTGGAACCCAACTCGATTTTCAAAACATACAAGATGTTTGGCATACCCCTGACCAGGACCTATGGGTTTGTACCTATTATGCTGGACTTGTAAAGTTGACCGGATTTAATGAGAATGGGGGCTATGGTTCTATTTCGACCTTTAAGAAAGGACAGGGCTTTAATACCAATTTTTTTAAATCCTTGTTTTTCGATCGCGAGTCGAACTTATGGGTAGGTACCTATGGGGGTGGAGTCTCTTTACTCGCAGAACAGGCATTTACATTTATTGGTTTCGAAGCCGATTTAGATGATAACAACATACTTTCTGTAGCAACCAATGACAGTCTGATTTTCTTGGGAGGAGCAAACGGATTTCTCGAAATACAAATGAGTTTTCCCCTCAAAAAACAGTTTATTGGAACACGCAATGGTTTACCAACCGACAGAATTACTTCGATGTGCTATAATAACTCCCGGCTTTGGCTGGGTACCGAATCCCATGGAATCTATTCATACAACACCAAAACCCGACAAATTCAGTCGTACTTTAAAGCAGCCAATTCCTTAGGCAATTCAATTAATTATTTACTTGCCGACAACACCAACCTTTATGCTGCTACCAAAGATGGCATTTATGTGTTTGATCAGTCCAATGGCAAACAATATCATTATAACACCAGTTCGGGCTTACCTCATAATAACATCGAACATCTTTACATTGACAGGAACAATCGATTACTTTTTGCTACCCGTAGTAACGGAATTTTTGAGATTGACGAAAAAGGGGAGGTGCTTGATTACTTTTCGGTGGGCAATTATGAGTTAGCATTTAACAGCATCACCCAGGATGTGGATGGGCGTTTGTGGGTAAGTACTTTTGGTCAGGGAGTTTTTCTGATTCTGCCCGATACCGTCATTAACTTTACTTCACAAAACGGCCTTAAATCGAATTATTGCTACAGTGTAGCTACCTCAGACAGCAATTATGTTTGGGTAGGTCATCGCATGGGTCTCACCCGCATACATATCAAAGATTTAAATATTAAAACCTTCGATGTGAATTATGGCATTGGAGGCGATGCCAATTTGAATGCAATAGATACCGATGAGCAGGGAAAACTTTACTTCGGAACCACTGACGGGCTTATAATATACGATGCACAGCGAGCCAGGAAAGTTGCCGTGCCGCCAAAAACAAACATGCTTAGGTTGTTTATTTCCGATCAGGAAGTGGATTTTACCAAGCCCATAATACTGCCCTATGGCGCCTATAAATTGCGTATAGAGTTTGTTGGCCTCAATTACAACGATCCGGAAGCCGTACGTTACCAGTATCAGCTCGAGGGATATGACCTCGGGTGGCTCGAGATGACAGATTTACGGTTTAGCCTTTATTCGAGGGTGGAAGACGGCGATTACAAATTTAATATTCGCTCGTTTAGTCACGATGGGAAATACGACTCTACCCTTGTAGGATTCTCCATTCGCATTAAGCCACCATTCTGGAAAACATGGTGGTTCATTACATTGTCTGTATTGTTGTTGCTATTTACTATTGTTTTTGTTGTCAAGTATCGCGAGCGCAGGCAAAAGGCATTGCAGGAATATCTGGAGAAAAGTCTCGACGAACGTACCCGCGAAGTAGTGGAACAAAAGACAGAGATTGAAATCAAGAACCGCGACATTACAGATAGCATAAACTATGCCCAGCGCATACAAACGAGCATTTTGCCTCCAATTAAAAAACTCCAGCAAAGCTTCTCCGGTTCTTTTGTTTTCTATCAACCCCGCGATATTGTGAGTGGCGATTTTTATTGGTTCGAAAAGCTATCGGACGATAAATTTATAATGGTTTGCGCCGATTCTACCGGTCATGGTGTACCCGGGGCATTTATGTCGATGATTGGCACTACTCTTATAAAAGATATTTGCATGTCGGGCAGGGCTAATTCTCCTTCCCAGATATTATTCGATCTCGACGAACAATTGAGCAATATCCTCAACCAGAATGTCGATGCAGCACAATCACATGATGGAATGGACGTGATGGTCTGTGAAATTGACATTCATAATTACACCTTGCGCTATGCTTCAGCCATGCGGCCTATGATTGTTTACAGGAACGGTGAGCAGATTTATATTAAAGGTAGTCGTAGCTCCATCGGTGGCCAGGGAGAAACCAAAGAGGAAAAAGACTTCTCGGAGGATAGCCTTCAGATGAGCAAAGGCGATTTAATCTATATGTTTTCCGATGGCTACCCCGATCAGTTTGGTGGCCCAATGGGCAAAAAGTTTAAGATGGTTCGGCTAAAAAACCTACTGAAAGACATTCACAAGAAACCCATGGAAGAACAGTATGAATATGTGAAGAGCACCTTTAATTTGTGGAAAGAAGATTATCCACAGGTGGATGATGTGCTTTTTATGGGTGTGAAGTTCTAAAACCTTTTTAGATACTATTTATAAGAACCCATTTTCAGGCTTGCTACTTCGGTGGTGGTCAGGTGGCGCCAATGACCACGTTGTAAACCTTTTTTGGTGAGTCCTGCAAAATACACCCTGTCTAATTTATTTACCTGATAGCCGAGATGCTCGAAAATGCGCCTGATAATACGGTTTCGGCCACTGTGTATTTCAATACCTATCTGTCTCTCATCGGTGGGGTCAATGTAGCTAAGGGCATCGGCCTGAATGGGGCCATCTTCCAGTTCAATTCCCTTCAGGATAGATTCGAAATGATCTTTACTCAAAGTTTTATCGAGCACTGCATGATAAACTTTAAGTTTATTGTTACTGGGGTGGGTTAATTTGTCAGCCAGCTCACCATCGTTAGTAAGCAGGAGCACCCCGGTGGTTTGCTTGTCCAACCGACCTACCGGATAAATGCGTTCTTTGCAGGCATTTTTTACCAGGTCCATTACGGTAAGCTTGGCATGCGGATCGTGCATCGTAGTTACCACGTCCTTTGGTTTATTCAGCAGCACATACACAAACTTTTGAGGTTTAAGCAATTTGCCATTGTGTTTGATCACATCGGTAGGTTGTATCTTTGTGCCCAGGTCTGTTACCACTATATCATTCACCATTATTTTGCCTTCATCGATGAGCAGATCTGCATCACGACGAGAACAGAGGCCGGTAGAAGCAATGTATTTGTTTAACCGAACAGCCTCATGGCTTTTGTCTTCGGCCTTACTAATAAGCGTGGAAACAATTGGAGTAGTATTTCTTTTTATTGGTTTTTTATCTTGCATCATTTCTTGTTCAAAATATTCAATCTGTATCTTTACCCGGCTATTTGTTATTTTTTTGATATGCTGCCCTATGCTGTGATGAAAACATTATTTTTGAAACGCAAAAGTACTCAGAATTTTATTCGAAAAATACATAAACTAAAATGACACTTATAAAGTCGATATCCGGTATTCGTGGAACCATTGGAGGTTCGCCTGGCGAAAATCTTACCCCATTGGATGTGGTGCAATTTAGCGCAGCCTTTGCTCAATGGATGATGGAAAAACACCCAAAAGAGAAGTTGAAAGTAGTGTTGGGAAGAGATGCACGTGTTTCAGGACCAGTTATCTCGCAGGTTGTAGCAGCTACCCTCCAATCGATGGGGGTTGATGTAATTGACCTCGACCTGGCCACCACACCCACTACCGAAATGGCAGTTGTAAAGCTTCGTGCTCATGGCGGCATTATTTTAACTGCCAGCCATAATCCAGCCCAATGGAATGCGCTCAAGTTACTCAATGACAAAGGTGAGTTTATATCGTCCTCCGACGGTAACCGTTTGCTGGATATAATAGAGATGGGTAAATATTCTTTTGTTGCTTATAACCAAATTGGAAAATTAAGTACTTATCCATTGGCTAACGACGATCATATCCGCCAGGTACTTGATCTTCCACTGGTGGATGTAGCTGCCATCAAAGCTGCAGGGTTTAGGGTGGCTATCGATTGTGTGAATTCAGTGGGTGGATTGGTATTGCCCAATTTGCTAAAAAAACTTGGCGTGCAGGAAGTAATTGAACTCTATTGCGAACCTACAGGAATTTTCCCCCATAACCCCGAACCCCTGCCTGAACATTTAACAGAGATAGCTGCAGTAATTAAGAACCGCGAAGCCGACCTGGGTTTTGTAGTGGACCCGGATGTAGACAGGCTTGCAATAGTAAACGAAGACGGAACCATGTTTGGCGAAGAATATACCCTGGTAGCGGTGGCCGACTATATTTTACAGAATAAAAAAGGAAATACAGTATCGAACCTGTCGTCTACAAGAGCCCTGCGTGATGTAAGCCAAAAACACGGGGTGAAATATTCTGCTGCGGCTGTGGGCGAAGTGAATGTAGTGGAAATGATGAAGGAAACCCAGGCTGTAATTGGTGGTGAAGGCAATGGGGGCATTATTTACCCCGAGCTTCACTATGGTCGCGATGCATTGGTGGGAATAGCCCTGTTTCTGACCCACCTTGCCAAATCGGGCAAAAAATGCTCTGAATTGCGTAAAAGCTATCCGGCCTATTTTATGTCGAAAAATAAAATAGAGCTTTCTTCTGGTTCCGATGTCGATGCACTCCTTGAAAAGGTAAAACAAAACTTCTCTGAAGAGACAATTAACCTGGTGGATGGCGTAAAAATTGACTTTAGCAATGGATGGGTGCACCTGCGAAAATCGAATACTGAACCTATTATTCGCATTTATTCCGAAGGAGCAAGTGAAGCGGAAGCCGGTTCTTTGGCTCAAAAAGTAATGGAGGTTATTAAGGCTGTAGTTTAGATCTGTTTTGAAAACCCAGTGTTTTTTTTGTGCCTTTGTGCCTTGGTGGCTATCTTTTTATTCTCCACCAAAACTCAAAGGCTCCAAGAATTGCATACTCCTATACCATTGCCAAATAAAAGCCGTGATCGATAAAAATGATAAATTCAGATAAAAGTATTTCGAGCCAAAAGCTGCATCATTTAAAATTAAGGCAAATAGGCAATTATTCTCTATACTTGAAGAATACTCGTGGTTCAAAATTTGGAATTGAGTCAAACTAAAGCAGACATAAATTAGTAAAGCCCTGAATTGCATTTTTCTTCTGCTTCGAATCGCCAATTCTTATAAAGACTTACAATTTTTTGTTCTGAAAAATTCCTTTATATTTGCGCCTCGTAGTAAAAAAGGTGATTTACGCACAGGTATAAAATTTTAAAATAAATAAAGAAATGCGAAACAAAGGAGCCATTTTAACTTTGGCCATAGCCCTTGCACTTGTATGTATTTATCAGCTTTCGTTCACATACAAGGCTGCATCAGTAAGGAAAGAAGCGGCGGCTTATGCCACCAGCCCTGATACTAAAATTCTCGACCCTCAAAAAGAGCAGTATTTTCTCGATTCAGTTTCGAGCGAGAATGTTTTTCTGGGAATATTTACCTACCAGGAGTGTATCGAGAGAGAGCTTAATTTTGGTCTCGATTTAAAGGGTGGCATGAACATCATCCTTGAAATATCGGTAACCGATGTAATTCGTAATCTTTCCAGCAACCCGAAAGATACTACGCTGAACCGTGCTCTGCTGAATGCGCAGCTTTTACAAGCCAGTTCGTCGAAAGATTTTGTAGATTTGTTTGGCGAAGAATACAACCGGTTAGCCCCTGGCGCCAGCCTCGAGGCTTTGTTTCGCACCAAAGAACTTTCAGAGCGTATTCCATTTGGTTCCACAAACGAAGCGGTAATAGCAGTGATAAAAGAAGAGGCCAATGGGGCCATCGACAATGCTTTTAACATCATTCGTGCCCGTATCGACCAATTTGGTGTCACACAACCCAATATCCAAAGACTTGAAGCCTCTGGACGTGTAATGGTTGATTTACCAGGGGTAAAGGATAAAGATAGGGTGCGTAAACTCCTTCAGGGTACCGCTAACCTTGAGTTCTGGCAAACATACGAGAATGCCGAATTGCAACAATCGCTTCTTGAGGCAAATTTTGCGGTACGCGATTACCTGGCGGCTGAAAAAGCTCTTTTGAAACAAGAGGAAGTGCCTGCTGCTGCTATTACGGACGAAATGACCTCTGAGCCAACACAGGCTGCTGAACAAGAAGAAGGTTCACTCTTATCAATTGTTGAAAGTGATACTTCAACAACTACTGATACTTTAGGTGGCGATATTGAAGTTGAATACCCATTGTTCCAGGTATTGTACCCCAGCATCGACCAGCAGAGTGGTCAGGCTTACCGCGGTTCTGTGGTTGGTACGGCTCATTTCAAAGATACTGCCCGCGTAAATAAATACCTAGCCATTGCCAGAGCAAAAAACATACTTCCCCGCGATCTTCAACTTCTTTGGGGTGCAAAAGCAATTACCGACAACGACAAAAAACCTACGAACTACTTTCAGCTTTATGCCATTAAGGTTACTGGTCGCGAAGGAAAAGCACCTCTCGATGGTGACGCCATTACCTCAGCCCGTCAGGAATTTGACGACCAACGAGGTACCGCTTATGTATCTATGTCGATGAACCCTGAAGGTGCCAAGACATGGGCAAGACTTACCGCACAGAATATCGACAAATCCATTGCCATTGTGATGGACAACCGGGTATTCTCGGCTCCCAACGTACAACAAGAAATAAAGGGTGGAAATTCACAGATTACAGGCGATTTTACCATCAACGAGGCTACTGACCTTGCCAACCTGCTAAAGTCAGGTAAATTACCTGCCCCGGCACATATTATCGAAGAAGCTGTAATTGGACCAACCCTGGGAAAAGAGGCCGTCAACGCAGGCATGTTATCATTCCTGGTAGCATTTTTTGTCGTACTTCTTTACATGTGGTTCTATTATTCACGTGCCGGATTAGTAGCCGATATTGCCCTTATTGTAAACGTATTCTTTATTTTCGGGGTACTGGCATCGCTCAATGCAGCACTTACCTTGCCTGGTCTTGCTGGTATTATCCTTACCCTGGGTATGGCCGTCGATGCCAACGTAATTATCTATGAACGTATCAAGGAAGAACTTCGTGCAGGTAAAGGTGTTCGAATGGCCCTTACCGATGGATACAAAAATGCTTATTCTGCCATTATCGATGGTAACGTTACTACCATTATCACAGGTATTATCTTGTATATTTTTGGTACAGGCCCTATTCAGGGTTTTGCCACCACACTTATCATAGGTATTCTTACTTCGCTCTTTTCAGCCATCTTTATATCACGTCTTATTTTCGAATACCTGCTTAATAAGCAGTACAACCTGGAATACTCGCGAAAATCAACTGCCAATGTTTTAGTCAATGCGAAGATTAATTTCATTGGTATTCGTAAGATACTTTATGTGGCATCGGCTGTTGTTATTCTTATTGGTACAGTTTCGATGTTTACCGGTGGATTTAACCTCGGCATCGACTTTAAAGGTGGATATAATTATGTGGTACGTTTTGATAATACCCAGAAAATAAATACCGTTCAATTATCAAAAGATCTATCCTCCTCCATTGGTCAAACCGTAGAGGTAAAAACCTTTGGCGAAGGCAACCAGGTGAAGATTTCTACCAAGGTAATGGCCCTTACAAGTGATACCCGAGAGGCTGACAGTTTAATCGAAGCAAAATTGTACCAGGGACTCATACCTCATTTGAAAGATGGTATCAGCTTTGATACATTCTCTGAAGAGAATCTTATGAGTTCTCAAAAGGTGGGTCCTACCATTTCTGATGACATTAAAAAAGCTGCTTTATGGTCGGTAATCTTTGCCTTGATTGGTATCTTCCTGTATATCTTTATTCGTTTTAGAGACTGGCGTTTTGGTTTGGGAGGGGTAATATCTCTTGCTCACGATACTTTAATTGTGCTAGGTGTTTATTCACTTTTACGCAATGTGATGCCCTTTTCTATGGAAATTGACCAGGCCTTTATTGCCGCTATTCTTACGGTGATAGGTTATTCTATCAACGATACAGTAATTATCTATGACCGTATCCGCGAATACCGTGGACTCTATCCAAAACGCGACCAGAAAGAAGTATTCAACCTTGCCATGAACAGCACTTTAGGCCGTACCTTAAATACTTCGCTTACCACTTTGTTTACTTTAATTATTATGTTCATTTTCGGAGGTGAAGTTATCCGTGGATTTATCTTTGCCCTGCTTATTGGTATAGGCATAGGAACCTATTCTTCTATCTTTAATGCAGCACCTATTGTTTTCGATACCCTCAACTGGAAACGTCGCTCAGAAAAGAAAAAATAATATTGAAAATTTTATCCTCTGATGCCCCGGCAGTTTTTGTCGGGGCATTTTGTTATCTTTGAATAAAGAAATCAGAGAAATGACCATTATTCAGTTTATAGGGGGCGGGGAGTTAGTGATAGTCTTTCTGGCCATCTTATTATTGTTTGGCTCTAAGCAAATACCCGAATTTGCCCGCACAATGGGTAAGGGCTTGCGCGAATTCAAAAAAGCCACGGACGAAATCAAACGAGAAATCAATGAGGAAACCAAAGGAATTGGAGATGATATTAATGATATGAGAGGCTCACTCAAATCGTAACGGGTTTTTGGCATTAAACAATGATTAAAGTAGAAAAAATACACAAATCCTTTGGTAATCTTGAGGTTCTCAAGGGCATCGATGTACAAATAAAAAAAGGAGAAATAGTAACTTTTGTTGGAGCCAGTGGTGCCGGTAAAACCACTCTGTTGCAAATAATTGGCACTTTGCTGGTGCCCAATGCTGGCAATGTGTCCTACAATGGCATACAGGTAAATAAATTACGCGAAAAGGAGATGTCACAATTTCGAAATACACAAATTGGATTTGTGTTTCAGTTTCACCATCTGCTGCCCGAATTTACAGCCCTGGAGAATGTATGTTTGCCGGCATTTATAGCAAAAGTTTCAAAGAGCAAGGCTGAGTCTAGAGCAAAAGAATTGCTCGACTTTCTGAAACTATCCGACAGGGCCAGCCATAAACCAAACGAACTGAGTGGCGGCGAGCAGCAACGTGTGGCGGTTGCCCGGGCATTAATCAATAACCCGGCAGTTATTCTGGCAGACGAACCATCGGGTAATCTCGATACGCTGCATAAAAATGAACTTCATCAGCTGTTTTTTGACCTCAGAAAAGAGTTTAACCAAACCTTTGTCATTGTAACACACGACAAAGAACTGGCAGGGATGTCCGACCGCATGCTCACCATCAAAGATGGACTCATGTTGAATTGATAGGCTATCTGCTTTCAGCCTGTTCTATATAAATTCCGGCTTCTACTTTCTCCATTTTCTTGTGTTAGGCTGATATTCGGTATCTATACTTAATGCTGGTTCAAAAAGTGACGCAATTTGTTCCCAGGGGATTAATTTAAAATTCTGGTTTTTAAGGCTGTCTCCTTCGTAATTGTACCCGTCTTGTACAACAAATAGTCCCTGGCTAAAATGCGGGCCAAGGTTAAGGTTCGTGACATCGAGCCCGTCGGTTTCCTCAACCCCATCAATAATACCGGTGGCGATAGAAAAGCTGCCCAGGTATTGATTGTCTTTTTCGCGTTCAAAGATGGCATACGAATAATTACCCTGGCTCGAAGCGATGAGATATCCTTTTTTATTTTTTGTATAATAGATAGCCAGTCCCTCGAGGTCGTAGGACAATTTCGTGTTTGTAGAATCGCTTTGCGCAAGTTTTGCAGGTTTAAAACTTTTAGTGGGTTCGGCGTCTATTTTCCAGATGCAGCAATCTTCTTCGGCGATATAAAGAAAGCCCAGTTCATCGTCAGCAACCATGCCTTCGGATTGAGATGCAAAATTAAAACTACGCACCAGCATGGCATCCACCGTATTGTTTTCCGAAGCAAATAGCTCGTATTGTTCAGTTTCGCCCATTTTACCGCCTACAAAAACAAAAAATTTCCCCGATTTAGCGCTATGATAAAGCGCTATGCCATAAACTTCGCCAACTTTCGAAATAATTTTTCGTGCAGTTGCATTGATAAGTGCTCCTGTCAGGGCATCGATGCTATGAATTTCGATACTGTTGTCACTGCGGTTGGTGGCTGCTACAATATCAATTTTGCGTCCATCGGAGAGGGGAAAGTCATAGCGAAGGTCTATATTGTTTACCAGGCCTACCGGGTAATAGTACAATTCTTTACCCGAAAGGTCATAAACGTTTATTCCGCCTTTTTTATTGGTTCCGATTACCAGGCTTTTAGCTGGGTCTTCGCGGTTGTACCAAATGGCAGGGTCGTCGGCAGCATCTTCGTCAAGCAAGGCTATTACAGGGTCTGTTTCGATTGTGGCATTTACTGATGAGTCATTTTGCACATGGCTGGTTTTTGGGCTGAATGGATTTTTTACACAACTAGTAACCATTATACCTGCAGCACAAAGCAGGGAAAGGAAAGATAGACGGCTGGAAAGTGGTAGTTGAATCATTGTATAAAATTTTCTGGTTTAAAGTTAATTATTTCATGCTAAGTCTTATGCCTATTCGAAACCACCAGGAGTAATACTCCTGTTTAAGCATGCGGTTTGCCTCGGGTTTACCTAAGTAATATTTTAAGGGTGCATTGGTCAGGTTTTTAACATCGGAAAATACTTTCAGGTTGTTGGTGATGGCATAGCTGGCATTGGCGTCCAGTTGCAGGGAAGGGGCATAGTATTCGTCGAGGTCTTTGTCCATGCCAAGGGTAACAATAAAATCGTCGGAGTAGTTCAATGCCAGCTTTAGATAGAGTTTTTTCGACTCGTAAAAAATGGCGGCATTGGCTGTGTGTTTCGCCTGCCCCGGTAGTGTAATCTTTTCTTCACCCGGAAGGGTATCGAGGCTGGCTATTAGGTCTGAGCTTAATATTGGAACATAAGAAAAATCGTTACCACTAAGCCTTTTTCCGATGTAGGCTTCGGAATAAGTATAAGTGTAATTAAGGTATAGACCCAGGTTTTTTAATACTGAAGGCAGAAAAGTTAATTTAAACTGGCTTAATACCTCTGCACCATAAACGAAAGCGCGTTTTCCGTTTCGTGAAACCTCGGTACGAATGCGCGGAAAATTACCATAGGCGGGATCTCCGGCACGGGTATAAAGGCGGTAATAGTAGATGTAATCATCAATTTTTTTGTAGAAGATACCCCCGCTGATCATGCTGTTATTTTTACCGTATCTTTCTGCAAGCAGGTCCAGGTTTATGGCTTGTGGAAATTTTAGGTCGGCATTACCAAGTTTTAGTTTATCGCTTTCTTCATTTTTATGGGGAATCACATCTTCAAAATTTGGTCTCGAAAAGGTACGCGTGGCAGCAGCCCTGAAATTAGTACGTTCGTTAAGAGTGTATTTTAGTTGAACCTGAGGCAATAAAAACTGGTGGGTGCGGCTATCGGTTGAATCGCTGAGACTTACGAAGTTTCCCCTGCGGTCTTTGATAACCTGGTTACCCTTGTAGTAAATTTTGGTATACTCATACCGCAATCCGGCCAGCAGCATAAATTTGTGTATATCGTGCCGCACCATTCCATAGGCAGCATAAATGTCTTCTGTGGCAAAATAGTCTTCGCCAAAAGTATTGTCTTTGGTATCGGTTTTATTCAAGTAGAAATGCTGTGGGTAGTATTCGTAAAAATCGCGGGTTTCCTGAGGCCCTGGTGTCCAGTCGACTGTATAGCCATGATTGAGCAGGTTGTTTTCGACAAAGCCATCGTATAGCTCGGGCAACAAGGAATCAGGGGCTGTGCCCGTGTGCCCTGGTACATTTTCCGAATTATACTGAGTATAGATCTGGGTGTTATAATCTCTTTCTTTTTCTTTGAGTCTTAACCTGCCACCAAATTTAAGATACGATAAGCCACGGGAGTTGCTGTAGGGAATAGTGATATTTATCTTGGCTGCTTTGTTTTTATCTGTAACAAGGAGCTTTTCCTGGCGCATTTCATCCATCTCATATTCTGCATAGTTTGTTGCATTGGAGGCATTGTTGCTATCCGGAAAGGATACTACCGGCCAGTCGGGATCGCTTACGTCAATTTTCATAAATATAGCCTGTCCGGGGTTGCTAAAAGCAATTTCCATTCGGTTGGGCTCCGCTTCCTTGGCCACAGAATAAGATACTTCGTAATCGAGTTTAATCAAGCCCAATTTCTGCTCCCCGCCCAGGTTCAAAGTGCTAATGGTTTGGTTTTTAATACGGTCTTTCAGGTCTCTTTCTATTCCGCCATACAAGTAATAGGTTTCCGAAACAGCATCGTCGAGGGTATAAATAACCCTTCGGCGGGTTTCATTGTCCATAAACTGGTTGTACATTCCCCGGATGTATAGTTTCGATTTTTCGTTAAACTGGTAATCGAGCGATGAGCTAACACCCACGCGCTCGCGAGTTATGGCGTAGTGCCTGAGCTGGAATTCGGTATATTGAACATGGTAATTATCAGCACCTTCTTCCTGCGAAGCGGAACCAAAGAATGGTCCTTTTCTGTACTCAAATTCCATGTTATCGGCACCCTGGTTATTGAGATAATAGTTGGCGTTGATGTTAAAGCCAAGCTTGCCCGATCGCTGGCCAAAAGAAAACTGCCCCTGATAATTGGTTGTTCCCCGTAAGTCGGAATAGCCACCCGAAACAAGGGCATTTATTTCGGGAGTTTCGCTTTTGGCCGTTTTAGTGATAATGTTTACCGAACCGCCAATGCCATCGGCATCCATATCGGGGGTAAGTACCTTATTGACTTCAATCGATTCGATCTGGTCGGAGGCAATGACATCGAGACCTACGTACCTTACATTACCTTCCGGCGAGGGTATCTGTTCACCATTGACATTAAAATTGGTGTATTCGGGAGGTGTGCCACGCAGTTGTATAAAGCGTCCTTCGCCTTTGTCGCGCTGAAGACTGATACCTGGAATTCTTTGTAGTGTTTCAGCAGCATTTAAATCCGGAAATTGTTCGATTTGTTCTGATGAAATGATGTTTTTTATGTTTTCGGCGTTCTGCTGGTCCACGCGGGCCTTTACCTGTCCTTTGGCAAGCCCGGTAACTTCTACGGCTTCTATTTGCCGGGTTATGGGTTCAAGCTTAATTTCAATTCTCTGAACCCCTTGTTTTAGCTCATATTCCATGGGCTCGTAGCCAATGTAAGTAATTCGCAACAGCTGTCCCTCTTTGGGGTTGCCCAGGAGTTTAAAATTACCTTCCATGTCGGTGATGGTCGATAATTTGTCTGGTGCCCCCACCATTTGAATGCTGGCTCCGGGCAGCGATTCGCCAGTTTTACTGTCGGTGACTTTGCCGGTTTTTGGTATTGTAGATTGTGCATTTGCTAAAAATGGAAAAGCAAAGAAACACAGAAGTGCGAAAGGAATAAAATAGCGCATTTTATTTGAAGTCGGTATGTAGAAAGAAAAAAGAAAATGTTTCCCAAAAGCGCAACCTACCCATTTAGTAGGTCTGAACTATCGGGAAACATTTATGTAATAGATTATTTTACAATAAAACGAACAGTTTTAGTTTGATTATTTACCTGCAATTGCACCAGGTAAAGTCCTGCAGATAATTGGTTCACATCGATTGCGGTGCCACTCAGAAGCGAGATTGATGAAAGATCCATTACCATTTGGCCATTCGAGTTGTATACCTGACCTTTTTGTGAATAAGAACCTTCGAAGCTGATTACAATCTGGCCATTTGTTACCACACTTGGGTATACGCTCAAATTGTCCACGTTATTAGACTCCTCTACTGATGTAGAATATCCGTTGTAATATACAATCAGGCGGGGAGCTCTCTCAGGATGATTTTGTCCATCGCCCGGAGTGCCGTTTGCATCTTCATCTTCCGGATCGGAAATGTTTTCGTATGATTCCATCTCACGTGCATTTTCCACGTCGCTTACACCCTGGTTTTCTCCAGCCAACACAAAAGCAATAGCATTGCCTGAGCTCCATCCCGAACGGTCAACAATTTCCTGAACGACACTTTTAAGGTCAGGAGTGCTATAAGCTTCCCATAATTGCCATTCCTCGGCAACAACCCAATCTACCTGGGCGGCGGTGGCAGCGCGGTCGGTAATAAGGCTGTCCTCAGAAAAGGTAATGGCATTGTCGGTATCGTCGGCATAGATAGTGACATTGGCCACATCGTCTTCGAGTTTGGCTTCGTGCGAGTAAACGATAATAAATGCCGAATCGATGGTGGCACCCTGCGGAATTGTAATGTTCTGGAAGCGAAGACCCATCGTTAAAATGTTTTCGTCACCTTCCTGGCCTTCCCAACCTGCATCAAGGTCATCGTCGTAAAGAGCGTCAATTTCATCATTTTCCTGCTCGGCATCGTCCGAAGAAAGGGCAAAGGATACCACAATAGTGTCGATGACATTTCCTTCTCCATCTTCTACAAAGAGTGAGTCTGTTACTACATCGCCGGTGGCAATAATGCTTACATCAACCATGCCCTGGCCGTTGGCATTGATTCCAAGGCCGGCCAGGAAGCTTGTAAATAGAATAAGTAATAGTTTTTTCATGTGTTAAAATTTTTTGGGTGTAATGTTTGTTTAATTCTCTTTGCAAAATAGGGCTATTGGATTTTCATAAGCCATAGTAAGAATGACTATTCCTCTTCCTTCATAAATCTAATCTACAGTATATGAATACTATACAAAGTGAGCATGCGGATTTCTTAATTAAAACTTAACGAAAGATTCACTTAGAGTTCCCATGTTTTCTTTTCAACTGAATTACTTTTCGACTTTTAACAGGATAAACTGTGTACAGAGTAATTATTGCCGACGATCATGCTGTGGTGTGCACTGGTCTAAAACTCATCTTTAATCAAACCATCGACCTTCGATTGGCTGAACAGGCACGCAATGGCGACGAACTGCTTTGCAAGCTCAAAGCATCGGTCTACGATCTGGTTATTCTCGATATTTCCATGCCGGGAAAAGATGCGTTGGATACCTTGAAAGAGATTAAGAGCACTTACCCTTCACTTCCGGTTGTAATCTTCACCATGAATCCGGATGAGTCGTTTGCGGCGCGCATGTTTACCAACGGTGCTTCGGCCTATGTAAATAAAGAAACCCAGCCTGAGCAAATTATATCCATTATCAGGCACATTCTGTGCGGAGGGAAGTACATCACATCTAAGCAGAATGCACTTTTGGAAAATTATACAGGCCATTTAAACACCTTCCGACAGACAGCCCATAATCTTTTAACCGACCGCGAGTACCAAGTATTGCATCTTCTGGTTCAGGGCATTAAAAAGAGCGATATCGCCAGCAGTTTATCGGTAAGTAAGAATACCATAAGCAATCACCGAAACAGTATCATGAAAAAATTGAGCATTTCGAGCAATTCAGAACTTACCCGTTATGCCATTCAACATGGTTTATTAAGCTAATATGAGAAGAGACTTCTATATAGCTGAAAGTGCGAAAGTAGCTTTCTTGTTTCTTTTTATTAGTCTTTTTACTGCTGAAGCTCAGGAAGGAAATGGAGAGAAACAGGAAATGGAGTTAAATCCGGTCGTGCTGTCTCCAAGTCAATCCAACGCGCAGGTAAGCCTCAGAGCAATTGATAATTTCTCAGATTTGCCTGATTATTTTCCCAGGGTTAGTAATGCCGAGCTCAATCTCCAGGAACAAAAACTTGACGAAGCAATCCGCACAAACAATTCATACGAAATTGCGCAAATTAGCCTGGTGATTGGAGAAATTGTTTACAACAGGGGGCAATATCAGTTAGCCCTAAAATATTTCCTCGAAGCCAACACCATTGGGTTGCAATACCGCTATCCGGAATTGGAAAGCAAAGCCAAGAACCTCATAGGGAAGTATTACCATACCGTGGGTAACTTCAACGAAGCACTTGATTATTACGAGGGCGCTCTTAAAATTGCCAAAAAAATACACGATACGGTTCAAATGATTAGTTTGTATAACAATATAGGCAATCATTTTACCGATAATGGCGAAATGATGAATGGTCTTCATTATTGTTTAAAGGCCTATAGCATTCAGCAAGAAAGCATTATTGATCAGGCGTCATTTTCTACTACCTGCAACCATTTAGGTAATATTTATGCCGCGCTGAATGATTTTGAAAATTCAATGTATTACCATCATAAAGCCTTAAATACCAGGCGAATTTTACAATACGACGAAGGCGTTGGTAAATCTTACCTGAACTTAAGTAAAATGCATTATCAGCAAAATCAGTTCGATAGTTCGGAGTACTATGTAAGGGAAGCATTAATCTTGTTTAACAAAGTGGGATATGCCAAGGGTACCATCAAGGGGCTCCTTCATATTGGATTGCTGCAGCAAAAGAAAGGGCTTTTAAATGAAGCGGAAGACTCGTGGATAAAGAGTAAAAGTCTTTCGGAGAATATTGGCTATACGAAGGGAATTCTGCAGGCTCAGTTGAACCTGGCGGGTTTATACAAACAAAAAAAAGAATATTCGCGTGCTGTGGAGAATTATCATTCCTGTCTGGAAAAAGCCAAAGAACACAAAAGCAATCAGGTAATACGCGATTGTTATCTCGGCCTACAGGTTTGTTACGAATACCTGGGCGACTATAAACAATCGAACGATGCAGGGCTGAAATACATTCAGCTTAGTGACACCTTGCTTCAGGAGGTATACAACCAGCAGATTGCTTCGTTAAAGGCAACCATGGAAAATGAAAAACAATTAAAGCAGAATGAATTGCTGCGGGCCGAGAACCAGGTGAAAACCCTTCAAATAAAACAAAAGAACCTGGTGATTTTACTATTTCTCATGTGCTTTTTGCTCATGACGGTGCTGGCTATGGTAAGTTTTTCGCGCTATTCGAAAAAGCACGAGGCCAATAAAATGCTTACCGCACTAAACCAGGAACTTAAAATGGTAAACCGCGAAAAGGATAAATTCTTTTCAATTATCGCACACGAATTGCGCAATCCACTCTGGTGGGTAAAAAATATCACCGAAACTCTATCAGGCAGCTTTGATAAAATGACTCATGCCGAACTTTCTGAATCGCTCCGATCACTCGATGAGTCGGCAAGAAATACCTTCTTGCTTATGGATAATCTTTTGAACTGGACACGCACCAAGATGGATATGATTCCATTCCATCCTCAGAATATCGATATCAATAACCTGGTAAGGCAAAATGTACTGCTGTTTCAATCACCCTTAAAACAGAAAAAAATAGGTTTTCATTTTGAACTTTGCGATAGCGCCCCTGTTTTTGTCGACATAAATTTAATGAATACTGCGCTGCGAAACGTTTTTTCCAATGCCCTGAAATTTACTCCCAACCATGGTTCCATAGTGATCTCCATCAGGCACGAAGGTAATTTTGTTGTGCTGGATATTCAAGATAGCGGCGTGGGCATCGATGCCCAGGTGGTAAGTGCCCTTTTCGACGACGACAAACTTTATTCTACCCTCGGTCTTATGCAGGAAAAGGGATCGGGTATCGGGCTAAAACTTTGTAAAGAGTTTGTAGAGAAAAACAAAGGTACTATCCAAATTAATAGTAAAATTCACAAGGGTACCAGGGTAATAATCAGTTTGCCTGCTTCAGCTATGCCTGCTTCCGATGACACAATAAGCTATGCCGAAAACCAGCATGCATTGAGTTATTAGCTTAAACTACTACTCTTCCGAACGGAGCAATGGCCAGACCTGCCAACTTAAGGTGCTGACGGGCAAAAGGAAGGCCTATGAGAGTGATGGCAAAAACGAGGGCAAGAACCAGGTGGCTTACAGCTATCCAGAAGCCACCCAATAAAATCCACAATACATTAAAAATAATGGCCAGGCAACCCGCAGTGGCAGGACTTTCATGCACATTTCTGCCGAAAGGTGCAAGGGCAAAAAACGCCAGCTTCCATTTCTGAATGCCGAATGGTATGCCAATAATGGTGAGGCAAAGCAAGAATCCACCCAGGAAGTATAGGAGGAAGAGAATAATTCCTCCACCTAAAATTATCCACAAAAGGTTGGCAATTAATCGCATGAGACACTCTATTTTTGCACAAGTTAATCAAAAACCCCATTGCTCGAAAAGGCTGAAATAAAAGAATTGCTGGAATTGTTGCACGATCGTTATAATTGTGTGGCATTTATCGAAGAAGATCCTATTTCAGTACCGCATTCTTTTTCAAAAAAAGAGGACATTGAAATAGCGGGTTTTCTTGCTGCTACCATTGCCTGGGGTCAGCGCAGTCAGATTGTTAAAAATGCAAGGTATTTGATGAATCTGATGGACCAGGCACCTGCTGAATTTGTGTGCGAGGCTTCTGAAGCAGAACTAAATCGAATCGACTGCTTCTATTACAGAACATTTCAGACTACCGATCTTAGATTTTTCATTCGCACTCTTCGTCTTATTTATCTGCAGGGCGGACTTGAAAAGATTTTTAACGAAGCATACCAAAAGCAACAAAGGCTTTCGGATGGGTTAATGGCTTTGTACCAGTTTTTTTCTGAAATTCCCCACGAAGACAGGTCGATGAAACACCTGGCCAACATTCAGGCAGGGTCTTCGGCCAAGCGGCTTAATATGTTTCTTCGCTGGATGATCCGGCATGATAAGCGTGGAGTGGATTTTGGTATCTGGAAAACCATCCCTGCATCTGCACTTTATCTTCCTCTCGATGTACATTCCGGGCGCACTGCACGTGAATTGCTGCTTCTGGAACGGAAGCAGAATGACTGGAAGGCGGTATTGGAATTAACCGAAAAGCTCCGGCAATTCGATGCCAATGATCCGGCCAGGTACGATTTTGCACTCTTTGGTGCGGGAGTCGATAAAAGTATATTGCACTAATGCGCAATTGGGGATTAGAATAAACTGTTGTGAACTAAAATACAACCTTTGGCAAATAATTATTTCCAATTAAAGCATTTTACCATCTGGCAAGATCGCTGTGCGATGAAAATTGGTACGGATGCGATACTTTTTGGTGCCTGGGTGAATGCAAAAGGTAACCTGCATATTCTGGACATTGGAACTGGTACCGGCATCCTGGCGCTCATGCTGGCTCAAAGAACTACGGGTCTGATCGAAGCCATCGATATCGACCATCAGGCAGCAGAACAGGCCAGGGATAATTGCAATCAAAGTCCCTGGGCCGATAGACTTAATTGTTACTACAAGTCACTTTCTGAATTTATCCCTTTAAATACAACACCTTACGATCTGGTTGTAAGCAACCCGCCCTTTTTTTCCAGTGGCCATCGTTCCGGACATCTCCCGAGGGCACTGGCAAGGCATCACGATTCGCTAAGTCTCGAACAATTGATAAAAGGGACAAAATTGTTGTTAAAACCCTCCGGAAGGCTGGCGGTTGTGTTGCCTTATGAAGAACGCCGAAAGTTTGTGGAAATCTGTCAGACAGAAGGATGGTGGATTGTGCGCGAAGCAAGTGTAAGACCACTTCCGCAGGAGGAATATATCCGGGTAATGATGGAAGTAGGGGCAATCAGGCCTGAACAGTTTCAAACCGAAGAAATTATAATCGAGCAGGGGCGCAGGCATCAATATCATCCTACCTTTAAAGAATATACGATTGAATATTACCCCGGAACCACTTTAGACTAAAACATTTTGAGCGAGCTTAAAGCTGGCTCAGAGTTTTAGAAGGCTTAACCGTTCTTCGGGCAATACCTCGCCAGTCTCTCTAATTTCGTAAAGATACCTGCCGTTTTCGAGAACGGCTCGCTTGATACGCACCGGCTTGTCTCCATCCACAAAGACCAGTTGGGCATTTTTAAACTTTGAAATCATAAGGTATTTCTTGGTAACAACGGCAGGCTAAAAATACGGTAATTTGGTTACCGATAGGCAGGCTTCCGCTAGCATATTGTCTAAACCCCTCAAAGTTTTGATGAAAGCCATTATTCTGCCATTGAATGCCTTTTGCATTATGTTGTTAATTAAAATTGTATAACCTTTTGCCTGGTTCTTTTGACTGCATGGGACCTTACCTTAAATTAGCATGCACATAAACTACGAAGCGATTGAGCACTGAGGGTAAAGCGGTGGAAACCCCGCTTATGAAACAATATTATGCGATTAAAGACCAGCATCCCGATGCCATTTTACTTTTTCGGGTAGGAGATTTTTACGAAACCTTCGGAGCCGATGCAATACGCACCAGCGAAATACTTGGCATTACCCTTACGCGCAGGGCCAATGGGGCTGCCAGCTATGTTGAATTGGCCGGCTTTCCCTTTCATGCGCTCGATACCTATTTGCCCAAATTGGTAAGGGCAGGGCAAAGGGTGGCTATTTGCGAACAACTCGAAGACCCTAAACTTACCAAAACCATTGTCAAAAGGGGTATTACCGAAATGGTTACACCCGGCGTTTCGCTCCACGACCAGGTGCTTAACCACCGCGAAAACAATTTTCTGGCTTGTGTACATCTCGATAAAAAGCTGGCTGGTGTTGCGTTTCTCGATATCTCTACCGGCGAATTTCTTACCGCCGAAGGTACTTTCGAATATATTGATAAACTCCTGAGTAATTTTTCACCCAAAGAAGTGTTGTTTGAGTCGGGAAAGAAAAACCTTTTCGAAGATTGCTTCGGATCGAGGTATTACACTTTTAAACTCGAAGACTGGATTTTTAATGAAGATACCGCCTATTCACGACTGCAAAAACATTTCGAAACTACCAGCCTGAAAGGCTTTGGCGTACATAATCTGCGTTTGGGTGTGGTGGCTGCTGGTGCCATATTGCATTACCTCGACATTACACAACATTCGCACGCCAGGCATATTATTAACCTCTCACGCATCGAAGAAGACCGCTATGTATGGCTCGATAAGTTCACAATCCGCAACCTCGAGCTTTTTGGATCTATCAACGAAGGAGCGAAAACTTTGTCGGAGGTGCTTGATAAAACCGCTACTCCCATGGGAAGCAGGTTGTTGAAGCGATGGATTGCTCTTCCTTTAAAGGATATGGCCCCGGTCAACGAGCGGCTTGATATTGTGGAGTACTACCTGAAGCAGCCTGAGGTAAGAAACGAAATTCAGGACAATATATCCCACATCGGAGATCTGGAGCGACTTGTGTCGAAAATTGCCATGGGCCGCGTTACTCCCCGTGAGCTGATTGGATTAAAAAATGCGCTCTATGCCCTGCGGCCTATCAAAGAACTTTGTGAGAAGTCGATGGAGAGTGCTCTGCAAAAAATTGCCGAGCAAATCAATCCTTGCCAATCGATCCGCGAACGAATCGAAAAAGAGCTACAACCCGATCCTCCTGCAGCCATTAACAAGGGCAGTGTTATTGCACATGGTGTTTCGGCTGAACTAGATGAACTGCGGCAGATTCAAAGTTCCGGAAAGGATTATCTTATTGGCATTCAGCAGCGCGAGATCGAGCGTACCGGAATATCTTCCCTTAAAATCTCTTATAACAATGTGTTTGGTTATTATATCGAGGTTCGAAATACGCACAAAGAAAAAGTGCCACCAGAATGGATACGTAAGCAAACCCTGGTGAGTGCCGAGCGATACATTACAGAAGAGTTGAAGGATTACGAAACCAAGATTCTGGGTGCAGAGGAAAAAATCCTGGTTCTGGAAACCAGGTTGTTCAACGAATTAGTGCTCAGCCTGAGCGATTACATCGAAGCACTTCAACTCAATGCTTTTCAGGTTGCCCGGCTCGATTGCCTTTTGGGTTTTGCCCGTTGTGCTATGGAATACAAATATTTCAGGCCTGAGCTTAACGATTCGGAAATAATTGAAATAAAAGAGGGGCGCCACCCAGTAATCGAGCGCCAACTGCCCATCGATGAGCCTTTTATTGCGAATGACCTTTTGCTCGACAGTCAATCGCAGCAGATCATTATTATCACCGGGCCGAACATGTCCGGAAAGTCGGCCTTGCTGCGCCAAACTGCACTTATTGTGCTTATGGCACAGATAGGAAGTTTTGTTCCGGCCCGCAGCGCCCGCATTGGCATGGTCGATAAAATATTTACCCGTGTAGGGGCTTCCGATAACATTTCGCTCGGCGAATCGACCTTTATGGTAGAGATGCTTGAAACAGCCAGTATTCTGAATAATATTTCCAGCCGCAGCCTTATTCTTCTTGATGAAATTGGCAGGGGTACCAGCACGTACGATGGAATATCTATCGCCTGGGCTATTGTGGAATTTCTTCACGAGCAAAGTGCCGGAAAAGCCAAGACCCTGTTTGCCACACATTATCACGAACTTAATGAAATGGAGTCGACTTTCGACCGCATTAAAAACTTTCATGTGACAGTGAAGGAGCTCGACGATAAAGTGATTTTTCTGCGTAAGCTTAAGCGGGGAGGTGTAGAGCATAGTTTTGGTATTCACGTGGCCCGTATGGCCGGCATGCCTAAAAGTGTGGTAGCCCGTGCCACCGATATACTTGCCCAAATGGAGAATGACAATCGCAAACAACCCCTCCAGAAACCAGTAAAAAAGCTGGCTGCAAGCCGCGAGGGCATGCAAATGAGTATTTTTCAGCTTGATGACCCGGTGCTCAAACAGATACGCGATGAAATAAAAAACACCGACATCAATAACCTGACACCGATGGAGGCATTAAACAAGCTGAACGAGATTAAGAAATTTGCCGGACTTTAGAGATTATGTAGTTCTTTTAATAGACAGGAACAGGTTCCACAAATCATCAGAAAAGGATGAATAGGGCCGTTTTGTTGGATAGCTTAAAAAATTAAAGGTGAAACAGGTGAAAAAAAGCCTGTTTTTTTTGCAGAAAAGAAAAAGAGGTATAAATTTGCACCACCTTTAAAAACAAGCGGGAATAGCTTCCCGATGTACATCTGGAGTAGAACACGAAGATGAATAGAATACATCAGGAAGCAATTCGCAAAATGCGGGAATAGCTCAGTTGGTAGAGCACGACCTTGCCAAGGTCGGGGTCGCGAGTTCGAGTCTCGTTTCCCGCTCACTAGGTTTCTTGAAAAAAAGGTGAAGAGAGCGTCACAACCGCTCTTTTTTTTTCTCTATGCACAAGCTTTGTTACAATGCCTGTGCCGCATAGATAGAAAAACTACTTTTTGCCCGGGTGGTGGAATGGTAGACACGTTGGACTTAAAATCCAATGGCCTGCAACGGCTGTGCGGGTTCAAGTCCCGCCCCGGGTACCCTAAAACCCTCTTAACACACTGATGTTGAGAGGTTTTTTCTTTTTGCAGTAACAAGTAGGTAACAATTCCTATGGAGTTGCTCCATCCTTAGCCCTGCATCAATAACAGTGTTAATTGCAGTCTATAAATGAAAAAAGGGCAATTATCCGGCTTTGTACCGATCTTGCCCTTCTTTAATTTTTAAAAAATACTAATAATTCTCTTCGAATAATTGCATAAACGATTTCGAATGTTCGCATGCAGGGCACATATCCAGAGCCTTTTCTGCTTCGTATACATACCCGCAATTGCGGCATACCCAAAATACCTTGCCATCTTTTAAGAAAACAGTTCCTTCTTCGATGTTTTTGGCTAGTTTCCTGTAACGCTTTTCATGCTGCTCTTCTACTTTGGCTATCATTCTAAAGGCGGCAGCCACTTTTGGAAAACCCTCTTCTTTGGCTATTTCGGCAAAATGGGGGTATAATTCTGTCCACTCTTCATTTTCACCAGCTGCTGCTGCTAAAAGGTTATCTACTGTTGTACCGATATTGCCTGCAGGGTAAGAGGCTGTAATTTCAGTCATTCCTCCCTCGAGGAATTTGAAAAACCGCTTGGCATGCTCTTTTTCCTGATTGGCTGTCTCCTGGAATATGGCCGCTATTTGCTCATAGCCTTCTTTTTTCGCCACCGAGGCAAAAAAATCGTAGCGGTTTCGTGCTTGCGATTCTCCAGCAAAGGCTTTTAGCAGGTTTTGTTCGGTTTTGGTTCCCTTAATGCTCTTTTCCATATTTGTTATTATTAAATTTCTTCAAAATCGTCTTTCGAGGCACCGCATACAGGGCATTGCCATCCCGATGGTAAGTCTTCGAAGGCTGTGCCAGGGGCTACTCCTGAATCCGGATCACCTAGTGCCGGGTCATAAACATGCCCACAAATCACACATTTGTATTTTTTTGTGGAAGTTTTAGGTGCTGGCTTTTCCAGTTTTGCTTTGTCGATATATGTCGGTGCATTTTTGGGGGCAACCCCATTGCGGGTTTCGCGGTAATGTGCATAGGTGAGCGGAATGTTGTCGGCAAGCAATTCAGCTGCCACCACTTCGCCAATAAATATCAGGTGAGTGCCTACATCGAAGGTGTTTACAAGCCTACATTCCAGTGTGGCTATGGTATCAGTTATTAAAACAGGAATGCCTGTCTGACCCTTTTTTACTTCAAATTTTTCGAATTTATTGACCGTACGCCCCGACTTGTATCCAAATGTGCCTATAGTATCACGATCGGCATCCTGCTTTAAAACCGAAATGGAGAAGGCTCCAGTAGCCGCAATAAGTCCGGCGGTAAAATTGTCTTTATTGCAGCAGGCAGCAATCTGGGGTGGTTCGGCGGTTACCTGAAAAACCGAATTGCTGATAAACCCGTTACCACTTTCCTTGGTACCTGAAGATACCACGTACATACCATAACTTAATTTGAAGAGCGCATTAAAGTCTATCATTTTTTTGCTTTTATATGATGGGGATTAAAAATATGAATGTTTAGTGGCGATAAAAAGTAAGACCCTCTATTTAAAGGCATTCTAAATAATACTTATGAAAAGTCTATTATGATTCAATGAGCGTAACCTACAAAAAGAATAGGATAAGTAGTTAAAAAATTGTTAATGCGTTTGTTTTGTAGGGATGTTTGCCGAAAAGCCACTTAATTTGCATGATACAAAACAGATTATCTGCTATGAAAAACATTGTTTGCCCTATTTCATCCGAACGTATTCCTGAGCATCTACCCCGCATTACTGCCTTGTTTGTTATAAGCTTATTGCTAATTTATGTGGCTACCGGTTACACCCTTATTCTGGTATTTTTGCTGGCCGATTTCTTTGCAAGGGGATTTGGTTATGGGCGATTCAGTTTGTTGAGCCATGCATCACGTGCCTTTTCCGATCGATTTGGTTTTAAGAGTAACCTGATTGACAAAGCACCTAAAATTTTTGCAGCCCGCCTGGGTTTAGTGATGATAGCTGCAGCCTTGCTGCTGGCTCTAATCAACATTCAATCCGCTTCCTTTGCCATTGGAGCCATGCTTATATTTTTTGCCGGCCTCGAATGTGTATTTAATTTTTGTGTAGGCTGCTACGTGTATAGTTTATTTGTTTTGCCTTTTTTCACGAAACTAAACGATTAGGTTTACAAACCACTGCGAATTCTATCTGATTCAACACCATCGACGAAGAAATTGTTCCAGTGAATTACCCGGTTCGAGCAACCGGGTTTTTTTGTTATTAAAAACAGGAGTTCATCGGTGCAGGCATTCTTAAAATCACTTTTCTTTGCAGCATAGAAATGATTTTTACTGTATGAAAAAAATACTGGCGGTTGTTACAGGAGGAAACTCATCGGAGTATGTGATTTCGGTGAAGAGTGCCGATACCATCATGGAAAACATCAACAAGAACCGTTTTGAGGCCTACCGGGTTGAGATTAAAGGTTCCGACTGGCAGGTGCTCACAACAAATGGGCTTATGGTTTCTGTTGATAAGAATGACTTTTCTTTTACTACAAGCCAACAAAAAGTCAGGTTCGATGCCGCCCTGATCATGATCCACGGCGACCCGGGCGAAGACGGGAAACTACAGGGCTATTTCGATATGCTTGGCATCCCCTATACTTCCTCTAATCTGCTAAGCTCAGCTGCAACTTTTAGCAAACACTTTACAAAACAATACCTGAAGAGTTACGGAATTCTCTCGGCCGACTGGATCCTGCTAAGTCAGAGCCTGGGCTACAAACTCGAAGAAATTCCGGTAAATATTGGCTTCCCCTGTTTTGTGAAGCCTAACAATGCGGGTTCCAGTTTTGGAGTGAGTAAAGTAAATAGTTTTGATCAACTACAGGATGCCGTGCAAAAAGCCATGACCGAAGACGATGAGGTTTTGGTTGAAAAGATGATTACCGGTACAGAAATTACCTGTGGGGTGTTACGCACCTCAAAATCGGCCTACACTTTTCCGATAACAGAAATAGTGAGCAAAAACGGATTTTTCGATTACGAAGCCAAATACACCGATGGCCTGGCCGAAGAGATTATTCCTGCACGCATTGACAAAGAGATTGCGCAACGCTGCCAACAACTCTCGTTGCGTATTTACGATTTATTTCATTGTAAATGGTTTGCCCGTGTCGATTATATCATTTCCGGTGAAGAGCTTTATTTGCTCGAAATCAACACTATACCCGGAATGAGTAAGCAAAGTATAATACCCAAAATGGTGCGTGCCCAAGGTCTTGATTTGAAGGAAATAATGGAAGAGATTTTGTCTGACCTTTTTTAACACTATTTGCCGGAAAGGTTTGATTTTTCAAACTTTACACCTAACTTCAAAATCCTTAAGTTGCGGAGGCCTTCAATTCATTCCGGAAATAGAATCACATGCTTTTGTACAGACTGAAATTTCTGGTCATTATTCTAGCGGTTGTCTATCCGCAATGCTCCTTTGCACAAAAGGTAAAAATCGAAACTTTGCTGGAGCAGGGAAACCGGTTGTTGAACAACACGGACAATGCACAATCCAGAGCCAAATACGATAGTGCATTCATCCTGGCTAAAGAGGGCAATTTTTCTCATTATCAGATTTTAAGTCATTATAAGTCCGGTTACAGTTATTTGCAGCAAGATATGGCATTTCTTGCTCTGGCGCATTTTTCCGATTTATTGATGAGCAATAGTCCTGCCACAGCGGCCGACTCTGCCTTGTATGCACTTGCCAGCCTCGAAGAAATGGCAATTACACGAGTGGCAATTGTGTATCCCGAGAAATATTATCAATTGATAAGGGACTTTTCGTCTACTTTCCAGTTCCTTAAAGGAAGTGAACTAAGGAGAAAGGTATTTCTTTGTGGTGAAATCGAATTTCATCAGCTCAATTACGAACAGGCTCGTCTTCATTACCGAAAGGCACTCGAAATAAATTCGACCGATACCTATCTCGAAGAGATGCTTTGGTTCAAATTAAGTCTGGTTTATACCAAATTGTACGATACCGACAGGGCAAGAGAATGCCTCGATTTCCTTCTCTCCAGGAAATCAAAGTTTCTGAATCAATCGAAGATCTATTACAATGCGGGTATGCTGCAATACAACAACCAACAGTTTACGGAGGCAATCAAATACCTTCAGAACGGTCTGCTGTTTACACTCGATCCAAATGCGCGAATATCGATGCTCCTTATTCTGGGGCACTCGTATATGGAACTCAAGAATTCCTCTAAAGCAAAAAGCTATTATAATCGTGCAATGCAGGAGTTAAATAAAAAAGGGGTATTGCAGGAATATAAACTCTCGGTACTTAATTCCTTCGGATGGTATTACAGTGAAATGAACGATGCTGATTCACTTCTCTATTATTACAAAAATGCATCTGGTTTTGCGCTGGAAGACAATTCCTTGGCGGAGTACCAGGCTTATACAGTCAAGGGACTTAACGAATACTATTTAGCCAATGGGATGTATCAAAAATCTCTTGCAACGATTGAAAATTTTCTGTATGCCCGAAATAGCGAAAACTATCACTATTTGCAGAAACTCAATATTCAGTTGCTCAACCAAATATTGGCTGATGAGGCAACTGCCAATTTTAAGCTATGGATGGAAGATTCTGAAAAGATCAAACCACTTTTAAATTCATACAAGCTAATCAACCAGGTTGTAAGAAACACTGTAAAATCTTACAATGCTTTAACAGAAGATAAAACAAAACTGGTATACCTTTCGCACTTAAGGTTTTACCTCGATGGGGCGTATACGATTGGATATGAATTGTTTTCGACCACTGGAGAAAAAAAATACCTCGAGGAACTTATCCATCTTTCTGAATTGAACAAGGCTATTGTGCTTAAGGCAAACTCGCAAAGAACCCAGGCAATTAAGCTTGTTGACATGCCTGAATCCTTGCGAAGTTTTGAGTCGGATCTCAGAAAAAAAATTATACGGCTCGAATATTACCTGGGCGGTCAAAAAGAAACACCTCTGGATTCGTTGTTGAGTAACGAAATCAGAATTCAACTAACTATTCTTCGTACCAGGTATGACTCCCTGAATCATATACTTGAGGAGAGATTTCCAGGGATACTTTCCAACAAGCTGAAGGAGAGGAATTTTGATTTATCACAATTGCAAGAGTCGTTGGAATCCAACCAATTGGTGATTAGTTATTTTTTTTCCAATTACCAGGGTAAAAGATTATACATTCAGAGTATAAGCCAGGATACTCTGGCCGTTAGTGAAGTTAAAGATGTCGAAGGCTTGGGTCAGGATATTCTTGAATTCAGAAGTCATTTGCTAGAAACCCATCCGGGATATTCGCGGGAGACTAATATGGATGAATTCGTTGATCGGTCATTTGGTATTTATGCTATTATCTTGGAGCCAATAAAGAAGCTGATTGGTGAAAAAAGGTTAGTGATTCTTCCCGATGCCGAATTGCATCTGGTACCATTCGATCTTCTCCTTACCCAAAAAGAAACTACAACCGGAAAGGGTTATAAGGATTTGCCTTATTTAATGAAAAGTTGCCCGATAACCTACCTAAATACCCTTGAACAGCTATTGGTTTCACCCGGGCAGATTTCCAGACGAAGTACGCTGGTAGGTTTTGCTCCTGAATATTCGAATAAGCTTGCAGATTCAAACTCTTTTTCCCTATGCCCATTACCCGGAGCCGAAGAAGAAATTTCTTATGCCAGAGGCTTTTTTAAGGGTCGGAAATTCAGTAAAACCAAAGCAAGTAAAGAAAATTTTTTCAAAAAAGCTCCCCAGGGCCAACTTCTTCATCTGGCATTGCATACGGAGGTTTCTGATATCGATCCTATGTATAGCCGAATGTACTTCAGCGGATCAGAAAGAGATTCGACTAATCAAATGTTTAGTTATGAGCTTTATGGCAGGGCTTTCAATTCTAAACTTGTGGTGTTAAGCGGATGCAATACAGGTTCGGGAAACCTTGTTACTGGCGAAGGACTGATGAATATGTCAAGGGCTTTTTTCAATATGGGGGTGTTAAACCTTATAGTTACTCAATGGGCCGTAGCTGACAGGTCGAGTGCCCGTCTGATGTATTATTATTACCGCGCACTTTCGAAGGGTAGTTCCAGCGACAGGGCCTTGCAGCAGGCTAAAATTGATTTTTTAAACTACGAAGATCCCCTTTTTCACCACCCATATTATTGGGCTGGGTACGTTTCTTTAGGTAATCCTGTAGTATATAAGGGGTTAAATATCCGATTAATTGGGTGGATCACCCCACTTGTTTTTTTGTTGTTGCTACTTCTTCTAATTCGCTGGCATCTGCGCAGGTAAGGATTAATGCCTGGTGTTATCAGAAATACCTGCTCAATATTTTTTCCGATCGTTCAGTGTAAAAATTGGTCGATGAAGAAAGGATATTTAAATAGGGTTTGGCAAGATAGGGCTTGTTAGCTTTTAGGTAGAGCAAACTTAAGTACCATTTGGCATGCATCGAGTAGGCATAATCTCCTTCCTGGTCTATTATCAATAGCAATTCTTCTGCTTGTTGCGGTTTGTTAAGCTCAAGTGCACAAAGTGCTTGGTAGAAAATGCCGATAGAATGGTTACATACTTCTTTGTTGTAGTTTTCGAGCATGGAAAAGGCAAATTGATAATCGCCATTGGCATAAAGCTGAATTCCGAGGTCGAGTCCGCTCATTTGATTGGCATGTGCAGAACGCGTTGAAAGATCGATTGCATAGGGTGTATAGTATTTGTTAAAAGCTTTTTCTAATTTGTTGCCAGAAGTGAGTGCGACAATACTAAAAAGTAAAACCAAAGAGGCAGCAGCGGCTATCGCCATTCGTGTGAAATGCTTTCTTTTTGAGCCTTGGGTTATCAGGTGTCTTAATTGTTCTCTCAAGGAATTAGCATCTTCGTCTCGAATGCTTTCATTCACCTCACTCACAAAGGCAGCCTCTTGAGCCAGTTTTTCATTCTTTTTAAGTTCTGCTTTAAACACTTCTTTTTGGTCCTCGTGAAGGGTGCCATCAAGAAAATCTTCAATTGTTTCAAAATTTTTCATAACCTAATTCCCGGAATTGATTTGAATTTCTAATTTTTTCTAACAACGCATTCTTGCAAGTATATTTTTTTTTCTTGGTATAATCGTCTGAGCCATAACCCATAAATCTGGTTATTTCGCTCATTGGGGTTCCCTGGTAAAAGAGTCTCAATACTTTTTTGCAATCTTCCCCTAATTCATCAAATTTGCTACGATACAGTCTTAATCTATCGTTTTTTTCAATGGTATAAAGAATATTGCTGTGTTCATCAATTGTATCGTAACTTTCGGCATAAATAGGTTTCAACCTTCTGTTTTCAAGCTCTTTCAACCACATTAGTTTTGCAATGGAATATACAAATGTAGTAAGAGAACTGGTAAGTATAAACCCAGGTTCCTGAACCTTTCTGAACAGTACAATAATCGACTCTTGTATAATATCGTTGGCATCGTCCAGCGTACCGTTGTTGCAAATAACATAATGCTTTACCGGTTTCGAACACTGATCAAGAATATACTTCAATACCTTATTGTTCTTTTCTTGTAAGCCAAGTAGAAGGGATTCGTTGGTATATTCTTTTTTTGTGCCCAATGGATTAATTCTGAATAAGCAAAGAAAGTAACCTTTTTTAGGCTACTTTCTTCAATATGAGCTAAAAATAATACCTTATTTCGAATATTCCAGAGGAGAAGGACAGGTACATATCAAATTGCGGTCGCCATAGGCATCGTCGATGCGTGCTACCGACGACCAAAATTTATTCTCTTTCAGCCAGGGTAAAGGAAAGGCAGCTTTCTCTCTTGAATACCTGTGACTCCATGCATCGGCGGTGACTTCATCTTGTGTGTGAGGGGCATTCACCAGTGGGTTGTCGGGGTTGCTGTCACCGGCAGCATCCTGTATTTCGTGGTAAATACTTACCAGTGCTTCAATAAAACGATCCAGCTCTTCTTTCGATTCACTTTCGGTAGGTTCTATCATGAGGGTGCCGTGCACAGGGAATGATAGGGTAGGTGCATGAAAGCCGTAATCAATAAGCCTTTTGGCTATGTCGGTTTCAGTGATTTGGCTCGAGGATTTAAATCCACGGCAATCGAGTATCATTTCATGAGCTACATAGCCTGTTGTACCCGTATACAGTACCGGATAGTATGGTTTTAATTTTGTCGCAAGGTAATTGGCATTTAATATGGCTATTTTCGTAGAAAGTGTCAAACCATCGCCACCAAGCAAATGGCAATATGCGTGCGAGATTGTCAAGATACTGGCACTGCCGTATGGAGCTGAAGCTACAGCCTTTATGCCGTTTACTCCACCCGTTTGTACAACGGGGTGTGTAGGCAGAAATTCTACAAGGTGGCTGGCAACGCAGATAGGCCCCATTCCGGGTCCGCCGCCACCATGCGGAATAGCAAAAGTTTTATGCAGGTTCAAATGGCAAACGTCGGCTCCAATTGCGGCCGGACTTGTTAGCCCAACTTGAGCGTTCATATTGGCACCATCCATATATACCTGACCTCCATGCTGGTGAACCAGTTTGATCATCTCTTTGATGGTAGGCTCGAAAACACCATGCGTTGAAGGATAGGTAATCATAATACCTGCCAGCTTTTCGCTGTACTCCAGCACTCTGTTACTTAAATCGTTTTGGTCAATGTTTCCCTGTTCGTCGCACTTTACAACAATTACTTCCATACCTGCCATTACTGCGCTGGCAGGGTTGGTGCCGTGTGCCGAAGAAGGGATTAGCATGATGTTTCGATACCCCTGTTTATTGGCCTGATGGTATTTCCGAATTACAAGCAATCCTGCATATTCACCGGCTGCTCCGGAGTTAGGTTGAAATGAAATGGCTTCGAATCCGGTAATTTTTAGCAACATTTTGCCAAGTTCGTGAAACAACTGTTGGTATCCTTCGGTCTGGTCGATGGGGGCAAAGGGATGGATTTCGCCAAATTCCGGCCAGCTCAAGGGAAGCATTTCTACGGCTGCATTCAGTTTCATAGTGCAGGAGCCAAGCGATATCATAGAATGAGTGAGCGAAATATCGCGACGCTCGAGTTTTTTGATGTATCGCATCAATTGGGTTTCGGAACGGTATTGGTTAAAGACAGGCTGCTGCATGTAATTGTCTGTGCGCAGGAATTCTTTCGAAAGCCAGGTTTTATTTTCGAATTCCTGAATATTTCCGAACTTCTTCTTCTTAGTGGCAGCAAATACCTCCAACAGGTTGTTCAGATCGGCTATACTGGTGGTTTCATCGAGACTTATACCCACATCTCCATTTTCAAAATAGCGAAGGTTTATTTCTTGTTCAAGGGCATGAATCCTTATGTCTTTTTGGGTAATTCCTTGTGTAAGCCTTATCCGCAAAGTATCGAAATAGTTAGTGTATACGTTGATGAAACCCAGCTCAATAAGTCTGGAGCAAAGGGTGCCGGCGGCCTGGTGGCAATGAAGGGCAATACGTTTAAGACCTTCGGGCCCATGGTATATTGTGTACATCCCAGCCATGGTGGCCAAGAGTGCCTGTGCAGTACATATATTCGAAGTAGCTCTCTCTCTCTTAATGTGTTGTTCGCGCGTTTGAAGCGCCATGCGTAAGGCTGTTTTTCCACTTTTATCTTTCGACACCCCAATAATTCTTCCGGGCATAAAGCGTTTAAATTCATCTTTTGTTGCAAAATAGGCAGCATGTGGACCTCCAAAACCCATCGGGATACCAAATCGCTGTGTCGAACCCACTGCCACATCAGCACCTAAATCAGCAGGCGAACGCAGCAATACAAGGCTCATGCAGTCTGCAGCCAGCACCACGCGTGCTCCAAAAGCATGCATCTGGTTGATAAAATCTTCGTAATTAATTACCTCACCATCGCCCGAGGGGTATTGAAGAAAAGCCCCAAATAGTTTTGGTGTTGGCGTGAAGGTCTGGAAGTTGCCTACAATTATTTTAATACCGAGGGGTTCTGCCCTGCTTTCGAGCACAGCCAGGTTTTGCGGAAATATATTTTTATCGACAAAAAATTCATTGTAATCTTCCTGCATCATTTTTCGTGGCCGTGCGTTATGGAGCATAATCATGGCTTCGGCAACGGCAGTAGCTTCGTCGAGCAAGGAGGCATTGGCTATTTCAAAACCGGTAAGTTCAGTAATGGCAGTTTGAAAATTTAACAATGCTTCCAGCCGGCCTTGCGATATCTCTGCCTGGTAAGGTGTGTAAGATGTGTACCAGCTTGGATTCTCGAGAATATTTCGCTGTATGGCCGCAGGGAAAACGGTGTGGTGGTATCCGGTGCCTATGTATGATTTGAATACTTTATTCTTCGAAGCAAGTTTTTTTATGCTTTTAAAATACTCGTATTCGTTTACACCTTTAGGTAAGTCTAGCGGGCCTTTTAAACGAATAGTGGCGGGTATGATTTTTTCAATGAGTTGGTCGAGAGACTTAAGACCCATTTCACCAAGCATTTGGTCTACATCCCATTCACGTGGCCCTAAATGCCGATGAACAAAATTTTCTGCTGCCATTTTAGTTTTATCAGTTATATGTCGACAAATTTTTTAATTATTCTCAGATGAGGAAAGGATTTGTATCATGTTCTGCTCCAATTGTGGTGCTTGGGCCATGTCCGCTGTAAACATTCGTTTCGGGTGGCAGGGTAAGTAGTTTTTGTTTAATGCCACTAATCAAACTATCGTAATCTCCTCCAGGCAAATCGGTTCGTCCGATAGAACTTCTAAATAAAATATCGCCCACAATAACAAATTTATCCGCCGCCGAATAAAATGCCAATCCACCAGGTGAATGACCAGGTATATGCATCACCTGCAATGTATGCTTTCCGATTTCAATCCGGTCCGACTCATCAATGTATTGGTTAATTACCGGAGTTTCGTCAAAAGCGAGACCAAACATTTCGGCAGTAATCCGGGCCGAAGAAAGCAACAACTCCTCATTACGATGCATTTTGAAAGGGATTTTAAGATCCTTTACCATGCGGCTTACACCAAGGAGGTGATCCACATGCCCATGTGTATTTACAACAGCGGTGAGTTTTATTTTTTTTTCCTTCAGATAAGCCTTCAGTTGTGCGTATTCCGTTTCTGTTTCGAAAGAGGGGTCAATTATAATACCTGTACCAGTTTCATCGGTAAGCAGATAGGTATTTACCTGAAAACTATTGAAAACAAAATATTTGAGTGTAATCATATTGTTATTGGATTATGACCTTCCTTTTAGCATAGGAACAAATAAAAAATCGCCATGTTCGGTACAGGTAGTTTTTTCTGCTTCGGTTTTAATTATAAGATTCATTACCTGTTTGTGATTGTCGCCTACCGGAATAATCATGCGTCCGCCTGGTTTAAGTTGAGTAACCAGGGCATCAGGAACTTCGGGTGCGCCAGCTGTTACAATAATTTTGTCGAAAGGGGCATAGGTAGGCAATCCTTTAAAGCCATCGCCGTAAAAAAATTGTGGAGAATAGCCCAATTCAAGTAATAACTTTTGCGCACCCAGACTTAAAACTTTATGTCTCTCAATAGTAAATACCTGGGCACCTAACTCTACTAAAATAGCCGATTGATACCCTGAACCGGTGCCAATTTCAAGCACTTTATCACCTTTCTTAATTTCCAGCATCTGGGTTTGGTAGGCCACCGTATAGGGTTGCGATATGGTTTGGTTGGCAGCAATCGGGAAGGCTTTGTCTTTATAAGCGAAATGAATAAATCCACTGTCCATAAAAAAGTGTCGCGGCACCTTATTAATAGCAGCCAACACATTTTCGTCTGTGATGCCTTTACTTCTAATCTCTTCAACGAGTCTACGCCGAAGCCCCTTGTGCAAAAAACTATCTTCCATCAGGCTAATTTCTCCGTTTGGGGCAAAAGTAAAACTTATATTATAACCCAATCCAAATAATTATTAGGCATTGAATGTTAATAAGTATTCTATCAAAAGTCACTTTTTCGCTGGTTTGATCAACAAAGTTCTCTTTACTGATTAAGATTTTGTTGAGCCAACGCCAATATTTCTATATTTGTGGTCAAGTATAATGCTACTCCTAATTTTGAATGAACTCCAGAAATCAATTTCTTAAATACCTGATTAGTGATTACATCACGGCTATTGCTGCCTGGGTTTTATTCTATGTATACCGAAAAACACAGGTCGAACCATTGCATTTTGGTCATTCAGTGCCTATTGCATTGAACAACAAGTTTTTCATTGGAGTTGCTATTATACCCTTGGCTTGGATATTACTTTATTTTGCTTCGGGTTATTATCGCGAAGTAATACGAAAATCGCGCCTGGCCGAACTCTGGTATACAATGCGGATGACCTTGCTTGGGGTAGTGATAATCTTTTTTGGTTTGGTGCTCGACGATGTGGTTGAGAGCTATTCGAATTATTACCGCTTGTTTGGTGTTTTGTTTATGCTTCAGTTTAGCCTTACTTATCTGCCCCGGCTTATTATTAGTACCCAAATGGCCAATCGCATTCACAGAGGCGAGGTTGGTTTTAATACCTTAATTATTGGAAGCAACGAAAAAGCAGTGAATGTCTATAACGAAATTCTGTCACAACCCTATAGCACTGGTAACCGCATTGTAGGCTTTATTTCGGTTAACAATGGAAATGAACATCCCCTATCGGTTCAATTACCCCTTCTTGGTAACCTTAAAAATATCAAGCAAATTATAATTGAATTTGCTGTTGAAGAGGTTATTATTGCTATTGAATACAGCGAACATAATATCATTGAAAAAATTCTGCATGTTTTAATTGATAGCAATGTATCTGTAAAAGCCATTCCGGGCATGTACGAGATTATAACTGGTAAGGTAAAAATGTCAGCCATTATGGGCATTCCTCTGGTTGAAATTTCTCATCAATTAATTCCTCCCTGGCAGGAAAACCTTAAGTATTTTTTAGATATCCTTTTTTCTTTAATGGCATTAATCTTTTTATTTCCACTCATTGTATTTTTAATTATTGGAGTGAGGCTTTCTTCCAAAGGGCCAATTCTTTACAGGCAGGAGCGCTTGGGTAAAAACGGGAAAATATTTACCATACTTAAATTCAGGTCAATGTATACTGATTCCGAAAAAAATGGTCCGGAATTGTCTTCGGAAAACGATATGCGAACTACACCCTTTGGACGATTCATGCGCCGCTCGCGACTAGATGAGATACCTAATTTTATCAATGTGCTGAAGGGAGATATGTCTTTAGTGGGGCCAAGACCAGAGCGCAAATATTATGTCGATCAGATTGTGCAAAAAGCACCTCAGTTTATCCAATTGCTAAAGGTCAGACCGGGTATTACCAGCTGGGGTCAGGTTAAATATGGTTATGCCAGAAACATCGATGAGATGATTCGTCGTATGAAGTACGACTTGATATACCTCGATAACATGTCGCTCTATGTCGATTTTAAAATAATGATCTACACCCTCAATACCATTCTGAAGCGCAAAGGGATGTAGTATCATCTCAATTCATGCCGGTTGAGAATGACATACCTGGCGCCGGTTTTATCAAGTATACTTTCATAAAGACAAATCTCTTTAACGATCTGAGGTCCGAATGCCACATTATGTTTTACCTGTACATTTAAAATTGCTTCATAAGTGGTTGATTTATTGATTCTCCCTAAAGTAATGTGGGGCATTATTTTTGATTCGTTTTGCTTAAATCCCAGATTGTTAATCACTTCGTTTACGTTTAAGTAAAGCTTGTCCAGTTCAGGGGTTGGTTTGATGCCCATCCAAAGTACCTTAGGCTGCATGCCGCCAAAGATTCCCAGACCGTGCAATTGTATCTCGAAAGGATGAAAACAACTTGCTGTGTGTTCTAAAACTTTGTTGAGTGGATCAATCAGATTGGGCGGTGTATTTCCTAAAAAGCGAAGGGTGATATGGAAATACTCTGGTAGCATCCACTTCACACGATACTCCTCAAGTTCCTTTATTAGTGATAAATAGAAATTCTGAATGGCTCTGGTAGGTTCTACCTCAATGGCTATAAAAAGCCTGCGGTTGGCCATTGCAAATGCATCAGAGCTGACCATTTTCAATTAGCATCACAATCTCATTAATCAACTTATCTTCTCCCTCGGCATCGAAAGTTGTTTTCAGGTTATGTCCAAACACACGGGCAAGGGTTTGCCAGAAAAAAGCCGAGAAGTTCCCTTTGAGTTCTTTTAATAAGTCATATGATGTCTCACCGATTTCCCTATCAATCAATTTAATCAGAATGGTACCCTGCGAGATTGTGAGTTTTTTTAGTTCACCCTCAAATTCTTCTTTCAACTCTACTTCAACCTGGTCCATGTATTTCCTTTTTTCCTTTTCAGTATTTAAAGTTGAAAGTTTCACAGCTACTTCATCGTACTTGTTTTTTGCCATTTTTGCGTAAGGGTAAACTTTTTTCACATTTCGCACCAATTTCTGGTACCTGCGCATATCTCTTGGCGAGTTAAAGGTGCGCATTGGAAGTATGTATACCTCTTTAATAGAAGCAACCAGAATGGTATCTCCATCGACAACTATTCCGTAGAGTACATTCTCACCCTTTGCAGCCAGTGTGTCCTGTGCATGCAGGTTTGCACCAAATAATAAAATAAAGGATAATATGCTAAGGATTTTTTGCATCATACCGGTATATCACAATATTCATACCATTCGCAAAACGCATGTCTAAAAAAAAGGACAAATTTTCGAGATTTTGTTGCTCAATGCTTAAACGAAATTATAAAATTTATGTTCTACCTTTGATATGATTAGGGTGAAAAATTTAAGCTGGCGAATGAATGGAAGAGAATAACAGGGAATATACCAATGGTGAAATAACCGTTTACTGGCGTCCGAAAGAATGCGTGCATGCAACTACTTGCTTTAGGGAATTGCGCTCGGTATTCGATCCCGGGAAGCGACCCTGGGTAAATATGAAGGGAGCCTCGACAGAAGAGATAATTCGAATTGTAAACCTTTGCCCTACGGATGCACTTACCTATAAATATAACCAGGTAACTGCAAAACCCGCCGCATCACAGCAAATCCATATGGAGGAAAAAAATGATAGTAGCCCACTGTCAGTAGAAGTTCGGGTAATGCGCGATGGTCCTTTGGTAGTAAAGGGTGAATTTAAAGTTACCGGTGCCGATGGCCAGGAAATGAAAAAAATGAGAATTGCGTCCTTCTGCCGTTGTGGCCATTCGAACAATATGCCTTATTGCGATGGTACCCACCGTAAGATTGGCTGGGCAAGCGATTAAAGGCGTTAATTTTTCAATCTCAAAGAAACATCATGCTACAAGCTGGAATTTTTTCTGAAACATCTAAACTCGAAACAGTTATTATTCATCAACCAGGTGCCGAGGTAGAGAATATGACACCCGAAACTGCCGAGCGGGCACTTTATAGCGATATACTTAATTTGCCTATTGCGCAACAGGAATACATTGAATTTAAAGGGGTTCTGCAAAAAGTGGCAGAAGTTATAGAGGTAAAGGACCTTTTGTCCAAAGCCATAAAAAATCCTGGAGCCCGTGGCGAGATAATTGACAACCTGGTATATTACTCGCAGCAACCACAGCTTCGGGTAGAGTTTAATCAGAAAAGCGATGAGGAGCTCATTGTTTCGCTAATCGAAGGTGTGCCTATGCCGCAGTTATCGCTTTCGAACTTTTTACGCAACGATAAATTTGCCATCAATCCTTTGCATAACATGTTTTTCATGCGCGATGCATCTTTTACCATTGGCCAAAATGTGTTTATCAGTTCCATGGCCAGCGCCATTCGTAAACCTGAAGCCAGAATGATGGAAATTATTTACAAGAATACACTTGCTCCAGGTCACAATGTGGTGTACCTCAATGAGCTTGAATCAGAGCTCATTACCATCGAAGGTGGCGATGTGCTGGTTGTTTCTCCCGAAATTCTGATGGTTGGCATTGGTCTGCGCACAAGCCCTGAAGCGGTAGATACCCTGATTCGAAAGGTGGCAACCTATCAGCCCCTAAAGTATGTGCTGGTACAGGAGTTACCTCGTAAACCAGAGTCCTTTATTCATCTCGACATGGTTTTTACTTTCTTATCCGATCACGAGTGCATGGTATACCGGCCTGTTATTATCGACGAATCGCATTATCATTCTATTCTGATTAAGGTTGAGAATGGAGAGACTAAGGAGATTACCTACATCCGTGATCTGATTGACGGATTGAAGATTTTAGGGTTTGACTATAAGCCAATTTTTTGTGGAGGGGGTGATAAAATGTTTCAGGAAAGAGAACAATGGCATAGCGGCGCTAATTTTTTTGCATTTGCCCCAGGAAAGATTATGGGTTACGCCCGCAATATCCATACGGCTGATGCGCTGAATAGGGCAGGATATCATATTCTCACTGCCGAAGATGTAATGAATGGTCTGGTAACCATCGAAAAGCACGAAAAATGTCTGGTGACCATCGATGGTTCAGAACTTGCCCGGGGAGGAGGAGGAGCACGGTGCATGACCATGCCTCTTCGCCGGAGTTTTTAATACTTTACAGGAGAAGGAAAGGCTTAAGAAGATTTCGGATTTCTGTTTACTCATTTTTAATTAAAAACAGCTTTTACCTTATCTGCTGCCTCCTGAAGTGTAATGGCCGAAAGAACTTTTAAGCCCGATTTATCGATTAATTCTTTTGCCAGTTCGGCATTGGTACCCTGCAATCTGACGATTACCGGCACTCTTATCGATCCGATGGCCTTGTAGGCTTCTATCACACCTTCTGCCACTCGGTCGCAACGCACTATGCCACCAAATATGTTAATCAGAATCGCTTTTACATTGGCATCTTTTAATATTATTCTAAATCCTGCCTCTACAGTAGTGGCATTGGCTGCACCCCCTACATCAAGAAAATTGGCTGGCTCACCTCCGGAGAGTTTTATGATATCCATGGTAGCCATGGCCAAACCCGCCCCATTCACCATGCATCCTACGTTTCCATCGAGTTTAACAAAATTTAGGTTGTATTTCGAAGCCTCCACTTCTGCGGCGTCTTCTTCTGAGAGGTCACGAAAATCGAGGTATTGTTTGTGACGGTAGAGAGCATTGTCGTCCAGCGTTACTTTGGCATCTGCAGCCATTACCTGGTTGTCGGATGTCTTAAAAACAGGATTTATTTCGAATAGTGTTGCATCGCAGGCCAGATAGGCATTATAAAGTGCGCTCACAAAAGAGGTCATTTCAACAAAGGCTTTTCCCGACAAACCTAGGTTAAAGGCGATGCGTCGTGCCTGAAAAGCTAGCAATCCAATTAAGGGGTCAATCTCCTCTTGAAAAATAAGGTGTGGTGTTTTCTCAGCTACTGATTCAATGTCCATTCCTCCTTCGGTAGAATACATGAGGATAGGTTTTCCGGTCGCCCGGTTGAGTAGCAAACTCATATAAAATTCCGAAACTTCACTTTCGCCCGGATAATAGATTCCTTGTTCAATCAGGATTTTATTAACTTTCTTTCCTTCCGGGCCTGTTTGGTGAGTTACAAGAGTCATTCCTAAAATTGCACGTGCATAGGTTTCAACATCGGCCAGAGATTTGGCAATTTTTACACCACCACCTTTCCCTCTTCCTCCGGCATGTATTTGTGCTTTCACAGCCAGGGCCATGGCTCCTGTTTCGTGCATGATCTTTTTGGCTGCATCAACGGCTTCCTGGGGTGTAAAGGCCACAATTCCCATGGGTGCTTTAACTCCATGCGTTCTTAAGATGCTTTTACCCTGATATTCGTGAATATTCATGACTATTTTTTTACTATAGCTTACTAATGTATTTATTTTTTCTTTAATTCGCGAATGTTCTTTCTTAGCTTAAGTCTATGCGCAAATTATACAACCATGAGTTAAACAGATTAACACCGGAAGAGTTTCGTGCAAGCCGAAAGATTCCTGTGGCTGTGGTGCTTGATAATGTGCGAAGCATGAATAACATTGGCTCGGTATTTCGCACTGCAGATGCTTTTCTTATAGAGAAGCTGTATCTGTGTGGTATAACGGCTACACCACCACAAAACGAAATTCACAAAACAGCGCTGGGTGCTACCGAAACAGTAAGCTGGGTGTATGAAGCTGATACTCTAAAGGTTTTAGAAAACCTTAAAAAATCAGGTTATTGGCTATTGGCCATCGAACAAGCTGAAAATAGTATAAAACTTGGCAGCATAGCATTTGAACCAGAACTGAAAATAGCTTTGGTATTTGGCCACGAAGTGCGTGGAGTGCAGCAAAAGGTTATAGATCTTTGCGATGCCGTGCTCGAAGTACCTCAGTTTGGTACCAAACACTCCATCAATGTTTCGGTGTGTGCCGGAATTGTTTTATGGGAGATTTCGAAGAACTACCTGATTCAGTAAAGCAGGTATAAAAACAAAAAAAGCGGAGCAATTAAATCTCCGCTTTTTTTTATGTTGTATTCAAATATTATTTTACAAGGGCAGCAAAGCCTTCGCTTGCAACAAATTTACTGAATTCAGCATCTTTGATAGCATAAGCTTTCCAGGCACCGTCGAGTTCGATAGCACGACGAAGGTTGTTGATAACCTCTTCTTCGCGACCAGCACGTGCACCAGCAACAGCTTTAAGGTAGTAGTTTATGGCTACTTCACCTTCAACTTGTCCAATGGTATTTTGTGCTTTTTCGGTTTCGCCGTTCAGCAATTGAGCAAGAGCAGAGTTAAAAGATACCTGGTTGCCGAGGTAGCTTACTGCAGCTTTATAATCGCCTTGTTGAATTTTAATGATACCAAGGTTGGCATTAACTGCATCGCCTGCGCCCATGGCTGAGGTAAAGAGTTGTTCGGCAGTTGCCATGTCGCCTTCGAGCATCGCAATTACGCCAAGGTTGTTTTTCACTACATCAATTTCTTTAATGGCTTTTGCAGCTTCGAAAGCGGCTTTGGCTTCGGCTACATTGCCAAGTTGAATCTGAACATATCCAACATTGTTGTGTGCTCTTACGCAATCAGGATATTTTTGAGCAGCTTTTTGATATACAGCTAGTTTTGCGCTATTATCGGCAATAAGAGTAGCGGCATAAAGAAGTTCCTCAAGATTTAGAGTGTCGATATTTGATTGTGTTAGTGCAACGAGTTCTTCATCAGAATAACCTACTTTTTCAACATCAATAATCATTTGTGACCGGCGCAATTCTGGAAGAATAGTTTCTGCAATTTCGTTGTAAGCTGCAGCAATGTTTTTAATTTCTTTTTCTCTTACCGCTGGATCAGAGTGCATAGAAAGAACACGAAGGATGAGTTCTTTGTCTTTTATGTTCGAAGCTTCCATAGCAGTTTTGAAACCATCCCAGTCTTCTGCAGTAGATACTACTTTCAGGAATTCAGCGCTTTCTGCTTCTGTAACTTTAAGTTTCTTCATGGTTTGTTTCAGGTAGTTTTCGGCTGATTTACCACGGTTTTCAGAAAGTTTGGTGTTCAAATCAACTTCACCATCTGGAGAGGCATAAGCTGAAATTTTTGCTCCTTTAAGCTGAATTCTTTCGTTGGCTTGTGCTTCTTCGATTTTTTTGTTCAGTTCGGCAACTTCGGCTTTAGAAAGTTCAGTTTTTCTTACATCATATTTATTAATCACATAAAGTATCTGAGCATTGTAGCTCTCTGGAGAAATGCGTTGGTATTTGTCACCCATCATAATTGCCTGAGGAGTAATTTGCACCAGTGTTGGTGTAGCTATAACGCCAATTGCAACAGGAATGCCAGGGATTTCTACTGGAGTTTTGTCTCCAATCTGAGCACTCATTTCAACTACAAGCTGAGATTTAAGCATTTCGGCTTTGTAAGGAATTTTACCGGTGTAGGTGTAGTTTCCACCAGCGTAAGGAATCACCTTGTTGTTGGCCTCAACGCTTTCGCCTTGTAAAATAGTAGCTTCGAATTCTGTCTGTCCACCTTCGTATTTCAATACTGGGGTTGCAGTAACAGTAGCCTTTTTGTTAAAATATTTTTCGGGGAAGGTAACGGTCATTGTTACATCAACTTGACCGCCGTGAGTTTCAAGTGGCGATGGAACTACCTGGTATTTTACTGTGTTTGAGTTTTCAACCATCTTGCTTAAGCCACCGCAGCTATTCAGAACTATTGTTGCTGCTGCAATTAATAGAAGGTTTAGTTTTAAATTTTTCATAATTCAGAATAATTATTTGATTTACAATTTAGTTTTGCTGGTTACTTGTGTAATAGTTACTTACAAACATACTAATAGTTTAATAAAAAAAAAATCATTCCCCTCGAAAAGATATCAAAAAGAGTATGATTTTCTGCATGGTCACCTTGAATTTAGTGCTCGAAACCTATTCATATTATTTGCAAGTGGTTAGAAATCTTTGCTGATAAACTAAAATTAAGGATAATTTATTTTGGTCTCTTTGTTTGATCCGTCCTTGGTCTCGATTGACTGCCTGTTTTCTATGAATAAGCATCTTAAAGAGTCAAGGCTCCAAATCAATGGAGCCTTGATGCTATCTTATTCCTGACTTTTTTCTTTTTCACTACGCTCAGGTTTTGGCAGGAGTACTTTTCTCGAAAGCTTGAGTTTTCCTGATTTTTCATCGATATCAATCAGTTTAACTTCTATTTCTTCCCCAACTTTTAGGGCCTCTTCGACTTTTTCGAGACGTTTCCATTCAATCTCGCTAATATGCAGTAGTCCGTCTTTGTTCGGCAGAATTTCCACAAAGGCTCCAAAAGCCACTATTGACTTAACTTTACCGATGTATACTTTACCAATTTCCGGAACTTCCACAATACCTTTTATCATACGCATGGCAGTATTGATGCTTTCGCGGTCTTTGGCAAAAACATCCACAACACCTCCAACTCCTTCCACTTCTTCAATCACCACTGTAGCTCCAGATTTTGCCTGGATGTCCTGAATAATCTTACCTCCAGGTCCGATTACAGCACCAATCATTTCTTTGGGAATGATAATTTTTTCAATGCGTGGTGCATGTGGTTTAAGGTCGGCACGCGGTTCGGTAAGGGTTTCCATAATTTTACCCATAATATGTAACCGACCTTGTCTTGCCTGCTCGAGGGCTTTGGCTAAAACTTCGTAAGAGAGGCCATCCACTTTAATATCCATTTGGGTGGCTGTGATGCCATCGACTGTTCCTGTTACTTTAAAGTCCATATCACCCAGGTGATCCTCGTCGCCTAAAATATCAGAAAGCACGGCATAACGACTTGCGCCTGTATCGGTAATAAGGCCCATGGCAATTCCGGCTACAGGTTTTTTAATCTGAATGCCTGCATCCATCAGCGCAAGGGTGCCGGCGCAAACAGTAGCCATAGAAGAAGATCCGTTCGATTCGAGGATATCCGATACCACACGAATAGCATAACGGGAATCGTCCGGTATCATGCGTTTTAAAGCTCTGTGCGCCAGGTTTCCATGTCCCACTTCGCGGCGGCTTAAGCCCCTTGAGGCACGTGCATCTCCTGTGGAAAATGGAGGGAAGTTATAGTGCAGTACAAATTTCTCGGTTCCTTTGGTCAATACCTGGTCGATCATTTTTTCGTCCATCCTGGTACCCAGTGTTACGGTAGTAAGCGATTGGGTTTCGCCACGGGTAAAAACGGCCGAACCATGTGCAGCAGGCAGGTAGTCTACTTCGCTCCAGATGGGACGTATTTCGTCTGTTTTCCGTCCATCGATGCGTATTTTTTCGTCCAGAATCAAATTGCGCATGGCTTTTTTCTCTACATCGTGGAAATACCGGTTGATCAGGGATTTATTGGCGGCAACACCCTCGGCAAGTGAGGCATTATATTCTTCTACAAATTGTGCTTTTATGGCATCGATTTTATCGTGGCGTTCATGTTTGCCCGGTGTGTTTTTTACAGCCTCGTAAACTGGCTTGTAAAGTTTTTCGTTCATCAGACTGCGAAGTTCTTCGTCGTTTACTTCGTGCGAATATGTCCGTTTTACTGTTTTTCCTACCTCGGCCATCAGTTCAAGTTGGGCCTGGCAATGTTTTTTAATTTCAGTATGTGCAAATTTCAATGCTTCCAGCATATCTGCTTCCGATACTTCGCTCATTTCGCCTTCTACCATCATAATGTTGTCAATGGTGGCACCTACCATAATGTCGAGATCGGCTTTTTGTAATTCTGTGAATGTAGGATTGATAATGAGTTTTCCGTTTACCCTGCCAACACGTACTTCGGAAATTGGTCCGTTAAAAGGAATATCTGAAACTGCAAGGGCGGCAGATGCTGCAAGACCGGCAAGCGCATCGGGTATAATGTCGGCTTCGGCTGAAATGAGTTGAACTGTAACAAAAGTTTCAGCATGAAAATCATCGGGGAAAAGAGGACGAAGCACACGGTCGACCAAACGCGAAACAAGAATTTCATAATCACCTGAGCGGCCTTCTCTTTTCATAAATCCACCAGGGAAACGCCCCGCAGCAGCATATTTTTCTTGATATTCTACAGAAAGGGGCATAAAGTCCACATCTTCTTTGGCTTCTTTGGCGCAGGTTACAGTAGCTAAAAGCATGGTTTGTCCCATCTTTACCACCACAGCTCCGTCTGCTTGTTTGGCCAGTTTCCCGGTTTCTATTTCAATTGTTCTACCATCTTCCAGGTCGATTTTTTTTACTGACAATTTGTACATCTTTACTATTGTTTTTATATGTTGTGAAGGGATTAAAGTTATTTATTTTTTTTATTCCCCTTTTTGTTAAATGAAAAAAGGCAATTGACTGTCAATTGCCTTTTGTTTTTTACCGACGCAAATTAAGGTCTTTAATGATTGCCCGATACCTTTCGATATCGTTATGTTTTAAATAATCTAGTAATCTCCTGCGCTTACCAACCAACTTTAAAAGGGCACGCTGCGTGCTGAAGTCTTTTTTATTTAGCTTCAGGTGCTCTGTCAAGTGATTGATACGGTAGGAAAATAAGGCAATCTGGCTTTCGGGTGATCCAGTGTCTTCATTAGACTTTCCGTACTGACCGAAAATTTCGGTTTTCTTTACAGCTGTTAAATACATAAAAATTAGTTTAATTCACTACGCAACTTTTGCGAGCCTGCAAAGATAGGTATTTTTTATTACGAGGCAACAAGTGCCTTTCAAAAAAAACGGAAGCTTCGAATCAATTCTTTTCTGCCTCGGAATATTTTAAGTTAAACTGCTATTTTTCTTAATATTTAATTAAAGACTAGGATGATAACACCATTTAGTTAGTCTGAAAAGATTGAAGTAAAATACTGTTTCCGACCTGGCAATACAAGCATTTTCTCTCGGTACAGTATTTTTTGCTTAGTTGAATCAGTGCCTGACTTTGTGCTGCGTTTGCTGCATGTATCTGAAGCTTTTCCCAGTGTTTGGTAACAGCGTTTTTTTCGGCCGGCAGGGTCTCCAGTAGTTCGAGGCTGCGCTGGCATAGTACAGGCCTTGCGGTTTCTTTGCCATAGACAAACAGAAAAGGAATGAAGGCATTTATGAGTAGAATATTGGAACTTTCTGTACTAATCGATTTGGTGGACGATTTGCCCTCTTTGCCAAAGGTGTAATGGTTTTTCCAATATTCGCTAACCGGATATTGGAAAATTTTCTGCAGATTTTGAAGCTTGTCACAGTCGGTTAAACTGGAAACAAGATGATCTGTGTGATGAAGAAAAGTGGCAAATTGTGCCAGCCGGATGGTTGGGAAATTTCCTGGCCTTAACCGCATAAAGCGCCATAAATGTTTATCTATGCTTTTTAGTCCATGAAGTTTTTGAAGGTATTGGTATTCAGCAGTAAGCTTCTGCATATAAGTATCTGCTGGTTTTTCATGCAGAAATCCGGCTTGACCATAAAGCAGGGCTTCGAGCTGGAAAAGATTCTCGTAATATTTGCTGACGAGTTGATAAGGTGTTAGCCTGGCCAGCATCTCGAAGGGCAATGAGTTGGTGTTGAACCCAAAACTTCTGGCAATCATTTGATAAAGACAATCTTCCCAGTTTTGTTGATTTTGGCTTAATAGCGAGTAGACGAATTCTGATTTTTCTTCGAGCCGTTCGATGCACATGCGGTCAAGCCACATTTTCCATTCGATTGGGGCAGCAATATGCTGTTTGCCGCTGCAAGGAATTTTACCCGAGGCTGACATTAAATTTTTAAAGCTGTCTTCCAGATTTTTTGGTACAGGCAGAATAAAGGTAGGTATGATTTCTCCCCGTGTGTTGCTTGCATTGGCGTTGTGGTTTGCAACTACATGGAGTACAACGTTGTCGTAAGCTTTATTTTTATGGTGCCCATGCTTGGTCCATTGTGTCGAGTCGCAATGAATTTCTATGTTTCCTGCCCATATAATGTTGTTGAGCTTAATGCGGGCATTCAGAAAATCGGGTCCGGCATCGGTATTGTGTGTGCCAGGAGTAATGATTTCGAGTGCTTGGTTCTGAACGGTTCGCAGATCTTCCTGAAGAAAAAGCTGGTTTTTCCATAAATGATGAAGGAATTCCTCGTGCATGGTGTTTGGTTTAGAATAAGGTATTGGTATCCTTGACCAACCGACAGGTATGGGACCCCAAAATTGCCTGATGTTTAATAAATAATTTATACAGTCATAACGTAAAGCAATGAGCAATTGACTTATATTGCTGTTGGTTATTTAGAACGACTTTTTGGAATGAGACTTTTTACAAAACAATATCATTAGTGGGCACTTAAAACCCACTGATTTTTAATTGTTTAACTTGAAGTTCTTTGACATATTTGTAATCGCATTTTGTAAGTATCTCTCTTACAGGCGTTTTATCGAGTAGAGAAATGCTGAATATTTGTAATATTTCGTAGATTGGACGGTCAACTTTCAGTTTGTTTCCAATTATGGCGACTAAACAGTAAGCAATGATCCCACAATATATTTGGATCTTAACAGCATTCATTGAATTTCCCCAAAAGGATTTAATCTTTAAGTGTTGTTTCATCCATTTGAAAAATAGTTCAACTTCCCAGCGTTTCTTATACAACATGGCGATCTCTTTGGCTTCTAACTCGGTATTATTGGTTAAGAAAACAAGTTCATTTTTACTTTCCTGATCATAATACTTTATTCTGCGAAGTTTATCGGGATATTCCTTTTTCGAATAGTGTGTTTCTAGCTTTCCAACCTGATCATATTGTACTCCTTTTGTTTTGTCAACAACTCTGGAATATAGTCGCCTAAAACGCATATTTTCTTTGGCTCTTGTTACAAAATATGCGCCTTGAGAATGCAATCTATGCAAACGACGGAAGTCAATATATGCTTTATCAACCACATAAAAACTTCCAGCTTCAAATTGGATGAGATCAAGTATATTGACATCATGGACACTTGCTTTGGTGATATGTAAAAAGCTTGGGATGGATGTCTTCACATCATATAAGGTGTGAAGTTTTATGCCTCCCTTTGCCTTTCGGAACTCAGCCCACCAAAAAACACTCAAACATAGATCAATAGTTGTGGAATCTAATGCATAAACGTTACCGTCTACCTTGACTTCGAAATCGGTTTTGTAGCAACTCCTTCTGGCCTGCTCAATTAAAACGTAAGCAAACTCTTCAAATATTCTATAACTGCGTTTTGCATTTGAAGTGCCTAGATTTCGTCGGGATACTGAAGGCCCAAATCCAAGGTGATAATATTTGGGTTGATGTGCTTCCAAACTAAGCATTAGATCACGCATACTGTCTCTTGAAGTTAGCTGTCCAAAGACCATGCAAAGCATCTGATTCCAACAAGTGAATGTTCTAACATACTTATTCCCTTCATGATTTTGAACAATCCGATCAAAAACCCTGCGGGGTAAAAAATCTGTAAGTTGTGCGAAGATAATTTACCTTGATTCATAGAATTTGCTTGTTTTGAAGCAAATATCTAACTATTCAATTCAAATCGTCACGCTATCAAAAAACGCTACAACTGCGATGTACAAAGAATTTCAAAGAACGTAACTTAATTTATAATGCCCACTAGTGAAACAATATTAGTTGTAAATTAGAATATTTTCTTCACAGATAGCGTTTTAAGTAAGCAATATTTGCAATATTTTTTAACCACAATTCTAAACCACAAACTATGGCATCTCTAGCTGAGTTTACAAACCAGTTGGGTTCTGCAATGGCTGCGCATTTGCTTCGGCGTAGTACTTTCGGCCCTACGGTTGATCAAATCAACACTTTTTCTGGCCTTACTCCGGCTCAGGCGGTCGATCTGCTTTTTCCGGCCAACCCCGATTTGGTCCCAGTTCCTCTTCCACCTATCGATCCTGCCACAGGTAGCTCATGGGTTAATCCGCCTGCTTACCCGAAGGCAATTGCCGATGTGAATAGCGAACAGGATACCTTAATAAATTACTTCCGTGCCTGGCACAGCGATGTAATGATAAAATCAGAATTAAATGTGGTGGAACGCATAACCTGGTTCTACCATACACACTTACCGGTAGCATGGACTGAAGTGAACTCAAGCGAGGCTATTTATTACCAGAATGCTGTGTTCAGGTACTATGCTCTTCGAAGTTTTAAGGAACTTTTTAAGAAAATCTGTATCGACAATGCCATGCTGAAATACCTCGATGGGTATACCAACCACCGCAACAGTCCAAACGAAAACTTTGCCCGCGAAATGCTTGAGCTATACAGCATTGGCAAAGGTCCCCAGCTTGAAGAAGGAAATTATACCAATTATACCGAGCTTGATATCAGAGAAGCAACCAAAGTACTTACTGGTTGGTTGTTCGATGATACTTTTACTACCCTCGATGCCGACCATAGCTGGCCAAGCGGTAAATTACAAAGTGTCGGAAATCAGGCTACCGCCCACGATTTTTCTCCAAAAACCTTTAGTGCTGCATTCAGCAACCAAAGCATTCAACCTGCAGAGTTGGATGGTGGATATGCTACCCTCGCTGCTGCCCGCCAGGAGCTGAGCGACATGATAGATATGATTTTTGATGAAATAGAAACAGCCCGGTTTATTGTACGCAAACTCTACCGGTTTTTTGTGTACCATTTTATATCCGAAGAGGTCGAGAACGATATTATTGTACCGCTTGCCAATACCCTTTCTGCCAACAATTACGAGATACAGGCTGTGCTAAAGCAATTATTCAAGAGCCAGCATTTTTACGATGCCGACGATGCGCTTACCTCCAACAACAACATAGGTGGGGTGATTAAGTCGCCGGTAGATTTATGTGTAGGGCTTCTGCGTTTTTTTGAAACTGTGCTGCCCGACCGAGATACACAAACTACAGCTTTTTACAACGACTTTATAAACGGCATTCTTCCGCGATTTGTGGAGCAGGGGCTGAATTTTTACGAACCCTTTGAGGTTGCTGGTTTTCCGGCTTTTCATCAAATGCCGGGGTTTGGCCGGAATTGGGTGATGCCAACCGAACTTGCCAGACGCTATCAGGTAGGTGAAGTGTTTATGAAACGCATTGGAGGTACTGAGGGCTTTAGCTTTCGCATGGATGTATTTGGTTGGGTTGAAAATTCGGGACATATCTCAGACCCGGGCGATGCAAATGAGCTGGTGACTTTTTTCACTACTCACTTGCTGGCTGTCCAAATCAATACCGAGCGGTACGAATACTTCCTGAACACCGTATTTCTTGATACCCTTACTGCTGCCTCATGGAGAAACGAATGGGGAGTCTACAAAGGTGGTGGCAGTGATACGGTGGTGCGGGAACGCATCGAATACCTGGTTTCTAAATTAATTCAAACACCCGAATTTCAACTCCTATAGATTATGAAAAGAAGAGATTTTATACGACGTCTTTCCTATACTAGCGCAGGCGCCATGGTATTAGGTGGTGTGCCGGTCAACGCAATGAAAGGAAATGGACTTTTCCAGCTGGCAGCCGCCTCGGCGAACAGCGATAAGGTGCTTATTTTTATTCAACTTCACGGCGGAAACGATGCCCTGAATACGCTCATTCCGGTGGCTCAATACGACCGGTATTACGAATTACGGCCCAACCTGGCTATTTTGCAATCGGGCGACAGAGGTTACAAAGAACTCGATTCAAGCCTGGGCGATGAATACCGAGTAGGGGCACACCCCGAAATGATTGCCCTGAAAGAAATGTACGATGAGGGGAAGGTTGCCCTGGTGCAAAATGTGGGTTATCCCGAAATGAACCTTTCTCATTTCCGTGGTACCGACATTGTTTTTATGGGTGGAGATGCTCAAAGCGATTACGAATCGGGTTGGATGGGTCGCTACCTCGAGTATACCTATCCGGGTTATCCAGATGCTTATCCAAACAGCACTATGCCTGACCCTCTCGGCATAGAATTAAGCGGGGCTCAATCGCTTGCCTTTCATACCGAAACAGGAATTCCTAACGGATTAAGCTTTTATAGTCCCGAAGGTTTTTATGAATTGATAAACAGCGTAGGAAACTATACCACCCAACCCCCCATTGTTTACCCCGACAGCCATGCAGGCGATGAGCTGCGATACATTATGGAGTTTGAGGCTAAAAACAATCAGTATGCACCCAGGTTAAAGGCTGTTTACGAAGCTGGTACAAACTCCTCTACAGTATATCCCGATGCATACCCCCGTTATGCACCAAAAGCTTATATCAACAACCAGCTGGCACCTCAATTAAGGTTAATTGCCCGACTGCTTAGCGGAGGAATTAAAACAAAGATTTTCCTGGTGCGTATTGGTGGTTTCGATACGCATGGTGAACAGGTAGTGGCCGGTGAGCCTTCATTGGGTATGCATGCAGCATTGCTTTATCACCTTTCCGAAGGGGTTAAAGCATTTTTTAACGACCTGAAGGCACTGAACCTGGATCATAAGGTGATGGCGATGACCTTTACAGAATTTGGCCGACGTGCTTATTCCAACAACAGTTATGGCACAGACCATGGTACCTCTACTCCGGTAATTTTATTTGGAACTGGACTGAATGCAGGCGTTCATGGGGTGAACCCAGATTTGAACGACTTGGAAAATGGCAACCTCAAATACAATATCGATTACCGACAGATTTATACTTCGGTGGTTCAGGATTGGCTGGGCGCAAGCGATGAGGCCTTGATAGCTACAGGTTTCGACGAATGGGTTGGCAATAAAATCGACCTGATTGGCACAACCAACACCAGGGATCTGATGGGTTCAGCAGATAGAAGTCAGCTGAAGGTATTTCCCAATCCGGTAAAGAGCTTATTTACGGCCGAATTTTATCTTACTGGTCCGGGTTTGTACCAGGTAATTTTTTTTAACCTCGAAGGCAAACAGGTATTTACTCAACAAGGTAACGGTCTTTATGGCACCAATAAATTCGAAATGAATGCTTCGGGCCTCGATGCAGGCAAATACATTGCTCAGGTAAGGGCAGGAAAGAAAGTGTTTGTGTCGGCATTTATTAAGCAGTAACGAGAGTACCATAAAAAAAGCGGGAGGTCACACATGATCTCCCGTTTTTTTATGCTGTAAAGTGTTAAAAATCGCGTTTTGGAATTTTTATCAAAACCGGTCTCAGGTATCGGCCGGTAACAAAATGGTGAGCTAAGAGTATGATACCTTCATCCGAGGGGTCTTGTATGATAGCTCTTACTTCTATATTGTAGGCAAAACTCACCTCTACTTCTTTGAGTAGTTCATCGTTTTCAAGGCTATACTTAAAAATAACAATGGAGTTGGAGTTGGTGGTACTGGCAAAAAGCAGGTAGTCGGTATTGTCAAAGGTAGCCCGAATTGCTTCGACTTTGGCATCGGGTACAATTTCCGGTATTGGATTTTGAGTGGAATCGTTAAAGTTTTGCAAAGAGGTTACATCCACCTCCACTGTGGAATTGAGGTAATTCTTCCGGTTAAAATAGCGGGTCATACCATATAAATTGCCTTCTTTATGGAGCAGGGAGCTTACAGCATTCTCAATTTGGTGGGAATAAATCCAACCTCCAGTAGAATTTCCGTCGGATGTAAAAAAGCGCACACCAAGGGTGTAGTTTGATAAACAGTTCACAAAAAAACCACTAAGGCTTTCGTTTTGCCAATCGCCAAAGAAGAAAGGGAATTGGGTATCTGCTTTGTTCAGATGTTTTTGAACAGGAACAACCAGGTCGTCGCCAACAAAAAGGTTCACGGAATTCAGTAAAGTAAAGGAAGGTGAAAAAAGAGAAATTACGGAGCTCCACGAGACATAATCGTAACTAAGTATAGCCAGGTTCCCATCGCTGTTGACAAAAGCAGCCAAAGGCATTTTGAGGTTCAGCGCCTGGCTGGACAGGCTACCGTTTTCGATATTTACTTCCACAAAATAAGCATCTTCGGAGGCGTTCATTGCCACAAAACCTGTGGCACCATTAAATGTAAGCAGGTTCGAAACCGGAGCTCTCCATTCAGATTCATTGCTCCAGCTAACTTCACCCAGGCTATTTGTTCTGATAAGCGATGTGGTGGGATATTCGTTCAGATTGTCGTTGTAGTTTTTTATTCCCGACAGGATTAAATAACCATCGGCAAGCTGGAGCACACTTTCGGCATAAAAAGCCAGATTTTCGTCGGGATGGTTGTATATTTTGACAAAATTGTCGGTTGGGCTTATATCTTTCTGGTTTAATTCGCAGGAAGAAAGTGTTCCTGCCAATAGAATAAGGGAAAATATATGTGTTTTCATTCTTATTTTCTGTTTTTTGGTTTCGGTTGCTTTTGTTTGGCTTGTCCGGGTGCCGGACAATCAAGGGCACCTTTCGATTCGGATTGATCCAAATAAAACAACACCGACAAACTGATTGATAGATCGTTTAGCTTTATATCGCTTTGCGAATAGGGTGTGTCGGAATCGGTCATGAAGCGTTCATCTTTTCCGGTAATACTATGCATGCCTAAATTATAGGCGCCGGTAAGCACGAGTTCGAATGATGTAAAGGAATAATGCGCACCGCCAATGGGGGCCACACTTATTTTAGGACGAATAAACGAATGTGTGGCATTACCACCTTGCTGAAGCAGGTGTCCGTAACTGGCTGCACCTCCAATAAAGGGTTTTAGCTTGGCATTTCCCAGCATGTATTTAATTTCTAAAGGAATCTGAAGGTAACGCAACAGGTAGGTGTTTGTTTGTTCAACTGGTTCGGTAATAAAATCAATCTGGTCTGTTTTGCTGAACCGAAAGGTATAGAAGCCAGGTTTTAAGGCGATTACAAAATGTTTAAATACAATCTCGCCATGAAAAAAAAACTGGTTTCCAAGATTGGAAAACAACCCTGAATAATTGCTTGAGTAAGGGTTACCGGTAAGGTCTTCGTACAGGGAATAAGAATTTACTTCGCTGATTTGTGCGAAGTTGATTCCGCCTCCAAAACCATACTTAAAATTGGGCTGAGAAAAAACAGTTTGTGCGTAAGTTGCCAGTATCATGGCGAATGATGCAAAGAAAAATCTCTTTGTCATGGTGTGGTAGTTTTGTGTTCTTATTTAACGATATTTCATTTGATTGGGTATGCATTTGTTGAAATTTTTAATTTCTTTTAAATGCCTAAACCCGGTTCAAACTTGCTATCCTTTAAATAGAATAAACCAATAACCTCCTAAAAAGTTTCTTTCGAAGAAAAAAATTGCTGCCGTTTAGGTAGTATATGTTTTTAATAATTCAGCCATTTCAGATTGCATGTTTTGTGCTTCTCTGGCAGAAGCCTCTGCAAATTGCTCACCCTTACCGGCGAATAAAATGGAACGAGAGGCATTGACAATTAATCCGCAATTATTTGTCATGCCATATTTGGCTACTTCCTGAAGCGAACCACCCTGGGCCCCGACACCCGGAACAAGCAAAAAATTATTGGGTGCATATTCCCTGATGTGTGAGAGCATAGAGGCTTTGGTAGCTCCTACCACAAACATTAAATTTTCAGGGGTACCCCAGTTGCTGGATTTCTTAATAACTTCGGTAAAAAGCGGAATGTTCTCGCGGTTGCTGAAGTATTGAAAATCAGCCGCACTTTCGTTCGAAGTGAGTGCAAGCAGAATGACAAATTTGTTCTTGAATGCCAGAAATGGTTTTACGGAATCGGCACCCATGTATGGTGCTACGGTAACTGAATCGAAGGGCATTTGCTTAAAAAAAGCTTCGGCATACATACCCGATGTATTTCCGATATCGCCACGTTTGGCATCGGCAATCAGAAAAATTTCGGGATAATGAGTTTTAATGTAGTTGGCAGTAAGTTCCAGATCAATCCATCCTTCGGCTCCCCGCGATTCATAAAAGGCAGTGTTGGGTTTGTATGCAATGGAATAGGGAGCAGTGGCATCGATAATGGCCTTGTTAAACTCAAAAACAGGTCTTTTGTGCGATAAAAGCTGTGTGGGTATTTTTTCAAGATCGCTGTCGAGGCCAACACACAAAAAGCTTTGTTTTTTTTTAATCTGTTCAACCAGATGTTTTAAGTCCATAGTTGCCTGTTTTGAGTTTACAATCTCCTTGGTTCAAAATAAACTGTTTCTGTAGAAGTTTTTTTTCTTTCAATGGTTAATTTCTGCTTAAGCCATACCACTTTCCTTAAGGCGCTCGGAGTTTTCAGCCATCTGCAATTTGTCGATTATTTCCTGAATGTCGCCATTAACAACCGCTTGAAGGTTATAAAGCGTTAGGTTAATTCGGTGGTCGGTTACCCTTCCTTGAGGATAATTATAGGTTCTGATTTTTGCCGAACGGTCGCCGGTCGATACCAGAGTTTTCCGCTTGGCAGCTATTTCATCCATACGTTTTTGATACTCGAGGTTATAAAGCCGGGTGCGGAGTTCTTTCATGGCCTTTTCGAGGTTTTTAAGCTTCGATTTCTGGTCCTGGCAGGTTACAACAACACCAGTTGGAATGTGTGTCAGACGAATGGCTGAATAAGTGGTGTTAACAGATTGGCCGCCAGGTCCTGACGAACAATATTCGTCGCGCTTGATGTCTTCGTTTTTTAGTTCGATATCAAACTCATCTGCTTCGGGCAAAGCGGCCACAGTAGCTGCCGAAGTGTGAATGCGTCCCTGGGTTTCGGTTTGCGGAACCCTTTGTACCCTGTGCACTCCCGATTCGTATTTGAGTGTGCCATAAACCTTCAGCCCTGAAACATTGAGTATAATCTCTTTATAGCCGCCGGATGTACCCTCGCTAAAGCTAATTACTTCTGATTTCCAACCTTTCGATTCGCAGTATTTGTTGTACATACGCAATAAATCGCCGGCAAAAATACTGGCCTCATCACCTCCTGTGCCTGCCCTTATTTCGAGCGTAACATTGCGCGAGTCTTCCGGGTCAGATGGAAGCAGTAGTATTTTAATTTCTTCCTCAATAGGTTCTACCTGTTGTTGCAAAGCTTCGAGTTCGGCTTTGGCCATTTCACGCATTTCTTCATCCTTTTCGGAATTTAATATCTCGCGTGCATCGGCTATATTACTCAACAGATTTTCGAATTTTTTGTACGCCTCAATAATCGGTTCAAGGTCTTTATATTCTTTATTGAGTTTGACATAGCGTTGCATGTCTGAAACAATATCAGGTTGGGTAATTAAATCGCCAACCTCAATAAAACGTTGATTAATTCCTCTAAGTTTTTCTAAAATAAAATTCTCGCTCATTTTTCCTGTTTTGGAAATTATTGGTTTGTATTCGCTAAAATAAAAAAGAGCGATAACAGCCATGCTGCTTCACTCTTCCACAATATCGCAAAGGCACTAATATTCAAAAGTGCCAAATTCGCTGCTAATGGTTAGTTTTTTTTCTGTTGCCGCTTCCACACGCCCAACTATTTGCGCATCTACCTGAAAAGACTTAGAAATGTCGATTACACTTTGGGCATATTGTTCAGGTAAGTAGATCTCGAAACGATGCCCCATGTTGTATACTTCGTACATCTCCGACCAGTCGGTGCCGGATTGTTTTTGTAACATTCTGAATAGCGGTGGTACTTCAAACATATTATCCTTGATGATGTGCAGCTTGTCTACAAATTTTAACACTTTCGTTTGCGCACCGCCGGAGCAATGAATCATTCCGTGTATATGAGGTCTTAATTTTTCAAGTACCAATTTGATAATTGGTGCATAGGTGCGGGTAGGAGAGAGTACCAATTGTCCGGCATCGACTCCTAAGCTGGGTATGTCATCTGTCAAATCGAATTTTCCAGTATACACAAGCGATTGGGGCAACAGGTCGTCGTAACTTTCGGGGTATTTCAGTGCCAGATGGTTTTTAAACATATCGTGACGGGCCGAAGTAAGTCCGTTGCTGCCAATACCGCCGTTGTATTGTTTTTCATAGGAGGCTTGTCCGAAAGAAGAAAGCCCTACAATCACATCTCCTGGCTGTATATTGTTTACAACCACATCTTTCCGTGGCATACGGCAAGCGACTGTTGAATCGACAATGATGGTGCGCACAAGGTCTCCTACGTCGGCTGTTTCGCCTCCGGTAAGGTGCAGGTGTACACCATGTTTGGCCAGTTCTTTAATCAGTTCGTCATAACCCTTTAAGATGTGCATAATTACAGAGCCGGGTATTTTTAGCTTATTACGGCCTATGGTCGATGAAAGTAAAATGTTGTTGGTGGCACCTACGCACAAAAGATCGTCGAGGTTCATGATTACCGAATCGTGGGCAATTCCTTTCCAGACCGAAAAGTCGCTCGTTTCGCGCCAATAAATATAGGCTAAAGATGATTTTGTTCCGGCCCCATCGGCATGCATCACAATACAATAATCGGGATCGTTGGTAAGGTAGTCGGGCAGAATTTTGCAGAAAGCATTGGGGTACAAACCGCTGTCTATGTCAGCAATGGCCGAATGCACATCTTCTTTTTGTGTCGAAACTCCTCTGCTGCCGTAACGTTCTGCTTTGCTCATACCTTTGGTTTATTTCTGGTGCAAAAATAATAAAACTTATTGACTCACGGAACTGATTTGTGGCCACCACTATGGTGGTGGCCTGCAAACTCCTGTTGAAGGGGATTTCAACAAAAAACCACCTTAAAACTTAAGGTGGTAATTTGGTTTTGTATGTTGTTTTGTGGTTATGCTTGTTTGACCTGATCGAGAAACTCCCGCCGGTATTCCGGTTCTTTAAATTTGCCATGAAAGCTACTGGTATAGGTCGAGCTGTCCTGGTCTTTTATTCCACGCAGGGTAACACACATATGGTCGGCTGTTATCACCACTGCTACATCTTCGGTTTGAAGAGCTTTTTTAAGTTCTTCGGCTATTTGCACAGTCAGGCGTTCCTGCACCTGTGGCCTGCGGCTGAAGAAATCGACAATACGGTTAATTTTCGATAATCCAATTACTTTACCGTTCGAAATGTAAGCTACATGGGCTTTGCCTATGATTGGAACGAAGTGATGTTCGCAATACGAATGTACCTTCACGTTTTTCTCAATCAGCATTTCGTTGTAATTGTAACTGTTGTCGAATAATGTGACACTCGGTTTGTTGGCAGGGTTTAACCCGCTAAAAACTTCGTTGACATACATTTTCGCTACTCTTTTGGGTGTGTCGCGCAAACTCTCGTCTTCCAGGTCAAGACCCAATAGTCGCATAATCTCGGCAAAGTGATTTGATATCAGATTGATGCGGGTTTCAGTATCTTGCATCTCTGTGTCGAGATGTAAATCGTTTCGGTCGAGTTTGGGTTCGTCAGAAGGGGAGATAATCTTTAAAAATTCGCGCGAGCGTATCGATTCGGTATTTTCTGCATATACCGTGGTTTTATTTTGTGCATTCATGGTGTGTACTGTTTAGTAAGCGTAATCTTGTAATTTCTCCATCAACTTTTTGCGGGTAAAAAAGATGCGACTTTTCACTGTGCCAATCTTAAGGTCGAGCTCATCTGCAATTTCTTTGTATTTAAAACCTTGGGTGTGCATTAAAAAAGGGATACGAAATTCGTCTTCCAATTCGCTGATGGCTTTGTTTATCTCCTTGGCTGATATTTCGCTTTCGGGCGTTTCGGAACGGCTTTCGCGGTTCAGGTTAAGGTAGAACAAATCGTCGGTGTTGTCAAAAGTGGTGTTTGCTTTCGATGCCCTGCGGTAATTGTTGATGAAGGTGTTCTTCATGATGGTAAAGGTCCATGCCTTCAGGTTGGTATTGTCGATGTATTTATCGCGGTATGAAATTGCTTTAGCAAAGGTTTCCTGCAGCAAATCTTTGGCATCTTCTTTATTCGAAGTAAGGCTTAGAGCAAAACGCTGCAAGTTGTCGCTCAGGCTTGTCAATTGATAATTAAATTCTATGGCTGTCATGGCTGTATGTTTTAATTAAATTGTTTAACGAAGGTATGAAACGATTAAACACAATGCAAATCTGTTTCGTTTTTTGACCCTGAATTCTAACTCAATTAAATTTTATGTATACATATAATCACCACAAAAACAATCAATTATAGATTAGAATTCTAAATAGCTAAAAAATCTTAAAATGTTTAACGTAAAATGCTAAACATTAAACAATATATTTCAGAAGGATTAAACAAAACTAAACGGATGCACTGTAAAAAACAGTGAATGAATAGTTTAATTGCAAGAAACTAAGAAGGAGGTATTAGGCGCTGAGTTTATCAATTATCTTAATGAAGTCATTTACGGATGCCACTACTTTTATGTTCTTCGGACTTTTCTTGAGACTTTGGGCCTGATGTCCGGTAAAGAAGATGGTGGTATCTTTAAACTCCTTTGCCAATTCCTGGGAGTATTCCTGAAGTTCGTCCTCTTCCATGGAGCCTACCACAGAGGTTACCAGGTAATCGGTTGGTTTTAATTTTTGCATCGAAACCAGGCTGCTAAGTGGCAACATAGCGCCAAGGTAAATAACCCTGTGACCTCTTTTACGGAGCAGGTAACTTAAAAAAAGTAATCCAAGTTCGTGGAGTTCCTTCTCTGGAAGATAGAGGATAAAGGTTTTTGATACCGGCGAATAGTTAGGCACCACACTGTCAATAGCTACAATAAATTTTTGGCGTACAAGGTTGGAAATAAAATGCTCCTGGGCAGGTGTGATGGTGCCTGCCTGCCACATAACTCCCATTCGCTTAAAGAAGGGATAGAGTAATTGCAAAACCATCTGCTCAAATCCCATTTGTATGGTTGCTCGCGAAAGCAGCTTCTCGAAAAGGCTTTCGTCCATATCAATCATGGCAATGTAAAGGCTTTCGATCTGACTATCCTGGTCGGTAGGGTTTTCGGTAAGCTTTAAAACCAAACTGGCAATTTCTTCGCCAGATAATTCGGCTATCTTCGAAATTTTTAAGCCATGCCTGTTTAATATCGAAATATTTAAGATTTTTTTGAGTTCCAGGTCACAATAAGAACGGATGTTGGTGGAGGTTCGGTCAGGTTCAATCATCCCGTAACGTTTTTCCCAAATTCTGATGGTATGGGCTTTAATACCCGAAAGTCGCTCAAGATCTTTAATGGAATAGGTACCCATGGACAGTAATTGTAATTTTGTTATTGTCTATAACAAATCGTATTGACGATAGTTTAATGTATTGTTAAATAATTTTATTCGATGTTTAAACAAACTTGAGTTAAAGTTTGCGTATAATGCTGATTCCATCTCGCAGAGGAAGCATTAGAACCTCCACCCTTGCATCGGTAACTAACTTCTGGTTGAAATCCATGATGGCTTTTGTGTCGGCATCAGGGTTCAGATCTGCGTTTAATACCTTGCCATCCCAAAGTACATTGTCGACAAGTATTGTTGAGCCGCTTCGTGTTTTTTCGAGGCAAAGTTCAAAATACTGCAAGTACTCCTGCTTGTTGGCATCGATAAATACCAGATCGTATATTTCATCGAGTTTCGGAATAATTTCCAGGGCATTACCAGTAATCAGGGTGATGTTGGACTCAAGTCCCGCTTTTTTAAAGTACTTTTTTGGTATGCGGACAATTTCATCGTTGCATTCGATGGTATGAAGGTGTCCGCCATTTTTTAATCCTCTTGCCAGACAAATGGTGGAGTAGCCGGTGTAGGTGCCTATTTCAAGTATGCGCAAAGGTTGAATCATTCTGCTGATATACTCAAGAAGCTTTCCTTGAAGGTGTCCTGATAACATTCGAGGGTTAATAGCTTTCAGGTGGGTCTCGCGGCTGAGTTCTTTAAGCAGCGGATCCTCCTGACTACTATGCTGGACTAGGTAATCTTCCAAAGGCCTATTTACTATCATGCGCTTATTATTTAAATACCAACACCGAAAGATTTTTTTCGTCGAAAATTTCGTTGGCTACTTCCATAATCTGAGAGGCTGTGATCTGCTCTATTTTTTTACATACTTCTTCCAGTTCGTCTACCTTATTATATACCAGCAGACTTTTTGCGATGGAAAGCATCTGGTTTTCGTTGTTTTCGGCCGACATGGCTATTTGGCCGATCAATTGGCGCTTGGTTCTTTGCAGTTGGTTTGGACCAAGGCATTTGTTGCGTAAGGCTGCCAGTTCGCGATGTGTCAGTGCCAGGCTTTTTTTTAAATCTTTTTCATCGGTGCCAAAATAAATGCTCACAATGCCTGTGTCGGAATAGGTTGTGTAATTGGCTTCGACATTATAGGCATAGCCTCTTTTTTCGCGCAGACTCAGGTTGAGTTTCGAATTTAGTCCTGGTCCACCTAGGTAATTGTTTAAAAGGTGTAGTATCAGCCTTTTTTCGTCGTTAAAACTATAAGCCGGCCCTCCTACAATGCAATGGGTTTGGTGAGTATCTTTATCAACCTGCAAAAATGAAGCTTGATAGTTTTTAACCTGAAATTCACTTCTTGGGTTGGTGGCAGCGCGGGTTGGGATATCGGAAAAATGTTTTTCGAAATAATGCTTGACTTTTTTAAAATCAAGCTTTCCAACAGAGGCAATCACCATTTGTTGGGTTGAGTAGTTTTGCTGATAGAATTTTAAAATGTCATTACGGGTAATGCTTTGCATACTTTCGGCTGATCCAAGTATGTTGTTGGCCATGGGATGTCCTTTGTAAACCAATTCTTCAAAATCGTCGAAAATCAGTTCGAGAGGCGAATCCTTGTAGGAGTTAATTTCGTCAATTACTACTTCTTTTTCTTTAATGATTTCCTTCTCCGGAAAAACGGAGTTGAATACGATGTCGCGAAGCAGTTCGAAAGCCCTTGAATAATAATTATTGAAAAAACTGGTGTGGATGCAGGTTTCTTCTTTGGTGGTAAATGCATTCAGCTCACCACCCACATCTTCCATGCAGCTGAGAATATGATAGGCTTTACGTTTACGTGTTCCTTTAAATATAAGGTGTTCGATTAGGTGGGTAATCCCAAACTCCGAATCCTTTTCGTCGCGCGAACCGGTATTAATCATCAATCCACAATGTGCTACCGGCGAATCGGTTTGCTTGTGAATGAGTTTTATGCCATTTCCCAATTCATATATGCTACCCTCCATAGTCCCTTATTTTATAGGCTACAAATGTATAAATTCCAAGTCATTTTCTGCTTCAAGCTAAACGCTTGATATTCAAGGTAAAATACTTGATTCGTTGCTTACTTTCTACTTAACCTACAAAAATGAAGCTTGTGTTTTTGTAGATTCATTTTTTTATTTACATTTGCACCGCTGTTTTAGCAAGGTACCATAGCTCAGTTGGTAGAGCACAGGACTGAAAATCCTGGTGTCCCTGGTTCGATCCCGGGTGGTACCACAAACAAAACCTCCTCAATCAGGAGGTTTTTTTGTTTCCATCAGTTTGTATCCGGACTGCCAGGCTTCAGTGTAAAGGGCAGCGGTAAGATTTCACATTCTCATTACCTCAAACTGAATTCGGCTATGCTTCAGTTTTCTTCATCCCTGAATGTGCTGTTCACACTTTTTAATTGCAATCACTTTTGGTTAACTTTGTGTTAATTGCCTTTACGTTTGCCAAGGCAACAGACTTATTCTATTATCTTGCAAAAAAACTTTCATTTTGTTAAACAAGGCACTTTCTTGCGAAGCCCTATTAAAAGATTGGTTCAAGGAGCATCCCAGGGTACTTGTGGCGCTTTCTGGTGGGGTCGATTCCTGCCTGTTAAGTTACCTGGCCAGAAAATATTGCGGCAAGCAAAATGCAGTGGCGCTTATTGGGGTTTCTCCTAGTTTAAAACAACGCGAACTCGAAAATGCAAAGCATTTTTGCAATAATCACGATATTGTTTTGCAGGAAATCTTTCCTGATGAGCTATCCGATCCTAATTATGCCGCCAACCCGGTTAACCGATGTTACTTCTGCAAGCATGCACTCTTTACTACCATGCATTCCGTAAGGCAGTATCAATACCCTGATTTTGAGTTGATAAATGGTAGCAACCTGAACGATTTGGGTGATTTTCGGCCAGGATTAGCTGCAGCTCAGGAGTTGCAGGCCTTAAGTCCACTAATTTTGTGTGGTTTCGATAAAGAATCAATCCGTATTCTCGCTCAGCATTACCAATTAGAGGTTTGGGACAAACCAGCCAGTCCTTGTTTAAGCAGTCGCTTCCCTTATGGCGAATCCATTACCGTAGAGAAGTTAAAGATGGTGGAAAAGGCTGAAGATTTATTGTTGGACAAGGGTTTTAGCTCGGTGCGTGTTCGCTATATCCAATCCGCAGCCAGAATTGAGGTGCCGCTTAGCGAACTCGAAAAATTGAATTTGTTGAAGACTGAACTGCAGGATTCTTTCAAGTCCATTGGCTTTTATCATCTCGAAATCGACCAGGAAGGACTTGTTTCGGGTAAGCTGAACAAAGAAATTAATCGATTGTAAATAATTTTTCCTACAAAAAAGCAAAATCATATTACCTTTCATTCTGAAATAGAAAGAAAGAAATAAGCATGTCTGTTTTGCTTGAATTTGCCATGTTCCCTACCGACAAGGGAGAAAGTGTGAGTACCTATGTAAGCCGTATCATAAAAATGATTGACGAGAGTGGGGAGAGTTATCAACTCACTCCTATGGGTACCATTGTCGAAACTCAAAACCTGCAACAGGCGCTTGAACTTGTACACAAAGCCTATATGCTTCTTGAGCCGGATTGCAAGCGGATTTATTCATCACTTAAGCTCGATATACGTCAGGGACCAGAAGGGCGATTGGCAGGGAAAATACTTTCGATCGAAGAAAAGATAGGGAGTGTAAAAAAGTAAAACCAGTCAAGCTTGGAGCTGACTGGTTTTAACATCACTTAATAACGGGCGTTATTAAGTGCCTCATTCCCTTAAGTCGATGTAAAGTTATGAAATAATTGTAAAACCAATGCAAATGAAATGTTAAATTATTTTGTTTTTTTTCAAGCTTCATTTGAGATCAAAGAAATTGAACACATGGCTTAAAACTACAGATTGCGTTGATATGCCTAAATGGCAAAAGTCAAATAAAAACTCAAATCGGATTAAATGCTTACAAGTTTTGCTTTTATTGTATTGTTGGCACTGATGCTGAATTATCTCTTCAGAAAAATCGGTTTGCCGGGACTTATCGGAATGATAATGGCTGGAATTCTTCTAGGACCTTCGGTTCTTAATCTGGTTGACAATCATGTAATCGATCTTTTAGGTGAACTAAAAACCGTGGCACTCATTGTCATTCTAATCCGGGCAGGTCTGGGTATTAATCGTGATACTTTAAATAAGATTGGAAAACCTGCCATTCGTATGAGTTTTATTCCCGGAACCATCGAGGGAACTACAATTATGGTTGTTGCGCATTATTTGCTTGACCTAAGCTGGATCGAAGGCGGATTGCTTGGCTTCATTTTCGCGGCAGTTTCGCCAGCTGTGGTTGTGCCGGCTATGCTCAATTTAAAAGATAACAAATTTGGTAAAAAGAAGGAGATACCGACGCTTATTCTTGCAGGTGCTTCGGTCGATGATGTATTTGCAATAACCATTTTTGGGGTGTTTATTGGACTTGCCAGTGGGAATGCGATCAATGTTCCTTACCTGCTATTTTCGGTGCCGGTTGGAATACTTGCCGGAGCATTAATTGGGGCGGGATTGGGTTATTTGTTAATGCTTTACTTTCGGAAGGTACACATCCGCGATACAAAGAAAGTGATCATTTTCATGGTAGTTTCGATTTTGTTTTATGAGTTTACGGAAACTCCATACATTAAGCAACACATTCAAATAGCTGGATTATTGGGTATTATGGCAATTGGTTTTGTGCTGCTGGAGAAATATTCGTCAGTGGCAGGTCGTTTAGCTATTAAATTTGATAAAGTATGGGTTTTGGCAGAAATTCTTCTGTTTGTTTACATTGGTACCCAGATCGAAATCGCGGCATTAAAAAGTAAGTTGTTGCTTTCGGGATTAATCATACTTCTGGTGGGTTTATTGTTCAGAGGCTTTGGCGTATGGTTGTCGCTACTGGGCTCGAAGCTGAATGGTAAAGAAAAACTCTTCTGCATGATAGCCTATATACCAAAGGCTACGGTACAGGCTGCAATTGGAGCGGTACCTCTTTCACTAATTCAGTCAGGCACTATCACTAGTATTTCCGAAACAAACGGACAGGCAATTCTTGCCCTTGCTGTGCTAAGTATTGTAATAACCGCTCCACTGGGGGCTGTCGGAATTAATTATTACGGGCCACGCCTATTAAGTAAGGATTAAAAAACCCGGTTCATGAAAGAAATGAACCGGGTTTTTCTGGATTTCTATTCCTTATTATTTGATGGATAGCAGGACAATGTCGAAAACGGTATTGATTTTTACTTTATCATCGATTACCTGAACTTCCATGCCTGAATAGTGATCGGTAAGCATGCTTCCTTCAGCAAACACTCCGTTTATTGGTAGGGTTTTCTCTCCTTTATTCAGATCGAGTCCGACAAGCACTTTATCCTGAAGCGATGCAGAACTATATTCACGCAAAAATATTAGAGGTTTTGAAGAAATTGTGGTGTGAATTCCAGCCCCAACCGCCGGGTGAGCCTGGCGAAATCGACCCAGTTTTTGCCAATGCATCAGCACATCCTGAATCTTATATCCGTTTCTTTCGAGGTTACTCTCAAGTTCGTCCCAGTTCATAAACGATCGAAGATTGGCATCGCCTTCTTCTCCTTCCACTATTAGCTTTCGAGCAGTTTCGTCGCCATAATATACTTGCACAGCTCCGGGAGTAAGCATAAGTTTGGTGCCTGCTACAATAGGATTTTTTCTTTCTTTATCAAAGCTATGCCAATCGTCGTGGGAGCTAATGTAGTTCATTACCCAGTTGCCGTCCATGCATTTCAGGTAATTGGAATATACTGTAAACAGTTCATTGTAGCTTCTGTGGGCATCGCCCTTAAAGCTAAAATTGATAAGGCTGTTAAACCCATAATCGAAATAGTTTACCACAGTGTCGCTGAAAAAGTAGTTATTTGCCGACTGGATGTTGTAGCCATATACTTCCCCAACGATATAAAATTCAGTGTTGTCCAGCACTTTTGTTGGGTTTGCTTCTTTCCATTCTTCAAAGGCTTTAAGCGCTTCTGTATTTAATGCTTGCCAAACCGATTCTTCCACATGTTTTACGGTATCAATTCTAAATCCATCGATACCATACTTTCGAATAAAATCGGTAAGCCATTTTATAAAATAGTAACGGGGGGTTCTGGGATAGCCAGTTTTGCTAAAGAATGAATCCAGCGAAGCCATTTCAGATTCGAGTCGGCCTTCGGCTTTCCATTTTTCTTTTAAAAACAGAGGCACTTCAACTTCCTCATTGCTCTCGGTTTTTATATCTGGTAAATTCTCCACAAGGGTGCATGTGATTGTCGACTCATAATCCTGGTAACTGCACTGGGGCGAGGTACGCACCCATTCGTCGGGCCATACCGGATCTATGCTTGTGACCGGACCTGTTTGATTGATTACAACATCGAGCACGATACGAATCCCTTTTGCATGAGCTGTTTCTACAAGCTTTTTAAAGTCCTCTTCCGATCCAAAATTGGGCTCGAAGGCAGTCCAGTCTTTTGCCCAATATCCATGATAACCATAAGTGTTTCCATGTCCTTCATCTACCGCACCGTGAATTTGTTCTACCACTGGTGTAAGCCAAATGGCATCAATACCCAGGTTTGTAAAATAATTCTCTTCCAGTTTCTGAATGATGCCTTTAATATCGCCCCCCATGAAACCTCTTGTAGGTTTGGTTTCGGCGGTTCTTCCGAAATTCAGATCATTCAGTGTATCGCCATTCGAAAAACGGTCGGTAAGCAAAAAATAGACGGTGGCATTTTCCCAAATAAATTCCTTGCCCGAAGCATTGTCGGCTTTGCTGGTGCAACGGATTGAAAAAAATGCTGTAGTTACTAAAAGATAAATGATTATGACATTCTTCATTGGGTTAAAAATATTTGTTTTTACTATATGGCTTCTTTTTTCTCACAAACTCAACTGAAAGAAGCTGCTATATTGTGATTCTCTATTTTTCCGGAAAGCCATTTGCAAATGTAAAACAATCGATATAGCGCCACAAATATTTTATTTCATTGGCAGGTTTATCGATTCACAATACAGCTTTTTAAGTATCAAGGCGAATTTTTAAGTGGATATGGTTAAAAACAAAAAAGAGGAGAGAATGGTTTTTCTCTCCTCTTCAGCTACCAGCCCTAAGTTTGAAGCTTAATTAGCAATTTGTGTTACTTTTCGATTGAAAGTGCGTACACTTCCGGTTTATACAAAATGTAAGGTAGAAAAATACATATACCCAGGTCAAGTGCATTTTGACGAATTCATCTGTTTGAGCGGAAGAATACGTTGATCTAAAGGATAGATCAACGATTTGCCACATGCCAAACGTTAGATACGAAGCGAAAATTCAAAATAAAAATTACTTCTCCTTTAATCAATTGTTCCTCTTTTTTGTTATTTTCTTGGTAAGCTATTCTACTGATAAAGATCAGCTTGGAAAAAGCGATATGCTGTGCGAAGATTAGTTTCAATTTCTTACTTTTATTAAAAATAAGCACCAATGAAATCATGCTGAATGGTTGCCTTGTTTTATTATTAAGAGCAATCTTCTTTTGGTTTTTAAATTCATTCTGAACCAGACTTGAAGGAAATTTGAAGGGAAACGGATAAATACTTAAACTATAAATTCATGGAAACTATTAACCAGTATATTGAGAAAAACAAGCAACGATTTATCGATGAACTATTTAAGTTTATAGAACTTCCTTCGGTTAGTTCCAAAAAGGATAATAAGGATATAATGTACAAAACGGCTGCTCATGTAGCTGATTCGTTGTTGAAAGCAGGTGCCGACAAAGCCGAAATACACGATACGGATGGTTGGCCAGTTGTTTTTGGGCAAAAAATTGTGAATGAAAAACTACCTACAGTGCTGGTTTACGGGCATTACGATGTTCAACCTGCTGAGCCTCTCGAACTCTGGGAATCGCCGCCTTTTAAACCTGAAATCCGGAACGAAAAAATTTATGCCCGTGGAGCCGATGACGACAAAGGTCAGCTTTTTATGCATGTAAAGGCCTTTGAATATATGGTGAGTGAAAACAAACTACCCTGTAACATCAAATTTTTAATCGAAGGTGAAGAAGAAGTTGGATCTTCTTCGCTCGAATCGTTTTGTGTGAAGAATAAGGAAATATTAAAGGCCGATGTGATTCTTGTTTCCGACACCTCTATGCTTTCACTGTCTAATCCCTCCATAACCACAGGTTTGCGGGGGTTAGCTTATTTCGAAGTGGAACTTACAGGACAGAACCGCGATTTGCATTCAGGACTTTATGGAGGTTCGGTAAAAAATCCCTGTATGGTTTTATGCAGCATCATCGACAAACTCATCGACCAAAATGGTGTGATTACCATTCCGGGTTTTTACGATGATATTTTAAAACTCTCAGCAGAAGAACGCAAGCAGTTGAATGCTGCGCCTTTTAGTGAGAAGGATTTTTTTAATTCCATAGGGCTAAAAGAGGGCTTTGGTGAAAAAGATTATTCGGTAATCGAACGCCTTGGGGCTCGTCCTACTTGCGATGTAAATGGAATTTGGGGCGGACATACCGCTGAAGGTGCAAAAACAGTATTGCCGGCCAAGGCGTTTGCTAAGATCAGTATGCGTCTGGTTCCAAACCAAACTCCAGCACGCGTGGTCGAACAGTTTAAAACCTATCTGAATAAGATTATTCCTGACGGGTTTACAATTAAAGTAGAATACCTGCATGGCGGCACTCCCTACTTGCTCCCGTTTGAAAGCAAAGAGCTGGATGCTGCAAAAAAGGCTATTCAGAAAACATTTGGAAAGATTCCCTTTCCAGTGCGCAGTGGGGGTAGTATTCCGGTGATATCAACTTTCGAAAAGGTGTTAGGCATTAAATCCGTGCTGCTTGGTTTTGGACTTGAAACGGATGCTATTCATGCCCCGAATGAGAATTATCCTTTAGCCAATTTTTACAAGGGCATTGAAACTATCCCATGGTTTTACCATTACTATGCCTTCTGATAGTATTTTTACCTTGAACGGCAGGATCGCAATCCTGCCGGTTTTGTTTTCTTGATGCTTGTGAACAAGCCCTAATGAGTCGAATAGAGAATTGTTCAGATTCTCATTATATTTGTATCAAACCAATTTGCAGATATCCAATGGCACAGATAAGATTTTTTGCCCTTCAGGAGGCTCAAAGCCGCAAACACGTGCACATCGAGTACCCTACCAAAAAAACCTCTGATTATTTTGGTATCAATGTATTCGATAAGAAAAAAATGCAGGAATATCTCTCAGAGGCAGCCTTTCAGGGAGTAATGGATTCTATTATCGAAGGAGTTCGGATTGATCGAAAGTTGGCTGAACAGGTTGCCGTTGGAATGAAAGCATGGGCACTAGACATGGGGGCTACTTACTATACCCATTGGTTCAGTCCATTAACGGATGGTACAGCCGAAAAGCACGATGCTTTTATCCAATTTAATAATTCTGGTGGTGTGATGGAAAGCTTCTCGGGAAGTCTTTTGGCTCAGCAAGAACCTGATGCCAGTAGTTTTCCGAGCGGAGGTATACGTAATACTTTTGAGGCCCGCGGGTATACTGCCTGGGATCCTTCCTCGCCAGCATTTATTCTCGATCGGACACTTTGTATCCCTACTATTTTTGTTTCTTACACAGGCGAAGCACTCGACCACAAAACGCCTTTACTAAAAGCCTTGTCGGCTGTAGATAAGGCAGCTACGGCAATTTGTGAGTATTTCGATAAAAACGTTAGCAAAGTCTTTTCTACCTTGGGTTGGGAGCAGGAATACTTTTTAATCGATGAGGCCCTTTTTAATGCCAGGCCCGACCTGGTAGCCTGCGACCGAACCCTTGTTGGGCATCAAGCACCAAAAGATCAGCAACTCGACGATCAGTATTTCAGCTCAATTCCCGAAAGAGTAAGTTCTTTTATGCGTGAACTGGAAATAGAAGGTTATAAGCTCGGTATTCCAATAAAAACAAGGCATAATGAAGTAGCTCCGAATCAATACGAACTGGCACCTATTTTTGAAGAATGTAACCTGGCTGTCGATCATAACATGCTTCTAATGGATATTATGAAGAAAATAGCCAGAAGACATAATTTCAGAGTGATTTTTCATGAAAAACCTTTCAAAGGAGTGAATGGAAGTGGAAAGCACAACAACTGGTCATTGATGACTGATACCGGCGTGAACCTGCTTTCTCCGGGTGCTAAACCAAAAACCAATATGCAATTCTTAAGTTTTTTGGTATGTACACTGAATGCAGTTTATAAACACCAGGACCTGCTAAGGGCCTCAATTGTATCGGCTGGAAATGCTCATCGGCTGGGTGCCAACGAAGCTCCACCACTCATCATGTCGGCCTTTGTTGGAAAGCAAATCAGCGAAATGCTCGATGACCTGGAGACAAGAGTGACCAATAAGAAAATGACGCCGGACGAAAAAACAGAAATTAAACTCGATGTAGGAAAGATTCCAGAGATTTTATTGGATAATACCGACCGAAACCGTACTTCGCCTTTTGCATTTACAGGAAACCGTTTCGAGTTTAGGGCGGTGGGTGCTTCGGCGAATTCTGCAGCTGCTATGACTGTGCTCAATACAGCGGTAGCGCAGGAACTAAAGGAGTTTGCGCGCGATGTGAATAAATTGATCGAAAAAGGAGTGAAAAAAGACGAAGCCCTTTTTCAGGTAATTCGTGAGTTTATTATCAAATCAAAAAAAATACGTTTCGAAGGGAATAGTTACAGCGAAGAATGGCATAAAGAAGCTGCAAAAAGAAAACTTACCAATATCAGCAACATAGTGGAGGCACTTGATGCTTATCTTGCGCCAGAATCTATCAAATTATTTACTTCGAATAAAATTTTTACAGAGAAAGAATTACGTGCCCGCACCGAAGTGCGTTACGAAAATTATTTGAAACGGATTCAAATCGAATCGCGCGTGCTGGCAAATATTGCCATTAATCAAATTGTTCCCACGGCCATTGCCTACCAAACAACGCTTATTGAAAATGTAAAAGGCTTAAAAGAAATTTTTGGAGATGAGTTTAAATCTATCGCCAGTGGAAGGCTTGAAATGATCAGACAGATTTCGGAACATACCACTACCATTAAAGTCAAAGTGAACGAGATGACCGAGGCAAGGAAAAGGGCCAATTCTATTGAGAATGTCCGCGAGAGAGCGCATGATTATTCAATAACCATTACACCATACCTCGAAGAAATTCGTTACCAGATCGATCGACTTGAACGCATAGTCGACAATGAAATGTGGCCTTTGCCAAAATACAGCGAGATGCTATTTACTCGGTGAGAATTTGCTTGAGGCTTTTAATCAGCAGCTTCCTTTGTTTTTGATTTGTTTAAATAATAGAAAGCTTAAGCAAAAAATGGGAAATTGTCGATTTGGATTGAAATATTAATGTGGGCTATAAAGAAACTACCTGCCTTTTTTAAAAGGCAGGTAGTGTATAATAATTGAATCGATTAAGCATTTAGTATTTGAAGAGCCTCATCATTGAGTGCTTCTGTCATAAATGGTAAGCCAGTTACTTCTGCTGTTTCCCGGTTAGCGCTTATAAGGTCGCTTCGTTTGATTTCGTTCAGCCTGAATTTCCTCGCCCCTGCCATAAACTGTTGCAAGCCACCGGCAAGCTTGTCGGCATAACCGCACATGGCAACAGCTCCAAAAGGAATATTCTTCATTTCGTCTACTCCAACTTTGTTTTTTACCCATTCCCATTCCGAAAAAATCTCTTCAGGATATTTACCATATTCGGTAACTGTAGGTGGAAGACTCTCCCAGTGGCCGCTCAATTCTGCTTTCCGATCAGGATTTAGCACTGCTTCGATGTTACTACCCAGAAAACCTGCTATCATAGGGGCACGGCCCAGACAAACCAGTTTCGTATAAGGGGCTCCGAGAGCAAGCGCTTTAAAAATATGATCCTCACGGGCAAACCCTCCGGCAAAGGACAGATCCGGAACTTTTAACCCTCTTTTCTCCAGAATACAAGCATATTCGTATGCTTTCGAGTGGAGTGCAAGAGAAGGAATACCCCAATGCTGCATCATGTTCCAGGGACTCATACCCGTTCCGCCACCTGCACCGTCAATGGTTAGTAGGTCCATTTTGGCTTCAGCAGAAAAGCGCATAGCCATGGCCAGTCCTTCCATACCATAAGCACCTGTTTTAAGTGTAAGCCTTTTATAACCAAGGCTGCGCAGATAGCCCACTGATTTCATAAATTCATCGTGTACTTCTTGTACAGTGTGTGCATGGGTCGAACCTAACCGACTATGTCTGGCAAAGGAAGTTACCGCTCGATTTTTATATTTGGTCATTACCACAGGATCGTATGGATCTGGATCAACAATGTATCCTCTATCTTTTAAAAATTGGGCATATTCAATATCATTTACCTGAATTTCTCCACCAATGTCTTTTGCTCCCTGCCCCCATTTAAGCTCGAGAATAACTTTATTTCCATACTTTTCTATCAGGTACTCGGCTACTCCATTTCGGGTATCTTCAACATTCATTTGTATAATGATAGCACCATAACCGTCGTAATAGCGCATGAAATATTCAATACGTCTTTCGAGTTCGGGGGCACTGGTAATTCGACCATTTTTAATGACCGATTGTTTGTCGACACCTACTACATTTTCGCCGATTACGATGGGTATTCCTGCCAGAGCAGCACCAACAGCAAATGAAGGCCAGTATCGGGCAGCTATAAATGTTGATCCAAGAGCTCCGGTCATGATTGGTATTCGACATTTTGTTACAATCTCTCTTCCGAAAGCAGATTCAACGTTTACATTGGTAAAGGTGCAATCATCAGAATCTGTTGACATTCTCTCTGAAATCCCTGATGATCCATAAGGATATCCTTGAATTCGGATGGCATGATAGCCTAAACCTGTGGCTGTTAAATGATTTGCTCCAGAGGTAGAGTATCCAAATCGTCTAGGATACAACATTTTTCTGCCTTCCAGACATGATAACCATGTTTCACATTTTCCTTTACATGATGAATCGCACAAGGTGCATAATCCAGATTCGCAGGGTACACCTCTGTTTGTTGCGCCCAGAGCATCGTTATTTTTTACCCAATTGATCATAATAGTTTAATGTTTTAGGTGTGCATTTATTTTAAAATCGAAAGCATAATTATACAATAAATCAATGAAAAGCAATTTTTTACTTACAGTTTTTTTTTTGGGCGCAAAATCATGGAATCATTTTATAGTTATAATTTGGTGTTAGTATTCATGGGATTGAGCATTCTTTTCAAGGCATTTTATCTTTTGTTTGCAAAAAAAAAGCCTCCCATTTGGGAGGCTTTTTTCAGTATTGCAATAGCTTCTAAAAGCAAAGTATTAATTTTTAAGTGCGCTCTTTACTGTTTTCACGATGCGCGAGGCTACTTTGTATGGATCTGCATTCGATGCAGGACGACGATCTTCCAGACGACCTTTCCATCCATTTTCAACAGTGCTGATCGGAATACGGATAGAAGCACCACGGTCAGAAACGCCAAAGCTGAAGCGGTCGATCGATTGTGTTTCATGGCGACCGGTAAGTCTTTTTTCATTGTCGGCACCATACACTTCAATATGCTCTTTAATGAATTTTCCAAATTCATTGCAGATTTTAGTGAAAACTTTTTCGTCACCGCAAGTTCTCATCAAGCCGTTTGAGAAGTTGGCATGCATACCCGATCCGTTCCAGTCACCATCTACTGGCTTTGGGTGGAGGTTAACACGTACACCATATTTTTCTCCAACGCGCTCTGCCAGATAACGGCCGATCCATGTCTGGTCGCCGGCGGCTTTCGCACCTTTGGCAAAAATCTGGTATTCCCACTGTCCTTTTAATACTTCAGCATTGATACCTTCGATGTTTAATCCGGCTTCGATGCAAGCATCAAGGTGTTCTTCAACAATGTTGCGGCCTACGTTAAATTCAGCACCTACCGAGCAATAAAATGGTCCTTGTGGGGGAGGATAATAACCTGGAGCAGGGAATCCAAGTGGGGTGTGGTGATCAAGGTCCCACAATACATATTCCTGTTCGAAACCAAACCAGAAATCTTCATCGTTGTCGTCGATGGTAGCACGTCCATTGCTGGAGTGGGGCGATCCATCGGGGTTTAATACTTCAGTCATTACCAAGTAACCGTCTTTACGTTGCGGATCAACGCAGATAAATACAGGTTTCAACAGGCAATCTGAACTGTGACCATCGGCCTGGCCGGTGGATGAACCATCGAACGACCACATTGGGCAATCCTCTAATTTTCCGCTGAAATCAGACACAACCAGGGTCTTGCTCCTCATTGTCTGTGTTGGTTTATAACCATCCAGCCAGATGTACTCTAATTTTGCTTTCATCTCGAACTAATTATAAGTTATAAATTATAAATTTTGATAATCTGCGACAAATATATAACTATTTCTTAAAAAGTAAAAGAAAAATAAGTCTATATATAAAAAAATAATATTTATTTGAATAATATGTGTAATATAGGAAGTATGGGGGTAATAAATAGGGGGGGTATTGTTAAAAAGAATATAATTCGATGGAATTTCTATTTTGAAAGCTTTTTCATTCAGCATCTTTTTTTTACAATTTGGAAATAATATTGGGTTCTTACTTTTATTTGAAATAGACTAAACTTCAATTCTTTGGTTTAAAGTGTAGTTTTATTTCTGGAATTTTTTCGATTCCATAATAAAATCGATCTATTTCGGTTTTTTTACAGATGGTTAATAACAAAGCAGTTATTTTGTTCAAAAACCTTTAAATTTACTCCATCATAAAAAGATTTAAACCTATGAGGTTATTTGCATTGCTCTTTATTTATGGCTTCTTTTTATTAGCGGCAGCGCCTGTCAATGCCCAGAACAAAGCCTATATCAAAGCATATGAGGCATACAATGCCGGTGAGTACAACAAGGCCATCGATTTATTTAAAGAGGCTTATGAGCGCATTACCGATAAAGAAGAGAAATCGAAAATAGTTTTTCACATTGCCGAATGTTACCGTCGCACCAATAATCCGAAACAAGCTGCGCTATGGTACAGCAAGGCAATCTCTAAAGACAACTCAAACCCTATTGCCTACCTGTATTTTGCCGATATGCTTAAAATGAATGGGGATTACGAAGAAGCAAAGGTGCAATACAATGCCTATAAGGAGCTTGTTCCTTCCGACTCAAGAGGTACCGAAGGAATTAAATCCTGCAACATGGCTATCGAGTGGATGGAATACCCCAACGGCTATAATGTAACTGAAATGCGCTTCATTAATTCCAAGTTCAACGATTTTTCACCAGCCTTTTATACTGAAGATTATCGTGGAATAGTTTTTACCTCTTCGAGAGAAGAGGTAACCGGTAAAAAGGATCATGGTGGCACCGGACAAGGATTCACCGATATTTTTGTAACTACACAGGACCGCAAAGGAAAATGGAGCACACCAGTTCCTCTGGGAGCAGAAGTAAATACCGATTTTGAGGAAGGAAGCCCTGTATTAAACAACAACTATTCGGTAATGTATTTTTCACGTTGCCAGGTTAGCAGTAACAAAACTTTAGGTTGCGCAATTTATGAGGCATCATTAAAGAACGAAGAATGGACGAAAGTTAAATCGCTCGAGTTGGCTGACGATAGCGTGCTTATTACCCACCCTGCAATTTCTGCCGATGAATTGTCTCTTTTTTTTGTTTCTGATATGAAGGGAAGTATGGTCGGAGACAATGGCAAACCCAGTACTGATATCTGGATGGTAAGCCGTAGCTCGATAGACGATAAATGGAGTGAACCGGTCAATTTAGGTGAACGCATTAATACCAATGCTACAGAAGCCTTTCCTTATATGCACCCCGATGGTACGCTTTATTTTTCATCCAACGGCCATCCTGGTATGGGGGGGCTGGATATTTTTAAGGCCAAAAAGAGCACAGACGGCAAATGGGAAATAGAAAATATGCGTTATCCCATCAACAGCTCATCAGATGATTTTGGTATCTGTTTCGAACGTGATCGGGAAGCTGGGTACCTGAGTTCGACCCGAAAGGGAAAGGTAGACGATATCTATGCATTTGTCCTGCCTCCTCTGAAATTTTCAATTACCGGAGTTGTAAAAGACGAAAAAACCGATAACCCTATCAATGGCGCTAAGGTTAAATCGATTGGTAGTGATGGACTTACTGTCGAAGCCACTACCTCATCCGATGGTTCGTTCAAGTTTATGCTGAAACCAGCTACCGATTATGTGTTTGTGGCCAAGCAGAATGGATACCTGCAGGGCAAAGAACGAGAAACCACCAAGAATCTGGAAGGTAGTACCGATTTTACTACCGTGATTTATCTGGCTCCTATCGACAAACCAATTACTGTTGAAAACATATTCTTCGACTTTGCAAGTGCCGATTTGCGGCCGGAATCTATGGTCTCGCTTGATAAGCTGGTTGAAACCCTGAATGATAACCCTACCATCATTATCGAGCTAAGCTCCCATACCGACTCACGTGGTAACGATCAGTTTAATCTTGATTTATCGCAACAAAGAGCACAATCGGTAGTGAATTACCTTATCTCGAAAAATATCAAACCAGAACGTCTTGTGGCAAAAGGTTATGGCGAAACTCAACCCAAAGTAGTCGATCGCCGCGATAACGAGGCTTATCCCTTCTTAAACGAAGGCCAGGTAATTACCGATGAACTTATTTCTACTATAAGCGATGAGGATTTGCAGGAAGTAGCTCATTTTCTCAATCGCCGTACCGAGTTTAAGGTTTTGCGTACCGATTTTAAATAGCGGGCATTTTTCTTTCAGCCAGGCTAAAAGGAATAGCTTAAAACAACAAAAAGCTTTTGTGTGTAATCTATTATTCCTTTGTCTGCAAACCTGTTAAGGGTGGTAACCGGATAATGGATTTCGGAATTGAGCACATTCGTGCAACGAAGGTTTAGCATCATATTCTTTACAGGTAAATCGCTGAGAATTATGCCTGCATCCAGAAACCCCGAAGCTTTTGTTTGTTCACCCAGCCAGGTGTTGGTTCTATGATCGTAATCGGAATACATAGCACCGATGGCATTTCCGGTTACATATAATGCAATTTTTGGAGCAAAAGCATAGGATATAGTCATGTATCCACAATAGTCCGGTGAATAGGGAACGGGCACTTTTGTCAGGCCTGGCGTTTCGTTTTCCGAGTTTTGCACTAATCCACTTAAAATAATTGTCATGTTTCTGATGGGTTCTGCTCTTAACGAGAATTCGCCCCCTGTAGTTTTAATCTTTCCTTTGTTCGAAGTATAGTAAACAGTGATGCTGTCAGAGACACCAAGAAAATATTGAGATATGAGGTTGGAAAGATCGTTATAGAAAAGACTGAGTTGTAAAGAGAATTTCTCGAAATAGATGCCAGAGTAGTTTATTTCTAGGGTTTTAATTTCCGAGGGAACTAAAAGAGGAAAATTCGCCAGTGTATCCTGGCTGTCGGAGAAAAGTATATCGGCGAGCTGTCCCATAGGTGGATAGCGTAATGCTTCTCCATAAAGCATTTTTATGGTATGCTTTTCGAAAGGCTTGATAAGAATTGCCAGGCTTGGAATAGTATGGATTTTTTCTTCCTTGTACGAATTTTCATAATGTTCCCTGCCATTGCTTATCAGAGGATCGCCGCCTGAAACTTCGTAATTGTAGGGAACCATATATTGCAACCGTATTCCTGCAACCAGAGTTACAGGCTTGAAGGGTGAATAACTAAGTTGTGTATAACCCGCATAGTCAATCATGCGAGAATCGATTTCCAGCCTCGAAAGATGGTTACCATAAGGAATACCCCAGACGGCTTCCATTTCGGCAGGGTTGGTGGCATGAAAAACATTTCGTTGTACCAATCCGAATGTAATGTCGAGCTGAGGAGTTGGTTGTATGAATGATAACAATTCGAGCTCGTACGCATCGGAATTATATCCAAATGTGAGGTAAGAGTTTTTTTCATTTACAAAATAGTGCGACATGGCACTGGTAGTAAGGTAGCTAAATTTTAGTTTGGCCGATATCAGGTCGTTAAAGCTATGCTGATACGAAGCTCCAAAATTGGTGCTATGTCTTTTCGAGGGCGAATACTCCACGGTCGGTTGCACTAAAAATCCCCCTCGCTCCACCTCGCTGTGCGCCATGTCTATATTCAAACCCTTAAAGGCTGCATTCATATTAAAATATACTTGTTTGTCTTTGAGCATTCCTTCTGTTGTCGATTGTGGATTTAAACCCCAGGCTGAAAGTTTGGAAGGGTCCGACATCATTTTATTGTATGGTACATTCATGCCCTCAGTTTGATATACTGATCCGGTGATGCCGATCTGCAACTCTTCGGCAGTGTGATTGAGTTGAGTGGTGAATTTTTTTGTTTGATTACTACCTATCATGAGGGATGCAATATTTTCAGAATTCGATTCCTGGTCGTCTGTAATAATATTTATGACGCCAAAAAAAGCTCCGCTACCATATAATACCGACATGGGGCCCCGTATAACTTCAATACGGTCAATGGCCTCCACAGGCACTGCAACCTTGGTAAGCAGGTATTCGTTGTAAACACCTTCTACCTGATTTATTCCATTCACTAAAATGATAATGTTGTCTGAACTGGTATATCCCCTTACTCCAATGTTAATCCGGCCTCTCACATGATAATCGTCCCAAAGGTATAGACCTGGCACTTGGTTAAGCACTTCTTTAAGTGTGGTGTACCCGAACTTTTGTATATCCTGGCGTGTAATAATTACCACACTGGCAGGTATGCTTTCAATTTTTTGTTCTTTTTTTCCAGCAGCTTGTACCTTGATTGCAGCCAGGTCGTTAAGCGATAGATCGAATATCTGGCTTAACATGAGGCTGTCTGTATCCTGGCTTTTGCCTGCTGTTTGAATATATAGCAGGATAAGAATCAGAAGCAAATGTTGGAGTTTCATAGCAGAGAGGCTTAATTACTCATAAGTTACAAAATTATTTTGTTTGCCTAATTGGACCTCCGCCTTTTTTAAAATTTTAAATGATCGAATTAATGTTTAGGTTGAAGCATTTATTGATGCAATCAAAATACCGATAGAGTTTTTATTCCGGCCGCTTCAATTACATTTTTTAGAATGTTCTGATGTAGTGGATTTGAAAGGCTATTGGAAAGTATCAGTGTTACATGCTCAGGTTTTTTGTGAAAGATAAAGCGTAAAACCTTATTGATATTGGGTTCGCTAAGAGAGAGGTGGATAGTTCCTTCAGGTGTGATGTATTCCTCAACCTCAAAAATAGAATCATTGAATTGCGGAATCAGCCTTGAGATAATTTCTTTGCATCCTTTTGTTGTAATAATTACTTGTTTCTGCAGGGCGGGTTGCTTTTCAGAGAAGGATTCAGGAAAAACAAGACAATGCCGACGGTGCTTAAAACCTTTATTAAGGAAAAAAATCAACTCAGAGGAGGGAACTGCTGTTTGCGAAAAACTTTTCCACGCAATTTTTTCACCTTTTCGAGTAAAATGACAATAGTACCATTTCAGTTTATCCTGTTTCAGAATAATATCAGGCAATTTTTCTGATTCCATAAAGCGAGGTTTCTATATCAAGGCAACAACGATAAATAAAGTTAAACAATCTGTTGCAGAACTATTCAAATCTGTTGGTTGTTTGAGATTTTAACTGTAACAAATGTTGTATTCTCTGCTGGTTTTTTGTACCTTATCCTAACCTTATAAAACCAAAATACTATGAAAAATAATACAACACACCTTCTGATTCTATTCCTTGCGGTTTTGTTATTTTCAGCTTGTGAAAGAACTGTAAAGGTAGGCTTTTTAATGGATGAGTCGGTTACCGGCAGATGGGCAAAGGACAAGGAATTGTTTACCAGGTATATTCAGGAGCAAGGTGCAGAGGTAATCTGCATGGCTGCAGAAATGGATATGGAGAAGCAGTATCAGCTTGCGCAGGAAATGCTTGATATGGATATTGATGTACTCGTGTTGGTTCCTACCGATATGAACGAGGCTGCCAAAATTGTTTTACTGGCACATAAAAAGGGCATTCGGGTTATTTCCTACGATAGGCTTACCAAAAACTGTGGTCTGGACTATTACATTTCTTTCGACCATGTGAATGTTGGTGAAATACAAGCCGAATACCTTACTTCAGCTTGCCCTAAGGGTAAATATGCCTTGTTGGGGGGCGCACAAAATGACAATAATTCAATGTTACTTCGGCTTGGGCAGTTGAATGTGCTTCAACCTCTTATTGATAAAGGGGATATTCAAATTACCTATGACAATTATGCAAATTCATGGACAATTGAAGAAGGTTACCGGATGATGAAAGAGTGCCTTAAAGTATCGCCTGACGTGACAGCTGTGATTGCTGCGAACGATCGCTTAGCTACAGGGGCAAATCTGGCTCTTGCTGAGTTAAGAAAAGAAAAAAACGTATGCCTGGCGGGCATGGATGCTGATTTGGAAGCGTGCCAGCGGATTATTGCAGGTACCCAAAATATGACGGTATATAAACCCATAGAAGCCATTGCTTTTAAAGCCGCTGAGGTGGCTCTTCAAATAGCCAGCGAAGACAATGCCCCTAACATGAATCTCTCGGTGAATAATGGGTTTAAGCAAGTTCCTTCGATTTTATTGCCTGCTATGGCCGTGAGCCTGGAAACCATTGAACTAACAGTAGTGGCAGATGGATATCTTCAACAAAATAATCTTTGGAAAAAATAAATTCTTGCTTGTTGTGACAAACAAAACACCCCGTTAGTAGGACCTATCGGGGTGTTTTTTTATTCTTCGTGACGCGCTACTAACGGCATTCGGCGACCCAACCCAAAGGCTTTCGAAGAAACTCTTAGTATGGGGGGTGTTTGAAATCGTTTGTATTCGTTAAAATTGATTAAACGGATGGTTTTTTGCACTACTTCTTTTTCAAATCCAAGTTGAATAATTTCTTTTCCGGAAAGTCGAAGTTCGATGTAATGGAAAAGAATTCGATCGAGTACATCGTATTCAGGCAGTGAATCGGAATCTTTCTGGTCGGGACGGAGTTCGGCCGAAGGAGGTTTAAGAATGGTATTTACCGGAATTATTTCTTCTTTTCGGTTCATAAAATGTGCTAGTGCATAAACGTCAGTTTTATACACATCGCCTAATACGGAAATCCCTCCGTTCATATCGCCATAGAGGGTGCCATAACCCACTGCGGCCTCGCTTTTGTTGGAAGTATTCAGTAGAATGGATCCAAATTTATTCGAAAGAGCCATAAGCAAGGTGCCTCGAATGCGTGCCTGGAGGTTTTCTTCAGTAATATCAGCAGGCAATCCCCTGAATACAGGAGTTAGGAGACTCTCGTAACAATCGGTTAGGGGTTGTATCCCAAGCTGGGAGTATTGAATTCCAAGGTTTTTGGCCAAAGCAATTGCATCGCTTACCGAATGGTCCGATGAGTATTTCGAAGGCAACAACAAGGCGCTTACATTTTCTTTTCCTAGGGCTTTTGCAGCAATGACTAGAGTTACTGCTGAATCAATGCCGCCAGAGAGCCCTAATATGGCTTTCTTTAGCCCACTTTTTTTGAAATAGTCGCGTACTCCCAATACCAGCGCATTGTGTATTTTTTCTATTCGTTCGGCTATCGGAAAGTTTTCGGAACCTGATTGGTTTTCAAGAATATCTTCCAACTGGTAGCTGCGTAAGGATTCTTCAAAGAAAGGCATGCGGTCGTATATAGCTCCATTTTTGGTCAGTACCCTCGAGCCACCGTCGAATATTATTTCTGTCTGGGCTCCCACCTGGTTGACATAAAAGATTGGTAACTGATATTTCTTTGCATTGTTCATCAGAATCTCGCGTTTTACCTGATCGTGGTTATAGGCAAAAGGAGAAGCGGCTATGTTAATGATAAAATCGGGTTTTAATTCCATCAGCTTATCAAGGGGATTCAAGGAATAAAGCTTTTCTTTCCCAAAATCGGTAAGTATAGGCTGCTCATACCAGAGGTCTTCGCAAATAGTGAGGGCTATCTTTTTTCCCTGGTGGCGAATGATTTCAAAAGAATTATTGGGCTCAAAATATCGGTATTCATCAAATACATCATAGGTAGGCAGGAGCGTTTTTTTTATTGTTTGCTGCACCTTCCCCTGGTAACAATAGAGAGCAGCATTGAACAAATTCTTGCCATTTTGAGAGTGATTGACTACAGGCGCACCAATGATAATACCTATAGTCTGGCTCTCCTGTGCAATCAATTCTACTGCTTCCTCGGTTTTCTCGATAAAGTAGCGGTGTTCCAGCATATCGAGCGGGGGATATCCACATACCGATAGCTCACTGAAAACAACAAGGTCAGACTTTTCTTGCCTTGCCAATTGAACCGTCTGAAGGATTTTCTGGGTATTTCCTGTGAAATCACCAATAATATAGTTGATTTGTGCGAGGGTAATTTTCACTTTTTCGTATTCCTTAAGTTAAAAATTGATGCCTACCCGCAAGCCTAAACCCCGGGTGTTGGTTGGGGGATTATTTTTCAGGATGTCGATGAAGCCATTGTCATAGACGATGGTAAAAAACAGCGAGGTATCTTCGCCAAGGGCATAGTCAATACCTCCGCCAAAATAATAGCCCAGATTATAATTTGCCAGCGATTCGCGGATCGAATCGTCCTGAAAAGCATTGTCAGTCTCGTCGGTACCTTTGGCTTTGAGTAAAAATTGGTTTTGGAAACCTAACACCACATGAAAACGCATGTATCCTATTTCGTTACTCCTAAGTTTAAGCCCAAGCGGCAGGCTCAGGTAATGGAGCTGGTATTTTACCGATTTCCCGGCCATGGCATAAGTTGAATCGTATACCTGCAGAGTGCGCGATGAGGATCCATCGTACAAAAGGTATCCGCCCTGACTACCAATAGCCAAACCTGTTGAGAAAGCATAATTTTTGGCAAAATAGCGGTCAATTGCCAATCCACCCGATATTCTTAAAAGGTTGCCATTCGATTGCACATCTTTGGCCTCCGGTAGCAGCCAGGAAACTTGTGGGGCCAGATAAACGCCGAATTTTAGTTCCTGAGTATAGGCCTGGAAGCTTAATGAGATAAATATGAATGCAAAGGCTAATTGTTTCATGTTTCTTTTTTACCAAAAATACAGATGTTCCTTTGTTGTGCCAAACCAATGTCTCAATTCTTTCTAACAAGCAAATCAGGCATTGTTATCAAATATTTCCGTGCCGGATTGATTAAGAGTTTAGCTGCGTTTTTCGAAAAGGTGAATCAACTTTTTTGTTTCGAAAAAAGGATCGGTAAAATATTCTGAGAGATCGATTGCAACATACCTTTCTGCAAAAGACATCAATTCTTCCTCAAGGTTGCCACCTTTTAAGTAGAGAATGCCATTGGGAACCTCATGCTTCCAATCGGAAGAAATGTTTTTTCGCACCCAGCTATAAAAATCAGGCATATTGGTAACCGCCCGGCTCACAATGAAATCGAATTTTTGATTGACCTCTTCTGCCCGAATTACTTTAGCTGCGCAATTGTTTAGCCCAATTTTTTCGATAATGTCGTTGACAACCTTAATCTTTTTCGCTATGGAATCGATGAGCAGAAAATTGGATTGTGGGAACATGATGGCAAGGGGGATGCCCGGGAACCCACCACCTGTGCCCACATCCATAATTTTGCTTACCGGTAAGAATTGAATGTGTTTGGCTATTGCCAGACTATGCAATACATGCCGGACATACAATTGGTCGATGTCTTTTCGCGATACCAAGTTAATCTGGGCATTCCAAAAATGATACAAGTCGGAAAGTTGCGCAAATTGCTGTTTTTGATGTGCAGAAAGACCAGGAAAATAACGAAGAATCTCCTCCATTAAATGTGATGGGTTGTATTACGCAGGATATTGAAAAGTAGTTCGCGCGCCCTGAATAGTTGGGCTTTCACAGTTCCGATCGGCAACTCAAGTTCTTCTGATATTTCTTCGTAAGAGTATTCGTTGAAGTAGCGAAGCTCGATTAGTTTCCGATAGCGCGGTTTCAGGCGAGAAACTAGTGATCGCATAATTTTAAGCTTCTGCTCTTTGATCATCGTTTCTTCCGGATCTAACACGGAGGCCATAATATCAGGCGACGACTTTTCGTTGTCTTCGTCGGTAATATCCAGCGAAACAGTGTTGGCCTTCTTTTTTCGAATAAAATCGATGCAGTTGTTGGTGGCAATTTTAAATAGCCAGGTGCTGAAAGCAAAATTTGGGGTGTATTGTTCAAGGTTTTTAAACGCCTTGCCAAAAGCTTCGATGGTAAGGTCTTCGGCATCGCTGGCATTGTTTACCATTTTTAACAGCATAAAGTAGATGGCGTCTTTATACCTGTCGAGCAGCTCGGTATAAGCCTTCTGTTCGCCTTGTATGGCTCGCTGCACCAGCAAAAAATCACGCTGTGCCTTTTCGGAAAGGTTGTTTGCTACTTCCATGTTTGATGCCTGCGACGAATGGTTAATGCAAAGTAAGCCAAAAAATTAATAAGCAGCGAAGCTATGTCGAATATAATAAAGCTTAAGAAAATATTTCTCTCTCCAAACTTACGTTGTGCCTTCAGGTAAATTGTAATCTGCACAACCAATCGAAAACTGACCATGGCCAGTGTGGCAATAAAGAATGTGTCACTCAATAGGTTGAGAGGTAATAGTAAGTAGTACCAGGCACGGCTGACAGGTTCCATTCCAATGCGAAATAGATTCACAGGTTTGTAGGCTGAAGCAGTGGATAAATGCCTTATTTTTTGCTTGTAAAAGCCTGACCAACTTGTATTGGCTTTCGAAAGCGTAATGGCATCATGATCGATGACCACAGCAGTATTTGTGGAAGTGGAGGTTTCGCTGATAAAAAGATCATCATCTCCCGACAGAATTCCATAATGGTTGGCAAAACCCTTGTTCCTGAAAAATAACTCACGCATGTAAGCTAGATTTCGGCCTACACCCATATAGGGTTTTTTAATAAGAGCATACCCCAGATACATGAGTGCATTGCTCAGGGTATCGTATCGAATGTAGTTGTTGAGCAGCCCCTTTTGATATTCGTAACCTCCATAACCGAGTACAATTTCTTTGTCTTTACAACCTTTCTGTAAAGTGGTAAGCCAGTTGGGCGAAACCGGCCAACAGTCGGCATCGGTAAACACAACCCAATCGTATTGTGCTGCTTTAATACCTACAGTGATGGCCAACTTCTTTCCATGAGTGAATTTTGGGTCAACCATACTTGGCAGAGAAGTCGTTTTTAGGTGTTTATAGCGTGCCAGTAACTCACCAATTACCTCAGCTGTATCGTCGGTCGAGGCATCGTTTACCACTATTACCTCATATTTCGGGTGATTTTGTTCAAGAATAAATGGAAGGTTCTTCCTCAAATTATCGGCTTCGTTTTTTGCACAGATAACTACTGAAACCGGCAGATTCTCCGGATAGTTTGTATTTTTGTATAACAAAACCGGAAAGTAAATTCGCAGGTAATAATAAATCTGAATGGCAAAGAATAAAGCAAAAGCAACAAAAAGAACCAGTTCTATGCTGCTGAAATAGTGGTTGTAGTTAAACACAAATGTGGTTTTAATTCAATTCAAACAAAGGTATCCAGGGGGGATTTCATTTGCAAGCCCTAATGGGCATAATTATCCACAAGCTAAAGAAGTTGGATTACTAAATTGATGTAATTTCTAAACTGATGAATAAGATGCAATCATTTTTTTATTAAAATCATAGAGAATAAGAACGAAATCAAAGGAACAAATTTTTTAACCCTAACAATAAAAACCAAGCAAGTTTGGCAATATTACTTTGTATGGCTAATGTTTGGTTCCCAATGGTTTAATTCGCAATTGACCTTGTATTGCAATTCAAAGCTAGAGTAACTAGGATTCTTTATATAACAATCGATGCAGATGTATTTGAGAGAGTCGGTATCATTGGCTTTTACTGAATGCAAAGTTTGAGGCGGGATCCTCACTACTTCGCCTGGCGCTATAAGGTAAACAGTTTTATTTTCCCCAATGAACAACCAACCCTGACCTTCGAGTATATAAAATATCTGCTCAAGATCTTCGTGTTGATGGTGAATAACAGCTTTGCCAGGTTCGACCAGCACCTTATAAATTTCTGATTTTTTGGAATCGGCACGATCAACGATGAGTTCGTTAAAATGTGTAGGAAATTCGTATCGTGTTAAATGGTCTGTGTGAAAAACATATTGTTCGTTATTGTTTTCCACAACCCCTGGTGGCTCGTGAGGGTTTTCGGTGCAGCCATAAAATGTTCCAAGAATGGACAACACGAGTGAAGTGATTATTCTGCAATGTGTTTTCATCCTAATTGTTCGCTTCAGGATCAAATTATTTGCAATTCTTAACCAAAAATAATCGATTTTAACGCAAAATAGTGTTAAAAGAAGTTTTATTTGAAAATTTGTTTTGCGTGTCAACATATAATTATGGTCGTCTTCACTGCCCGTTTTTTTTCTGATTATGGCAGCTAGAGATGGGTTTTCTAAAAACTTCCTCATCCGGCATCAGAACATGCAGGCATCTTGTTTATATTTGTGCCCCGATAAGGGTCCAATAGAAACAGATATGCCAGCCTATGTTTTTTAAAATAGAATCGACCGATATTCGCTCCAGGGCCCGGGCCGGTGTGCTTTCAACCGGCCATGGAACTATTGAAACTCCCATTTTTATGCCGGTAGGTACTGGTGGTACTGTTAAGGGTGTTCATCAACGCGAACTGGATCAGGATATCAAGGCACAAATTATTCTGGGAAATACTTACCATTTGTATCTGCGCCCGGGCTTGGAGGTAATTCAAAAAGCCGGAGGCCTGCACAGGTTTATGAATTGGGAGAAGCCAATATTAACCGATAGTGGAGGTTACCAGGTTTTTTCTTTGGCCGATAACCGCAAATTAAAAGAAGACGGAGCCCATTTTCAGTCGCATATCGATGGGTCGCGGCATTTGTTTACCCCGGAAAATATTGTGGAAATTCAGCGTGCCATTGGCGCCGATATTGTAATGGCTTTCGACGAATGTACCCCTTATCCGTGTGAATACGCTGAGGCCCGCAAATCGATGGAACTTACCCATCGGTGGTTGGAAAGAGGGGTGGAACACTTCCTAAAAACAAGTCCGCTTTACGGATACGAACAGGTTTACTTTCCTATTGTACAGGGCAGTGTTTACTCCGATTTGCGAAAAATTTCCGCTGAAAAGATTGCCTCTTTCAATATGCCCGGAAATGCCATTGGTGGCTTGTCGGTAGGCGAACCCATCGAAGACATGTATGCCATGCTCGATGAGGTAACCCAAATTTTGCCTGCAGACAAACCACGCTACCTGATGGGCGTTGGAACTCCTGTCAACCTGCTCGAGGGCATTGCCATGGGAGTGGATATGTTCGATTGTGTGATGCCTACCCGTAATGGCCGTAATGGGATGCTTTTTACCAGTGAGGGAATAATCAATATCAAAAATAAAAAATGGGAAGCCGACCTTAGTCTACTCGATAGCCAGGGCGAATGTTTTGTCGATCAGGTTTATTCCAAAGCCTACCTGCGGCATCTAATCGTGTCGAAAGAGATTTTAGGTGCCCAGATAGCCAGCATTCATAATTTAAGTTTTTATCTTAGCCTCATGAAACAAGCAAGGGAAAAAATTATCGATGGGTCCTTTGCCAGCTGGAAAGCTCAAATGGTGAGTAAACTTTCTCAACGACTTTAAGTATGAACTGGCAATTTCTGAATCGTTTACCGGGGTTTCAGGTACTTGATTTATACATCATCAAGAAATTTTTGGGTACTTTCTTTTTTGCAATTACCCTGTTGATGTTCATTACCATTATTTTCGACCTTTCGGAAAAACTCGATGAATTTATGGAGCACAGCGCTCCAGTGAAAGCCATCGTTTTCGATTACTTCCTTAATTTTATACCTTATTTCGCAGCCCTTATTGCCCCGCTGTTTACTTTTATTTCGGTAATCTTTTTCACTTCAAAACTTGCCTACAATACAGAATTTATTGCCATTCTAAGCAGTGGTGTGAGTTTTGGACGTATTCTGGTGCCCTATTTTATTGCTGCCTTTGTAATAGTTGTGCTGAATATTTACATTAACAACCATGTAATTCCGCATTCGAATGAGGAACGCTTTGCATTTGAAGATAAATACTACCATGGTTCGGTGGCTGGTTTTGCCGATCGCAATGTGCATAAGCAAATTGAACCCGGAATATTCGTATTTCTCGAAAGTTATAGCACTGTGAACGATTATGGCCGGAAATTTTCCATCGAGCATTTCGAAGAGGGAGAGCTGAAATCGAAACTCATTGCACAGGATATTCGTTGGGATTCGGTGAAGAATAAGTGGATACTGCGTAACTATATGATTCGTGATTATATCGATGGCAAGCAGATAATTACCACCGGCACAAGTATCGATACTACCCTCAATATGACCACGGCCGAGTTTAAGCGAAGGCAAAATTCCATTGAAGCTATGGATAAAAGAGAACTTAATGATTTTATCGATAACCAGGTATTGCAGGGTGCCACACAAATTTCGGCTTTGTACATCGAGAAATACCGTCGCTTTGCCGATCCCTTTTCAACATTTATACTTACTCTTATTGGCGTGTCAGTTTCATCGCGAAAGGTAAGGGGAGGCATTGGCATGCATATCGCACTTGGTTTGCTTATGAGCGTTTCGTACCTTGTATTCCAGAAATTCAGTTCTCAATTTGCTATAAGTGGAATGTTTCCACCCCTTGTGGCTGTATGGATTCCCAATGTCTTGTTTAGCGGATTGGCCCTGTTTCTTTACCGCTCGGCACCGAAATAAACACTAGCTTTCAATCTATTTGAAATTGGGGGCTGGATGATTGCAAATAAAAATAATGAATGTTCGTTATCGTGCCAGGAAATTAAATATTGGTTTGTATTAATCATAATATCAAGCATTTGTTCCTTTTTTACCAACTCTCACATTATGCTTCGCGCGTGGCTCATCCCCTTTAGGGGAAAGAGGGGTGAGCGTGGGCAAAATTTATAATAAGGATGTAACCGGTATAATAGAGGCTATTCATTTAAAAATATTTCCATTTCATCAATCATTTCACTAACGTTGTACTCCGAATTTTGACCCTAACAAAGATTAACTATTTAATAATTGAAAAATTATGCCACTGAAACAAAAAATCCAGGAGCTTAAGGAAAAGCGGGAGCAAGTGAAGATGGGCGGAGGCGAAAAAGCCATCGAGAAGCAATTGTCGATGGGTAAGCTTACTGCCCGTGAGCGTATCCTGGCTTTGCTCGACAAAGAGTCTTTTCACGAATACGATTTGTTCGTTGAGCACGAAGCCCGCGACTTCAACATGGAAAAACAAATTTTGCATGGCGATGGTGTGGTAGTAGGAACCGGCACCATTAATGAGGAACCCATTGGAATTTTCGCACAGGACTTTACCGTTGCCGGGGGTTCTTTAGGTTTGATGCATGCCCGCAAGATTACCAAAATTATGGATCATGCCCTAAAAATGCGTATGCCACTGATTGGAATTAACGATTCGGGTGGAGCACGTATTCAGGAGGGAGTGAATTCCCTGGCCGGATATGGCGAAATCTTTTTCCGCAATACACTGGCCTCCGGAGTAATCCCTCAAATTAGTGTTATTCTCGGACCATGCGCCGGTGGTGCTGTTTATTCTCCGGCCCTTACCGACTTTGTATTCGTGGTCGATAAAATATCGAAAATGTTTATTACAGGTCCGGAGGTAATAAAAACTGTACTCGGAGAAGAGATTTCGATGGAAGACCTTGGCGGTGCCCGTGTGCACAGCGAAATTACCGGCAATGCCCATTTTTTTGCCAATAGCGAGCAGGAATGTTTCGATCAAATTTCGAAACTTCTTTCATTTATCCCTTGGAACAACAACCTGAAAGCACCTGTGAAGGCTGCTAAGCCGCCCAAAAAGGAGTTCAATATCGAAAAAATTGTGCCAGGTAATGCCAAATTACCCTACGATATCCGTAATGTAGTGCGGGCATTGGTCGACGATTCCGACTTTCTCGAGGTACAGGAATTATGGGCCCGCAACATGGTAATTGGATTCGGAAGGGTGAACGGCGAAACATGCGGCTTTGTTTGTAACCAGCCACTTGTTCTGGCCGGTGTGCTCGATGTCGATTCCTCCGATAAAGCCGCTCGCTTTATTCGCTATTGCGATGCGTTTAATATACCCATCATTACGCTGGTCGACCTTCCGGGTTATCTCCCAGGTATCGACCAGGAACATGCCGGTGTAATCCGCCATGGCGCAAAAATTCTTTATGCCTACAGCGAAGCTACGGTTGCGAAAATCACGGTAATTATCCGTAAAGCCTATGGAGGGGGTTACATTGCCATGGGCTCTCGTCACCTGCGCAGCGATTTTGTGTTTGCATGGCCCGGTGCCGAAATTGCGGTGATGGGCCCCGAAGGAGCCGCAAATATTATTTTCCGGAAAGAAATTATGGGAGCCGACGATCCTGAAGAAATGCGCAAGCAAAAAGTAAAGGAATACAAGGAGAAGTTCGCCAATCCCTATGTGGCAGCAGCAAAAGGTTATGTGGATACTGTAATAGAGCCATCCGAGACACGCAAGTTGCTTATACATGCCATCGAGGTATCGAAAAACAAATCGGTTAGTGTTCCAAATAAAAAGCATGGTGTTCCACCCTTTTAATCGATGCAACTATGATAAAAAAATCAGAATTAAAGGATGAAATGGTGACAGAAAAGGAAGTAACACCAATAAACTCTGCAAGCGAAGAGGAATACAAAACAATAGTAGTACACAGTGCAGTATATAAAACACTGCTTACTAAAAAGTATCTCAATCGCAAGCCCTGGCAAAAGGTAAACGAAAAGCACGAGCTGTCGTTTATACCAGGCACTATCTTGAAACTCTTTGTGAAGGAAGGGGAAAAAGTTAAAAGGAATCAACCTCTGCTCATGCTCGAAGCCATGAAAATGGAAAATACCATCTTTGCCCTACACGATTGTAAAATTGCGAAGATTCATGTGAAAGTGGGCGACAGAATTCCCAAAGGCTTTCTGATGATGGAATATGAATAGGTAGGATATTACTCTCTGTAAGATACCGCATCTGAATTTCAGGTGCGGTTTTTTTATTCAATAATGGGGCAGGAAAAGCAAAACATACCAGCAAAGTTCTTCTCAATCTCCACAGGAACAGGGTTTTCAAAGAATCCATAAACGGTCGATCCACTGCCAGACATGGAAGCATACACTGCCCCATGGTTGTAGAGTTGATTTTTAACTTCGTTTATAAGCGGATACTTTTGAAATATACTTTTCTCAAAATCGTTTTTTATCATGTTTTTCCATTTCGAGATTGGCTGTTTTAAAAGATTGTGCAGGCTTACTTCCGGTACTTTTGGTTCGATTCCCGCATAGGCTTCGGCGGTGCCAATATGGATTGACGGATTGATTAGAACCAACATATACTTTGAAAGCGAAAGGGGATATTCTTCTAATATTTCTCCTCTCCCGGTGGCCATGGAAGTTGTATTCCCTATAAAAAAGGCGCAATCGCTCCCCAGTTGAGCTGCCAGACCAGTTAATTGCTTATTGCTTAGGTTTAACTTGAATAGAGAGGAAAATGCTTTAAGTGCGAAAGCTGCATCAGCCGATCCGCCGCCTAATCCGGCTCCAATGGGTATTTGCTTATGCAGGTGCATATTTACCGGTGGTATTTGGTAATGCTGATGCATAATTCTCCAGGCTTTCAGGCAAATGTTATCGTCTTCGCTTCCCGGAATTAACATGCCAGAACTGCAAAAGGTCGGGTCTTTATCCGATTCAACTATTTCGAGTATGTCGTATAATGCAATGGGTGCAAAGCACGATTCGATCTGATGAAATCCATCGGTTCTTTTTCTGGTGATGTGTAGCCCGATATTGATCTTTGCATTCGGATAGACTACCATGAGGCTGATTTTGCTCAAAAGTAAAAAGATTTCGATGAAAATGTGCATGCTTTTTCATGCACTTAGGGTGGTTCGTTTATATTTGTATACCAAACAACAGACTATGATAAGTGCTGAAATGGCCCGTATTGCTTCGCTGATAGTACACAAAACAGGAAGTCCCGCCTCTGGCGAGGAGGTTGTACTCTCGAGACAACCTGTTAAAGCTGATCCGGTTGTGAGCCAGTTGTTATTGAAATATTTTTTCTCGCCTTTTCAGAACGAAGAGTACTACCAGTTTTTTCATCCTTCCGGTTTGGACATACATCAGATGTATCAGCATGTGCGTGCGATTTTTTCTGATCCCGAATGCTTGTATGAAAAATCGGTCTACATTGCCCAACATCTTTTTCATAGTTCCAATCATCCTAAAATAAAAAGCGGCGAACTCTATCTGGCTTATATGCACAACTGCATTATCGATGGAGAAAGTACCGATGCGATTGGAATTTTTAAATCAGAATCAAAAGAAACATACCTCAAAATTCATCCTAAAGCCGGAGGTTTTGAATTGAATAGCGAAGAAGGTATTAACCTGAAGAAGCTCGACAAAGGATGTATTGTTTTTAATGTCGAAAAGGAAGATGGCTACTTGCTGGTGCAAGTCGACAACCTCAGTAAACAGGCCGAAGCACGCTATTGGGTAGATGATTTTCTGGGGATAAGCCAAAGGCAGAACAACTACTATCAGACCCATAACACACTCGAATTGTGCAAAGATTTTGTCGACGGCCAGCTTTCGAAGGATTTTGAAGTGTCTATGCTCGATAAATCAGAAATTCTGGCCAGGTCGGCACGGTATTTTAAAGAAAAAGATACTTTCAATCTCAGCGATTTTACACAAGAGGTGTTGCAGCAACCCGAAGTGGTTGAAGCTTTCGAAAATTACAAGAGCGATTTCGAAGTAAAAAATGACCTGCAATTAGAAGAAGAATTTGATATCTCCGGCAGTGCGGTGAAGAAACAGGCCCGGTTTTTTAAAAGTGTGATTAAGCTCGATAAGAATTTTCATGTGTATGTGCACGGCAACCGCGAACGTATCGAGCGAGGTTACGATAGCACCAGGGATCTTCATTTTTACAGGCTTTATTTCGAACAGGAAAGTTAGCCCCTGGTCTGTGATGCAAAGAGGGAATCATTCTTAAAAAAAATCTTTTCAACATTTTTTGAACAACCAGCCTTTTTGGGTGTGTATAACAATATTTGGCATATTTGGCAAATTAAGCCTGTACTATAGTACATTTGGAATCCGGAGTAAAGAGAAACTATGCACTTTTAATGCATTGATAAACAATGCCGTAGGTCTTTAAGTCTGATAACCCAATAACCAGCGTTTAATTATAACACCATGGCACAAAAACGTCCAAATCTGATGGTTGCAAGCTCACCTCTTTCGCTCGAACTGGGCAAATTGCCACCTCAGTCAGTAGAGTTTGAGGAGGCTATTCTCGGTGGGTTAATGCTGGAAAAGGATGCCGTAATTGAAGTAATAGATATTTTAAAACCTGCCAGCTTTTACAGAGAAGAGCATGTGAAAATATTTCAGGCTGTTATCGATTTATTTTCGAATAACAGGGCCATCGACTTGCTTACAGTTACCGATCAGCTGCGCAAGAATAAAACCCTCGAAGAAGTGGGAGGCCCTGCCTATCTCACGCAACTTACCCGCAACATAGCTTCGGCAGCACACATCGAGTTTCATGCCCGAATAGTGCAACAGAAATTTATTCAGCGCGAACTTATAAGGGTTTCTACTGAAATACAAAACAGATCATTCGACGAGAGCGTGGATGTAAACGATTTGCTCGATTATAGCGAAGGTGAGTTGTTTAATGTAGCACAAGGCAATATCAAAAAAGAAGCCTCGAAGTTGAATGTGCTGGTAAAGGAAGCCATTGGCCGGATCGAGAATGCTTCGAAACAGGAAGGTGGTCTGGTAGGAGTGCCTTCGGGCTATACGGCACTCGACCGCATTACCAATGGCTGGCAACCTGCTAACCTCATTATTCTTGCTGCCCGCCCTGCCATGGGTAAAACTGCTTTTGTGCTCAGCATGGCGCGTAACATGGCAGTCGACCATAAAAAGTCGGTGGCGGTGTTCAGCCTCGAAATGTCATCGATAGAATTGGTAAACCGGCTTATTTCTTCTGAAGCCGAGTTGCAATCGACAAAAATACGTACGGGTCAGTTAAGCGATGACGAATGGCAAAAGCTCGAATACCGTGCCCGCCGTTTGGAAGAAGCGAATATTTTTATCGACGATACTCCTGCTATCTCAATATTTGAATTACGCGCCAAATGTCGTCGCTTGAAACGCCAGCATAATATCGATATTGTAATAATCGATTACCTGCAGCTAATGACTGGCCCGCCTGATATGAGAGGCAATCGCGAGCAGGAGGTAAGCAGCATTTCACGTGCGCTCAAAAGTATTGCCAAAGAGCTCGATATTCCCATTATTTGTTTGTCGCAGCTTAACCGTTCGGTGGAATCGAGACCTGATAAACGGCCTCAACTGTCTGATTTGCGCGAATCGGGAGCCATTGAACAGGATGCCGACATTGTATCCTTTATCCATCGTCCTGAATATTACGGTTTTACTGAAGATGAAAATCAAATGTCGCTTAGAGGTATTGCTGAAATTATTCTGGCCAAGCACCGTGCTGGTTCTGTGGGCGATATCAGACTTAGGTTTGTGGCCGAATTCACCAAATTCACCGAACTTGAAGATCCCTTTATTACTGCTTTAGGCGACCAGGGTAGCCCGGAGCCAATGGTGCAAACATTCCGGTCGAAGATGAACGAACCAAAACCTGATTTAAACCATACTCTTTCCACACCCGGCAACGATGACCTGATTCAGAATACCTCATTTGCTGATGAGGTTCCCTTCTAATTCAGAAGAAAAGAATTTTATTGTTCGATGAAGTAATCGGGGGTTATTTCGGTGTTGCTGCGGTGTAGGGCACGGTCGCGTATGTAAAATTGCAACCTGAAAGTATCGAGTAAATAGCGTGTGTTAGAAATCTGGATATTCGATTTTATGATTCCCTTTACTGTTTTATTTTGTCCAACCCGATCGAGTTTGGGATCATAGGTAATGCCTTGTTGCAAGACCAGAGTATCTATCCGGTTTTCGATGGTATTAAAAAAAGTCTTAGGCACATATATTCCCTCGATTTTATCATACACTTCGATGATAAAGTTAAAGCGGAGACTGTCAGGAAGGTTGGGATTATTGAGGTCTTCGAGGTAAACACCAAAATCGGCATCGCCATCGATAAACTCAAATTCAAGCCTGGCAAAACTTACTTCGTTTTGCAGGGAATCGAACCCATTTTCAACGGCAAAGCTTTTGTATGTTATTGCCGGTACCAGCGAAACAGGTTCAAACTCCACGCAAGCACTCATGGAGAGAATCAGCATAGCCAGTATGGAAAATTTGCTATTCACTTTTACCTGCTTCATAGGATCAATTCGCTGAAAAGGTAAACTTACTTCTTCCTTATAAAAATGCGAATGGGAACGCCCGAAAAATTAAACTTCTCGCGCAATTTATTTTCGAGGTAGCGCATATAGGGTTCTTTTACATATTGGGGCAGGTTGCAAAAAAATGCAAATGCCGGCGTGTAAATGGGTAACTGCGAAACATATTTAATCTTTACCAATTTGCCTTTTACTGCTGGTGGTGGATTCTGGTCAATTACATCGAGCATGTAATTGTTTAATACAGAGGTTGCAATTCGCTGGGTGCGGTTGTTATATACTTCAACTGCTGTTTCAAGCACTTTTATTACACGTTGTTTGGTAATGGCCGAGGTAAAAATGATGGGTATATCGGTAAATGGGGCCATTTTGTTATGCAATTGCTGGGTATATTCCTTTACCGAATGGGTGTCTTTCTCCAACAAATCCCATTTGTTTACCAGCAGCACAATGCCTTTGTTGTTTTTCTTTACCAGTTCCAGAATATTCAAATCCTGCGATTCCATGCCCTGGGTGGCATCGATCATCAGCAAACATACATCCGATGCCTCAATGGCACGAATGGAGCGCATGACCGAATAAAATTCGATGTCCTCGTGTACTTTTCCTTTTTTACGTATCCCTGCAGTATCGACCAGGTAGAAATGATGCTGAAACTTATCGTAACGGGTAAATATCGAGTCGCGGGTAGTACCGGAAATGGGTGTAACAATGTGGCGCTCCTCGCCAAAAAGGGCATTGAGCAACGACGATTTCCCTACGTTAGGCCTTCCAATAATGGCATATTTTGGTAATTCCTCCGGGGGCTCTTCGCTTTGTTTGGTGAAGGTTTTCAGCAAGGCATCGAGCAAATCGCCTGTACCGCTACCGTTAATGGACGATACACAATAGATTTCTTTCAGGCCAAGGCCATAAAATTCCTGTGCGAGGTAATGTCGGTCGGTATTGTCCACCTTATTGACAACCAGTAATACAGGTTTTTTTATTTTCCGAAGAATGTCAATTACCTCTGTGTCGAGGTCTGTGATACCGGTTACAACATCCACCATAAACAAGATGCTGTCGGCTTCGTCAATGGCAAGCATCACCTGCTTGCGTATTTCTTCTTCGAATATATCGTCCGAATTGGTTACATATCCTCCTGTATCGATCACTGAAAATTCCTGCCCGTTCCAGGTTACCTTGCCGTAATGCCTGTCGCGGGTAACCCCGGACATCTCATCCACAATGGCATCACGTGATTCTGTAAGCCTGTTGAACAGTGTCGATTTTCCAACATTGGGCCTTCCTACTATAGCTACTATGTTTCCCACTTAAATTATTTTGATGCAAAGGTATAAAACTTACGCAAAGCATCAGGCAGCTTTTGCATTTTGCTGAAAATGAGATGAACCACACGGGTGTTAAGACTACTGTATTTTGGTATTTAAAACTCGTAATCGATGCAGCTGCGTTGCTTTTTTACTGGCTTCGAAAACTCTACCACTGCCAGATGCTCAGGATGATTGGAATAAGTTTTTAAATCGTCGATGGAGTTAAAGCTGCTGTCGAGAAGCAAATCGCAGTTTGTTTCGGGAGCAAGCTTGCTGTTTACATGCACCGAGATGGATTTTATTTGCGGAATTTTTACTTTCAGGGCCAGAAGTCTGGATGAAAAATCCTGAATGAAGCTGTGTTTTTCAAACTCCGTATAACTTTCGTCAAGTTTCCACATTACCAGGTGTCGTATCATTGCAATGGGTATTTAGAATTAATGAATGTTCGTTATCGTGCTGGGAAATTAAATATTAGTTTGTATTAATTATAATATCAAGCATTTGTTCCTTTTATACCAACTCTCACATTATGCTTAGCGCGTGGCTCATCCCCTTTAGGGGAAAGAGGGGTGAGCGTGGGCAAAATTTAAAATAAGGATGTAACTGGCATAATAGAAACTATTAATTTTAGAATTATGTTTTAACTTTCGTAACCAAATTCGCGAAGCACTTTTTTATCATCGCGCCAGTCTTTTTTCACTTTTACATGCATTTCGAGGAATACCTTTTTTTCGAAAAAGCCTTCGATATCTTTTCGTGCTTCGGTGCCCACTTTCTTAAGCATATTTCCCTTGTGGCCGATAATGATTCCTTTTTGCGAATCGCGGGCTACAAAGATGGTGGTGCTAATGCGGATAATCTCTTCTTCCTCTTTAAATGATTCTACCAATACTTCAACGGAATAGGGAATCTCCTTTTGGTAGTTCAGAAGAATTTTTTCGCGTATGATTTCCTCAACAAAAAAGCGTTCTTTCTTGTCGGTGAGAGAATCTTTGGGGTAATAGGCAGGGGCAAAGGGTAATATTGCAAGTACACGGTCGAAGAGAGGGCCCAAATTAAATTTCTCAAGGGCAGATATCGGATATATTTCTGCTTTTGGCAAGATACCTCTCCATTCTTCTACCAGCTTTTCCAGCATATCCTGGTTGCTAAGGTCAATTTTGTTGATTAACAGTAAAACCGGGATGGAAGTATTGGCCAGTTTTTGAATGTATTTTCCTTCCGGATCAATTTTTTCTGTCACATCGGTAACATACAAAATGATATCAGCATCGGCAAAGGCAGTATGGACAAATTTGAGCATGGATTCCTGCATTTTGTATTTTGGATCCAGAATGCCTGGCGTATCGGAATATACAATCTGAAAATCGTCGCCGTTGACTATGCCCATGATTCGGTGTCGGGTCGTTTGCGCCTTGGAAGTAATAATCGAAAGGCGTTCGCCTACCAGGGCATTCATCAGCGTTGATTTGCCTACGTTGGGGTTGCCTATGATATTGACAAAGCCCGATTTGTGTTTTTCTTCCATCATGGATTTTCCTTGCTGCAACAATATTTCTACGAAGATATTCAACCCACCTCAAATTATGATGGACTTTCGCAGGAAAGTGGTATTTTTTGTGTCTAAAGGGAGTTCATGCATTAATTTCACTCTTCCAAAAATCCATTAATGGACGACCGTTTGCTTGTAGAAAATATTTTAAATGGCGATAAAACCGCGTTAGAATCATTGTTTAACGACCATCGCCACAAGGTTTACCGTATTTGTCTTGGCTATGTGCAGGACAGGGCCGATGCCGAGGATCTTACCCAGGAGGTTTTTATTAAAGTAATGCAGAACATTGGTCAGTTTAAAGGGCAATCGAAATTGTCGTCGTGGATTTGTCGTATTGCCATTAACCTTTCTTTAAATTTTCTTCGCGATCATAAGAAAAGACTTTTTCAAACCGACTTGTCCGAAGCTGATAGCCTGATTTCGGAAGAACAGGAGATTTCGAGGTTACAAATTAACAAGTCGCTCCGTAAGGCTATACAGAAACTTCCAGAACGCCAGAAAATGGTGTTTATTCTGAGTCAATCACTTGACATGAGTTATGCCGAAATTGCCGAAACAGCAGGTATCTCAATATCTTCAGTGGAATCTTTGCTTTTCAGGGCCAGGAAGAATTTGCGGCAGATTCTGATCCAACAGACCGACGAATACCTTTCTTAGCGCAAGTATTAATCTTAACCGGTGTCTTATATCAAGAAAACTCACTATGAATTGCAACGATTTTAAAATATGGCTTCAAACAGCCTCTGATCAGACAATACTGAACCCAGGTAAGGAGTTTGTGCCCCATTTGGACAATTGCCGGCAATGTGCTTCCAGATTACTTTTTGTGCAGCAAATGGTAAAACAACTAAACCTTCAACGGAGCGAAGAATTGTCGGAACATAAAAGCAAGCTTATTGTGGACCAATTGCTGAATTATCCTGCAATGCCAACTGAGAATTTAAGGTGGTTGGCGGTTTCAAGACGCATTGCTGCCATTCTGGTTATAGCACTTGGATTGCTTGCCGGGCTGGTAGCCACACAGTTGTTGTTAAGAGGCAGCAATGCAGAAAATGATCCCTGGAACAATGAATTTACACTCTTGTCGGAGAATACTGAATATACCATGTTTGACTAAAAATTACATAGAATGAAAGCACTTTGGCTACGTTACCTGATTTTATTTTTACTGGCAGTGAATATCGCCCTGATGGCTACTCTGCTAATCCGAAACATCCGAAATCAGCCTGAAAGGAAGGTTATTAGGAAAGAAGTGATTAAAAGAATGCACCCTGGCGGGCCTGAAGATTTTGAGGCCCATTTGCAAAAAGAACTTGGCTTAAACGAAGAGCAAAGCCAAAAAATCAGGCAAATGAGCCAGGAGTTTCATCAGGATAAAAAATCTGACAGGGAGCGAATGCATAATCTACGACGGCAGTATTTCGATGAATTGGCACAAGCCAATCCCGACACAGCCAAACTAGCTAATTTGTCGAACCAGATTGGAGAAATGGAGTCGGCCAGAATACGCAATGAGTACATCCATTACCGAAACATACGCTCGGTTTGCAGCGATGAGCAGGCTAAGAAACTCGACAGCCTTGGACGCATGCACATGCAGCATCGTTATAAGCATACTTTTTCCGAAAGCGCAGGCAATCAAAAAAATAATAGATAAGAAGTTTAATTATTAAAATAGAATAATATGAAGAAAGTTTTTTTGAAAAATCGTTTACCACTGGTTCTTATGGTGCTTGCTATCACCGGATCCCTCGCATTCTCGCAACCAGCGAAACAAAGTGATCAGGATCCACAAAAAGTACCAGCCTGCCAGAAGATGATTCCCAATCTAACCTCTGATCAGGAAGCTGCCATCGAACAATTAAGGACAAAGCATCTAAAAGCCATGAATGAACTGAATGCGAAGATTCATCTTCTCCGGGCTGAATTAGAGACTCTGGAAATTGCTGAAAAACCTGACCAGAATGCCATTGAAACAAAAATCGATGCGCTTTATAAAGAGAAGGCTTTACAGGCCAAGGAAATGAGTAGGCATCAACAGGCTGTGCGCCAGTTGTTAACCGAGGAGCAAAGGGTTTATTTTGATTCCCAAAAGAGATGTAACAAGGAACAAGGGCCGATGGGTCCACGGGGCTGTCAGAAGTATCACAATCAATAAGAAAAAAACCGGGTGGTGAGCCCGGTTTTTTTTTGAAAATTTTTATTCTTGCAAGCAAGGGTTGGTGATTTTTTAAAGGATCAATCTTCTTCCAACTCCCTGTTTTGTATATAGGTGCGCCATTTGTTGATTACAGTTTTCATGTCGGAAGGCAATTCAGAGGTGAAGGACATCTCTTTTCCCGTTTTAGGGTGAATGAAAGCCAGTGTTTTAGCGTGTAGTGCATGCCGTGGCAATTCTTTAAAGCAGTTGTTTACAAACTGCTTGTACTTGGTAAAGGTAGTGCCTTTGAGTATCTGGTCGCCACCATAGCGTTCGTCGTTAAATATCGGATGTCCGATGTATTCCATGTGCACTCTTATTTGGTGGGTGCGACCGGTTTCCAGTCGGCATTCGATGTGGCTGATGTAGCCTAATTGTTCGATTACTGAGTAGTGCGTAATAGCAGGTTTTCCAACACTTCCGTCGGCGAACACATACATTTTCATGCGGTCTTTCAGGCTGCGACCAATATGGCCCTCAATGGTTCCTTCTGTTTCATTGAAACTACCCCAAACAAGTGCCTCGTAACGTCTTTTGGTGGTGCGATCGAAGAACTGCTTGGCCAGGTGATTAAGAGCAAATTCTGTTTTTGCCACTACAAGTATTCCTGAAGTGTTTTTGTCGATTCGGTGCACCAGTCCGGGGCGTATTTCTCCCTTCTGAAACAAGGGTGCATCTTTCATGTGATAGAGCAATGCGTTTACCAGCGTACCTTCGTAATTGCCATGTCCGGGGTGAACTACCATGCCAGCTTCTTTATCTACCACAATTAATTCATCGTCTTCGTAAACAATGTTTACCGGAATATCCTGTGGAATCAGTAGAAATTCGAAAGGTGGATGGGGTAACACCACCGAAATAATATCGCCTGGTTTAATTTTGTAGTTGGCTTTAACAGGAATCTGGTTTACTAAAATATTGCCAGCTTGTGAAGCATTTTGAATTTTCGTGCGAGATACCCCTTCAAGTCTGTTAAACAAGTATTTGTCTATTCGCAACAGGCTCTGGCCTTTGTCCACTGCAATGCGATGATGCTCGTATAAATCGGAGCCTTCGTTCAGTTCGTCCTGATCGATAATTTCGTTATTCAACTAAGGTGTTTTTATAATTTTGAAGCTACGTTGCTGGGCACTGGAAATATGGAAAAGTTGCAAAAAGTAAATTCCCTCTTCCATCTCCTGAAAATCAATTGTATTACTGACCAACCTTCCCTGGTTAACCATACGGCCCGTAATATCGCATAAGTTAAAACGAAATTGTGCCCAGTCACCTGAGGGGATTTCTATTGTAAGGCTTGTATTTACCGGATTAGGATATACGCTTACATTCATCAAAACATCTTCCTTAAGGTTGCGGGCAGAAGAACTGTATTCCTCATGGTCGAATATGGGGCGAATCATCAGCGATCCTTCGGGAATATTCACAAGATCATTGAGCGAATTCCAGGTGTTGTCGGAATAGTAACGGATGTTTGATTTTGAATTCTGGCTCACATCATAACCGATATTTATAAACTCGTCGGTAAATTGTATGATGCCCACATAAAAAATGTTCGGAACGAGCACATCTTCGTCAAAATCGATTCGCATAAACCCATTGATTGAATCGGAAGGGTTGTTAAATCCTTTGGTAGTGTCGGGTGTATAGAGTTCAAGTTCGCTTGAAGCATAGAGCAATTGGTTGGGGTTTCCTTCACTTTCGTTCCATACCCTGGCCTGAAACTCAAGACTGGCATTGTATAATTCTGCCGCCTTGTTAAAGTAAATATACATACCTGTAAGCGTGTCGGGCAGGTTTTTAGGGTGGTATATTTCAAACCTCACAGCAGTGCTGGTTTCGTAAGCATCTGCACCAGTAATTCCATAGCCATATTCAGCGGTGCCATCGTCGTAGGCATAATAATTCATATACATTTCTTCCCGTTTGATGGTGTCGTTCCATAAATATTGCTCGCGGGTAGGAGTTTGTATATAGGAAATCAACTGAAAGCGACCCCAATTTTGATCCGGATAGCGATCGGTTTTAAAATTCACTTTAAAATCGTCGGTTTTACAATCATAAGCCCCTGGCAATAGCGTGCTTTGTATACCACCTCCACGTCCTTTTATTTCGAGGGTGTCGTTGTTGCGAACATCGATGTACACATGTGTTCGCGCCACACTGAGGCTGTCGTTTGGATTATTAAAATGATTACGGTAACAAACAGTATTCGATCCTCTAATTTCGGTGGAAGCAAACAACAGATGTGAGTAAGGGATAGAAGTGTAGGTTTTGAAGACAGGTTCGGGCATTTCGTAAATGGCTACGTCATTGAGTTGTTTAAGCTCATTCGGGTTGTTTGCATTTCTTACCTGAATATAGTCGATGTGCCAGTTATCGGCATTGCTCAGCGCACCATCTTTGCCCTGCACGTCGCTGGCCGACAGAGATGTGTAATTGATAAACCGGAACTGGAAATTGCTGTCGCTGACAATACTATCGGCCACAGGCAGTATTATTTGGGTAAAACTGCGGCTTTTAAACCCGGTTGTATCCCAAACCTGAACCCATTTCTCTTTACTTCTCTGATAAAACTGCACCAATAGAGAGTCCTCTTCTTCGGGGTAGTCGGCTTTACCACCTCCCTGTATAAAAAATGATAGGTATAGATTATCCTTGACAACTGAATCCATGCGCATAGAAGTAAGGGTATCGGATGGATTGGGTCCACCTATTGGTTCATATACTTTTCCGAAGGAATCGAAACAATCGAGTGTGATAACCCCATAGCTTATGGCAGAATCGGCATAGGAATAACTAATTGTTGCATGAGAGTCGAGCCAGTTTGTCGATGTAGGATAAAGCGAAGTGCTGTATTGTGAGAAATCATCGAAAAAAAAATGGCCATCGGGTTTGGGTATTTCCAGGCTTTTCGACGATTTGAAAGCGGATGAACGCAAACCAGGGCCCATTTCGGAGCGAGATGGAATACCCCGTATCTCCTGTCCGTAAATCAGCAGCGATTGACTAATTAATATCAGAAATAACAAGCTAATTCTCTGCTTCATTCTCCTCGTTCAGTTCGTTCCAAATTAAATCTTCTTCCTTGTCTCCAGCTATTTTGGCAGAGTCGAGGGTTACATAGAGCGAAATGGTAGAGCCCAGAGGGCGAAGAATTTCGGGGTGGCTTTCGGGTATCTGTTTATAGATAAATGGCTTTCGATCGGGGCTAGCTTCTGCAACTGAATTGTCTTCGATGATAGCTCCAATGTAAAAAGTGGCATCGTTGGCTTCAATTTTTGCCTGGTCTACACTCATTCCAATTAGGTTGGGGACCATCCGACGCACATCAGCGAGTCCTTTGCCAAGTACCAGGTCAACAGCCGAACCTTTTAAAATTGAATCGCCAGATTCAATTATCTTTCCCTTGGCTTGCTGCTCCAGTACAATATTTTCTGAAATGTCGTAACGGTAAAACAATTTACCCACATTCAATCCATAGCCCTCAAGCTTTACTCTTGCTTCGCGCAGAGTTATTCCTACCAGGTTTGGCATCAATATTTCTCCGGGGCTGCTTGAGCTGATGGTAAAAAAGATCTTGCGATTTTTCTTAACCAGAAAGTCTGGGGCAGGATGTTGGTCGATAACAAGTCCAAAGCCTTTTCCTGCCACAAATTGCGAGTCGAAGATTTCATAACGCAATTTTTTCTTTTCTATTAATGATATGGCATCTTCCAGGGGCATATCGCTAAAATCGGGTACGGCACTTGCCCTGCCATGATGGGTGTAGATCCGTAAATAAATCATGGTAAGCAGAATAAGCAATATCAGTCCGGCCAAGGCATACGAGGTGTTACGCCAAAAAATCCGGGTAAAGTAAAAGTGTGTTGGTTTTTCCACAAACTTGGAGTTATATTTTTTTCAAAACAAAAATAATCAAATCCGTTTAACTGTTGCCAGAAGTTGGCACTACTTCGGCTTACTTGTCTGCAAGGATTCCTCCCGACAGTATTTTGCTAATTGCATTAAGGTACAATATGGCGATATAATTAACGCAAAATACAAGAATTAATTATAATGGCGGACCATTACTTTCTTCTTTATGGATTTGCTGGGGTAAACAAAAAAAGGAAGGCTATTGCCTTCCTTTCTTTCGTAAGAAAAATATTTTTACTTTCTTCTAATCTCGTCAGAAACAGTTAGCTTTTTTCTACCTTTGACTCTTCTACGGGCAAGAACTTTTCTTCCGTTGGCAGTTGACATTCTTTCGCGGAAGCCGTGTTTGTTTCTTCTTTTCCTTACCGATGGTTGAAATGTTCTTTTCATCGCTTTATTGTTTTAAGAATCGCTTACATTTTTTAGAAGCGCAAAGGTATCGTTTTTTAGTTTTTATACAAATAAATTCATAAAATATTTTGCTAAATTGTTTTGGTGCCTCGCTCTACATTCTATAATATTGAAACTCGAAAGGGCATTTTTAGTTACACTAATTTATTATTATGAATGGGTTTCATTTTTCATCTGTTCCATTGAACTGGAAAAGTTTGAAATGCATGCTTTATAAAAGCAGTTGGAATTTTGTGAAAATCATAGTTTTCGTTGGACTTGGTGCAGTGCTATATTCTTGTAGTTCGGGTGCAAAGAAAAAGGATAGCCCGGAAAGTAGGGTTGATATAATCCGGTTTGAGCAAAAATTATTTGGCACCGATATTTATGCCTTTCACGACACCACAAATTTGTTGTTGGCACAATATCCTGATTTTATGGCTCTGTTTTCGAGTCGGATTATCGAGATTGGCGATACGGCTTCAGAAGCTTTCAGCGATAATCTGTTGTATTTTGTTTCCGATAAGTCTATCCATCAGCTTGCAGTGCGTACAAAAGAGGTTTTTGCCGATTTTTCAATGCAGCAGCAAGGTTTAACGGAAGGGCTAGTTGCCTACCGGAAAAATTTTCCGGAAAAACCACTGCCTGTGGTGTATACCTATGTGTCAGGCTTAAATCAATCTATTGTTACCGGGCAGTCAATTTTAGGTATCAGCCTCGATAAATACCTGGGCGTTGGAGAGCCTTTGTACGAAAAGGTATATCCTCCAATTCCACTATACCTAAGGCAAACTATGCAACCTGACTTTATTGTTCCCGATGCCATTAAAGCCTGGGTTTTGTCTGACATCGATTATCAGCCTGCGAAAAAGACACTCTTAACACAAATACTTTACGAAGGGATGGCCTACTATATTACCGGTCAGTTGTTACCAGAAGTTCCCGATAGTTTATTGTGGGGTTTCACGGCGAAGCAGCTCGAGTTTTGTGCGAACAGCGAAAAAGAAATGTGGGCCTATCTGATCGATCAGAAATTGCTTTTTACAAGTGATCGTTTTCGTATCGCTCAGTTCACAAATCCGGGTCCCTTTACCAAAGATTTTATGTCTGAATCGCCTGCCAGGGCTGCCGTATGGATAGGTTACCGAATTATAGAATCCTTTATGGAACGCAATAAATCGGTGAGTCTTTCTGAGCTGGCAGGGATGAATGATTACCAGGAGATTTTAAATCAATCGAGGTACAATCCCTGATTTTTCTGCCCATGAAAAGTTCTCAAGGCGTTTACTTTGCAGTACGATTTCGCAATTCTTTTTATTGAGATCCATTTCTGACCAATCTTTTTATAATTTCATTCTATATATTAAAGCTTGAAGCATTATAAACATATTTTTTTCGATCTCGACCGTACGCTTTGGGATTTTGATTCGAATTCGGCGCAGACACTGCTTGAAATTCTCGATACTTTTGGTTTAAATACAGTAGTGAAGGATAAGCAAAAATGGATATCAGACTATCAACGCCATAATTTGTATGTTTGGAAACTCTACGAGAAGAGAGAAATAACTAAAACCGAATTGCGCATTGAGCGTTTTCGATTGTTGTTCGACGATTTTGGTATTTCGAACCAGAGTCTGATGAACGATGTCAGCGATTATTATTCGCTCATAGCGCCTACAAAAGCAATGCTCATGCCGAATGCCGTTGAAGTGCTTGCCTACCTCCGGCCACATTATAAACTGTACATCCTTTCAAATGGATTTTACAAGGTGCAGTTGCAAAAGATGGAGGCAAGCGGGATTATTGATTTTTTCGAAAATGTATTTACATCCGATCGGCTTGGGGTGGCAAAACCTGACAGGCGCATTTTCGAAGAGTCGATAAAATCGTCTAATGCGCGGAAGGACCAAAGCATTTTTGTGGGCGAAAATTTCGAAACAGATATTCGGGGAGCAAAGCTTTTCGGTATCGACCAGGTATGGTACAACCACGATCAGGTAAAAACTGAAGATGTACCTACATTTGAGATAGACAACCTTCTGGAGTTAAAGACGATTCTAAAAGTTTAACTTATAAAACTTTTACATGATGAGCCAGGAAAAATGCCGCTGCGAATGGCCCGGGCAGGATCCATTGTACCTTGCCTACCACGATTGGGAGTGGGGAGTGCCTGTTTTGGACGATACAAAACTATTCGAATTTCTGGTGCTGGAAACCTTTCAGGCCGGACTAAGCTGGATTACCATTCTGCGCAAACGCGAAAACTTCAGGATGGCACTGGATCATTTCGATTGTAAGAAGATTGCCAAATACAATCAGGATAAAATTGACCAACTACTTGGTGATAGCAGTATTGTGCGCAACAGGCTTAAGATTCTTGCTACCATTAGCAATGCTCAGGCTTTTATCAGAATTCAAAAAGAGTATGGCAGTTTTAGCCACTACATTTGGAGCTTTGTAGACGGTAAACCCATACAGAATAGTTTTAAATCGATAAAAGAACTGCCTGCCAGAACTGCTCTTTCAGATACAATTAGCCTCGATCTGAAAAAACGGGGATTTAAATTTGTGGGCTCTACCGTTGTATATGCTCATATGCAGGCCACCGGCATGGTAAACGACCATGTTATAACTTGTTTTCGATATCGAGAGATACAAGCGCTTGGGCAACACTAACGATATAGAATGTTGTTGTCGACCAGTGGTATGCGTATCTCGAAATTTTCAATCACATACTTAATTAATTCAGGGAAATAGGTCATAAACTCACTGTCGAACTGAATATAGTATTTTTTAAGTACCTCGGCAGCAAATGCAGAATTGTCCGGAAGGTGCGTCCGAAGCGACATGTTGTAAACCACGTTAATGATGCCTTCTGTGGTGCTGTAAGTATTAATCCAATCGTTTTGTATAAAAGAAGGAACAAAGTATTTTACCCTGTCTGGCAGAACAGGATAATACTTTTGTAAAACATCAAAAATATCTTCTTTGTATTGTTCAAGAGGTACAGGGCAAAACTTATCCCAATTTTTAATCAGAAAGTGGTCGTAAAATATATCGATGATAATGCCAGCCCACTTGCCGTATTGCGGGGCAATGTATTTTTTACTCTGCGCTACCACCTTGTGCGAGTCGGTAAAGGTATCGATCTGGCGGTGCAAAACCAGTCCTTTCTGTATGTTCGGAGGGTATTTCAGGTATTCACGCCCCTTTACATAATCGCCAATAAAATTCCCAATCACCACAGCCTCTTCGGTGCCAGAAAGAAATATGTGCGCCAGGTAATTCATATTCTGAAAGATAGTGAAAAACAAAAAACCATCTGCTGTATTAACAGATGGTTTTTTGTTTTAGTATGTCCGACAGGATTTTTACCTGCCCTCGTATTGTCAATTACAGGCGTGCTTTGATTTTTTTTGTCTCTTCTTCGAAACCCGGTTTCTCGAGCAAAGCAAACATTTTCTTCTTGTAAGCTTCTACACCGGGTTGGTTAAATGGGTTAATGTCCATTAGGTAACCTCCAATGCCACAGGCTTTTTCGAAGAAATAAATCAGTTGTCCAAGGTAGTATTCGTTCAGTTCGGGGAGTTCGATGCGAATATTCGGTACACCGCCATCCACATGGGCAATCTGGGTACCAAGTTCAGCCATTTTATTTACATAATCGATATTCTTTCCAGTCAGGAAGTTCAGACTGTCGAGATTATCCTTGTCGGCCGGAATGGTGAGTTTGTATTTGGTTTTTGCTATCGATATCACTGTTTCGAACAAGTGGCGTTCGCCTTCTTGAATATACTGACCCATGGAGTGAAGATCAGCCGTGAAGTCTACACTGCCGGGGAATATTCCCAGGTTGTCTTTTCCATCGCTTTCGCCATAAAGCTGTTTCCACCATTCGGCCAGGTAATGCAATTTATTTTCGAAGTTGGCTAGAATCTCAATTTTTTTACCCGAATTATAAAGTGCAATACGCGCTGCTGCATACTGACAGGCAAGGTTTTGTTCGAAATCTTTCGATGAGTGACAGTTTTTTTCCATCTCAACAGCTCCCTTTACCAATGACTTAACATCAAAACCAGCAATGGCCAGCGGAACCAGTCCAACAGGCGTCAGCACCGAATAGCGGCCACCCACATCGTCGGGTATCACATAGGTTTTATAACCTTCCTGAGTTGCAAGTGTTCGAAGTGCGCCTTTACTTTCATCCGTTACGGCAATAATTAATTCCCTGGCCTTTTGAACACCCACTTTTGCCTCGAGGTGATTCTTAATAATTCTGAATGCAATGGCAGGCTCAGTTGTGGTGCCCGATTTGGAAATAACCACTACACCATATGGCCTCTGGTCTAGTAACTGAAGCAATTCAACCAGATAATCTTCGCCGATGTTTTGACCGGCAAAAACGATGGCTGGCTTGCCTTTCTGGTTTTTCATCGCAGCAAAGGTATCGGTAAGTGCCTCAGCAATAGCCTTGGTGCCTAAAAATGAACCACCTATGCCAATTACTACCAGCACTTCAATCTGGCTTTGCAACTTTTTAGCAGTATCTTCTATATCTTTTAATTCGGAAGCGGTAATGGATGAGGGCAGGTTAACCCAACCCAGAAAATCATTTCCTTTACCTGTTTTGTTTTCAAGGGCCTTGTTGGCCGCATTGGCTTTTTCTTTTAAGCCGGTGATTTCAGATTTATCTACAAATCCGAAAACTTTTTCAATGTTCAGTTTGATAGTATCCATTCGATAAATTAGTTATTTTAATTTTTCAGTGAGTAGTTGAATCTCAATAGCCGGAGAAACTTTGTTCTGCAGAATATTATAGACAGCCGAAGTGATTGGCATTTTTACCTTATGCTGTTCATTGATCTGACTGATACAGTTTACCGCGTTGACTCCTTCCGCCACCATGTTCATTTCGAGCTGGGCCGATTTTACCGAATAGCCCTTGCCAATCATATTGCCAAAGGTCCTGTTTCGGCTGAATTGAGAGTAACAGGTAACAAGTAGGTCGCCCAGATAGGGTGAAGTATTAATTTTTCGTTTGCTTGGATAAGTTTTATCCAGAAAGCGTTTAATCTCTTGGATGGCGTTTGATATAAGCACAGCCTGAAAATTATCGCCATAGCCCAATCCGTGACAAATACCTGCAGCAATGGCTATGATGTTCTTTAGTACTGCAGCATACTCAGTGCCATAAATGTCGGACGATGTTTTGGCATGGAGGTAATGGCAACTGATACGCTCAGCCATGTAATTGGCATCAGCAGGATTTTTCGACGAAACAGTTAAATAGGAGAGGCGTTCCAAAGCTATTTCCTCGGCATGACAGGGCCCCGAAATGATACCAACCTTGCTGAAAGGTACATTGTAATGCTTATTAAAAAATTCGGTAACGGTTAGGTTATGGTGAGGAACAATACCTTTAACGGCCGAAAAAATAAATTTCTTTGTGTAGTCGCCATAATATTTTATAAAGGTTTCTTCGATAAAAGTAGCAGGCACAGCCACTATAATTATATCAGAATCTTCTATGGCTTCGTTAATCTTGTTGTAAAAATTTATGGCGCTAATGTCGAACTGGATAGAGCTCAGGTAATTTGGGTTGTGACGGTATTTCTTAATCTGCTCGATAACTTCTTCGCGGCGGATGTACCAGTTTATTTTCTGATTGTTGTTTTGCAGCAGCTTGACAAGGGCTGTAGCCCAACTACCTCCTCCAATGACACAAATCTGCCTCGATGGCTCCATTTTTTTCTTGGTTTAAGACGACAAAAATACGATTCATTCCCATACCTGCTGCATGTTTTTTATTCAAAATGCCATTTGAAGGTAGAATTCGTAGTCAGAGGAGAAATATTTACTTGAATGAAGAAATACTCAGGAGGTTTTTGTATCAGGGTTTTCGCGCGTTACAAGTGCATAATAGTTGTTTTCGAGCGCCAGGTATCCTTGTTCGTAGCAGAAATAATAGGTGTTACCGCTTTTGGTGGTGTAAATATTCGTAAAGTAATTAAAATCGAATCCATTGCGGCTTAGTTGCGACTTATGAACCTTTGTTTTACCGTTTGGATTCAGGTCCTCCAGAATTTTTCGGTTTTTGCGCAGTATAGCATTTATTTCCCGCACATAGCCTGTGCTATAACCTTTAGCTTGATTGTTAAAGGTATTCCGGCATTGGTCGGAGCAGAATTTTTTATCGATTCGTCCTGTGAGTGCATCGCCACAAACGGGGCAGTTTCTTTTTTCATTCATCCTGAACGTATTGCCATTTTTCAAAAATACGTTTCGTTGCAATAAAATCCAATAGCTGAATGATTCGGGAGTTAGTTTATTCCCAACTTATTGGCAAGTAATTTTCGTATTTTGTAAAGATTTCGGCTAATTACTTCTGCGGAACCGGAGCGGGTCATGCTGTCAATTTTCTTTTGTGCATCGGGCGGGATGATGAGTAATTTATGCTCCAGGACAAATTGCTGGTAGGTGTATTCCGCAAGCTCATGTACAGAAATGGATTCTTTTATTTCGAAATTTTCCAGATTGGCATGCTTCTGAAATTCAGTCACCACATCGGCCGGGCAGAGCACAGAAACCTGCACATCTTTATCTTCAAGTTCACTGGCCAAAGATTGAGAAAAACTTAGTACGAATGATTTTGTGGCTGCATAGACCGCGATATAGGGGCCAGGCATCCAGGCTGCCATGGATGAGATATTCAGAATTGCTGAAGGAGTATTATTCTTTAAATTGGGTAAAAGCCGATGCGTGAGGCTTATCACCGCTTTAATGTTTAAATCGAGTAAATGGTTGTTTTTGACCGGATCGGATTGTTCGAAAAGGCTAAAATGCCCCACACCTGCATTGTTTACGAGGTAGTTGATCTGAAGCGAATGCGTACGAATAAAATCAAATAATTTTTCGATTTCAACCTCACTGGTCAGGTCGCAAGGAAAATACAATGCCTGAATATTGAATGAATTAATTAATTGAGCGCAACTCTCTTTCAACCTCGCTTCTCGCCTTGCTACAAGCAACAGGTTATGGCCATTGCGGGCAAATACTTTGGCCAATTCGTATCCGATTCCACTGGATGCACCAGTAATTAGAGTGTAGTTAGGCATGCTGACGAACAGGGAATTGTACTAGCGGTAAAAGGATTCTCCTTCATAGAATTCGCCCGTATAGTAGATAATGTTCCGGTCCACTTTTACGTTCATCTCAATAAGGTCACGGTAAATATCAAAGCTGTTTACCAGTTCGTTCGAGAAGAATTTCTTTTCACCGTTCTGAATAATCCAGATTCTTTGACTGTTATCGAGGTATGCAATAGTGTTCCAGTCAATTTTATAAACCGAGGGTACCCAGGCTTCCATTTCCAGTGCCTGCATGTTGTGCCAGATCATAAAACGTCCGTTTTGCACATAGGCTAAGCTGTAATCTTCGCACAGGTAACCATCGGGTGGTATAGTACTGATGGTGGTTACTTCGCCATTCGAGAAGTATTTAAATTCTCCCATCTGGTCGACAAAGGCAACAAAGCCATCGCCCATATTAAACGATTGAGGATTGAAATCGCTGAGGGTATAGATTTCGCCCTTGTAAAAGGCTTTAAAAACCTGGTCGAGCGGGTCGATATAGGCAACTACATCTTTTCCGGCTTTGAATTTAATGTCTGCTACATTTTTTATGAGAGTAGTCACTTCGCCCTGGTACCAGACCTTAAAGTCTTTCGTGCGGCTCGATACATAGGCTACAATATTGTCTCCGGCTGCAAATTTCTCTACTGGCACCCCAATCATTCCGGACTCAATATCCTGCACCTGACCGTGATAAAACACCCTTAATGATTCCTTGTTTTTATCGTAAAAAGCCACCAGACTATCTTGCACCCGGTAAATTGGGCATCTTGAACTTAGTTCAATCACTTCGCCATTTTGCACTGTTTTAAGTTTTTCGAAGATATTGTATACGATCAAATGGTCTGTGGCATGCAGGTCCTGAAGGTTCACGCCTCCCAGTTCGAGCTGGCTTAGCTGTCCATCGGCATAAAGCATCAGTTTTCCGGCACTGTTGATGTACAGAACACCTTCGCCGCCAACCATGTAAGCCTGGGGCCTTAAATCTTCAATTTTGGTGCTTTTGCCTTTTTCAAACACCCAAAACTTGTCCATGTAATCGGTATAAGCTCTATAATGTTGTGCATTGCAAAAGAGCGAGGGAATAGTTGCTAACACTAAAAGTGAAAAGCGGAAACGCTGAGCTTTCATATTAAATGGTTTTTAGTAATAATTGCGTGGAACTTACAAAATCTACACCAATTCAAGTTTGATAAGAAATTCCCTGATTCTTGCAGGCTATCAAAAAAAGTTAAGACGACAAAAAAAGCCCGTTACTCCTATGTAACGGGCTTTTGATAAACAATATTTTAATAGTTCGAGGCGACAGATTTATCCGAGTCAAACTGTTTCATTATTTGCGAAGTCTGGAATTGGAAGGATAGAGATACATAAACCAGCTGGCTGCTTTCGTATTTAGTCAAATCCGACACCGCTTGTCCTGGAGTAGTTGCATTTTTGTATACGTCGTAATCGTGGTTCAGGAAGTTGTCGAGGTAATATTTCATTTTCAGGTTTATTCCACCCGGAAACTGGGCACCAATAAATGCTGAAGGCTGCAGAGTGTTGAGCTGGTTGGGCCACCAGGTAGTGGTTTTTGTTTTCGATCCATCGCGACTGTGCTGGTCCCACCATTTTTCTTTCATGTGGAAAGCCCATTCAATTTCTCCACCTCCATAAATGTACAGGTGGTTACTGAATGAACCTAGTTTTACGGCAAGCGGAAGACCTAAGGAATAGGTCCTGCGGATTATTTTTGCATTGAAGTAATCATCAGAAGTTGCGGCAGTCTCATAGTTTTTAGGTAAAAATTCATCTGAGATCATACCAATGTTTCGGATTGCAAGGCCGGTAAAAAATCCTAGGTTGTCGTTTAAATCGAGGTGCCAGAACTGTTGTACGTGGAAGAAAACAGTAAAACGAACCGGATAATCCGAAATTTTAGCAAGGGGAAAGCGGGCCATAAAATCTTTTGATAAGGGTGTTTCACCCCAGGAGAAAATCATCTCCCCAGCCGATGTGGAATAGGTATCCGTCTGGGCGTTCAGTTGAAAGAAGGTGGTTGAGCATGCAAGTAGGCACGCCAGGAATACAATTCTTTTCATATTTTTAGTATTTGCGGGTAAGAAATATTGGTTTCTGTTCAATTAGAGTTTAAAGATAGGACGATATTTTTTTTTATTAGTTACTGCATCTAGTAAAAATACAACCGAAAACTGAAAATACTTAATTATAACGAGTTCGGATTGTCGTCTAAACTATATTTTTCGTTAGTTTATTCGTGAAACTTAAATTTCATCCGTTCACGAAATGAAATTTTATAGTCGAATCCCGATTTAAATCGGGACTGAAAGCGGTGCACGGGTAAATACCCCGCCTCTTCTGGCGAATAAAATAAAATCCTTTACAGATACCCCGTCAGCTTGCTGCGGGGAGCTTCATTTCACAGGCGAATTAATATCAACGCACAAACAGAAATGAAGACTGATTTATATCATCAATTTTCAGTAATCAACATCATGCCTGTAAGCTGGGAAAAGGAGGAGATTACGGGTATCTTTGGAGTTACCAAACCAAGCTATCCAACCTCATGTTAGACATTAAATACAATATCAAGGGGTTAGTTTCGAGCATTTACGAATGCCAGAAGCGTATTATCCTTAACCGCCGGTTCATGCGCGAACTGGAGATTGAGAGCCAAAGTACCACTCACCTCGAAGAGGAAAATAAGCTTCTCGAAGAAAAAATCAGAGAATACCAAAGAGAGCTTAAAAAGAAATACATGTTTTCTTATTGATGGGTTTTTGAAGAACATGTAAGGGCTGAAGCAGTGTTGTTTCAGCCCTTACTGTTTTATGCCCAATCGATTTAAATATGAATCACTTCGCCATAGGCTGCAGCAGCAGCTTCCATAATCGCTTCAGACATGGTAGGGTGCGGGTGAATGGCTTTGATGAGTTCATGACCTGTTGTTTCCAATTTTTTTGCCACTACCAGTTCAGCAATCATTTCTGTTACATTCAACCCTATTAAATGCGCACCAAGCAGTTCGCCATATTTCGAATCGAAAATGAGTTTCACAAAACCATCTTTGTTGCCTGCTGCACTTGCTTTTCCGGAGGCGCTAAAGGGAAACTTGCCGATTTTTATTTCATGGCCTGATTCTTTGGCTTGTTTTTCTGTCATACCCACTGACGCAACCTCCGGAACAGTGTAGGTGCAACCAGGTATGTTGGAGTAGTTAATGGCTTCGGGCTTCAGGCCTGCAATGGCTTCCACACATGTAATGCCTTCGGCTGAGGCCACATGGGCAAGAGCCGGACCCGAAACAATATCGCCAATGGCATAGATGCCTTCTACATTGGTGCGGTAATAAGCATCTACTTTTACCTTTCCGTTTTCAATTGAAATTCCCATTTCTTCAAGCCCTATACCTTCGATATTGGGTGCAATGCCCACAGCCGATAATACGATGTCGGCTTCGACTTCTTCAGTTCCTTTCGGGGTTTTAATGCTTACTTTGCATTTTTTGCCTTTGCTGTCGACAGATTCCACGGTGCTGCCTGTCATTACAGTCATGCCAGCTTTTTTAAAGCTGCGCTCAAGGGTTTTCGATACTTCTTCGTCTTCGAGGGGAACAATGTTGGGCATATATTCTACCAACGTCACCTTGGTGCCGATGGTGTTGTAAAAGTAGGCAAACTCGCTACCTATAGCTCCGGAACCTACCACTAGCATGCTCTCAGGTTGTTTCTTCAAAACCATCGCCTGGCGGTAGCCAATAATCTTTTCGCCATCGATGGGCAGATTGGGCAATTGTCTGGAGCGTGCTCCTGTGGCCAGAATAATATGTTTGGCTTTGTATTGCTCTGTTTTTCCTTTCTCGTCGGTAACACTTACAGTGGCCTTGGCAGTAATTTTTCCGGTACCCTGAAGGTGGTCGATTTTATTCTTCTTTAGCAGGAATTGAATTCCCTTGCTCATACCTCCTGCCACTTCGCGGCTTCGCGATACCATTTTTTCGAAATCGGCTTTGGCTTCACCTTTAATGCTTATGCCATAATCGGCAGCATGCTGCAGGTATTCAAAAACCTGCGCACTTTTCAGAAGCGATTTGGTGGGGATGCAACCCCAGTTGAGGCATACGCCACCTAATTCGGCTTTTTCAACTACCGCCGTTTTGAAACCCAGTTGTGCTGCCCTTATGGCGGTTACATATCCTCCGGGACCACTGCCAATGATGATTACATCGTATTCCATGTATAGTGTATATATTAATTAAACATCAGTTAAAACATAAGTATCAAGAAAAACCATTTTACACGAAAAACCTATGACTAAACAAAGATTTTCTAAAATGGTTTGGCTTCAGCTTATTTTTGGTTATGGTGAAGAACATGAAAAAATACATCCTGCATAGTATGCCTGCACGCTTTGACACCTATTCAGCAGACAATCCGTTTGATCCAAGAAACCGGAAATACTGATCGAGTAATTCCGAGGCTGCCACAAATGAACTCATCTCACCCTGCAAAACTTTTTGTGTTAGCTGCTCCATTTGCGCCAATATTTGCGGGTTGGAATAAAAGCTGTTTTTTAGCTTTTCCTCAATGGTTTCGTACATCCAATATTTATTCTGGTCGTTCCTTCTGTTTTCGAAATAGCCATTCTGGATGGTAAAGGTCCGGTATTCGGTTATTTTATCCCAAATAGCATCGATGCCAACATTTTGCAATGCCGAACAGGTTATTACATCAGGTTTCCAGCCCGATTCGGATTTAGGGAACAGGTGCAGGGCATTCAGGTATTCTAGCCTGGCAATACCGGCTTTGTGGGCGTTGTTGCCATCGGCTTTGGTAATGGCAATGAGGTCGGCCATTTCCATGATGCCTCTTTTGATTCCCTGCAACTCATCGCCAGCACCGGCGAGCATGAGCAACAGAAAAAAGTCGACCATGGAATGCACGGCAATTTCGGACTGGCCCACCCCCACGGTTTCTATTACAATGATGTCGAATCCGGCCGCTTCGCATAAAAAAATTGTTTCTCGAGTTTTTCGGGCCACACCGCCCAATGAACCTGCCGAGGGTGAAGGCCGGATAAATGCATTTTTATCGTTTGCGAGTAATTCCATGCGGGTTTTATCGCCCAATATGCTTCCTTTCGTTCGCTCACTGCTGGGGTCTATGGCCAATACAGCCACCTTATGGCCTTTGTGCGTTAAGGCTTTTCCAAACGATTCGATAAAAGTGCTTTTTCCCACACCGGGCACACCGGTAATGCCAATTCGTACCGAATTGCCTGCCGCCGGTAGGCAAATTTTCAGAATTTGCTGTGCTTGCTGCTGATGGCTTGCCAGGTTACTTTCTATAAGGGTTATTGCGCGACTTAGCTGGGTAATGTCTCCATTCATTAGCTCCCGGGCAATGGTTTCGGCGGTGGGTTTTGATTTCTTTAGCCTACGCAGTTGCTCTACTGCATTAGAATGCGTGGAAGGTGGCTGAGGAACTCCTTCGGCAACCGATAAGGCGCTTTTATGGCTTTTTGGGTGTTTCATGCTTGTGCTGCAAAGATAGGACAGGCTTTGCATTATTGAGGACTGATTTACAAACAAAGCGAATAGGGGTTTTAAAAAGTATTCAGTAAACTCGTTTGAAAATCAATACCATCAGGGAGTACAAGGCTTTTTACCAACTATTTTTGGCATCATTACCAAAATCAGAAAAAGTATTAATCAGAACTGTACGGCATCTCATTTCATCGGTAAATAAATCTCTTTAAAACTTCAAACTCAGTCCATACCGCAAATTGGCATATTTGGCATAACCATATTCGGCATAAAAACCAAGGTGCCTGAAGGGATAAAATGCCAAGCCGCCATATATACCGTACTCTGCATAATCTTTCTTTGTGTTGATACCGCCCTCCGGCTCGAATAAATGGATACCCCCATATTGCAGGGAGGCGTACACATCGATTCTTGATTTTTCTTTTTGTATAAAAAACGGCAGGATATGTATATTTGAATTTAGACCATACATTAAAGAATGACTATTCTCATAGGAAATAGTACGGGCATTCCCAAGGCTATCAAAATCATGTGGTATATAGGTTTGGTAAAAACTGTATCCAATATAAAGACCTGCATCAATGTATCTGTTAATTCTATAATTAGAAGAAAGACGAATATTACCCACTTCATTGATATCCATCGGATCATTGTCATGCTTTGTAGAGATAAAAACAAAATCGGTATCACGGTACTTCGAATAAGCAAGCATAAGTTTTACTTTCTCATTTGAAGACTTTTCTTGTGCTGAAATGTTAATTACAGTTAGAACTAGAACAATAAACACTAATAGGGTTTTGAATTTTAAGGGATTAATTTTCATAAAAAAGCCATTTTAAAAAGTTATTTTGTTGATCAGGATTTTGTTTTTTGTTTCTGTGGTAATCGCCATTGAAATATACCTTGTAGGATACCGATGGTAGGATAGGCAAAAAGCTTATCTGGTAGAGCGATAAGGGTTTATAGTCATTGGAGTAATCAGGAGGCAACATTTCGCCTCCGGCATTGGTGTTATAGTAATAGTAATACGGGTTTTGCCTGTTATAGGCGTTATACACCGAAAATGTCCATACGGCCTGGTTTCCCCTGTCGGTTTTAGTGGAGTAATTAAACGAAATATCGAGCCGGTGATAGGGTTTTAACCGCCCGCTGTTGCGTGCGCCATAGATAAGGGCTTCATAGATATCGGAATGATAATAGGCATCGTAACCCGAAGCGGAAGTATATTGCCTGCCAACCGCAGGTGTATAAGGTATGCCCGATTGATAGATCCATGCCAGGTTTACCTGCCATTTTTCATTCAGTTGGTGAATAATTCCTGTGGAGAAACTATGAGGCCGGTCGAAATCGAATAAAAATTCATTCCCCTTATTGATATTGCCATACTCCCGGGTGGTATGCGACCAGGTATAACTCAAAAATCCTGTCCAGTTTCCGTAATTCTTTCGGCCAAAAACCTCCAGTCCTTCTGATTTGCCTTTGCCTCCTGTTTCAATTTTCGATTTCCAGTTCGGATCACCCATAATGGTCGAATATCCTTCTTTATAGGTTGCCAGATTGGCCATGTTTTTATAATACAAGTTAAATTCCACACTATAAGCCCCTTCAGAAAGGTTTGCCTGCCAGCCAATTGTATACTGGTCGGCATAAGAAGGCTGAATGGTTTGGTCGGAAGGAATCCAGATTTCGTTGTTGTTGATACTTCCTGGCGTAAACAACAGATGCGAATATTGATACACCCTCATAAAACTCAGGTTGACAGAATGGGTAGTGTTCAACCCAAAGTTCAGAAGAATACGCGGTTCAACGTGAAAGGCTGTATAGTTGCTGGTTGCGTAATTGTTGAGCCTGAGACCTACATTGGCATAAGATCTTTCGAGAAATTTAAAATGGTTTTCGACAAAAACACTCGATTGAAGGGCATTGATTGGCTCTGCATTCTGCTGCTGTTGGTTGCTCTGGGTAGTTTGGTTTGGTAAATTAACAAGGTAAGATGAATGCAAGCCAAATTCAAGCGAGTAGTTTCTTGCCACATTGTATTTCCAATCGGAGAACAAAGAAAAATCTTTTATAGAGGAGAGAAATTCTTTTGTATAATCATACTCGCCCTCACCTGTTTTAGTAATAAACTCCTGTGAGTTTTTAAGCCTGTAACGCGTTACAGAAAGGCTGTTTGCTGACCGTAATTTACCCGAAAAGATTGTATTCCATTTTGCCGATAGCAGCCAATTACCCCAAATATAGCCTGTGGTTCTTTTTTCACCCTCTTGCAGTTCGCTGCTCTTCATTTTGTAATGAAGGTAATCATCGCCCTGGTATAAATTGAGGTGCACACTATTTTTTGTATTCGGTTTCCAGCTATACTTTGCATTGATATCGTGAAAACCATAAAATAAGGTATAATAGTTTCCATCGGCTACCTGCGTTAACAATGCCGAAAATAGCCCCAGAAAAGAAGTTCGGCCTGTAACAATAAAGGTCGATTTCTTTTTTATGGGCCCTTCGATGCTGAATGACAAATCGGTAATACCAATACTAAATGAACCTTTTAAGCCCGATGCACTTCCTTCGCGCTGGGCAATATCTACAATGGAAGAAAGTTTGCCTCCATATTTTGCCGGAAACCCTCCTTTGTACACATTCACATTGTTGATCATATCGGGGTTAAAAACCGAGGTAAAACCACCCAGATGGTTGACATAAATTAACGGAGTATTGTCTATCAGATATTGGTTCTGCCCGGGATCGCCGCCACGAACCAATAATAGACTGGAACCTTCGTTAGTGGTTTGAATACCAGGCAACAATTGAATAGTTTTTAGCACATCGGGCTGGGAGCCTAAGGATGGAAGAAATTGTAACTCTTTAATCGAAAGGCTGGAAACATTCGGAATCTGTGCTTTTGGGGCATTCACGATCACTTCTTCCAACAGGTTATCAGATGTTAGCTCAACCTGTATAATTGTATCTGTTATTGATTCAGTTTTAATTATTAAACGATTATACCCGACATAAACCACCTCTAAACAAGCATTGTTTGCGACTATGATAGAAAAGTAGCCGTTATTGTCGGTGATGGTTGCATGGTGTGTGCCTTGCTCAAGAATATGGCTACCCACCAGCAATTCGCCTGTGCCTTTATCCTTTACAAACCCCGAAACCCTGACCTGTGAATGCAGAAAAAGATTGTGCAGGACAATAAAACCTAAAAGAGTAACTGTTTTCCTAAACCCCATAGTTTTTAATAATAATAAGTTTCAGGTTGAACGGTATCGGAAACCACCAGGGAATATCCCGCAAAAATGCCATATCCATCTTCGATATTCGAATACAGATTAAAATTTGTTACTGCACCTGTACCGACTTCAGTGGGGTACCTTCCTGTTTCATAAAGGTATAATTGCTTCAAATACAGATAGTAGTCATAAGAAATTGCCCGAAGCTCAACAAGAAGTGGATCTAAGTTATTCTGCGAGCCCGAAGTATAATTAAGAAGCATGGTATACGAATCAGTTTTAATCAGCTCGTTGCTAAATACAGGAATAGGAACTCCTTCGTGAAGTAAAACAGGATCTGTGATGTGTATCAATTGGGCGAATGTCACTGTATCGTATTGTATAAGTTTAATTGCAATCTGAAAATAAAGTGCTTCATCCGGCTTATTCTTAAATGTTACTTTCAGGGCAGGGTATGTATTGCCCTCTTCATCTATGCCGGCATAATTAATACTTTGTATCGCCAATATTTCAGGAGTATCGGGAATGGTGTTGCTGCAAACGATGGTTTCATAGCCAGGAATCGTGACCTGAAGGGTATAAGTTTCAAGTGGCTGAACAACAGTTTTGGCCTGGTAAATGCTATTTCCGATGGATGTAAGGGTATCATTCTCCCTCGAACCTGAAGCCACGATTACAAGGGCATTTTCTATCCCTGCAAGTTTCGAGTTGCCGATTTTATCGGTAAACGATACATGCACTTTAAGTAAACTGTCGGCAATTAAAATGCTGTTAATTACAGGAATGGATGGAAAGTCAGGAAAATCGTCCTCCACAAGCTTTCGACAACATACCGTATTGTAGGCAAGCAGTATTAAAACAATAAGCCGACTAAACCAATAAATTGACCCAAAAGCTTTTGGACTTTTAAACCCAACAGTGTATAGAGGTATTTTTTTCATTTGCTTTTGGGTCAAAATATAAATGGATTAGTTACATACTAAGTCTGCATAGCAAGGTTTTGGTATCGATGCAAAGCAATTGTAGCGAACAAAATATGAGTCAATTGGAATACCGTACATAGGGCCAAATCCAAAATCCAAATCCACCGCAGTATTTGTAATATTCCCTGAGTGATTAAAATAATTTAAAGTAAAAGGAAAATATCTGCCACCAAAGGTAACTGTTGCATCGAACCTTGCATTAATGGTTCGACTGCAACCAAACCATATACCTAAGGTTCTTTTTTGCGCATAAGCCTCATATTTAAAAGCAAGGAAAGAATTAAAAGGGTTACCCAAAGGATCAGTTGTACGGACAGAAGTAGCCCATATTTTTATAACAACCCTTTCACTACCATTTGCGTGAAAATCACTAGCAGCATTACCACATGCGGCCAATCCACTTTTACAATTTATTACTGATGCATTAAAGGTATAAAGATATCTACCATCAGATTGATAAGACAATATATTCTCCTCCTTGATGTTGGTAAGGTTTTGTGAATTTTCTAATGATGTTGATACAACACCATTGTCAAAAACTCTGTAAACTCTATTACCAATCTGATACATCTTGTTTTCATTCATAATAAATTTTTCAGTTGAATGGAAGTTCTTGGGCATAATGGAGGTTTCTCCATCCTCATCAACTTCAATTTGAAGGTAATTGCTATTTTCCTCTACAAATCTTAAAATTTCTTCCATACTTTTAAAATTTTCAGGTACAATCGTACTGTAAAATTCCTCGCAAAGACGACCAAAAGATTTGTATCCTTTTGCATCCTCATAAGCTATTAACTCCTCTAATTGCATATGCGATGTTTTCTTAATTAGTGTATCCATTTCTTGAGGTGAATTGAATACTAACATCTTGTTATCATTTAGTTGTTGAATAGGCATTTCCTCTTTCTCATTACAACCGTTAATTATGAGTAAAGTGAATAGTAATAAAACAATTAAATTTTTCATATTTTTACTTGATTTTTTAAGGCTTGGCCTTGATAATTAATACCTGGCAGCATAGTTTCGCAGACTATGTTGCCTTTTTTTTGGATTGTTTTTTTGTTTAGGTGGGGGTCAGGAATTCTTGCTTTTTTCCATAGGCAATTGAGAATTAAGTATATAATTGAATATCAACATTTTTAACATTACTTTCTTCTAACGTTTGAATGAATCTTTTACGCATAAAAAAACCGTTTAATAAAACACTATATCATCAACCTATCTGCAAGGGCAATACCCCCCCCAGCATCCTCTCCTAGGTTAATCAATTGGTTTTAAAAACGGCATTCACTCAGAGTAAATATATGCAGGAATTTTTAAAAAATATACACGGGGGGGGGTAATTTAGAATTAGTCTAAGTTAAAAAGGAGTGTTGCAAAAGATGAGTTTCGCGTTAATGTCGATGGCTATCGAGACGCGCCATAGGAAGGAGTTTAATAAAGCTAAGTTCATAGGCATTAGAGGATAAATTTTATTATGAACTCATCACTGCATCTATAAAACCAAATTGCCTTTCGGTTAATTCACTAACCAAAAGGCAATTCAAAATGCATAAGAAAAATTAGTTTTTGCGGTTAATAAAAACCTCGTCGAGAATATATTGTTGGGCAATGCCATAGGTGTCGTACTTAAACGAAACTGCCGGATTGGCCGGGTTATGGTAAAGTGTAATGTTTTCGTTAAGCAATGCGTGGTCAGTGATGGTAATGTTGCCCGATGTTTTCAGCACAGAAAGATTGTATTTTTCGTTGGGTAGGTCTACAGTAACCATAAATGTGTGAACCTCGCCATTGGGTATTGTTCCAACTAAGGTTCCGTCATCGGTGGCAATGTTTTCGACAAGCTTTACATCGCCATTGGCAAGTATTTTTATGCGGGCTGCCACCACTCCGCTACCATCGGAACAATCGATGTAAAGGTCAGGGCCGGTGGTATTAAATTCCTTTTTTGCCGACCACACAAAAGTAATGGCTTTAGAGAAATTAGTGCTTTTAGCACGGAACCCCAGCCAGCTCGAATGGCCTCCCACGCTGCCAGAGGGCGAAACACTTTTGTATTCAAGCGATTTCTGGGCGGGATTCGCTGGGGTGGCTATTACTTCTAATTGGGTTTCTATTTCAGGCACATAGGTCATGGCATCGCCAGTAGGGTTGCCGGGAAGGGTTTTGTCGGGCAAGCTCCCGATGGTATCAGATTCGAATTTGGCACTTAGCATTGAAGTGCAACTTGTAAACAATACAGAAACGAAAAAACTTCCTGCTAATAAAATAGCAAGTCCTGGTTGGCTTGTGGTTTTCATGGTTGGATCTTTTTGAGGTAAAACATTTATATCACAGCTAAAAGTCAATTTTTTAGCCAAGTGAAAAATTACAAAATTTTAGAAAAGATGTTAGCAGTGCAGCTGTCTAAATTATTTCTAAATAAGCTGCAATAGATTGTAAGATAAATGATAACAGATACTCACGAGCTCGATTAGCCTGTTTAATTGTTCTTAAGTCTATAAGGAATTACAGGCTTCGAAGTTTATTCGATGAAACCGCTCAACCATAAAAATTGCTTGTAATTCTCCGGATCGTTGGTAATGAGGGTAACCCCTTTGCAATTGTTTCCTCTGAATCCGGATGAGTTGAATTCAATCACTACATGGGTGGAGTCGCCTGGGGGAATTAGTGTTTTTTGTGGCATGGCAGCTGTGCATCCGCAACTCGATTTTACGGCCCTTATCACCAGATCGCGACCACCGGTATTGTATACCGGAAACTCTACCTGTACAACTTTGCCATGAGAAATGGTATCGAAAAACATGGTGTCAATAGGCAATGTGGCTTTTGGTTTCACCAGCAAGTCAGCCTCAGTCAAGAACAGGAAGTTTTCGCGAATATTGGCCGATACGATCAACTGGTTTGTATCGGGTTTCTGACCTTTTACCTTAATGCTTACCCGGTCTATTACAAAATCCCAATCGTCGACTAACTCAGTGTTGTAGGTAAAGGCTACATATCCGGTAGAGTTTGGGGCCAGTTTATCGAACATTTTTTGTATGCTCAGGTGGGCTGGTAAATCGCTAAAGGAAATATCAATGGCTTTGTTGCTAAGATTTCGAACAGGAAGAAACTGCGTTGGCTTGTCGCCCTTGTAAATGTAACCAAAACTTTGTTGAAGCTGCCTGAGGGCAATGGCACCCATTTGGTATTTAAATTCGCCTTTGCGTGTGCCCGAAACAACAATCCCTTTCACCTCCAGGGGGCTGGGAGAATTTACGGCATTACTGAAAACCATCAACTTCTTATCGAAAAAGCCTGTTTTTCCAACCGGATTGATCGTGGCGCTTATTTTGGCAGTATGCAATGGAAGTATCGGATCTTTCGTAAAGGATACATCCGACAAGCCGGGGGCAATAATTCTGTGTATGACAAGGGCAGAATCGCCAGAATTGGTGAATGTAAACTCTATCGGAAAGCTGCCGTCGGCTTCATAGGCAGGTTCAAAATACAGGGTAGGCGAGTCGAATGCTATACGGGCACTGTCGGCAGAGGAAGCAGAAAGATTCAGAATGAACACAATGCTTATGATTGTCAAGGAAGTATATCGCAGCATGAACATTAAATTGATTTAAAAATTAAGTTATGCCATTTATACCAGTCGTGCAACTAAAAAGTTCCGGCTTGGGCGGTAAATTTCGGAGTAATTAATCTATTTTTATGCCTTCAAAGTTTAGCTTGTTATTTTTATTGGATGGTAAAACGCATTTTAATTCCCCTGTTTTTGTGTTACCTCGCAAGCAATGTGAATGGCCAGTTTTACAATGGTCATCAGATGTTGTTTGGAAAAAATCGTGTGCAGTACCGCGAGTTTTATTGGAATTATTATCGATTTGACCGTTTTGATACTTATTACAGTGAAAATGGCGACAAGCTGGCTCGTTATGCTTCTGAATTTGCCGAAAAAGAAATTGAACGAATCGAGTCATTTTTTGATTATAATCTTGATAAGCGAATTATTTTTCTTGTTTACAACAAGCTTTCCGATTTCCGGCAAAGCAACATCGGATTAGTTACCGGCAAAACTGAGTCGAACATCGGGGGTACTTTTCGTATCGACAACAACAAAGCATTTTTATATTTTGAAGGTGATTTTGAAGCATTCGAAAAACAAATTACCTCTGCCATTAGTCAAATACTGATCAGCGAAATGATTTACGGGCAGCAATTTCGCGACAATGCAGCCAATTCCACCCTCATAAACCTGCCAGCCTGGTACATAGATGGTTTGGTAGCTTACCTATCGAAAGACTGGGATTTTGAAACGGAAAACAGAGTGAAAGATGGAGTTGTAAATGGCAAGTACAAAAAATTCAATCGTTTACAAGGTGATGATGCTGCTTATGCGGGACACTCCTTCTGGCGTTATATCAGCGAGGTGTATGGTGAGTCGGTGATTCCGGGAATTTTATATATGACCAAGATAAACCGAAATGCCAACCAGGGTTTTTATTATGTCTTGGGCTCATCGATTAAAGACTTGTCGGCCGAATGGTTTTATTATTACAACGATTTGTATGCCTCACTGGAAGATACCGGTGAAGTCCCCTCTGGTAAACCTATCTTAAAGCGGCCAAAGAAAAAAAGAGTGTATCAGCAACTAAGCCTTAACCCTGTAAGTAATCATGTGGCTTATGTTACCAATACCAAAGGTCGCTATGCCATTTGGCTTTACGATTCCAATACACAGAAACAAAAAAAGTTACTTCAGCGCGAGCACAAACTCGAGCAAATAACCGATTATTCTTATCCGGTGCTGGCATGGTACCCGAATGGACGGATCTTAACCTTTATTGTCGAGGAAAAGGGCGGCCTGGTAATGTATTACTATACTTTTGGTGAGAAAAAACTTACCGCCAGGAATATTCTTTATTTCGATAAAGTGCTGGGCTATTCCTTCTCTCCCGATGGTTCTTTAATAGCCATTTCGGCAGTTAAAAACGGGCAGACCGATATTTTTGTACATTCGGTAGCTTCCGGAACCAATTTTCAGATTACCAACGATGTAGCCGATGACTTTAATCCACGTTTTATAAGCAATGGAAAGCAAATTATTTTTGCTTCCAACCGGGAGACGGATTTACTTAGTGAAGAAATTGAAAAACAAACCCGTTCGTTTACACAAGACTTGTTTATATACGATTTTGAGAGTAAACCCGATAAGCTTTTCCGGCTTGCCGATTCGCCTTATGTAGAGAAAGATAAACCATACGAATTAGGAGCCAACCAGTTTATCTCACTCAGCAACAAGAGCGGTATCGTGAACCGTTACTACTCAAAATTCGATAGCACCATCAGCTATGTCGATACAACCGTGCACTACCGTTATTATGCCATTACCCAACCCATATCGAATTATAGCAGGAGTATTTTGGACCAGGATTATAAGCCTTCGACCAATACCTTGGGAGAAATAGTGTTTTCGAAAGGGAAGTACAACATGTACCTCCATGAATTGGACCTTCCGGAAAATGGTTCCATAAAGCTTCAAGAAACCGATTTCAGACAGCAAAAAACACAGAAGCTTTTAATCGCAGACAGTATTAGTAAGATAAAAATTGCCAAAATTCCGCTCGATTCTGCACTCAACAACATCATAATCAGTGGCAACGACACCATTAATCTGATTGTCAGTGAAGTTGATATTAACAATTACCTGTTTGAAATTGAACGCGTTAAAATGTTAAACGCACAATTTAAAGACGAAAATATTCTATTGGAGATTGTTCCACCAAAAGATGAGGAGGCTGAAAGGGCCCGTATTTACCAGCGTGCATTTTACCAGGATTATGTGACAGGGCAAATCGATTTTAGTTTTCTAAGCGAGTCCTATCAGACCTTTACCGGTGGAGCAGTGTATTATAATCCCGGATTAAACCTGGCTTTTCGATTGGGCACAAAAGATTTATTCGAGAATTATCGTGTAATTGCCGGTTTACGCCTACCTCTCGATTTTCAAAGCAGCGAGTACCTCATTGGTCTAGAGATGCTAAAAGACAGGTTAGACAAACAATTGTTTTTTCATAGGCAAAGTTTTAACGCATTGACCCAGGATGAAATACCCTACCAGGTGCGCAATGTCAGCAACCAGATTTATGGTGTTTTTCGCTATCCGTTCAGTCAGGTTGCATCGCTCTCGGCTACTATCGGAGCAAGACAGGATAAAACAATTTTTCAGCCGGTGAGCACTTCGCTTACGGTTATTAACCAGGCACTGGCCCAACCCAACGTCGAGAAACTCTGGATAACACCTAAACTTGAATATGTGTTCGATAACACCCGGCAGCTCGGGTTAAACCTTCCTGCCGGTACGCGCCTAAAAATTTTTACGGAGTATTACCAGATGGTCAATAAACCCTATTCTAACCTGGTAACCTGGGGAGCCGACGTAAGACATTACCTGGTGATACACCGAAACCTCATATGGGCCAATCGCATTGCTACCGGATCGTCGCTGGGTACTGCCAGGCTAATCTATTACCTGGGTGGGGTCGATAACTGGACCAATCTTTCCAGCCGCACGCCTACTTTTATTCCGCTCAGCGAAATCAGGATTACTGATAACGTAAACTATGCCTTTCAGACAGTGGCCACCAACATGAGAGGCTTTTCGCAGAATATCCGCAATGGAAGTAATTTCGCCCTTTTCAATTCTGAGCTTCGTTTACCAATCATCCGATACCTTGCCAATTATCCGCTGAGTAATGCCTTTTTAGAGAATTTTCAGGTGATTGGCTTTTTTGATGTCGGTAGCGCATGGTCGGGGGTATCACCCTGGTCGAAACAGAATGGTTACGACCGCGATTATATCTATCAGGGATCGCAAACTGAACCCCTTATCGAGATTGAGATCGATGCCCAACGCGACCCATTTGTTGCAGGCTATGGCTTTGGATTACGTACGCAGTTTCTGGGATATTTTATTCGGTTTGACTGGGCTTGGGGTATTGAAAATAACCAGGTGCTGCCCCAGGTATTTTATTTTTCGCTGGCATTAGACTTTTAGCTATGGAAGCAAACAATCTCATACTTTTAATCATTACCGGAATACTTGCCGGTTTTATTGGTGGCAGTCTCGGTGTTGGCGGGGGCATTATCATGGTGCCTGCTTTGGTATTTATTTTTGGCATGACTCAGCACCAGGCTCAGGGAACAAGTCTGGCTGTGATGTCTATTCCCATCGGATTTATTATTGCAGCCAGCAACTACCACAAGCAAGGCTTTATTAATTACAAGGTAGCACTTGTGCTTGTTATTTCTTTTGTAATCGGAAGTTACCTTGGTTCCTTGCTTTCAGTTAATCTTCCGGTAAAGACTCTTAAAAGAGCTTTTGGATTACTGATGCTTTTGGCGGGCCTTAAAATGCTATTAGGAAAATAAGAAAACAATGAATATTTCTCAAAAAATAAAGGAACTGGCCACGGCCTTTCTCGATGACACAATCCAGATCAGACGTTATCTCCATCAGCATCCTGAACTATCTTTTCAGGAGCACCACACATCGGCCTTTATTAAGCAAAAACTCGACGAATTAGGTATTCCCTATACCGGAGGGTATGTGGAAACCGGAATATTGGCCAAAATTGAAGGGCTCAATCCACAAAAAAAAATAGTCGCCCTTCGGGCCGATATGGATGCCCTGCCTGTTGTGGAAGAAAACCAGGTAGATTATATTTCGCAAAACACCGGGGTGATGCATGCCTGCGGGCATGATGTGCACTCGGCCTGCCTGCTGGGTGCAGCAAAAATTCTCCAGCAGTTTCGAAATGATTTTGAGGGTACCATTTTGCTTGTTTTTCAGCCGGCCGAAGAAAAATTACCCGGAGGAGCCAAGCTCATGCTCGAGCAAGGTATTTTCGATGCTATAAAGCCCGATCTGATAATCGGCCAGCATGTGATGCCAGGCCTCCAGGTAGGGAAAGTAGGATTTCGCTCAGGAATGTATATGGCATCGGCCGATGAGATTTACCTTACGGTAAAGGGAAAAGGTGGGCATGCTGCCATGCCACATCAGCTTGTGGATACGGTGCTGGTAGCCTCGCACATCATTGTAGCCCTGCAGCAGGTAGTCAGCCGCAATGCCTATGCAGCCATTCCTTCGGTGCTATCGTTTGGTAAAGTCGATGCCCCAGGAGCTACCAACATCATACCGCGCGAAGTGAAAATTGAAGGAACCTTCCGAACCATGGACGAAAAATGGCGGTACGAAGCCCATCAGAAAATTACCAAAATTGCTACCACACTTGCCGAATCGATGGGAGCCACCTGCGAGGTAGATATTGAAGTTGGTTACCCTTGTCTGGTGAACGATGCTGGTATTACTACAGAGGCAAGCAAGCTGGCAATGGAAATTCTTGGCAAAGAGCAGGTAGTAGAACTCGACCTGCGGATGACCTCCGAAGATTTTGCTTTTTTTTCGCAGCAATATCCGGCCACTTTTTATCGTTTGGGTATCTCTGGTGCTGAAGCAAAAGTGGTTTCTCCCTTGCATTCGCCCACTTTCAATATCGACGAAAAGGCTCTTGAAACCGGAATGGCGACAATGGCCTACCTGGCATTGGGCTTTCTAAAGAATGAATCTAAATACTGAAAAAAAACGAAAATTTAATAGCTTAGTTTTTTATTAAACTATAAATTTGTTCCGAATTTCTAACCCGTCGGTTTAGGCCGGCATAAAATTATTTCGATATTATGGCTTACGTAATTAGCAATGAGTGTACCGCGTGCGGAACTTGTTTACCAGAGTGTCCATCAGAGGCTATTTCAGAGGGTGATATCTACAAAATTGATCCGGATGCTTGCATCGATTGTGGTGCTTGTGCCGATGTGTGCCCTGTAGAAGCAATCAGCGCAGCTTAGTTTTATCTGCATACGATTTTAAAAACCTCCGGCATTCCGAGGGCACTGAAAAAGTCCCAAGTACAAGAATATTAATAATATAGCAGTAAAATACAAGATAAAAACTTGGCATTTTACTGCTTTTTTTTGTATCTTAAGAGCCTAAAATAAAGGCACTTATATGCTCGTACAACAGCAAAAACTTCAGCTTAGTTTATACTCTGATCTATATTCCCTTATCGTTCCCAAGGATAATCTACTACGAAAAATTAATGAGCTCATTGATTTTTCGTTCATTTATGATGAACTGGTAACCAAATACTGCTCAACCAATGGGCGCAATGCTGAGAGCCCTATTCGTATGTTCAAATATCTGTTGCTCAAAACGATATACGACATTTCGGATGTAGATGTAGTAGAACGTTCCCGTTTTGACATGTCTTTCAAGTATTTTTTGGAGATGACACCTGAAGAAGATGTGATAAATCCCAGTTCGCTTACCAAATTCAGGAAACTGCGGTTGAAGGATACCGATTTGTTGAATCTTTTGATAGGCAAGACCGTTTCCATTGCCATTGAAAAGGGTATCATCAAATCGAAGTCCATTATTGTTGATGCCACACATTCATTATCCAGATCGAACCCATTGTCCCCCTTGGAAGTGCTCAAAGAACGTGCCCGGCAACTTCGTAAGGTGGTTTATTCCACAGATGAGAACTGGATAGAGCGAATGCCTAAAAAGAACGAAGACAATGATTTGGAGCATGAATTATTATATTGTGATACGCTTGAAAAGGCGATAGAGTCAGACGAAGTAATACGTTCATTCCCAAAAGTAAAAGAAAAGCTAAATCTATTGAAAGAAACCATTGAAGATACACAGGATCATTATACACTTTCAAAGGATCCTGATGCCAGAACAGGCCATAAGACGCAAGACTCTTCATTTTTTGGATTCAAAACCCATATCGCCATGACAGAGGAACGAATTATTACGGCTGCCGTGGTAACATCCGGAGAAAAGGGCGATGGCCCAGAGTTACCGGCATTGCTTGAATCTAGTCAAAATAATGGAATTGAGGTAGATACAATCATTGGCGATGCAGCCTATTCAGGAATGGAGAATCTTAAAATTGCTGATGAACAAGAAATAAAAATCGTTGCAAAATTGAATCCCTCTATTACGCAGGGTTTTAGAAATCAAGAAAATACATTTGACTACAACAAAGATGCCGGAATGTTTGTATGTCCCGCAGGGCATATGGCTATAAGAAAAGCACGTCAAGGAAAGAAAGATGATGGCTCCAACCAAGTAGACACTTATTACTTCGATATTGAAAAATGTAAAACATGTACCTTAAAAAACGGATGCTATAAACCTGATGCAAAAACTAAAACCTATTCTGTTTCTATTAAATCGGATAAACATTTGGAACAAATGGAGTTTCAACAGACCGAATACTTCAAAGAAAAGGCAAAACACCGTTATAAAATTGAAGCAAAAAATAGTGAACTAAAAAACGTACATGGCTATGGAAGAGCTACTTCGTACGGAATTACCAACATGCAAATGCAAGGGGCAATGGCCATTTTTACTGTAAATCTCAAAAGAATCCTCAAATTAATGAATTAACAGGGGACTCCAGCCTCAAATTACATCTACCCTCATTACAAAAAGAATTTAAAAGCTCTTTTTACCAGAAAATTTGCATTTCGTTCTTTAAAAAGAAACTGGCAAATGAAGATATTGTCTTCACTTGCCAGTTATCTTTTAGAGAATTACTTAAATAAGTTGATACTTTTTCAGTGCCCTCGGCATTCCCGGGGGTTTTTTAATTAATATACCTCCAGGTTCCGCACAGGATAAATAATAATTCTTTTACTTAAGCAAAAGAATTTCTTTATTTTACCTAGAGTTCTTTACCTGACTTTCTTGCATATCAGGGCTTTAAAACCTAATTTCATCCGTCAATCAAAAATTTCAATATGAACTTCGTTTTCTTATTTGCAGGTATTTTAACCGGAGCGGTATTGTCGTGGTTGTATTTTCGCAGCATTGGAGCAACCCGCCAGGCTGTATTAAGCGAAAAAGCATCCATGCTCGAAACCGAAACCATACGGCTTAAAGATAGTCTCAACGAAAAGCAAAACCAGCTAATGGAGATGAGCGCCTCTCTGGCTGCCCGGCAGAACGAGTTGGTGAATTTACAAACAAGGCTCGATGAACAAAAGGTTGAGTTTGTGAAGCTCAGAGAGCAATTTAGCCTTGAGTTTAAAAACCTGGCCAACGAAATTCTGGAAGAGAAAACCAAAAAGTTTACCGAACAAAACAAGATTAACCTGAATGAGATCTTGAATCCGCTCAACCTTCGGATTAAAGAGTTCGAAAAAAAGGTAGATGAAGTATACGATAAAGAAGCTCAACAACGATTTTCGTTGAAAGAACAGGTGAAACAGCTTGCCGAGTTGAATCAGCAAATTAGCAAAGAGGCCAACTCTCTTACTCGTGCCCTTAAAGGCGATTCGAAAACGCAGGGAAACTGGGGTGAGATGTTGCTGGAAAGTATTCTGGAACAAACAGGATTAAGAAGGGGAATTGAATTTACCGTGCAGGAATCTTATGTTTCCGACGATGGAACCCGGTTTCTTCCCGATGTAGTGGTGCATTATCCGGGCAACAGAAGTGTAGTGATTGATTCGAAGGTCTCATTAACTGCCTATGAAAAATATACTTCTGCCAGCACAGAAGAGGAACAAGCCACAGCCATGAAGGCTCACCTTCTTTCCATACGAAGCCATATCAGCAGGTTATCCTCGAAAACCTACGAAGATCTGGAAGGATTGAAATCACTCGACTTTGTGATGATGTTTCTTCCTGTAGAACCGGCTTACCTGCTTGCAGTGCAAAATGACAACGAGTTATGGGCTTATGCCTACCAACGTCGCATTTTACTTATCAGCCCAACTAACCTGGTAGCAGTACTTAAAATGATTGAAAGTCTTTGGAAGCAAGAGTACCAAAGCCGCAATGTGCTCGAAATAGCCCGTCAGGGTGGGGCATTGTACGATAGTTTTGTACTATTAAGCGAGCGGCTGGTTAAACTCGGAAAGAAGATGGATGAGGCTTCTGGTTTTTACCGTGAGACTATGCAAAACCTTACCGAAGGAAAAGGTAATCTGGTAAGCCGTGTGGAGAAATTAAAAGAACTGGGTATTAAAGCCAAGAAACAATTGCCTGATAATCTTGTAAATCGTTCGATTGAAATGGGCATTGAACAGGAATCGGATACAGTAGATGAAGCTTAATGTGTAAGAAGTGATGAAATTTGCCTTCTACCATTGTGTCAGATCAGTCATCCACGGTTCAATTTTTATTTCTTCTTCTTGTTCGCTGTCGGCCACCTTTTTAGAGCTTTCGCATGCAAAGGGTTTTAGCATCCATTCTTCGAGTGCAATCTCTTGTTCCACATCTTCTTTTAAAGTCGATGAAAGGGCATTGGCAGCAGAATAATAGAAAAAAGTGTGATTCCTCGAATGCTTGTTCCTAAGCAAGTTGTTATTTTCCGGGGTAGATTCCAGCGCAATAAGATTTGAGTCGTAAACCAGAATAATTTTCGAAGGTTTAGTGTTTTCTTTTAAGTTTTCGATGGTAAATACAACTTTATTGGATGTTTGCTCAGATATTCTGGCCACTGTCTGACTTTTTAAGGGCAGCGATCCTAAGGCCAGCAGCGATGCTGCAAAAATGGTTTGTCTGATGGATTGAAGTGGTTTCATGGTTGTATGTTTTGCCACCCATGTTTCATCAATTGTGCCGTTTGTTGTAAAACTCATAAAATCAATAATATAAATTCATTTATGCATCGAAAACAAAAATTTCATTGACCGGATTTGCACTTTGTTTTGTTCGGTATTGAACAGTTTTATGTTAGGGAGCTATTGCTTGTCGTTGGAATAAATTTATTATGCAGATTATGAGTGCATTAAAAACAATCAGCATTTATTTTTTTACATTTTTCATTCTTTTTGTAACCGATTTCGGGTTGGTGGTATCTAATATTTAAAATCAATTATTAACCATAAAAAGTAAATACCATGAATTTAACTGAAATTTTAGTACCGCTAGGGTTTTTCGCTGCTGTTGCTTTATCCATTTTCTTTGTGACTTCAGCCTTACACAAAGAAAAAATGGCGATGATAGAAAAGGGTATTTTTGAAAGAAAACAACCTAAAAGAAGTAAAAATATGGGGCTTAAAGCAGGCACCTTATTTATCGGACTTGGCATTGGTATATTTTTCGGTTACCTGCTTGGAGAGTTCACTGTAATCAACGAAGTAGTTTCCTTCTTTAGCATGATTTTGTTATTTGGTGGAGCAGCCCTTATTTTTAATAACTTTATGCTTGCCAAAAAAGACGAAACTCAGAGCTGATGGACATTGCGTATATAAAAAAGGTTCTGGAAGGTGATGTGGATGCTTTTCGGTATTTTGTAAACAAGTACCAGGATATGGCTTATTCTCTTGCTAACAGCATCTGCAAATCGGAGTTTCTGGCGGAAGAAGCTACCCAGGAGGCTTTTGTCAAAGCTTTCCAGAATCTTGATAAGTTTAAGCAGAAGTCGAGTTTTACTACCTGGTTTTATAAAATTTTGGTAAACGAGTCGCTTCGAAAAATAAAAAGAAAAAGGTTAGAGGTGCTGCCTAACGAGGATTCTTTGCCAGAGGATATAAATCCTGAAGTAAAAAACTCATTGGATGCATTGCACCAGATGGAGCAAAAAGAGATTATTCAGAATATTCTTCAACGCATGCCTGAATCCGAAAGCTTGCTGCTTCGCTTGTATTATCTGAGCGAAAAACAAGTAGAAGAAATAAGAGAAATTACCGGTTTAAGTCTATCGAACATTAAGGTTAGTTTGCACAGGGCAAGAAAACGATTTTATTTCTTGCTCGAAAGAAGTTATAAAAATGAAATGTATTCAATCTTATAATGAAATGAAACACAATAAGCATGATGAGGAATTAAGCAGGCTGGTTGGTATGAGTATGCTGCATGTTCCAACTACCGGATTCGAAGATAAGGTGATGCAAAAGGTTTTCTATTCAAGTCAGTTTAAAAAACATGTGCGGAAAAATATCCGGGCATCGTGGTTTTTTATTTTGCTTTCAGCAGTGCTCTTTCCTGGTGGTTTTTGGGCAGTTTACAATGCAGCGGTAAGCTACAACAGTAGTTACTTCGATGCGTTTACGTCCAATTTTTCCGGGGTAATAATTCCAGCCTGTGTATTGCTTTTTTCAATTGTTATTCTGGTGCAGGTCGATAACCTTTTACGTTTAAGTAAGCAACAAAATGCATGGTAGTTTGAATAATATGTTCGAATGCGCTTCAAACCTTAATCCTATAACTCATCCCTTTCTTCAGAGTCCGGTTCCATCAACCCCATTCGCGGGCTGAATACGATTACAATCTCTCCACGCGGAGGGTTGGCAGTAAAGTAGGCTGCGGCTTGTTGCAGGGTTCCCCGAAAATTCTCTTCAAAAACCTTGGTGAGCTCACGCGATACACATACCTTATGTTCGGGCGAAAAGAACTCGATAAGTTGAGTTAAAGTTTTTACGAGCCGGAAGGGTGATTCGTAAAATACAATGGTTCTTTCTTCGGAAATCAATTGCGTCAGACGCTTGTTACGTCCTTTTTTCTGGGGCAAAAATCCTTCAAAAATAAACCTTTCCGAAGGTAACCCGGAGTTAACCAGTGCCGGAACAAAGGCAGTAGCGCCCGGCAGGCACTCTACTTCCAGCTCGTTGTCGAGGCAATGGCGCACCAATAAGTATGCAGGGTCTGATATTCCGGGAGTTCCGGCGTCGGAAATATAGGCCAGATTTTCTCCGGCAAGCAAACGTCGTATGTATTGATCTACCTTTTTATGCTCGTTGTGCATGTGCATCGATTCGGTGCGCGTTGTGATGTCGTAATGCCTCAGAAGTTTGGACGAAGTGCGGGTATCTTCGGCCAGAATAAGGTCAACTTCCTTTAATATTCTGATGGCCCGCAGTGTTATGTCTTCGAGGTTGCCAATAGGGGTTGGAACAATGTAAAGCCTTCCGGGCATCTTATTTCGTCATTAGTTTGCGTTGCAAAAGTTCCAGCAGGCGATGCACAAGAGGCTGGCTAAGATCGAGTTTGGCAACATTGGATAAATAATCGAGGGCCTCCTGGTAATCCGCCATATGATTTAGCGCTTCAATGGTTTGTTCATATTTCTGCTTGTCGCCAATGAACAGGTTGTGAATGAGTTCGAATTTTTCATTTAAGCCAATGGCACTAGACAGGTTGGTGATAGGTTTGTTCTTAAGCTGCTTGGCCAGATCGCTTGAGCTTACATGACTCGAAAGCTCTTCGTTAAGTGTTGGACGCGTTTGATGAAATTTTTCTGAAAGCAGGCTTTTATCCTTTTCAAGATTAGAGGTTGCCGGTTCTATTAGGTTTTCTTTTTCGAATTTCACAGGCTTATCCACTGCTGCTTCAGGTTTTTTTTCTGGATCCTTTTCTTTTTCAATAATGAGGGCTTCTGTTTTTTTATCTTGCTGAATAGTTTCCTGGGCATGATGAATTATTTCATTATTTAAAAATGTTCGCTCTTCTGCTCTTAAAGTAAGCATCAGATCGTAGAGGTTGCGTATTTTATTCAATGCCAGGTCAAGGTCGATGTTTCTTAAGGGCCCGTTTTGTTGCCATTTGGCAATATCCTCCGCAATTTCCTGAAGTTGATGCGATACTGCTTCTATGGAGTTTTTATAGTGCATGGGTTCAATTCTTTTCAATTCGACAAAAAAGCTGTTGTATTTTTTTATTTTTGTGATGGTTTGTAATTTTCAGGTAGCATGATCTTTCTGAGATAACAGAAACGGTACCTGGGGCAAAAATCGTAAATTATTTTCTTAATATACTTTGCCAGGCGCATAATCTTTTTGAATGTTTACAGAAAACACCATTAATCCGGGTAACCGCAGCGGTTGGATTGAAGTAATTTGTGGATCGATGTTTTCGGGGAAAACCGAAGAACTAATCCGAAGGCTTAAACGTGCTAAGTTGGCCGGACAAAAGGTTGAAATTTTTAAACCCCGTATCGACAAACGCTATTCTGATGTGAATGTGGTATCGCACGACGAAAATCTTATTCATTCCACACCGGTGGATGTAGCTTCGAACATTCTTATGCTTTCGAGCAATGTAGATGTAGTGGGTGTGGATGAAGCCCAATTTTTTGATGTAGGCTTAATTGAAGTGTGCAACAAATTGGCTAACAGTGGAGTAAGGGTTATTGTTGCCGGACTCGATATGGACTTCCTGGGGAAACCCTTTGGTCCAATTCCCAATCTGCTTGCAGTAGCGGACTACATTACAAAGGTACATGCCATTTGTGTAAAGTGCGGCAACCTGGCCCAATTTACCCATCGGAAAACGTCCGATGCACAACGTGTGCTCATTGGCGAACTGGAAACCTATGAGCCCTTGTGCCGTTCATGTTTTAAACAAACTCATAAGCACTAATAATATGGGCTATACTACTGGCGAGATTGCAGCTGTGGTGGAGGGCAAACTTTTTGGTAACGCTTCGCTACCGGTCGAATGGCTTGTAATCGACAGCCGGAAGCTGGCAGAAACAGTGGGTAGTATGTTTATTGCCATTGAAGGAGAAAGGCACAATGGACATGATTTTGTCGAAATCATGTACCAGAAGGGGATAAGAGTATTCTTAGTTTCGAGCCGCTTTAAGAGTACCAAGGTATATGCCGATGCGGCCTTTATACAGGTAGAAGATACCATTCTCGCTTTACAAAAGCTTGCTGCCTGGCACCGAAAACATTTTACATTGCCTGTGTTGGCTATTACTGGAAGTAATGGCAAAACCATTGTCAAAGAGTGGTTGGCACAATGTATGGCTTCGCGTAACAAAATTACACGCAGCCCAAGGAGTTACAATTCGCAGATTGGGGTTCCCCTTTCGGTATGGCTGCTTGATCGCGAAAGTGAGTGGGCCATATTTGAGGCAGGGATATCTTTGCCCAACGAAATGGACAAACTTGAGGCTGTAATAAACCCTGCGCATGGGCTAATAACCAACATAGGAGAGGCACACCAACAGAATTTCCTCACACTGGAATCGAAACTCCACGAGAAAATCAAGCTTTTTAAGCACTGCAAACAAGTGTTTTATTGCCGCGACCATGAAATGGTGCACCAGGCCTTAATGAGCATTTATCCCAATAAAAAATTCATAAGCTGGTCGATGCGGAACCCTTCTGCCACAGTATATGTGTCATCAATGGAAGAAACTTCGCATTCAAGTAAAATCCAACTACATTATCATAAGCTGTCAGCTACACTAACCCTTCCTTTTTCCGATAAGGCTTCCATAGAGAACGCGCTGCATGTAATCACCTATTTGTTATCTGCAGGGTTTAGTTTCGACGAGGTGAAAGAACAGGTTTCAATGCTCCACTTATTGGCTATGCGCATGGAGCAGATAAAAGGAATTAAGGGCTGCCTGCTCATCAACGATGCCTATAATTCCGATGAAAATGCGCTTGCCATAGCCCTCGATTACATTCATCAGCAATTATTCCGAAAAAAGGTGTTGATACTTTCCGACATTCAACAGGCTGGTACTAGTGGCGAGGTATTGTACCAAAAGGTGGCAGCCCTTGTAAAACAAAAAGGTATCGATAAATTTATTGGCATTGGTAAAGAGTTGTATTCCAACGCAAAATATTTTCAGGGCATCGAAAGTTCTTTTTATTCCGATACAGATGAATTTCTTCGTTCTGCCGAACTCAGAGCTTTCTCAGATCAGATTATTCTTATTAAAGGTGCTCGTGGCTTCCAGTTCGAACGTATTGTTCAGTCGTTGGCAGAGAAGAACCACACCACCCTACTCGAAACCAACCTCAATAATCTGGTCGATAATCTGAATTATTTCCGTGCTCAATTATCGGAAAAAACAGGAATCATGGTAATGGTGAAAGCACTGGCTTATGGTTCGGGAGGTACTGAGATTGCCAGCGTGCTTCAGCACGAGAAGGTGAATTACCTGGGAGTGGCTTTTTCCGACGAAGGGGTTCAGTTGCGTCAGGCAGGAATTCACCTACCAATAATGGTGATGTCGCCCGGAGTAGAAGATTTTTCGCGCATGGTAGATTATGAGCTCGAACCAGAAATTTATAGTCCACGCATTCTGGACAGGTTTCTGGAAATGGCCGAAAAACAGCAATTAATTCAGTACCCGGTTCACATCAAACTCGATACCGGAATGCATCGCCTTGGATTTACCGGAGAACATTTGGAATGGCTTTTAAAAAGGCTTAAGAGCACTTCCTGTTTAAAGGTTAAGTCGGTTTTCTCTCATCTTGCTGCCAGCGACGAGCCTGAGCACGATTGGTTTACATACGAACAAGTATCACGGTTTAAACAAATGTCTGATGCCATCGCAGAGGCCCTAGGTTACAAGCCCATGAGACATATACTTAATTCAGCAGGAATAGAGAGGTTTCCGGAAGCTCATTTCGAAATGGTAAGGCTTGGAATTGGTCTGCATGGTGTGTCATCCGTTCAAACGCTTTTAAAACCAGTAAGCAGCTTAAAAACCCACATTTCGCAGATAAAGAAAATTCCCCGTGGAGAAACAGTTGGATACAGCCGCAAGGGAAAAGCCGATACTGACTTTATTATTGCTATTCTTCCGGTAGGTTATGCCGACGGCCTGGACCGCAAACTTGGTAATGGCAATGGCTATGTTACCATCGATGGCCATAAGGCACCTTATGTGGGCACCATCTGCATGGATATGTGCATGGTCGATATCACATACCTTAAATGCGAAGAGGGTGATGAAGTGGTGGTTTTTGGCAATCATCCATCGATTATTGAACTAGCCGAACAAGTTGGCACCATTCCTTATGAAATACTTACCAATGTATCGTCGCGTGTAAAAAGAATTTATATCAAAGATTAAATAAGGCCCCATGCAAAAGATATCTGTAGTCATAATCACCTTTAACGAGGAAAAGGATATTGCCCGATGCATAGCTTCGGTTCAATCCATTGCCGACGACATTGTTGTTGTCGACTCATTTTCGACCGACCGTACACAGGAGATTGTATTGGAAAAAGGTGCACGTTTTGTGCAGCATGCTTTCGAAGGGCATATACAGCAAAAAAACTGGGCAATAACTCAGGCACGCTATCCGCATGTGCTTTCTCTCGATGCCGACGAGGTGGTTTCGAAAGAGCTACAGGACGAAATTTTAAAGGTGAAAGCCAACTGGCAGGCCGATGGCTATTTTTTTAACCGCATGACCAACTATTGTGGCAAGTGGATTAAGCATTGCGGTTGGTACCCCGACCGAAAACTTCGCCTTTGGGACAGCCGTAAAGGAAAATGGGGAGGAATAAACCCACACGATAAATTTGAAATGGACGAGGGAAGCCAGGTGCGGTTTCTCAAAGGCGATCTCTATCATTATTCCTACCACTCCATTTCGCAGCATGTGCTCCAGATCGATAAGTTTACACACATTGGCGCCAATGAGGCTATTAAAAGGGGCAAAGCAGCCAATGTGTTCTTACTTTTAATAAAACCAGTCTGGAAATTTTGGCGCGACTATGTGTTTAAACTGGGCTTTCTCGATGGTTACTATGGCTTTGTAATCTGCGGCTTGTCGTCGGTGGCAACTTTTGTAAAGTATTTAAAAATGATAGAATTAAAACGAAATGCAAAAGGCTGATTCGTGCATGAATATTTTAATCAGTCGCACCGATAGCATTGGCGATGTGGTGCTAACCCTTCCCATGGCAGGCTATTTAAAAGAACGCTTTCCTGATTGCAAGGTTTTTTTTCTGGGTCGCACCTATACCAGTGCAATCATTGGAATGAGCAAGCATGTCGACCAGTTTTTGAATTGGGATGAAATTTCGAAATTGCCTTTTGATGCGCAGAAAGAGTTTTTAAAATCTTTGTCGATCGACTGGATGGTGCATGTGTATCCCAACCGCGATATTGCCAGGCTGGCTAAAGCTGCCAAAATACAAGGGCGCATTGGAACTTCACACCGCCAGTTTCACTGGTTTACCTGTAATTACAAAGTGTCTTTTTCCAGGAAGAAATCTGATTTACACGAAAGCGAGTTAAATTTCAATCTTTTAAAACCGCTGGGAATCGATTCTGGACCTAAGTCCGACGAAATGCACAGGTATTATGGTGTGGATGTCAATCGTATCAAAGGAAATGTTGAGTTGCCAATAAAATTGCCCGAGGGGAAGAAAATCCTGATTCTTCATCCGAAGTCAAAAGGAAGTGCCCGTGAATGGGGGTTGGAGAATTTCGGCCAACTTATCAGGCTTGTGAATAAACAAGAATATAGTATTTGTATTTCAGGTACTGCCGACGACAGGGAAAAGATGGCCGAATGGCTTGAATCTGTGCGTACTGAGGTGGTTGATATTACAGGAAAATTGAACCTCGAGCAGTTTATTGTTTTTATCAGCCGTGCCCATGCCCTGGTAGCTGCAAGCACAGGGCCCCTTCACATAGCAGCCGCTCTCGGTATTAAAGCCCTTGGTATTTACCCGCCCATTCGCCCAATGCATCCCGGTCGCTGGCGACCCATTGGGATACATGCAAGCGTGCTTGTGGTAGATAAAGAATGCCAGGAATGCCGTATAAGCATCGAGTGTGCCTGCATGAAGGCCATACGTCCTGAAGATGTAATACGCTTTTTGGAAAGTTAATCCACCTTAAATCAGGTAGGCTTTGCGCGTCGAATCGAGACGCAAAAAGATAAAAAGCATGATGGTAAAAGCCATCAGCGACGAACCTCCATAACTTAAAAATGGCAATGGGATCCCAATTACCGGAAATAATCCAATGGTCATGGCAATGTTGACGGCAAAGTGAAAAAAGATTATTGACATCAAACCATACCCGTAAATTCGGCTAAATCGCGAGCGTTGTCGTTCGGCAAGAATAATGAGCCTGATTAGCAATCCAACAAATGCTGCCACCAAACCAAATGATCCCAGAAAACCCCATTCTTCGCCAACGGTGCAAAAAATAAAGTCGGTGCTTTGTTCAGGAACATATTTAAGCTTGGTTTGAGTGCCTTCCAGAAAACCTTTGCCACTGAAACCTCCCGAACCAATAGCAATTTTCGATTGATTGACATTGTACTCGTAACCCCAGGGATCGGATTTTAACCCAAGCATAACTTCTACGCGGTCTCGTTGGTGTTGCTTTATAATGTTGTTAAATACATACTCGAAAGAATATACAAATCCAATAAAAGTATAAAGGATTAAAAGGGAAAGGAAGACTCCCTTAATTTTCTTTGCCATTGAAAAGGCGAGATAAATTGCTGAGGATATTATCAGACTTGCAAAGAAAATTCTTTGGGCCGATAAAGCGATTAGGTTGAACTTGTCGACTAAAACAAATATCAATACCAACATTAGAAATATACCGACTGCGAATAGAACGCGTTTTCTGCTGCGGTAATATAGGGCAAAAACTACAAAGGCTGTAAGCGTGAGAAAACTGTATATAGCAACTGCATGAAGTAAAAAGGAGCTTAAGAAAAGTAGAAAAGTAAGACCAATGAGCAATAAAATCCATCCAGGCAGCCCTTCGCGGTATAATACTAAAATTAATATGCCGTAAACCAGGGTAGAACCAAAATCGGGTTGGAGCATGATAAAAAGCGGTGGCCCTGCTATAATTGCCAGGGCAGTAAGCAGATGTTTAACCCGAGAAGGTTTTACATTAAATCCCGAAAGAAATTTCGAAAGTGCCAATACGGTTGCCAATTTCGCAAACTCTGAGGGCTGAAGGCTTATGGGGCCTAATACAATCCATGATTTTGAACTATTTACTTCTTTGCCGACAAGAATAACCAATATCAGTACAAGTATGGCAAAGGCATAGGCCGGGTAAGCGATGAACGAGAAAAACCGGCTATCGATCAGCATTATCATCAAGGCGAGCAGAAAGGAAACACCCATCCAAATCAACTGAAGGGCATACCGGTTTTCGAGCGAGAAGAACTGGGTTTCTTTCCCTGTCAGATTTACTGCATAGATATTCATCCACCCAAAAAGCACCAGAAGCAGGTAAAGAAATACCGTAGTCCAGTCTATCTCTGCCAATGTATTTAAACTTCTACTCACTTTTGTTGGAAAGTTTAAGTGTTTTCATTCTTGTTTCAACCCATTGACGATCCTGAGCTATCGAATCGGTAAGGTATTTTTCGATGAGTAAGCTGGCGATTGGAGCTGCATAAGTAGCACCCCATTTACCGTATTCAACATAAACCGAAATGGCAATCTGCGGGTTTTCTTTTGGGGCAAAGGCAATAAATACCGAGTGGTCTTCGCCATGCGGGTTTTCGGCTGTCCCGGTTTTTCCGCACACTTCGATGTTGCTTAGTCGAGCAATAAGTGCAGTGCCACCTGGTTCGTTCACGGCCTTGTACATACCTTCCACAATAACTGGAAAATAGTTAGTATCGACTGTTACCCAATTTTTTCTGGTATAAGCTTGTGGTATTGTATCGATGCCTTCTATATTTTTTAGCAGGTGAGGGGTAATATAATATCCATGGTTAGCAATTATTGCGGCCATATTGGCCATTTGTAAGGGGGTAGTTAGAATTTCACCCTGCCCAATCGAATTTGAGATGATGGTATGGGCTTTCCATCGGTTCTTTCCATAGTATCGGTCGTAATAAGTAGACTTTGGAATGAAGCCTGCCTTTTCAGAGGGTAGATCAATACTAAGCTTGTTGCCAAGACCAAAAGAAACAGTATGATTCCGCCAGGCTATAAAAGCCTCTTCGGTAGTGGCATAATGGTTATTGTCCATAATGCGTTTGTAGGTATTGGCAAAATAGGCGTTGCACGAATTTTGTATGGCTCCGATAAGTGCCAGAGGGGTGCTGTGTGAATGGCAATTCATTGAAACACCTTTGGCATGGTAGCCCAGCTGGCACCCAAAGGCCGTCCCTGGTTGAATAACTCCTTCGTGCAATGCGATGATGCCATTCATCATTTTAAAGGTACTGCCTGGAGGATACATTGCCATAATGGCTCTGTTAAACAGGGGCTCGAGGCTGTCTTTTTGCAACATCACATAGTTCTTCTGACGGTCGCGGCCTATAAGCAATGATGGATTGTACAGAGGTGCAGATACAAGTGCAAGTACTTCACCTGTTTTTGGTTCTATGGCAACCACACTTCCCTGGTAATTGGCCATCAGTTCTTCGGCATAAGCCTGTAAATCGGCATCGATCGTAATGGTAATATTTCTTCCGGGAACAGCATCTTCATCAAAACGCCCTTCTTTGTAGGCTCCTTGTTCACGTCCTTTTACATCGATAAACCGGTAGCGCTTTCCTTTTACGCCCCCTAAAATATTTTCGTAGAACTTTTCTAGTCCATTTACCCCAATGTAATCGCCCATTTCGTAATAATTGTCCTTTTTGATGTCGTTGGAGTCAACCTCGCTTACATAGCCAAAAAGGTGTGGGGCCATTTCGTATTTATACTTTCGCAGGGTACGTTCGCTGAAATAGAATCCTGGAAATTTGTATTGGGTTTCTTTTAATCTGCCAAATACCTCGGGCGACAATTGTTTGATAAACGGATTGCGTCTTTCACGCGGATCTTCTATTACCCTGCGTATGCCTTCTCGTAAGGTGACAATATCAATTTCGAGTATATCGCAGAGCAAGAGAGAATCAAAGGGCTCCAGCTCGTAAGGAGCAATTTTTAAATCGTACGATGGTTGATTGTGCACCAGCAATACTTTGTTACGGTCATAAATAAGGCCGCGGGCAGGGTACACGGTTTCGAGACGACGGCTATTGCTTTCTGCAGAAAGCTTGTAGGTCGAATCGATTATTTGTAAGTAAAACAACCGGATAATATAAACAAATCCGAGCAAGATGATAAAAGCCCCTATAAAATATCGTCGGTTGCTGTATTGGTCCATGGCTTATTTTCTATATACCAGGTATTGGCTCAGACTGATGAGCAAAACAGAAAAAGCGGTTGAAAGCACAATTCGTAAGATCACATGAAATAAATCGCGGAAGCTGAACATTTCGCAAAGAAACAAAACCGTATGATGCGCAAAAACCAGAATCAGGGCGTACTGAACAAACCATTCGATACCATAAAAGAATACCCTCGGATAGGTGCCGGTTTCGTAACCATCGCGTGGCGAAACCATGGCCAGAGCCGTAGGTCGGAGATAGGCCATAAATACCGAAGCCGCGGTATGCATGCCCAGGGTTTCGGATAAGATGTCGACCGATAATCCTAAAAAGAAACCGCTTATTAGCACCAGCCAACCCGGAGTTTCAAATGGCAGCAGCAGTATGAACAGCACATAAAAATAAGGGTTTAGGTATTTCCCTAATTCAATGTTGTTGAAAATCAACACCTGCATGAGTATCAATACGAAGAATCGGATTATGTTACGTGGTATTCGCTTAATCATTGGGCAGGTTTTCTTCTAATGTCTGTTGTTCTTCTCTTAAAATGTTTTTAATGACAAAAACAGAGTTAAGTCGTTTGAAGTCTGTGAACAGGTTAACTGTTATGTTGTAATTGATACCTCTCAGAATTTCGTAATCAGCAATAGTACCAATGGGAATTCCCTGAGGAAAGATGGCTGTATTTCCACTCGTTTCGATGGTATCGCCAATTTGCAAACTGGCATGAAGGGGAATATCGCGCAATACTGCCTGCATGTAGTTTTTGCCATTCCATTCGAGGTATCCAAAAAAATTCGATCCTCTTATTCGGGCGTTGGGAAAAAATTCGCGGTTCAGAATCGGAATGACCGATGCGAAGTGGTCACTCGAGGTTTTTACTATGCCAACAAGGCCTTCAGGGCCAATAACTCCCATGTCTTTCTCAATCCCATGTATCCTTCCCCGGTTAATGGTGAGGTAATTGTATTGTTTATTCACCGAATTATTAATTACAGTGGCCGGAATGTATTGGTATTGCTGAATACCAATTGTGTTTACAAAAGATTCGTCCTTAATGCTGTAAACCGATAGGGGAAGGGCATGATACAACCTGGCATTTTCAATCACAAGCGCCTGATTTTGTTTTTCGAGCGACAAGTATTTCGAATAGTTAGAAAACCGGTTCGACAGGTTGCCAACAATAGAATGCCTGATGCTGTAAAAGCGGGCATTCTGATAACTATTGTGCCGCATCAGCATTGAAAACGCAATTATCTCGAGGAAAATAAATAATATCAGCAGATGTTGCTTAAGTAAAAAGCGTAATAAATTCCTCATTCAACATTTTTTTAGCGGATAAGGAACTTAAATTTATCGACGTTTTTAAGCGCAATTCCTGTACCTCTGGCCACTGCATGCAGCGGATCTTCGGCCACATGGAAGGGGATGTTGATTTTGTCGGTAAGACGTTTATCCAGTCCGCGAAGCAAGGCTCCACCTCCGGCAAGATAAATTCCTTTCGATACGATATCGGCATAGAGTTCAGGGGGTGTTTGTTCCAACACGGCAATAATGGCCGATTCAACTTTCGAGAGCGATTTGTCGAGGCAATGCGATATTTCCTGGTAAGAAACCGGAACCTCGATGGGCATGGCGGTCATCAGGTTGGGTCCGCGAACACTAAAATCGGTAGGAGGTTCGTCAAGGTCGGGCAGGGCAGAGCCTACATTTAGCTTTATATCTTCGGCTGTTCTCTCGCCTATTTTAATGTTGTGCTGATGGCGCATATAGGCTTGTATGTCGGCTGTGAATCCATCGCCGGCAATACGGATACTTTGGTTGCATACAATACCTCCTAATGCAATTACGGCAATTTCGGTTGTGCCACCTCCGATATCCACCACCATGCTACCTTCAGGTGCTTCTACATCAATGCCAATACCCAGCGCGGCCGCCATTGGTTCGTAGATCATGTACACATCGCGACCACCAGCATGTTCCGACGAGTCACGCACAGCACGTATCTCAACCTCTGTACTTCCTGACGGAATGCATACTACCATGCGAAGGGTGGGGGTTAAGAAACGCTGACCGGGATTAATCATTTTTATCATACCCCGAATCATCTGTTCTGCTGCATTAAAGTCAGCAATTACTCCATCACGCAATGGGCGGATGGTTTTAATGTTTTCGTGTGTTTTCCCGTGCATTTGCCGGGCAACCTGACCGATGGCAATGAGCTTACCGGTAGATTGTTCAATGGCAACAATCGAAGGTTCGTCGACAACAATTTTATCGTTGTAGATGATTATTGTGTTGGCTGTTCCAAGGTCGATAGCCAGTTCTTGAGTTAAGAATGAGAAAAATCCCATGGGTATTTATTGTTTTTTAGTGTTTAAAATGTCTTACTCCTGTTAATACCATAGCCATGTTATGCTGGTCGCAATAATCTATCGAATCTTTATCGCGAATGGAGCCTCCTGGCTGCACTACGGCTGTTATACCTGCTTCGTGAGCAATTTCCACACAATCGGGGAAAGGGAAAAAAGCGTCTGAAGCCATTACTGCACCTCGCAAATCGAAATTAAAGTTTCGTGCTTTTTCGATGGCTTGTCTTAGCGCATCAACCCGCGAAGTTTGCCCTACTCCACTGGCGCAAAGTTGTTTCCCTTTTGCCAGCACAATGGTGTTGGATTTCGATTGTTTTACCAGTTTGTTCGCAAATTCAAGATCGTTAAACTCATTATCGGTGGGTTTACGATTAGTAACGGTTTCCATTTTTTCCCGGCCTTCCATTGACATATCGCGGTCTTGTTCTACAACACCGTTCAGCAAGGTTCTGAATTGCGTCGGAGGTAGTGCACATTCTTTACGAATCAGAATAATGCGATTTTTTTTACTTTTTAAAATTTCAAGTGCCTGGTTATTGTAGGAGGGAGCTATCACTACCTCGAAAAACAGGCTGTTCATCTCCTCTGCAGTTTCTGCATCAATGGTCCGGTTGGAGATTAATATGCCCCCAAATGCCGATACGGGGTCGCCGGCAAGTGCATCTTTATAGGCATCGACCAGTTTTTTCCGGCTGGCCATTCCACAGGCATTGTTGTGTTTGAGAATTGCAAAACTGGTATCTTTAAATTCGTCGATGAGGTTAATGGCTGCTTCAATATCCAGGAGGTTGTTGTACGATATTTCTTTGCCATGCAGCTGTTCGAACAAGGCATCGAAATTACCAAAAAACCTTCCTTTCTGATGCGGGTTTTCTCCGTAGCGCAATTCCATCGATTGCTGAATGCTCTGTTTGAACACAGGTTTGTTGAAGGCAGAATTGAAATAGTTGAAAATGGCTGTATCGTAATGAGACGATACCTGAAAAGCCTCCATAGCAAGTTCCCGGCGTTGGTCCAGCGTAGTGGTGCCAGATGCATTAAGAATATCGAGTAGGTAGTTGTATTGTTTTTGAGAAGCGACTATTACCACATCTTTAAAATTTTTGGCCGCTGCCCGAATTAATGAGATGCCTCCAATGTCAATTTTTTCGATGATATCCTGTTCCGATGCTCCGGAAGCCAGGGTTTCTTCAAAAGGATAGAGGTCTACAATTATCAGGTCAATCTCGGGGATATCATATTTGATGAGTTGCTCTTTATCGCCGGCTTCATCGCGACGACTTAAAATACCACCGAAAACTTTCGGATGCAAAGTTTTTACGCGGCCGCTTAATATCGAAGGGTATCCGGTAAGGTCTTCCACTGAATCGACCTTGATACCCAATTCCTCGATAAAACTTTGAGTGCCGCCTGTTGAAATAATTCTTACGCCTTGTTCATTTAATTTTTTACAAATCTCGTCAAGGTTGTTTTTATGATAAACGGATATCAGCGCTGATTTTATGGCTTTTTCTCTACTCATAATTGTTGTTTCTAATTGGCATCGGTGTGCTTTTTCGAATTGTTGCGAAAGATATAATTTTTTTGTCTACCAATGGGCTAGTTTGTGCTCTGAAGTATTCAACATTGTATAAACATTTCTATCGGGAGTTTGATTATTGGATAGCCATAAAAATAAGCCTGCCTATGCTCATGTATATCACAATACCAAATACATCGTTCATGGTAGTAACAAAAGGACCGGTAGCTAATGCCGGATCAATTTTAAAACGGTTCAGTAACATGGGAATAAAGGCTCCAAAAACCGAAGCAAACATCATAACCGTGAAAAGAGACAGGCTGACCATGATGGTAAGGTTTAGTCCGGTGCTGAAGAAATAATTGTAAACAAAGATGAGAATGGAGAAAATGGCAGCATTAAAAAATGCCACACTTACTTCCTTAACTAGTTTTTTCCAGGTCGAATCGAGGTTCAGCGTTTTGTTGGCAATACCCTGCACCACAATGGAGGAGGATTGTACTCCCACATTTCCGCCCATGGCAGCAATAAGCGGGATAAACATGGCCATTTGCGGATAGGTCGATATCTGCCCCTCGAAGCGACTGATTACCTGTGCTCCCAATATACCTCCAGTCAAGCCAATAAAAAGCCATGGAATGCGGGCTCTTGTAAGGAGAAATACGTTGTCCGAAGTTTCAACATCTTCCGACAGACCCGATATCATCTGGTAATCTTTTTCGGCTTCTTCTTTAATAATGTCCACCACGTCATCGATGGTAATGCGCCCGATGAGCCGCCCTAAAATATCTATTACAGGCAGAGCTACAAGGTCGTATTTTTCCATTACCAGGGCAACTTCTTTCGAAGGGGTATCGGCCAATACCGAGATTACATTGTCGTTATAAATGTTTTTTATTTTGGCATTAGGCCGGGTTACGAGCATTCTTTTGAGCGATAAAGTACCCTTTAAAATGCCATCGTCGTCGATGACATAGACATAGTAAATTTCATCTATTTCAGCAGCTTGTTTGCGCATTTCGCGCATGCAGGTAACAAGGTCCCAGTTAATGTTCACCTTAATAAGTTCCTTGGCCATAAGGCCTCCGGCGGTATCTTCGTCATAGTTCAGCAGATCGGCTATATCACCTGCCTGTTCAGCATCTTCTATGCTTTGTAGAATTTCCGTTTTCTTGGCATCCGAAAGTTCGTTCAGCACATCGGCAGCATCGTCCGAATCGAGTTTCTCGATAAATTGGTGCGCGATCACATGACCCGGGAGTGTTTCAAGAAACTGTTCACGCACATCCTCTTCGAGTTCCATCAACACATCGGCAGCCTTTTCGCTGTCGAGCAGCAAATGAATGTATCGGGCCTGATCGATACTTAATTCGTGGTAAATATCTGCAATATCAACCGGATGCAGGGCATCGATGAGCTTGTGGACAGTAACGCTTTCGTCATTTTCAATAGCCTCAATCAGTGTATCAAGGAACTCGTTTGTTAAATTGAAATTTGATGCCATGGCAAATATTATTCGGTTTTCGATCCGTAAATTAACTGTGTAAGCTCAATAAACTCTTCCACACTCAGTTGTTCAGGTCTTTTTCCCATCATTTCCTTATCCATCTCCAAATTTATACAAATATTTTTGAGCGAGTTGCGTAGAGTTTTTCTACGTTGGTTGAACGCTTGTTTTACTACAGCCTTTAACTGAAGGTGGTTGCATGTTAAATGGTTACGCTGGTTTCGGGTCAGCCGTATCACCGCCGATTTTACTTTGGGAGGGGGGTTGAAACAATGCTCGTGTACCGTAAAAAGATAATCGATGTCGTACCAGGTTTGCAGCAAGACGCTAAGTATTCCATAGGTTTTGCTACCCGGAGGAGCTGCTATTCTTTCCGCCACCTCTTTCTGAATCATACACACTACTTCGTTTACTTGTGTGTAATTTTCAAGTACTTTAAAAAATATCTGACTCGAAATATAATAAGGCAAATTTCCAATTAAAGCCAGGGGCGCATCGAATTGCGCAAAATCGAGTTTTAGAATGTCCGCGGCAATAATAAAATCGTTTTGCGGAAAATGCTGTTGAAGGTAAAGAATGGATTCGCTATCAATTTCTGCAGCCTTAAAATGTGCATGCCTTGTTATAAGGTATTCGGTTAATACCCCCATACCCGGACCTATTTCAAGAACAGTTCGGCAACCTTCGCCTGTTAAAGAGTCCACAATCTTTAATGCAATGTTTTTATCGGTAAGAAAGTGTTGTCCGATCGATTTTTTGGGTCTTACCTTTTGCACAAGCTTTTAGAATTAATTTTCGGCCTAAAGGTAAGCTTTTAGATGTTTTATTTTTCGAAGGAATAGAATTTCGGTTAGTTCTTTTTGCCAGGGATTTTTTTTGCGGCAAACTTTTTTGCACTTCGCCTTGTTATTCGTTTTCTTGTACCGAAATACCTATTTTTGAAGAAAAAAGCATGGCACATAATTTCGATGAGCTTATTGATCGTGAAGGCACTCACAGTTACAAATACCTTTTAAGGCAAAAGATGTTTGGAACCTCGGAGGTTTACCCCATGTGGGTTGCCGATACCGAATACAGAATTCCTTCTTTTATTACAGAAGCCATGCAAAAAAGAATGGACCATGGTATTTTTGGATATACCCTGCTCGACGATGACTATTACAATTCTATTATTAATTGGGTAGAGGCTCAACATCAGTACCGTATAAAAAAGGAATGGATAAAATTTTCTCCAGGCGTGGTGCCTTCTGTTTTTGCATCGGTGCTGGCATTTACCGAAGTATCGGACAAGGTAATTATACAACCTCCTGTTTATCATCCATTCTATTCGGCAATAAAAGAAACAGGCCGACAACTGGTTTTAAACCCGCTCAAACTGGTAAATGGTCGCTACCAAATGGACTTTGACGATCTGAAAGCCAAGATTGACGGCCAAACAAAGCTGATTATTCTTTGTAGTCCTCATAACCCAACTGGCAATGTATGGAAAGAAGCCGAAATACGCGAATTATGCGAGATTTGCCTGAATAACGGCATCAAAATTATATCTGATGAGATACACGCCGACATAGTTTACCAGGGGCATAAACACCTTCCAACCGCTTCGCTTTCAGAGGCCATTGCACAACAAACCCTTACGCTGATGGCCCCAAGCAAAACTTTTAATATTGCTGGTCTTAACTCATCGTATGCTTTTTCTTCGAACCCTGAACTGCTCCAAAAATTCTCTCACTATTTCGAGGGCATGCACATTGGGCCCAATATTTTTGCCATCGAAGCTACCAAGGCAGCCTATTTTCATGGCAAAGAATGGCTTGGGGAGTTGTTGGATTATTATACTGAAACCATCGAAATGGTTCGCGGTGCCATAAGCAGTAAGCTTAAAAACATTACCCTTGTATCACCCGAAGCCACTTTTTTGTTGTGGCTTGATTTCAGAAAAACTGGGCTTTCCCGCAAGGAAATTAATCAGATATTGATTCATGAAGCACATCTGGGTTTTAGTGATGGTTTTATGTTTGGGCCTGAAGGAGAAGGTTTTTGGCGCATGAACATCGGATGTGCCCGAAGCAAAGTGGAAGAAGCATTGTTTAATCTGTCGAAAATTGACAAATTTGTCCGCTAAGCAGCAATTGTCCATATTGTTGAAACTTACTTTCAGCAGTTGAACTTTTTTTGCTATATTAGTTAACTGAAATACACACACCTCAGATTAGTGACATGAGATTGAAAATTGCTACTAAAATTATTCTGGGCTTTGGGGTTATGACCGCTGCCGTGATACTTAATTCGGTCCTGATCAGCAATGCCCTGACTCAAAGCCGCAAAACCAACGAAGAAATAAACAATGTGTATACTCCTTCGGTAGAAATCATCAGGGAGCTTTATTCGAATATCTCCGATTCGCGCATGCTGATTAAATCGTGGGTACATATTGATAAGATTGCCGATACACCTGACAAAATAAAACTTCAGGAACTCCATTCGGGAGGGTATACAAAAATGATGGATTCGCTTATGGTGTTGAGTGAATTCTGGCTCAACGATACCCTTGTGATGCAATTGGAAAATATCAATTTATCCATTACCGATACTCTTTTCCCCAAGCATAAGTACATTATGCAGGCGCTCGACAACTTTATTAATTACGAGGATCCATTTGTTATTTTTGAGGTAACACCCATGGTGGAGGATAAAGGTGAAGTGATGGAGGCTACTGCAAGTGCACTCAATCATATTCAGGATTTAATGGTAGAACTGGAAGCTCTCATTCTTGCCAAGCGTGTCGAAATGGTGGATTCACTAAACCGCTTACGGAGTTTTATTTTTATCATGCTCATTTTGCTGATTATAGCTGCAGTGGCAATTAGCTCTGTTACCACTCTGTCACTTTCGCGGCCTATCAATAAAACTAAAAACATATTGCTGTCTATCAGCAAAGGTATCCTACCTGAAATTACTCTTCGCGAAGGAAACGATGAAATTGGTCAGATGTCGAAGGCCCTGGGTTTGGTAGTGAATAGTTTAAAAGAAGTTTCGGACTTTACCCAGGAAATAGGAAAGGGTAATTTCTCCAGAGCTTTCACCCCTCTAAGCGACGAGGACGTTCTGGGTCACTCTTTGCTTGAAATGCGCAACGAATTGCAAATTGCCAAAGCGGAAGAGGAAAAAAGAACCGAAGAAAACCGCCAGCGTACCTGGGCTTCGCAGGGCGTGGCATTGTTTAGCGATATTTTACGGTCCAACAACGACAATCTTGCTCAGCTCTCGTTTGAGATTATCAGCAACATGGTTAATTATACCGGTTCGAACCAGGGCGGTATTTTTATTCTCAACGACAACGACCACGAGAATATGTTCCTCGAAATGAGTGCCTGTTATGCCTACGACAGACAAAAGTTTCTGAAAAAACGCATTGAGGTTGGCGAAGGCCTGGTTGGCCGCTGTTTCCAGGAGAAGGAACGTATCTTACTCACCGATATTCCTTCGGATTACATCAAAATCTCCTCTGGTTTGGGCGAGGTTAATCCGAATTGTTTGTTATTGATTCCGCTTGCGTATAACGACCGGATATTTGGTATCATGGAAATAGCTTCTGTAAACACCTATCAATCTTTCGAAATTGAGTTTATGGAACGCATTGGAGAAAGTATTGCAGCGACTATTTCTTCCGTTAAAAGTAACATACAAACCCAGATGCTGCTGGAGCAATCGCAACAACAAGCTGAAGAAATGTCGGCACAGGAAGAAGAAATGCGCCAGAACATGGAAGAGCTTCGAGCCACACAAGAACAATCGGCTCGCCGCGAGCAAGATCTTATGCGTGAGCTGGAAGAGTTGCGTAAGAGGCTTAATTAATAAGTTTGATAGAGTAGAACTTTTATATCTCAACTAGCCACAAAATTTATTTTGTGGCTTTTTTTTGAGGTAATGGTGCCAAAAATAGTTGGTGATTATTTGTTTTAAATTTTGTAAAATACAAGAGTAAATCTAAAGAGGACTTAGGCTCTGCTGGAGAGCAACCTGATAGCAATAAGATTTACCACGGGAATTGGGCCCTGACTAACAATCAGGGCCTTTTTATTCAATTTCTGTGATTATGGCTTAGAAAACTCTTTGGTTTTTATAGTATAAATACCATCTTATAAAGCTTTTACGATGTTCTTTGGATAGTCCTCGGTGTAGAGTTATGTGACTTTTAAGATGTCCAAAAATGACTCTAATCCATTTGTGGATTTTGGAATTCTGTCATTGTCCAGATAATGGAACATATCAGGCAAAGCCTTCTTAATAACTGTAAATGAACGCCTAACCATTTTATGAGTGTACCAATACCTTCCAGTATCAAAGTTGTAGCTTTTTTGATCTAAGAATTCCTTATGTTTTTCATGCCAGTTGTATAAGTTGACAACCCAATTCCCCCATTGCTCTTTATTCTCAATTTTATGTAACTGGTTTATAATAGTTCTAAGTTCCATACCTGCAATACTCTTGGGGTTCATTGTAAGCCAGATACGACACATTCTTTGAACATGAATAATACACCGTTGAACGGTTACATGTTTACATACTTTACGAATCGCTTTAAGCAGTGATTTATGTCCATCGCATGTTATACTTTCTATTTGGACTCCAAGCTTTAATAGATTTTCCAGGTCTTCTTTCATTTCGTCATACCATTCCCCATCAGTTAATCGATACAACTGTGTGAATTTTATCGTGTTATCTCTGTAAAGAACCAAACAAAGATCTTTACTGAAGTAGGTTCCATCTATCAATAAATTAACCTTCTCTGATGGCTTAACTGCATATACAGGGGATTGTGAGAGATAATAAGAAAACATTCGCTTAAGCGTCCGCTCAGAGTATCCACTGGATTTGCTTATCTGTGGTATCGTTTGTCGTCCAATAACCCAATGCTGAAACCAAACTTTTTGATTTGTTTTCTTTGTAAATAGACTAGCATTAGTGAATAATATACCGCAAAATTGACATTTAAAACGTTGTTTTCCTTGCTGGGTTCCCCATTTGATTACATTCAAACTTTGACATGCCCAACAACGCTTTTTTTTGATGTTTTCATAAATATAAAAGAGTTAACTGAAACAACTTTCAATTAACTCTTTTGTATCTCAATAGTGACAAGGAATAAAAAACTTTTTACCAACTATTTTTGGCCTCTATATCTTTTTTGAAAAAGGGAATTTATTCCTGAGTATAGTGAAAAATTAATCGATTTTAATGTGCGCCCAGTTTTCGTTTCGGCGAATGCGGTTAAGCTGTGTATGTGTGATTCCGAATTCTTTGGCAATTTTATAAAGAGGGGTTTTGCCGCGCTGCAATTTCTTTTTAAGGCGCATTACTTCCGTTTCGGTTAATTTCGAGTTAGTGATTTCGCCTTTGCGTCGTTCGATGGCAGCCGCAGTGCGCGGACTTGTGCGGCTATGAGCGAACATCTCAGCACGGGTAACCCAACGCAAATTCTTTTGATGGTTATTCCATTTATTAAAATCGACATGAATTACCTTGTCGTGTTTAGAGGATGGCTGGGTTAAAAACATTTCCCCTACCAGGCGATGAATACTTTTGGTGATGCGTTTTTTTCCGGTAAGCAACTCATCGGTACGAAAAGAGAAATAGGCATAACCGTTTACATTCGATGGACGTTGTATCGCCCAGTCATTTTTTTTAACTATCCAACGTCGTATACGCCCTGCATTGGAAACTTCGTATTTTTCCTTGGCGTCAATACCTTCAAAAAGCACCTGCTTCCACTGCTCTTCACTGTAATTTCTTTCCTCCATGGTACCTTGCTGATTCTTTCTATCTAGTTTGATGACGTTTTGCATGCATTGAGTCACCAATTCTTGCTTTTATTACCTTTTTGTGCCCGAATTTCTAACAACCGGAGGCGAAAAATACAATCAATATTTTTTAATGAGAAACATATCCAGGCATTTCGTAGCCTGATTTTTATTAACGGCAGAGAATTGATTACCAAGGGGGTAAATTAATCGATGATTAAAAACCACGAGAAAGAGTTTAGATAACCTCATGACTGTATAAGTGTAGATATTGGTAAATACAGCTTCGATAAAATGTCTATCCCAGTCGCTGCTTCAGCACTTCGAAAAGCAGTATTCCTGAGGCCACACTCACATTGAGTGAAGCAATTTCTCCCATCATGGGTATTTTTACAAGAGCATCAGTGCGTTTAAGCACCGCCTCCGAGATACCCGTATCTTCCGAGCCCATTACAATGGCTGCCGGACCATGAAATACTTGTTCGAAGTAGTTAAGGCCTGCTTTTTCAGTGGCTCCATATACTTTAATTCCCGATTGCTGTAAAAACCGTATGGTTTCTGGTATACTGTCGACCTTGCATACCGGAATACGGGTAAGGGCACCGGCTGAGGTTTTTATGGCATCAGCACTTACGCTAACCGATTTTCTGGCTGCAATCACAAGGGCATCCACTCCAGCTGCTTCAGCTGTTCTGGCAATGGCCCCAAAGTTACGTACATCGGTAATGCCATCGAGCAGCAGTATAAAGGGGTCTCTGCCTGCCTCGTATACCGAAGGTAATAGGTTGGTAATGTCGTAATAGGTAATGGAGGTCGAAAAAGCGATGATTCCCTGGTGATTGGTGCGGGTAATGCGGTTGAGTTTTTCGATGGGTACATATTGAAAATTGAGCCTCTGCTCCCTGATGAGTTGCAGACACTCCTGAAACAGGTCTCCTGTAAGTCCTTTTTTAATCAGTATTTTATCGATGGTTTTATTGGCCTTAATGGCTTCAATTACCGAGTGAAAACCAATAAGTAAATCATCGCTGTGTTTTTTCATCTTTTCGTTTTTTTCAATTCCTTTAGTACTTGCATGAAAAAAATGTCTTTTATCGGTTGCTATTATATTTTTACTCATGCTTGGATTTTTTTGAGCCTATTTCTATTGATTTCATCGACGACCTTGCTCAGGAAACTGGTGCCAGGCATAGAGTCTAGTTAGTATTAAATATTTGACCGCTTGTCCAGGTATAAACTGTTTCTGTCCAGCGCCAGCTTTCGCTTTGCGAGCGTTCCAGCTTATAATTATTGAGGTTATACCGGTTAGGCTCATAATTAAAAGTAAATACGATGTTACTGTCGTCGGTTTTATTCTTATAAATCCAGATTTCCTGTTCGGGTGTTTTTTTTAATTCTTCCGGTGGACCGTAAACTACATAAACCATTCCCCTGTCTGTTTTCCAACCTTCGCGTGTGCTGGAGAAATAATAGTTTGAATAATAAACCCGGTTGTAATAGAGTCTTATCATTTCGCGACCCCGGTCTATACTGCCTGCTGTTTTTTGCCAGAAATTATCAGCAGCTAGTTTTGGGTTAATTTCGCTTTTAAGTTTGTCGAATTCGGCATCAGTGGTAATATAAGTTAGCGGAGGAATCAATTCCTCCGGCTTTTTTGTTTGTGGAAAGGATTCGGAAAGCCTGAGCAAACAAACTCCTGCTGTGGAGAGGGTATCGAATCGGATATAATAAAGCCCCTGGTAAACCAAGGATAGTGCAGTATTGGCACTGTAGTCGACAATAAACATCGAATCGGGTTTGCTGTAAATCAATTCATCGCTCAAGGGAACTAAAAATGGCTTTGATGCCTGAACCTGGTTATGGTAGAAAGAAATATATAGTTTCGTAGAGGCAGGAGAGGCGTGTTGTACACGAAATAAGCCATCGTTGACGAGTATGTTCCTGAAAACAGGTGTGCCATCGAGCCCGGTTATATTAAAATATTGTTCACCCATCCCTGCCTGTTTTTCAATATCGAGGTAGTATATGCTATGCGATAACCGAAAATTATCGCGTAGGGTAATTTTCATCCTGTAAGATTTTCCTTCTGTAGCTTTAAAGGGAATCTGCGAGATATAAAACTTACCAAGGTCGCTGCGGTTAAACTGATATACAAATGTGTTGGTATCGACCAAAAAATTACCGCCATCGCCTACTTCCTGCAGCATGTATTTCAGGGTGAAACTGCAGCCATCCTCGTTGGAGAAAGCATTTGGTCTGAAAAAGATTTCGTCAGTGCGGATTTTAAAAAACAAGACCGAAGTGTTGGTGTTGTTATGGTATACCTTGTAAAGTGGATGCAAGGACGATTTTAGTGGGTTGTAAATATGCGCCAGTGTCCATTGAGAGCTTGTTTGCGAATTATAATTGCTACTACAGGATGCTAAAAACGCAAGTAGCAGCAATGCCAGCTTCGGAAAAGAACTTATGGGTTTAACTGGTTTCAACTAACAGGTGTTTTTTTGTAAAAATAGTGATTCTTTAGGCTTTTGTAGCAAACGCTTACAAGTTTCTCTGGTTTAATAGTTCCTCCAGCTGACTGCCATGCTCTTCCCATTCTTTCAGCAATTTCTCTATTTCTTTTTTATTGTTTTCGTAAAGTGAAAACAGGTCTTGGTTACTTTGTTCATTTTGAGCTAGTTTCTTTTCTGCTTCGGCATTTTCTGCTTCAAGTCTGTTGATGCTTTTTTCAATCTCCTCTATGCACCTTTCGATCTTCCTGATTTCTTTGTCCAGCTCCTTTCGCTGTTCGTAGGTGAGTTTATTTTTGCTTGTTTTCGCATCGGCTTTTTGCCCTGCAATGGGCTGTTTGCGATTTAATTCATCGAGGCTGTTGAGGCGTTTTCTGGCCAAAAATTCATAGATGGTTTCGCGATGCTCTTTGACTTTTTTATTGCTGAACTCAAAAAAGCGCGTAGTAAGCCCGTTTAAAAATTCCCTGTCGTGCGAAACCAGAATAAGGGTGCCATCGTAGGCCAGGAGTGCTTTCTTCAGAATATCTTTCGAACGGATGTCGAGGTGGTTGGTAGGTTCGTCAAGCACAAGCAAATTATAGGGCTCAAGCAATAGTTTGGCCATGGACAATCTCGATTTCTCACCCCCGGAAAGTACCCTAACTTTTTTATCTACATCCTCGCCGCCAAACAGAAAAGCACCCAGAATGTCGCGTATACGGGTGCGAACATCGCCAACAGCTACGGCGTCGATGGTTTCGAGCACAGTCTTGTCTCCGTCCAGCAGCTCATCCTGGTTTTGTGCAAAGTATCCGAGCTTAACGTTGTGGCCAAGCTTATATTCACCAGTGGCCTCCAGCTCGTTTACAATGATTCGCGAGAGGGTAGTTTTTCCTTCACCGTTTTTACCAATAAAGGCAAGTTTCTCGCCTCTCTCCACCTGCATGTCAATTTTGTCGAGTATAACCTTGCTGCCATAGGCTTTGGTAAGACTTCGGGCTTCGAATACAACAGTACCTGATCGAGGTGCCGGCGGAAATTTGATGTTTATCGAAGAAAGGTCTTCTTCGTCTACTTCAATGATATCTACCTTTTCGAGTTGCTTGATGCGCGATTGCACCTGCACAGCTTTTGAAGCTTTGTATCGAAAACGCTCGATGAATTCTTTTGTATCATCGAGCTGTTTTTGCTGGTTTCGATAGGCTGACAATAGTTTTTCGCGCCGGTCTTTGCGCTGCTCGAGGTAGTTGGAATAGTTGGTTTTATAGTCGTGCAGTTTGCCCAGGCTTATTTCTACTGTACGTTTGGTAATCTTATCGAGAAAAGCCCTGTCGTGCGAAATGAGCACAATGGCTCCATTGTAGGTGCTTAAAAAATCTTCGAGCCATTGTATCGATTCAATGTCGAGGTGGTTGGTAGGTTCGTCGAGAAGAAAAATATCGGGCGATCGTAACAGAATTTTTGCCAATTCGATGCGCATTCGCCAGCCTCCACTGAATTCTTTGGTGGGACGGTTGAAATCGGATCGTTTAAAGCCTAAGCCAATTAAGGTTTGTTCGCAAAGTGCGTTGGTGTTGCCGGCATCGATTATATGCAAACGGTCGTTTTTTTCTGTCAGCAATTCAACCAACTCAAGGTAACTGTCCGTTTCGTAGTCGGTACGTTCCTGCAGTTGCTGACCAATGTGTTCGATATCCTGTTCTATTTTTTTAAATTCTTCGAAAGCGGTCATGGTTTCGTCAAAAACAGTACGGGTATCGTTACAGGCTAATTGCTGGGGTAAATAGCCCAGACTTACGTCACTTGCCACTACAACCTGGCCCTTGTCGGGCAGAACTTCGCCTGTCATCAGTTTAAGCATGGTCGACTTTCCTGCACCGTTTTTTCCTACTAGTCCAAGCTTATCTTTTGGGCCAATCATCAGGCTAATATCTTCAAAAATGCGCTGTCCGGTATATTGCAGCGAGAGGTTTTCCAGTGAAATCATCCGTATTATTTAAGATTTGCAAAAGTAGCAAAAACAGTTGGAAGCGCTATACAAACTATGTCTCCATATCAGGGAGTATTTATCCTTAGAAAAAATGTGGAAGATCAAATATCATTTTTAAGCTTTCTATTATCCAAATTTTAAGCTATTTCATATAAAGCTTGAAGGCTGTTTACCTTTTTTTACCTTTGTGGCCTGAATTTAAACTGCACAGAGTGGGCAAACGTAAGAATAATCTGCTAATCGAAAACCTGGAAATAATTGATGTGGCCGCAGAAGGCAAGGCTATAGGCAAGCATAACAACATGGTGGTGTTTGTGCCCTGGATGGCTCCGGGCGATGTGGTGGATGTGCGCGTGAATGTGCGGCGCAAAAAATACATGGAAGGTCGGGTGGAGCAAATTAAAAAACTCTCGGACTTGCGGGTTACTCCATTTTGCAGTCATTTTACGGTTTGTGGAGGTTGCAAATGGCAACACTTACCTTATGACCTACAGCTAAAATACAAACACAAACAAGTTGTCGATAACCTTACACGTATAGGCAAAGTAGCACTCGATAATATAAGTCCTATACTTGCTTCTGCTCAGGAGAAGTATTACCGGAATAAGCTGGAATATACATTCTCTGCTACACGTTGGCTAACCAACGATGAGGTAGGTAAGGAAGATGAAATTTCCGACCGCAATGCGCTGGGCTTTCATGTTCCGGGCCGTTTCGACAGAGTGCTTGACATTGATACCTGCTATCTGCAGCCGGATCTCTCGAACCAGATTCGCCTCGCAATTCGGAAGTTTGCAACTGACGAAGGTTTTTCATTCTACCATCAACGAAACAACGAAGGCTTTTTGCGTAACATTATATTGCGCAACTCCAACCAGGGCGAATGGATGGTAATAATGGTTTTTGGCGAAGAACTGCCTGCAGAAATCGAGGCGGTTATGTGTTTTCTAAAAGATTCATTTCCTCAGATAACCTCCCTGCATTATGTGGTGAATACCAAAGTCAACGATACCATTGGCGATCTGGAGATTGTTTGTTACTCGGGTCAGGGCTATTTGATAGAAGAAATGGAAGGCCTTCGGTTCAAGATCGGGCCTAAATCTTTTTTTCAGACCAATTCGCAACAGGCACTCGAACTGTACAAGGTAACTCGTGAGTTTGCAAAGCTGAATAAGACCGATCTGGTGTATGATTTGTATACAGGCACCGGCACCATTGCCAATTTTCTGGCCCATCAGTGCAAAAAGGTAATAGGAATTGAATATGTCGAAGAGGCTATCGTCGATGCACGCATCAATTCGCTCGAAAACAAAATAGAGAATACACTTTTTTTTGCCGGAGATATGAAAGACATCCTTACCGTTGAATTTCTTGCCGAACATGGAAAACCAGATGTGCTGATTACCGACCCTCCGCGGGCAGGCATGCACCCCGATGTGGTAAAAGTAATTCTCGATGCAGAACCCAACCGCATTGTGTATGTAAGCTGCAATCCTGCCACACAGGCGCGCGATCTGGAGTTATTGTCGGTAAAATACAAAGTAACCGCTGTGCAGCCGGTCGATATGTTTCCGCACACCCACCACGTAGAGAATGTGGTGAGGCTGGAGTTGATATAATAAACTCTTATTCTAACCTCTTATTGGGCTTTTTTTTCCTTGATAGGAACTAGTTAATCTTTGTTATCTAATATTTCGATGGCTTTTAGAATTAACTTGTCAGCATTATTCTGTAAATCATTTAAGGTATTAATCATCTCAATATCTGCAGGTATTCCAGTTTTTTCAAAACATTTCTTATTGCTGTCATATATTCTTTGATTTGAAAGGGTTCCCCAAAGCTCTTTGTTTTCGTCAATTGTATAATTCATGGAATTGGAGAATTTCCCTTTAGTATTTGTACCGATAACTGTTACATAAGGTAATTCTTTCAATATACACAATTCGTCTGTCTTTGACCTTGGCAGTTTAGTTTCACTGTGTCTTTCCTAATTCGTCGATAAGAAGCTAATTTCCTGTCACTTTACACCAACCTTTTTTTTTAGGTGCTAACGACACTTGCAAAAAAAATTGACCAACATGCTCGCTAACGTGAGTTAGGCGCACAATCTATTATTTTTATTTCAGTAGATCTAATGCGTATTCAAAAACCGGATCAATACCATTTTCTATATCTTCAGAATTCCAGTTAACAAGCACTTGTGGGGGAATGCCACTAGATTCAACTATTTTCTTTTCAGTATCAAAAATTAATTGGTCAGAAACGGAATAAACTGTGCCATCGGGTAAGGTAAACTGTCTGCTATTACTTAACCCTCCCCCAGTTGTATCGCCAATTGTAATGCAATTCGCTAATTTTGTCATTCCTGCTGCGAAGATTTCAGATGTGCTGAAACAACCCCTGCCTATTAGTAAAATTATGGGTTTAGTAAATTGCCATTCACCTCTTTTCGGATATTCTATTGGAGACATATTGGTGAAATCGTTATGATTTTTTCCATTTCGGTTTTGGACATAACCACAAGCAAATTTGTCAGTTACAAATCGTCCACCAATACTGCCTGCAAGAGGTCCATATCCGCCGCCATTCATTCGTATATCAAGAATGATTCCCTTGCAATTTTTCATGCTGTTTAATACAGCATCGAAATCTTTTATTAAAATTTTATCTCTGTTCCATTCCGAAATAGAAATATATCCAATAGAATCATGTTTAAACCAACCCCATGAAGAATTTTCTCTATGCCAATTGAAGGTTGACATATATTTTTGCCAAATTTCATTGTTCCAATTTACACTATAGGAAGGAAAATATGGTTGCACAAATTGTCCATTACTTTTTTTCATCCACACGTGCACATCTTCTAATGGGGCAAGCATGTTATTTACAATACTGATAAATTCAGAATAAGAAACATCATCTGCTATTTGAGGATAATATTGATTGTACTGAGCCGTCCAATCAATATTTTTATAATCGAAAAACACATAATACAAATCAAAGTTTTTCCAAATAGTTTCAAATTCAGTCAAGTAAGTATTATTATTGACTGGAGGTTCATCAGTATTATCACAATTAATGATTAACCCAATAATAAAAATATAGAGTAGTAGTTTTTTCATATTCCTAATTGCTATAACTTTTATAGGGCGTTAATATACGCGAATGTTATTCAATTAGTACAACTTCTCTATAAATTTCGCTGCCTGAAATCAGATTTAGCATATACACCCCACTTTTTATTTCAGCAATGTCTATCACATCAGAATCTAAGTTATTGTGCATAACCATTCTGCCACTCATATCGATTAATTGGTAACTGTCGATTTGAATTTCTGGGTTGGTAGATTTAATATGGATTGTATTGCTAGCAGGGTTTGGAAAAACCTGGATTTTATCCGTCTCATTCTTTATATCATTAGAACTGGTTAGTGTTAATTCTAGACTAAAAATATCCGAAATGGAGGCCCCCGCCAAATCAACTGCGGTAACTTTTATGGAAAGGTTTTCTTCCACTGGAGGAATACCACTAAAGGTTTTTGTAGTGGAATTAAATTTGAGCCATTCAGGAAGATCATGTCCATTGCTACTTAATTTTGCTTCATAAAACAGAAAATCGTTGTAATCATCAGAAAAGGCATTATCCTTTATTCTGATATTGATATTTTGCCCCAGGTGAGCAATGGTATCTGGAATTGGATTTAATAAAACCGGCGCTTTATTAGTTATAAAACTGGTATCAACACCGTAGTATGCACTTTCGAAAGTTGTATTAAAAAATGTGGTGTTTTTTAATTGGGAGACTGAATCGGACATCACTTTCAGATCTCCATTCTCAATATGATAAAGGATTATGTGTTTAGCGTTTATACTTTCTAAAACTTTATTGTAAGTTTCGCTCTCGCCAAAATAGCAGTAGTAGTTTAAAAAAGCAATATCAATATTTTCATTTTTTAAATTGAAAGTATCTAAATCAGAAATTTTAGCGCCGGTATAATCCCCAACATGAAGTATTTTTAGATTATCAATTGTAAAAAGGTATCCGTTGTTTTCAAATTCTGGACGATTATCGTGTTGCATACGCATTACCTTAACTGGTATGCCATTTGCTGATGTATCTGCATGCTTATTATAATTGGTTGTTAAAACTATAATTCTACTGCTAAAACTATTGTAATCTGGTTCTGTTTTCAATTGGGTTTCTACATTTTTAGGGCATACAAAGCGTGTAGTGATGTTGTTTTTTAATTGTCTGGAAACAATAGATGCTTTAAAATGATCGTCATGATCGTGGGATACTAAAAATAAATCGACAGAATGAAAGGGTGGAATTCCATTGCAAATCTTATCAATAACGCTTGTCGAAGGAGGTGTATAATATCCATATCCTTCGGTGAACAGGGCATCGATAAGCACTTTTTTATTGCCGCTTTCAATTAAAAATCCGGCATTGGATATAAAGGTAACTTTTGCACCACTTAAGGCATGATTTTTAAAGAAATCCCAAAGTACTTCAGGGGTATTTATATCGCGGTTAGTATATCCCATTTCATTATTTCCATTCCAATCAGGTGCGTCATGTCCCCCACCTACAACCTGGTAAAATACAATTTCCGAATTGTCTTGTCCATAGGTATATTTTATCACAGATGAATGGTCTGTTGTTACAATATCCGGTAAGGCCACAGAATCTTTTAATGATTGCGCATGATTATGATGTTTATAAAACGAGATTACAGAATCGACCGATATAATGTCAGAATCGCCAGCATAGAGTATAACATCGTCGCTGGTGCCATGAATTTTAACATAGGGTACAGGTTGCACCGGTTTATAGTATTTACTGTAACTGTTTAGCATAAACCCGCCAACATCTCCAAAAGCTGCTATTTTGTGAGATAATTCACACGCCAATAGATTCACCAAAATACACCCGGCTGAGTGCCCCGAAACATAAATCCGTTGTTTGTCAACAGCAAAGTTTTTAGTGAGGGTGTCGATTAGAGAGGAAATAAACACAAAATCATTTTCCCTACTCCAGCTTTTATTTAAGCCTTGTGGATACACAAGAATATAACCACTTGTGTCGGCATGTTCGGTAAAACCATAGATTGATTCCGCTTCTTCTTTTGCAAAATTTCCGCCATGCAAAAAAATATGTAAGGGTATCTTTTGTAAAGGATCGTAGTTATTAGGCAAACGCACAAGGTACGATCTGTTATTGTTGTTTACCTTCATCGAAAACTCTTGCGCCTGAATGGCTAAGCAAGAAAAAAGAACAAGCATGATGATTGGCAAAATTGATTTCTTACTCATAATAAACAATTTTAGGGATTGGTTTTATGCAGCAAATTTAGTTAGCGCCGTAAAATAGCTTTAAGACAAATATGCCAATTACTGGCACTTATCTGCCAACTAAAGAAGTTACTATATGTCAAAGGATTACAGAATAGAAAACCGACTAATTCTCAAATTCAGTTGGCAGGCAACCAAAATGTTTTTTAAAGCATTTGGTAAAATAGGAAGGATCGTTAAAACCTGTTTTATAGGCTATTTCGCTGACTGAAGCTGCTTTTTGCCTTATTAAGTGAGCAGCTTTCCCGAGCCTGAAGTTTAAAATAAGTACAGATGGGTTTTGGTCGGTTAATGCTTTTATTTTTCTATGAAAATTACGATACGAAAAGCCAATTTCGGCGCTTAATTTTTCTACAGAATATTCCGTATCTGAGTAATTCTTTTCAAGTTGCAGAGCCACCGTATTTAAAAATTGCTCATCCATCGATGCTGTTTCAACTTCAAGTGGTTGCACTGATATTCTTTTTTCATATTTCTTTCTTAGCACTATTCGCTGTTTAATCAGGTTTTTAACCCTGATTAAAAGCTCCTCTTTTACAAATGGTTTATTTAAAAAATCATCTGCACCGGTTTGTAAGCCATCAATTTTGGTATCAATATCGGCCTTGGCTGTCAATAATATTATTGGGATATGGCAGGTTAAAATGTCTTTCTTTATTTCGCAACACAGTTGAAATCCATCCATTATGGGCATCATTAAATCGGATATTATCAAATCGGGCATTGATTTTAATGCTTCCTTTAAACCCAATTGACCATTCATTGCAACAATTACCTTGTAACTACCTTCTAGCATATTGGCGATGTATGCTGCCATGTCATCGTTGTCTTCAACAACCAGAACAATGGGTTTATTCTTTCGGAGTTCAATTTCTTCCGATTCGGAATGTTCAACTTCTGGCTTAAAATTCGGAATGACTCCAGTTTGCTCATTGTATCCTGGCAAAATGGAACTGCCTTCTACACAGTTTTCTTTGAATAGTTTATCATCCACATCAGTTTTTACAGGTAGGGTAACAAATACTGTTGTTCCCAGGCCTTCTTCACTTTGAGCTTCAACCTTACCCTGGTGCATTTCAACAATTTCCTTTACCAATGCAAGGCCGATTCCGGTGCCTTCGTATTTTTTTGTGCTGGAACTATCGGCCTGGTAAAACCTGGAGAAAATAAATGGCAATTGTTCTTTGTGAATGCCGATTCCGGTATCCTTAACCTGAATTGTGACTTGATTTGTAATAACTACTTTGTTGTTTTTATGAATTTGTTTTGATTCCAATGCCAACGATATTTCTATTTTTCCACCATCGGGTGTGAATTTAAATGCGTTTGATAATAGGTTCGATAATACAATTTCTATCTTTTCTCTATCGAAAACGAATTTTATGTCGCTGGGGAGAAGGCTTATTCTGAAATCAATTTTCTTTATTTCGGCCAGGCTGTGGAAGGAAGCTGTAAATTGGCTTACCACCTCGTTTATGCTATACAAACCCAAACTCGATTTTGCCTTTAGCATCTCGAATCGCGATAATTCGAGTATTTGGTTTATTTGATTTTTAAGTTTTTCGGCATGCTTATTAATTAGTGCCAACCTATTGCTAAATTTTACGTCTTTTACTTCTTTAATTAATTCATGCAAGGGACCCAGAATCAATGTTAAAGGAGTGCGGAATTCATGTGAGATATTTGCAAAAAAGTTGGACTTAAATTTGTCTAATTCCTTTAGTTCTGTTGTTTGCTTCTCGAGCTGAATGTTTTTTTGATGAAGTTCTTGAGTTCGCTGAATAATTTTTTGCTCCAGCAAATGTTTTGCCTTATTGATTTTCGAAACCCTCCATCTAAGAATGATTAAAACAATTGCAATCGATATTAAAACGTAAATACAGTATAAATACCAGGTACGATACCAAGGTGGAAGAATAGTAAATTTGAAATAATCTTCAGAACTTACTTGTCCCAGGTAGTTTTGCCCACGAACCTTAAAGCAGTAATCACCTTCCCATAGTCTTGCATAATTCACTTTGTTGTTCTCAGTCCAATCACTCCATTCATTGTCGGCACCTTCGAGCTTAAATTGAAACTTATTTTTATGTTTTTCAATGTACGAAGTAAGGGTAAATTCAAATGCTACCTTATTGTTATCATATTTTATCGATTGGGTAACATCTTTATTTCTTGAATTAAGGAGGTAAAGAGTAGAATCGTTTTTAAGTAAAACTTTGCGTATGTAAGTGTTTGCGCTATTTTGAATGGCTTCCGAAATTCCTTTTGTATAAAGCGCTAAACCGGAGTTGGTGCAAATCCAATAACTACTATCACTTTCCTGCGAAATGCTGTGGATAACTGTCCCACCAATACGATTCAAATCCAATTCAACAAACTCATAGCGATTGCCAATAAGATTTACAACTCTTGTACTGTAGTCATACCTTTGACTTGCATCGGCAATGGAAAGCCATAAATTTCCAGATTTATCATTCAAAAAAATTTCTGAGAGGCATTCATCTTTAAGAAGTAAGCCCTCAAATTTTTTATCAATAATAAACTCTCCTGTTTTTTTATTAAAAATATACACCCTTCCAGGCGTTGAAGCATAAACATTGTTGGAAAATGAGAAAAAACTGCGCCAGTAAGCTTTTAAGATAGTATCATTAATCTTATACTTTACACATTCGGGGTTCTCTATACGAATAGAGTTGTCTGTTTTGTTCACTAGCTTATACTGAAGGATATTTTCATTTTGAACAACCCAAAAATCTCCATTTTCATCATCCCCTAAAGTATTTCCGATTATCGGCTTAATTATCCCTTCATCCCTTAAACCATTTTTGTTGTATAAACTGGCCAATCCAGCATCTGTAATAATAAATATGCGGTTTTTATCGTAATTCGAAACATGAAATTGGTGTAAATACTCTTCAGGCAATTCTTTATAGAGATTGAGAGCTTCCGCCCTGTTTTTATTAATCTCAAATAAACCTTCACATGCTGTAACCAATAACTTGTTATTATGAATCAAAGCATCGTGGCAAGCAGTTTTTAAAATGGGTTCGAAACGGAAGTTTATACTTTTACTATTAGGTTCTTGCGCAAATTGTTGGGGTGGAATTAATCGGTAATATTGATTTCTTGTAAAAACATAAAAATCAGATTCAAACGAAGCCACGCGCCAAATTTGTTCATGCAGTCCGTGGTTTTTGTTAAACCACCTAAAGGGTTGGCTGTTTTCAATTTTGCTTATGCCATTCATGGTCGAAACCCAGATATTCCCTTGATGGTCAGTGCATAAATCCGACGCATTGTCGTTACACAAGCCATTCGATTCATTTAATACCTGAACAATGTTTCCACCTTCATCTATCAGGTGTAATCCATCTCGCCCAACTAAAAATAAAAATTGGCCGTTGTTGAGCTCAATACCTTTCGAATAGCTTTTCGTGGAGGTTGAAAATGGGGTAAGCTTTTTGTTTTCGAGCAAATACAAACCTTTTTCCTCGATAGAAAGTAGTATTTTGCCCGAAGCGCAAACTAATATGTAGTCTATTGTATTCTCTTTCAGAAAAGTATCTTCATAATAAAGCAGTAAGGTGTCGTTTTTCAGAATTAATAAGCCTTTACCTATTTCCTGAACAATTAAATTGCCATTTAAAACTGCCGAAGCACCATACTTACTCTTTGTTTGCCACGATTTAAGTTTTGTTCCGTCCCAAAAATCAATGTGTGAATCAGATATAAAAAAAACGCCCTTTCCATTAAGAAGAATATTTTTGTTTTGTTCGTTATAGACAGCAGTACTGTCATGTAGCAAAACAATTTCTTTAAATTCATACCTATTGGTGGGTTGAAGCAAGCCTATTCTGCGTTCGTACGAATCATGAAAAAATAATTCGCCTTTATCATTGGCTTTAATAATTGATTTATTCGTTCCATATTGAATAAGCCGCCAATCGTACCCATCGTATTCTAAAATGCCCAATCCATTTGCTACATATATAAAATGATTTTGGGCAACTGTTATTGAAAAGCATGAAGAATATGCATTATAATCTTTTTCGTAGAAGTTTTCGATATACGGCAAACCTTCTAATTGCCTATTTTGGAATACTTTATCCTGCGCAAATAGAATATTGTAATTGCAGTAAAGTAGTATGATTATCCAGAAGTATTTTCTATTGTGCAAGGTTTTCAATATTGGCTAAAGTTCATTTTTTTTCTATCCATGAATGGGCTGGTTTTAGAAGTCTCTGGGTTACTCTCTCCGTTCGTGAAAGCGCTGCGCTAAATTAAACCTGGAGTAATAAATCTTTTACAGGCCGAAGAAAGGTTACGGTTTTTACTTAACCCTAATTACAAGACAATATTGCAAACCTTTACACTTATTCGCAAATAAAAAAAGCTCTCAGAAAATCTGAAAGCTTCTGTGGGCGATGACGGATTCGAACCGCCGACCCTCTGGGTGTAAACCAGATGCTCTGAACCAGCTGAGCTAATCGCCCTTGTGCTATTAAGCGGGTGCAAATATAAAAGAGATTTTTACAATAAAAAAGTTTTTCTATTTTTTTTGAAGTGCCAAAAAATCAGCCACCACAAAGGTGCTTCCGCCTATATAAATAAAATCTTCCTTTTCAGCATTTTTTTGTGCATCGCACCAGGCGGCTTCTACATTCTCATAAACCTGGCCTTTTAGCCCAAAGTTTGAGGAAAGATTCATAATCTCCTGAGGGTCCGCGGCACGTTCGATAGAGGCCCGGGTAAAATAATAGATAGCTTCTTTAGGGAAAAGCGGCAGTATTTCTGCAATATTTTTATCGTTTACAAAACCTATGACCATGTGCAATTTCTTGTAATTCGTTTTCGAAACCTGGTCGAGGGTCAGGCAAAGTCCATCTTTGTTATGGGCCACATCGCATACCGTAAGCGGGTTTGTGCTGAATATTTGCCATCTTCCTTGCAATCCGGTGGTTTGCATCACAGTTCTAAACCCCTCGCTGATATGATGGTTGTTAACCGGAAATTTATCAGCAATTACATCGAGGGTGGTGAGACAGGTTATTAAGTTTTGATATTGATAATGGCCCAAGAGATCGGTCTCATAAGCCAGGTTCCCATGCGAACTCTTTATTTGTATTAGCTGTGTATTTCGGTCGGTGCGGTGCGACGAAAGAAAACGGTATTGTTCGTTGGCTTGTATGAGAGGCGACTCCATCAGCGAACAACGGGCATGGAAAACCCCTTTCGATTCGTTGGTTGATTCACCAATAATTACAGGAACCATTGGTTTGATTATTCCTGCTTTTTCTTTTGCGATGAGCTTAATAGTATTTCCCAGAAACTGCTCATGGTCCATTCCGATATTGGTTATTACCGATGCAATGGGAGTAATAATATTAGTAGTGTCAAGTCGGCCACCTAGTCCTGTTTCGATAATTGCCACATCTACCTCTTCTGTTTTAAAATAGCTAAAAGCCATAAACACAGTCATCTCGAAAAAGGATGGTTTGATTAGTTCGAAAAAGCACTGATTACGCTGGATAAACTTAATGATGTATTTCTTATCAATCATCTCTCCGTTGATGCGGATTCTCTCACGGAAATCGAGCAAATGAGGCGAGGTGTACAAACCTGTTTTATAACCGGCTTTCTGCAAGATGGAAGCCAACATATGACTTACCGACCCTTTCCCATTGGTACCTGCTACATGTATAGTTTTATAGGCTTTATGGGGGTATCCGGAAAATTTATCGAGCTCATAGGCATTTTCGAGATCGCCTTTGTAAGCCGCTTTGCCTATGCGTTGATACATAGGCAGGGACTCGAACATGTAGTGAAGGATTTGTTCGTAAGTCATTTTAAGTCAATCAAACATAATTTTGTAGGCTCGTGCCCTAAAGGTGAGAAAAACTCATTGAAAAGTTTCAATTATCCTTTTACGACAACGAATTCCATTTTTCATAATGAATACGCTCTGGCAAGAATCTGTCAACTTTTTTGACCGCACTTGCTGGATGTCCAATGGAAATAACAGAGAAAGGAACAACATGTTCAGGCAAGCAGAAGAGTTTATGCAATGCATCAATCCGGTTTTGTCTGGGAAAAATACCTACCCAGCAGGCTCCCAATCCTAAGCCGTGAGCAGCCAGCAACATATTTTGTGTGGCAGCCGAACAATCGACAGGTCCGTAGCCTTCGTCATGCTGAAGATTTTTATCAAAACTAACCAATATTCCGGCAGAAGCTTCCTTTAGCATGGCTGCATGGGGGTGTACTTCAATTATCTTTTCGATGGTTTCAGCATCCTGAAAAATAATAAAATGCCAGGGTTGTTTATTCACTGCCGAGGGCGCATACATACCGCATTCGATAATTTTTACCAACAAGTTGTGTTCAACCTTTTCGGTGGTGTATTTCCTGATACTGCGGCGGTTAAATAATGCTGTAAATAAATCCATGGTATTGTAGATGGTTCA